>JAFTIM010000012.1 GCA_017456885.1 Paludibacteraceae bacterium
CATTGTTCCCATCGCTTGAGTTATGATAGTCGATTCGGCACCCTCCTTACTCATGGTATATTGCATGTTGGCAGAGCCGCTCAATGCTTTGTAGCGTACACGCAAGGTGTAGTTGGCATCCGCTATCGGGAATTGTGTCTTGAACAACTGTATGTAGCGAAATCCCGACGACACCGCATTGTCGAACGTCAGTTTCATACACGAACCGCCGAACCATGCATCGTCGAACGTGAAAGTAGCGTGCGTATCGCTCGGTACATTGCTCGTGGAGCGTCCCATATACGTATCGGTTATCCACCAACGCCATGTGGGCAGGTGGTCTTGCATACCGATGTTATACCATTCGCTATCGAAAGTAGTTTCTCCTTCGTTATTGAAGAATTTTCCTACACCAAGGTTTAAATATGAAATGAAGGGAAAATAACTATTTGTTATCCATGACAAGGCACTCTTGGCAGCCACCAATTTCGAGACGCCGAAGAAGCCCGCATTTCCGGTGCATAATTCATTCGTAATAGCAATGTCGTTTACAGGGTTTTGCGTACCGCCTGTAAAGAACTGCTCACACTTACGCAAATAGCAATTTTGAATGGCCAAAGGAGCAGATCCGTCGGAAGTAGAACCTTGCCAAATCATATTCTTGTTGTGAGCCCCCCAAATACCTACCGAAATAGGATAATTATTTAAAGATGTCCAATCAGCCACAGAACGACCTTGTTGGTCCATACCAGCATAAACATCATATGAATTTCCTCCTTTGTTTATTGCATTTGATACAGAGTTTGCCAAGTTGCCGGCTCCCCAGTTGTAGTTTAAGAAAAATCCGTTAGCATCAGGGAAGAAATCAGAAAAATCGGTACCGCTACCGCCACTCCCTAATACATCTGACAATTGGTAGAAATCGAAATGTAAACGATCTTCTAATCCGTAAGTAGCTTTTTTATCTTGACAGTTTTGAATCAAAGTTTTCATTCCTGAACGCATGCCCCAATCTTGCTCAGAGTTGAAACCAAGACCATCAATTCCATAATAACGGAAGAGTTTCAAAAGTTTGTCGGCTCCTCCATTAATCAATGCTTGATAGTTTTGTCCGTGACCACCATCGGTAGATGTTAATCCTACTGCCCAAGGTGCTGCCGAAACACAAGCTGTTTGCACACCGTTTTTGTGGCATGCATCGGCAAAAGCACCCGGTTGACGCAAGAAACCTTGTGTCCAGTTACCGTAAATTGTAATGTAACTCCACATGCTGAAAGCCTCTGATTCGAAAGAATAAGAAGGCAATGAAGTCCAACTACCATTATCGTTTTCGCCAATGGGAACCCACCACAATAAACCACGATTTGCACGGCGAGTGATTTGCGTAGCCTCGTCTTGAATGACTTGCGTAGCCTCGTTTGTGAAACGTTTCAAAGGACGCACACGACCGATGAAGAAATTCTCGTTTTCAGAGCCGCCCGTAGGAGGAGCTCCCGGAGTCCACGTTCCATAATACGAATGCATCCAACTACCCAAGACATCGTCTTGTACAATGTAGTTGTCGTGCGACGGCACACCGAATGTCGGAATTGCCAACAAGCATGCCAACAACAAAAAATAACCTTTTCTCATAATTATTAAATTAAATGATTTGAAATTATACATAAATGTGTACAAAAGTAAGGATTAAAAAAGACTTAACCTTTTTTAATTATATGTTATATAACACAAAAAGCACTCTCAAAAGTGCTTTTTTGTACCCCCGCCGGGAATCGAACCCGAATCTAAAGTTTAGGAAACTCGTATTCTATCCATTGAACTACAAGGGCATTTTTTCCATACAAAAATAGGGCTATTTTATAATAAAATCAAATGTTGTTTTCCTTAATGGCACTAAATATTGTGGCAATACGCTCGGACCACAAGTGGCCGTGCCTACACCCATTTGGAAAGCATCGACATGAACCGTAAAGTTGTTTTCCGGCAAGAGTTCGTTCAAATGTTTTGCATTGTCGATGTTCTCATCGCCATAAGGCAATGCCGAAAACTGAAAAGGCACGGATGCGGACAAGGTTAAATCGGTATTCCCGTCGGAAAAATTCACATAACGCACGTCCATTCGGTTGCCTGTGGCCTGCGGCACCACATAGGCATGAAACATAGCGTCGGGCGATGTTGTACAACGACGAATAAAACCGCACTGATTCCTATCGGGATAGGTTTCGTATTCTTTACCCAAATAGTCAATTTGAGAGAATCGGTCAGGCATCTGAAAAGTCAATCCGATACGCGAAAGAACCTTTACCGATGTGGCGGGAACAAATACCATTTTAATACCGATGGTGGAATCCGTATTAAACGAATAAACGGCATTCAGCCTGCCTACTTGCTCGTTTTTGTTCGTGAAAACAGCTATCGATGCCTCCGCTTTGTTGTTTTTAACATCGAAAGTGGTCGTTTTTTGAACAAGACGATTGAAACCCGCTTGCTTGTTTTTTGCCACGCCGCTCCAATCCTTCATATCGTTCTCCGTAAGCGGACGATAGAGCGACAAAAGCAACGGAGATGCGAGCATCTCCTCCCCGTTTTTCGCAAGCGAAACAATGGCTCCCGTTGTCGGACAAAAGGTAGCCGAAAGTACTCCGTTGGTGATGGTGTTTTCGTTTAAACTCCATACGCAGGAGCGTACGGCGGTAGAGGTTTTTGCCTTGTTTTTCAAAACAAATTGGTCGTAAGCCACAACGGTTTGAGCGGTTTCGTAGGGAGTTGGGTTGTTGGGAGTCCATGTAATGTTCAAAAACAACTCTTTGGCATTGTTCGGGAATTGCGGTTCGGGCAAAGTGCATTTCACCGTTTCGTGCGGCATGCAGTTGAACGTATTTTTGCCTTTGGCAAGTACGCGATTTTGCTCATCGCACAATTCCCAGTGCATGGTGAATGCTTTCAAATTGGTAAAATCGTGCCAATTTTTCACCTCCAACTCCATACGCTTTTCGTTCAGCATACGGGTTTTGATGTATTGATACGTTTTTTTCACTTCGTAGAGATGCGGATGCGGTTCGCGGGCGGCATTCACCAAACCGTTGCAGCAAAAACTGCCATCGGAAGGCATTTTTGTACCATAATCGCCACCATAAGCCCAATACCATTTGCCGTTGTCATCGACCTCGGCAAAAGACTGATCGACCCAATCCCAAATGCAACCGCCTTGAGCCAATGGTTCGGATTCGAACAACTGCCAATAATCATACAATCCACCCACACTGTTACCCATGGCGTGTGCATATTCGCACAAGATGAAAGGGCGGTAAACATCTTTTCGATGCACATAACGGCGAATATCGTCGATGCCACGATACATGCGGCAATAAATATCGGTATTCGCATCTTCCTCGGCACGCTCGTACTGAACGGGACGCGTATCGCGTTGTTTCAACCAATCGTAAGTCTTTTCAAAAATGACACCATTGCCCGCCTCGTTACCCAACGAATAGATAATCACGCTCGGCATATTTTTCGTTTGCTCGTACATGCGTTGCGTACGATTCAGATGCATCGACAACCACGACGAGTCTTTTGCCAACGACTCTGCTTCGTAGCCCATGCCGTGCGATTCGATGTTTGCTTCGTCAATCACATACAAACCATATTGATTACACAATTCGTAGAAATAAAATTGCTTCGGGTAGTGCGAACAACGCACCGTATTGATGTTGTTTTGTTTCATCAAAACAACGTCTTGCAACATCTGCTCTTTTGTCGTTGTACGTCCGAGCGAGGTATGGTCGTGAGCATTTACTCCTTTTACCAATATGGGAACGCCATTAACGCAAAGTTGGCGGTTTTTGATTTCCGAGGTGCGAAATCCGATGCGGCAACCCGTCTGCTGCAATACGCCGTTTTTCCCCTCCAAACGCAAAACCAACGTATATAGATAAGGAGTTTCGGCACTCCACGGCTTGATATTTTTCAGCGTGGAAGACGGTATTTGTACCCCAAAAGCGGCATCTCCACCGGGTATCAAGCGCGAATTTTCGTACACGAGTTGTTGTTTGTCGTCATACAAAAGGCATCTCAGAACGGCATTTTTCGTATCGCTACCCGAAACCACGGCTTCGAGTCCGAAAATTCCATCACGATATTGCTCTCGGTCAAGCGTAGCGGTTACTTTGTAGTCGGCAATATGGCGTTTGGGCGTTGCATAAATATAGACATTACGCTCGATACCACTCATACGCCAAAAGTCTTGACACTCCAAATACGACCCCGCACTCCATCTGTACACCTCAACGGCAAGCGTATTCCGACCCGGCTTCACTTTGTCGGTGATGTCCCATTCCGCCGTAGTTTTCGAGTCTTGACTATAACCCAACAATTCTCCGTTTAACCAGACATAGAAAAAGGAGGTTACGCCATCAAATGCCAACACGACACGTTGCCCCTGCCACGAAGCAGGAATCTCAAAATCGCGACGATACGAACCCACCTCGTTGGTGCTGTCAGGCACGAATGGAGGATTACGCTCTCCTTTAAAAGCCTCGCTGTCAAATTCATACGTTTGATTGACATAAACAGGAATGCCGTAACCTTGTCGCTCCCAATTTCCCGGAACCGTTATATTATTCCAATTGCCGACATAAAAATCGGGGCGATAAAAATTCTTTGGACGCAATTCCGTATTACGTACCCAATGGAATTTCCATTGACCATTTAAACTCTTGTAATACTTCGAGTTCTGAAAAAGGCAGCCTGCAATATCGCTTGTCGCATCATACGGAAAGATATAGGTATGAGGTTCTACTTTGCCTGCACCTATTGCATATTGGTTTTGCCACTCGGGCAATGAATACAAATTGGTAGCCACCAATACAGCGACCAAGAATGCTATCTTTTTCATACAAACAAAATTAAGCGTTTATTCCCTATTTGGCATCACGATGCTCATTACGATGTAGAGCAGCAACCCCGGAAATCCGGCCGAAAAAATGGTCAGAAACGCATACACGATGCGCACGATGGTTACCTCCCAGCCGAAATATTCGGCAATGCCGGCACACACGCCGGCAACCATTTTGTTGTTCGATTTAGTCAGTTTTTTGTCCATAGTTGGTAATTATTTGTGAAAAACATTGTAAACTTTGTTGTAGATTTTCGATGATAGATTTGGCTATATCTTCCGGATCGGGCAAATTGTCCAAATCGGTCAGTGTTTTATCCTTTATCCAAAAAATATCCAAATTCGTTTTGTCGCGTGCGGCGATTTCGTCGTAGGTGAATTTGCGCCACCGTCCATCAGGATTTTGTTCGCTCCACGTTTCGGTGCGTTTATGTCGGTTTTCGGGATTATAACATGCGATAAAATCGCTCAAATCGTCGAATGTCAAGGGTGATTTTTTCAGCGTATGATGCACGTTGGTGCGGTAATCGTAAATCCAAATATCCTTGGTTTGCACCTCTTTGCTTGCCGGACGGTTGTCGAAAAACAGCACGTTGGCCTTCACGCCATTGGCGTAGAAAATGCCCGTGGGCAGACGAAAAATAGTGTGCAATTCGGTAGTCTTCATCAGTTGCTTGCGGATTTCCTCGCCAGCGCCACCTTCGAACAACACGTTGTCGGGCAAAACGACCGCCGCCTGACCATTGATTTTCAGCAAGGTCTTGATATGCTGAAGGAAATTCAACTGCTTGTTGGACGTGGCCTCCCAAAAATCCTGGCGGTTGTAACTCAAATCCTCTTTCTCCACCTCGCCGTCCTCGTTGGTAATGGTTATGCTGCTCTTCTTACCGAAAGGCGGATTGGTGAGCACATAATCGTAGCGGTTGCCTGTGTCGGACACAAGGGCATCGTTGGGCGAAATGAAGTCCTCGCTGTCGAGTTCGCCGATGTTGTGCAGATACAGGTTCATCAGGCACAGGCGGCGCGTGTTGGCCACAATCTCGTTGCCGAAGAAAGTCTTTTTCTTCAAGAACAGTTTCTGGTCTTTGTTCAACGGCTGGGCTGCAATGTAATCGTATGAGGCAAGGAAGAACCCGCCCGTTCCGCAGGCCGGGTCGATGATGGTCTTTTCGGGCTTCGGGCGCACACACGCCACCATTGCGCGAATCAAGGCACGAGGCGTAAAGTATTGGCCTGCACCGCTTTTGGTATCTTCGGCGTTCTTTTCGAGCAAACCCTCGTAAATCTTGCCCTTCACATCGGAACCCATCAGCGACCAGTTTTCGCGGTTGATCATTTCGATGACACGAAGCAGTTTGGCAGGATCTTGAATCTTGTTTTGGCTCTTGGTGTAGATTTGTCCGAGCATCCCTTTCTCCGTGCCAAGGCTGCGAAGCATCTGCACATAGTAGGCTTCAAGTTCGGCGCCGCGCTTGCTCGTCAAAGTTTCCCAATCGCACATTTCACCATCGGGGATTTCCCTGCCTTCGGCATCCTTCAAGTGCGGAAACTTCAGCCCCTTGTTATAAGGCGGCTTGTTCATCTCATCGGCCATTTTCAGGAAGAGCAGATAAGTGATTTGCTCCAAATAATCGCCATAACTCACGCCATCGTCGCGAAGGACGTTGGCCATGTTCCATATTTTCGATATGATTGTTGATTCTGTCATTGTTGATGAATGTTTGACTGTTAATTATACCAACTCCCCGCTGAACGCCTTCTTGAGTATGCTTTGCCGCAGGGCCTCGGCCTGCTGCAGGGCGTTTTCAATGTAGGTTTCGCTTGCCGTTGCCTGCGACAGACGCGATTCGATTTCCTGCACTATGCGCTGCTGCTCGGATAAAGGGGGAAGTGAAAATTCATATTCTTCTACGGTAGGTACTGTTAATTGGGGAATTGCACTTCCCGTAATTGCCATAGTTTTAGAGTCTACCATATATTTCAAAAAAGAATTATTCAGATTGTCACTTGGAATAATAACAATCAATCTCACAATTGGGAAAAATGGTTCTTCTCTAATTTCAGTGTGCCCTGTGCCACTACCACGCCCTGCAATTGTAACACAAGGTTCATTTACACGACTAACATCCGTATAACCATATAATCCTTTCTGTTTTACTGCGTTAGCATAAATTGGGATTCTATATTTTTCGGTCTTTATTTCAGAAAAATTATTTTTTGGAACATCACCTCCTGCAAAAATTTTCTTTGTGCAATCCTTTAACTTCACCATCTCCCATTTCCCCTCGTCATTATTCAGCCAATGGTTCAGCACGGCCTGCCTGTATGTTTTGAGTTGTTGCCGGGCAGTTTTGAGTTTATCCACGGCCTTGTCGAGTTCTGCGAAGAGTTCCTCTATGCGAGCTACTATGGTGCGCTGGGTGGGAAGTGGGGGAACTGCAATATCCGATTTCAAAAGATATTGGAAATGTCTGGCATATCCTTTGTCTGGAAATTTTACACAATGAAGGAACCAATAGAATAATCTTGGTTCAATGAAAAATTCCTTTTTCGGTTTGATAATCTTTGTTCCATCAGCACCCGCAACAAAAGGAAAATCAATGAATTTCTTCGCTTTCGTATGGTCGCCAAAAACAATAACGGGCAGTTCGGTTTTTACCAACAATGATTCATCATCAACAAATCCCCCAATCAAATCTTGTCCCTGGTCAACAACAGGGAACTTCCCTTTGGGTAAATACTCCTTCTGTTTGACCTTGAATTCAATTGGTACTTTATCTATTATTTCGCCTAATTTATATGTTGGGTAATTTGCCATTGATTGAAAAATGTCTAAATCTTAAATAACTTATCAGATTGGGACAATGTCAAAACAACATACGGTGACACATCCATATTAGATGGCAACTTGTCTTTCAGCATTGTCATTACATATTGGCAGTTGCTTTCTTCGACAACTTTTGCAAACAATGAAGTTATTTGGTTTGAATGAACCGATTCCATCTGGTCTTGCAGAATAAAATGCAGACATTTAATATCCAATGAATCGGCATATTGCACATATGAAAGGTCAAATGATGCCATTTGTCCCTTTTTCTTTCCTGTTCCAGGATTTGAACTGATAGTGTCAATTATGAGTGTCAATGCTCTATCGTTATATTTATCAACAAGGATGAAATCCTCGTCATATAATTCTTTGGATATTTTTGTGAAGAATGTATTAAAATGCTTTACCCTATTGGTAATAAATTCTTTCTGATTACTTATACCTTTATTGATTTCATTTAATTCTTCTTCAAATTGTGCCAACCGACGTTCGGAATCTTCGAGTAATCGTTTCTGCTCCTCATAATTGCCTTTGCGTTCATATTCGATATTTAATTGGCGAATGATTTCTTCTAAACCTTCCAACACTCCTAATGATTTAAGTTTGTTGGAAAGGTCTTTATCCTTCTCTAACAAAACATTTAATTCTATCTTATAGTTGTTAATTTCAGACAGTAACTCATCCAAATTGTTTGTTAGAAACTTTATTTTGTTGCCAATCATCTGATTGTGAAAGCACAAGGTGTCTTCAAATGATTTTTGAAGATTGGGAATGATGGCTTTTGCTTCCTCATAAACAACTTTAATGGCTTCAGTGTCTATGTTTACTTGCTTTGAATTTAATGCGTTGACGTTTTCATTGATTAAGTCCCGTCTAAACTCAAGCCTTGATATAATGGCCGATATTTGACTCTCCTTGAATTTTAGGTTGTTTAACTCTTCTATGTCTTTATTATAATTGTCATTGAGTTGAAAATCATTCTTTTTATTTTCCAACTCTTTAATGGAAGATTCAATGACAGATAAGGCTTGTGAAATCTTAGCCATATCAGTTGATTTGTGCATTTTTGTTTGAAAGTTTTCTTCTGTTTTTTTCAAACTGTATAATTGTTGCTTTCTTCCTGATTCAGAAAAATCAACACCTAACCAAAACAAGAATAACGATTCGTATTCTTCAAAATTGGTATTTTGGTGTAGTACCTTTATGGTATTAACCAAACGGTTTTTCTCGTATCTAATATTTTTGGAAATAAGTTGTCGGAATGTTGGTTTTTCGGCACAATCGCCAAACAATAAATTCTTAAGCGTTTGTTCGAAATTTTTTGATGTGTAATTTTCTCCATTGATTCTTCTTAAGGATTGTTTTCTGGAAAGGAAATTTCTTTCAATTACGATTTCTTCAGATGCATTGTCGAGTTCTGGAACTAATACTAATTTGATAATAATATCGTTAGTTGTTAGGAATTGTTCTATTTCAACATTGGTGTTGCCAAATTCCGTATCTGTATAGATGTTTTTGCCATCGCCGCACAGGCAAAAATCGACAAGGCGGAACACTGTGGTTTTACCAACGTTGTTTCCTGACTCTTTTTTGTTTGCAGAAGATGTCTCATCGAGAATCAAGTTAACTCCTTTATGGAAGTTAATTTCTCGAATTACTTTGTTTGTAGTGTTGTTTATTATTGAAAGGCTTTTTAAAAACATTTTATCAATCCCTTTTCATTATAATTAATAGTTCCTAATAAGTAGAGCCAATCTAATGACAATGTGTACAAATTGATAGAAACCTTGTACTCTTTATTCAAAGTCTCAAACACATCCATATAACTAAAAGCAACGTTTTTTTGTTGTTTTAGTATATTCAAAATCAGTCCACCTATATAGTAAATCTGATTTTGTGGATTTGTATCAACATCTACTATCATATAATGGGCTTTTCTAAAACTTTACATTCAATAAATGCATCAACAACAACAATCTGAACAGCCAAAAACAATTCAGATTCATCCAATTGAGTATTACCTACAAGGTTGCATACATTTTCAACGACTTCGTCAAAAATATCATCCGCCTTTGCCCTTATAGATTCAATACTTCCATCTGTATTTTTCCCTTTTGCCTCCAAATACAAATGTTTTATTCTATTGAGTACGACATTCTTTTTTATCGTGCCAAACTCTTCTAACTCATCATACAGATTATGCAATCCATATGTATAAATTTTATACTCTTCAACTATGTATTTATTCTTTTTAAGACAGTTATATTCTATTTTTTCTGAAATGTCGTATGGAATTGCATCGCTTGAAGCGACATTCATCAGGTTGTTTGCAGCAATGGCATTCACTATTTGCTGAAAATAGTTTGGAAGACTCCCATTTATGTTATTCAGAATCTTTTCCTGATGGTTTTTCTTCCATTTTTTCAGTAATTCAACAGGATAATCTTTTTCATTGGCTTTGTTGTCAATGATTTTGTGGCAACTTTCACATAACAATATCAAATTGTCAAAACTGCGTCTTTCTTCATTTGTTTGTTTGGGATTAAACCTTGGTCCATCGGAACTTGCCGCTTCAATGTGACATATTTCGCCTAATATCGAATTATAATCTTTGGCAATTAATTTATTACTACAAGAAGGATTCGCACACTCACATCCCGAAAGTGCGAACAATCGTTTTAAGTCATTTTGTTTATAGTCTCGCGGTCCTATCATTTCTTTTTTGCAAATTTACAACAATTTACGCCACTAACACTTCATTCAATTCATCAATTATCTTTTCCATCTCGTTGCCAAACAGATGGTACATTTTGCCGCGACCGCCATGGGCGTCGAAGGGTGTGTAGTCCAAGTCGTCAAGGTCGAGGTGGTAACTGCTTACGATGTGATCCTTTATCATGCGCAACCATTCTATCTGTTCGGGTGTAAAGCGGTTGCGGTTGCCCGTGTGCTGACGGAACAGCCAAGCATTGAAATTTTTGTCTATCACACTATCAAACGCAGCCAATTTGGGGTCGATGCCACACGCATGGCGCACCAACGACACCAGCGTAGTGAGTTCCACTTTAGGCTGATTCGCCTTTACCTTTTCGATGGTACAATAGGCATTCCAAACGTATGCGGGCGCAAACAACGGCTTGTCTTGTTTCAATCGTTCGAGCAACTCTTGTGCCATCTGCAACGTCAGATTACGGCGATTGTATGGCTGGTTGTAGAAAATGCTCAACGCCACGATTTCGTCTTTGTGTTGTTCGAGATATGCCGCAAATCCGGCTACGGTTTCTTGCGCTTTTTCGTGTGTAAAACTGTTAAATCCGCTCACAAGCACCGCATCGGTATTGATGGTGTCGATTTTCTGGTCGTGCGATGTACGCACCGTTACAATATATGCGTTCAACGCTCCGTTGAATATGTCGCTTGCGCGGTCGGCCAACTGCTTTTGTGCCGTTGCGCGAGTCTTTGCTTCGGTATCGGGCGTCCGTTCTGTCGGCGGCATTGCCTGCAACAACGTTTGTGCCACCGTTTCCACTTTGTCGGCATCGTACACATCGAGCAAATCGGCTGCCATCTGTCCCAAAGTTTTCCCTTTCGATAGTTGTGTGATACGGTCGGCTTCTTGGGGCGTTATTTCTCTATTTAGACGAATCAGTCGATTCGCCAACGACAAAAACAAATCTTCTTCGGCTACACCCATAGTAACCGCACCCAAAAGGTCTTTCAGCGACACGGACGGTTTACGCTCCAATGGCCGACTGTCGGTTTTCTTGGTTTGTGTAACGCCCACCGCATCGACAATCACAAAATGTGTTTTGGCACGTGCCGTCCGGCTAACCAATTGCAACGAGTCTGCATTGATAGTGCGTGTGCCGCGCCCTTTCATCTGTTCGAAATAGTTGGCACTGCGCACATCGCGCATAAACAACAACACTTCGAGCGGTTTCACGTCGGTACCGGTTGCAATCATATCCACTGTAACGGCGATGCGCGGATAATATTGGTTGCGAAAACGATTCAACACCGATTTTGGGTCTTCATCGATTTTGTAGGTTACCTTTTTGCAAAAGTCGTTACCTTCGTCAAACTCCTCGCGCACAATATTTATAATATCGTCGGCATGACTATCGGTTTTTGCAAAAATCAAAGTCTTCGGCACTTCGTATTGTCCGTTTTCATCGCGTCGGTCGGGGTAAATATCTTGCATCAATGCTTTGCGGAACTGCCGAATGACGGTACGAATCTGGCTTGGATTTACCACCGATCGATCGAGGTCGTTTTTCTTGTATTCCGTATCCTCGTCCACTTGCTGCCAACGCATTTTGCGTGTGGATTTATCGCGATAGTCGATATGCCAACCGGCTTTGATGAGTCCGCCGTTTTTCGAAATTTCCGTTTCGATGGTATAAACATCGTACGGCACGTTCACACCATCGACTACCGATTGTTCGTAGGTATATTCGCTTACCACATTTTCGTTAAAAAAACCGAATGTACGTTTGTCGGGCGTGGCTGTCAGTCCTATCAGGAAAGCGTCGAAATAGTCGAGAACTTGTTTCCATAGATTGTAAATGCTGCGGTGACATTCGTCAATCACCACAAAATCAAACTGTTCGATAGGTACTTTCTCGGTATATTCCACCGGAGCGGTCTGCTGTTCCTTGTTTTTGTGTTGCAACCATGTCGATTCGTTCGGGTTGTCGTCTTCGACACTTGCGTCCAACTCTTCGCCCTTCAGAATAGAGTACAATCGCTGTATGGTCGAAATGCACACTTGGCTGTCGTTGGCAATGTAATTCGACGACAAGCGTTGCACATTGTACAATTCCGTAAATTTACGGTTGTCGTCATTCGGGCGGAAATTCATAAACTCCTGCTCAGCCTGTTCGCCCAAATTACGCGTATCGACAAGGAATAAAATCCGTTTTGCTTTGGCAAATTTCAGCAAGCGATAAATAAACGTGATTGCCGTAAAAGTTTTGCCGGCACCCGTTGCCATTTGTATCAGCGCACGCGGACGATTCTTGCTAAACGAAGCCTCAAGATTCGTAACTGCTTTTATTTGTGCAGGCCGCAATCCGCGCTCGTCTAATGGAGGTAAATGCTGCAATCTGCTACGCAAACTCTGCCCATTGCGCAACCATTCGGCAAGCGTTTCGGGCTTGTGAAAAGCAAACACGGGACGACTGCGGGGTTTCGGGTCGCTATAATCGGTAAAACGGGTAACTGCGCCGGTCGTTTCATACACATACAACAAGGGTGCATTATCCAAATATTTCAGTTTGGCATGAGCATAACGTACCGATTGTTCCTCTACCACAATCAGGTTCAGACCTTCGTCTTCGCGCTTGGCTTCGATGATGCCAACAGGTGTTTTGTTGACGAACAGCACATAATCGGCAAAACCGGCATCCGTTTGATATTCGCGCACAGCCACACCTATTCCCACCGAGAAATCAATTTGCTCCTTGGTTTGAATAATCCAACCTGCCTGCAATAGCAGACGGTCGATTTTGTCGCGCGCTATTTGTTCCGGATTTTGGTTAAGCATACGATGTTTTCCCTCACCCCACATTTGCACCGTTTTTCACGGCACGGCTGGGCGTTACGAGTACCAATTTGCCATCGGCATCGACGGCGGAGAGTATCATACCCTGACTTTCGACGCCTTTGAGTTTGCGCGGCGGGAAGTTGGCGATGAAACAAACCTGCATACCGACCAATTTTTCGGGTTCGGGATAACTCTGCGCAATGCCCGACACGATGGTGCGACCGCCCATGCCGTCGTCTATTTTGAATTGCAGCAGTTTATCGGCTTTGGGCACGCGCGCACACTCCAACACCGTGCCGACGCGAATGTCCGTCTTGTCGAACTCGTCGATGGTGGTGTCGGCTTTGACGGCAGCCGGCTGCCAAGCGTTCAGTTGATTTTGTTTCTTGCTTTCGGCCAATTTTTGCAGTTGTGCATCGATGGCGGCATCTTCTATTTTGTCGAACAAAAGTTGCACTTCGCCAAGTCGAGCACCCGTTTTCAGCAGGTCGATGCGGCCGAGTTGTTCCCAACTGAAATCGGCAAGATTCAGCATGCGGCGCAGTTTTTCGGACGAGAACGGCAGGAACGGTTCGAAGGCAATGGCCAGATTCGCCGCTATCTGCAACCCGATGTGCAAAATGGTGGCAGTGCGTTCCATGTCGGTTTTGGCCAACTTCCACGGCTCGGTGTCGGCTAAATATTTATTGCCGATACGCGCCAAATTCATAGCCTCTTTTTGTGCCTCGCGGAATTTGAAATTGTCGAGCAGTTGCTCCAAACGCGCTTTCACGTCAGCAAATTCGTGCAACGTTTCGCGGTCGTAGTCGGTGAGTTCGCCGAGCGCCGGCACGCAGCCGTCGAAATATTTTTGCGTCAGCACCAGCGCACGATTGACAAAATTGCCGTAGATGGCCACCAATTCGCTGTTGTTGCGTGCCTGAAAATCTTTCCACGTGAAGTCGTTGTCTTTGGTTTCGGGCGCATTGGCCGTCAGCACATAGCGCAGCACATCTTGTTTGCCGGGGAAATCGTCGAGATATTCGTTGAGCCACACCGCCCAGTTGCGCGAAGTGGAAATTTTGTCGCCTTCGAGGTTCAAAAACTCGTTGCTCGGCACATTGTCGGGCAGAATGTAACTGCCTTCGGCCTTGAGCATCGCGGGGAAAACGATGCAGTGGAACACGATGTTGTCCTTGCCGATGAAATGAATGAGGCGTGTGGTGTCGTCTTTCCACCACGTTTCCCAACTGCCGAATTTTTCGGGTTGCGCCTCGCACACCTCTTTCGTATTGCTGATGTAGCCGATGGGCGCATCGAACCAGACGTAAAGCACTTTGCCGTCGGCACCTTCCACCGGCACAGGAATGCCCCAATCGAGGTCGCGGCTCACGGCACGCGGCTGCAGCCCGAGGTCGAGCCAACTTTTGCACTGACCATACACATTCGGGCGCCACTCTTTGTGCTCGTCGAGAATCCACTCGCGCAACCACGCTTCGTGCTTGTCGAGCGGCAAATACCAATGTTTCGTTTCGCGCAACACGGGTTTGCTGCCGCTGATGGCCGATTTCGGATTTATCAAATCGAGCGGCGAGAGCGAGGTGCCACATTTTTCGCATTGGTCGCCGTATGCACCTTCGGCGTGGCAGTGCGGACACTCGCCCGTGATGTAGCGGTCGGCAAGAAACTGCTGCGCCTCCTCGTCGTAGTATTGTTCCGATGTTTTTTCGATAAATTCGCCTTTTTCGTAGAGCGTGCGGAAGAAGTCGGACGCCATTTTGTGATGCGTTGCCGACGTGGTGCGCGAATAGACATCGAACGAGATGCCAAACTCCTCGAACGATTTTTTTATCAGCGTGTGGTATCTGTCCACCACATCTTGCGGCGTGATGCCCTCTTTTTTTGCACGAATGGTAACCGGCACGCCGTGTTCGTCGCTACCGCCGACAAACAGCACCTCTTCGCCGCGCAAACGCAAGTAACGCACATAAATGTCGGCAGGTACATACACGCCCGCCAAATGGCCGATATGCACCGGGCCGTTGGCGTATGGCAACGCCGATGTAACAAGAGTTCTCTTAAATGACATATTCAAAAAATTTATTTGTTAAACGTTGGTAAGGAAGAATAATCAGCCGAATAACGCAGATGTTGTTCTACATAATTCTCCGTATAATCTATTTTTAAATCAACAAAAATTCCGTTTTTATCGTATATAGGCGTATAAACAGGGTTTACAAAACCTTTATAAGGCGCAATATTTAACCCCGCATAACGATTCAATATCTGTTTGTGCAATGCGGGATCGAGCTTCACGGCATAGTTTTCGACAATATCGTGTGCCGCCTGATAGTCGCCCGTCGATTTTATGCGTTGTATTTCGGCAAGCAATTCTCCCAAATGTTGCTGAATTTTTTCATAATCGTTGATGACAACAAACGTTTTGCCGTTGCGCTCACGAAGCTCAACCGAATGATCGTCTTTTGCTTTTTCGTACACCCATCGGGCTATCAACTGACGATTTCGCATGTGCGATTCCTCAACATTTTTACCTAACTCAATGCGAACCTGTTGCGTCAACAACCCGTTCATAAAATATTTATAGTATTCTGCTTTATAAGCATCTTTGTCGGGCAACAACCCTAATTTTATCATCATGGGATCTGCCATAAAATAAAGTCCGAACAAATCGGCACGAGCCTCCTCGATAGTAGAACCGTAAGCCTTCAAAGCATCGGGGTCGACTCCCGGCAACAATTTCCCCGAGCCGTGCCCAAGGCATTCGTGCAAATCGGTATGCAAATTGTCGGTAACGAATCCGTAGTTGTTCATCAAGTCGATTTCCGCCTGACTCCAAGCAAATTCTTCGGCAAAGCCGTTGCCATGAGCCGCCATGTCGTAAGCCGATGTGATGTTTTCGATAGTAACCGACTTTGACCCGTGAGCCGCCCGAATCCAATTTGCATTCGGAAGATTGATGCCTATCGGCGTTGTAGGATAGCAATCGCCCGCAAGAATGGCTGCCGTGATGACCTTTGCCGACACACCCTTAACCTGCTCCTTTTTAAACTCCTTGGCCACAGGCGAGTGGTCTTCAAACCATTGGGCATTCGAGCTGATAATCTCCGTACGTTTTGTAGCCTCCGTATTTTTGAAATTAACCAACGATTCCCAACTTGCTTTCATACCCAAAGGGTCACCGTAGGTTTCTATAAAACCATTCACAAAGTCGATATGCGATGCCGTATCGTTTACCCAAGCAATAGAATAATCGTCAAACGTTTTCAAATCGCCCGTGCGGTAATACTCAATCAGTTTCGAGATGACGAATTGCTGTTGCTCGTTTTCGGCCACCGATTGGGCTTTTTCGAGCCAATACACGATTTTTTCGATAGCAGCGGAATAAAGCCCTCCGATTTTATATGTTTTTTCAACTAAAACACCATCTTGCTTTACCAATTTCGAGTTCAACCCATACGATATAGGCGTTTCGTCGGCAGGACTTTTCATAGCATTGTAAAACTCCTCGGCCTCCGTTTGCGATACACCTTCGTAGTAGTTGCACGCCGAGGCTTGAATCAAATCCACACCGGAATCCTGCACCAAACGGCGAGCCGCAACTTCGGGGTCGAAAATGACAGGAATGAGCGTTGCCAATATTTCCGACCTCGAAACGCCGATTTTCTCTATCGAAGAAACGGGAAGTTTATTGACTTCATTTTCAAAAAACGCTTGCGAAAATTCGGGTACGAATTTGTCGTTGCCATAATGATGGTGAATGCCGTTCGACACCCAAACGCGTTTCAAATAGGTTTCAAACGCACAAAAATCAGCCGTATTTTTGTCGCCGTCGTAGTTGGTGTAAACGGCTTCCAGCGTTCGACGCACAAGCAGGTTGTATTTCCCGTTTTGGTCGTACAGAATATCACGACCATTTAAAGCGGCTTCGGTCAAATAATACAACAACTCCTTTTGTCTGACACTCAACGCTTCCACCTGCGGCACCCGATAACGCAAAATTTGCATATCGGCAAAAGCATCTACCGTGTAACTAAAATTCTCGTTTTGCTCCTTTTGGCTTGTCGAACAAGCCGTCATAAATAAAGCGACCATCAAAGTAAAAATTAGTTTTTTCATTATTATATCAATTATTATCCACATCTACATTTTTATAAAAAACCCATTTTCGTTGTAAGGTTTTCTTTTTGTATGCATCGTACGACGAATCGGGAGCATAGTAACGATAGTCGCCCACAAACCCCGAATTAACAGGTGCCAAGTGGTCGAATACAAACCTACGGTTTTGCGGTTCGTACAGCAATGTCATCGACACCTCGCTATTGTATTGAAAAACAACCCTTGCCAAAAATTCGTTTTTCAACATTTCAAAAACAGGCAACCCAAAACGGAGTTTCCCATTGTCAAACCATAGCACATCTATCGTTTTCATTGTCAAATAGCGATTGTTTTGCGACCAACCGAGCAAAACATACGTTTTGCCTTGTTTTGAACGAAACGGGAAAATATCGAAATACAATGCTCCATACCAATTTTCGGCATCAATCACTTGATTGTCGGTCGGAACATAAGCCTCCAATTGCGATTTCAACGGATATACTTCCATGCCCTTAGCTCTGCGTTGCACTACGCCATTGAAAGCCAACCTCTCGCCGTCAACCACATAACACCACGAATAAACCGCTATGTGCTTGTCCGACGAAACGACTTTTTTCAAACCAGCGGTGTTTTTGAAATCGTACTCCAACGAAACCTCGTGTTGCAAGATTTCTGAAAACACATCATAAATCGAATCGTTGATGCAACGCTTGTTTTCAGCAACGGTATCTCTTTTCAAATGCGAAAAAAGCATGTTCAAACGCATTTCGCACTCCGAAAACGAACGCTTTTGAGCCGACAACGGGAGAAACGCCAGCACACAGATACCTGCAACCACATATTTCAAAAACGTCTTCATGAATTTATTAAAATTAAAAAACATTGTTTTGCCGAGGTTCTAACGAAGCACGACAAGACAATGTTTTATATAAAAAGCGGAGTTAATCTATTTTCATGTTATGATAAACATTTTGAACGTCCTCGTCTTCTTCGATACGTTCAATAAGTTTATCAATCGTAGCACGTTGTTCGTCGTTCAACTCTTTTACATCGTTCGGAATGCGCGTCAGCTCCGAACCTTTTATTTCGATGCCTTTCTCTTCAAGCGCTTTCTGAATTTGATTAAACGATTTTGGGTCGCCGTAAATGGTTACACCCTCTTCGTCTTCGTCATATTCATCTTCCACTCCGTAATCAATCATATCCAATATCAACTCGTCCATATCAACGCCTTCGGCATTGATAGTAAACATCGCTTTGCGGGTAAAAATAAAATCGAGACTGCCCGAAGTGCCCAACGAACCACCAAATTTATTGAAGTAACTGCGGACATTGGCCACCGTACGCGTGGTGTTGTCGGTTGCTGTTTCTACAAAGATTGCGATTCCGAACGGGCCATACCCTTCATAATTCATCTCTTTATAGTCTTTTTGGTCTTTCCCCATTGCGTTTTTGATAGCACGCTCAATGTTGTCCTTCGGCATATTTTCGCGTTTGGCATTGGCTATAATTGCCCGCAAATGCGGATTGTTTTCAGGTTCAGGTCCTCCTGCCTTTACGGCAATGGCTATCTGCTTGCCGATTCGTGTAAACGTGCGGGCCATGTTGCCCCATCTTTTCAGTTTCGTTGCTTTACGATATTCAAATGCTCTTCCCATTTTTTGTAATTTTTTATCAAAGACGCAAAATTAAAAAATTATTTCCAGCTGTAAAACTTGTTCCTTATTAAAAACAAAAACAATGTATTTTTATTCATTTGACAATAATTCTACAAAAAAAGCATACCTTTGCACATAAAATTATTAACATTTAAAATGAAAAAAAATGAAAAGAACAGTAAAAATTTTTGCAGTGGCTGTTGTTGCCCTTATCGGCTTTGCAACAGTAAGTTATGCACAACCTCGTGCAATTGGTGTTAACTTGGGTTATGGTGCATCTTTTTCGTATCAACATGGGTTAGGCGATGCCAATATGATCGATTTGGCAGTGGAGGTACCTGCATTCAGCGGTATTGGTGCAACATGTACTTACGACTGGATTGACCCGTTCAATGCTCCTGTACCTTGGAACGAAAAAGGTGAATGGCATTGGTATATGGGTGTTGGTGCCGGTGCCGGTATGGCAGGATGGAACGGAGCAGCAGGTTATGCCGGTGTTGTAGGACACAACGGAGCAGCAGGTTATGCCGGTGTTGTAGGACACATTGGTATTGAGTACGATTTCTGGTTCCCACTTCAATTATCGCTTGATTGGCGTCCTAACGTAGGTGTGGGGTTTGCAAAAAATGTTGTAGCATTCAACCTTGGTGGTCTTTATTACGGAATTCAATTAGGTGTTCGTTATAGATTCTAAAAAACACATAACGAAAACAAAAAAACGCTCTTCGAAGAGCGTTTTTTTTATTGCTCGACATTGGCAATAACATCTTGCACCACCAAACTCGCCAACATAAACCCAAAAACGGCAGTGGCATGCACGAGCGTTCCGTTAGCCTTGTCACCGCTTGAGCATACACCTTGGTTTTTCTGCACCTCGTTGCTAAATACGCATTTAAATTTTCGTTTGGGAAACGTTCCGTTTTTCTTAAACCGACGGCGAAGAGCCGCTGCCAACGGACATCCGTTTACTTTCCAAAACTCTGAAACGGAAATCCTGCTCAAGTCCGTCTTCAAGGCCGCACCCATCGACGAAAATAACGTAGCACGACTCTCGCTCGCTCGCAAAATCAGCAATGCTTTGTCCTTCAGGCTATCAATAGCATCTATTACATAATCATAGTTATCGAGCAAAAACTCAGCGGCTGTCTCTTCGCTGTAAAATTGCTGTACGGCATCTACTTGAATATTCGGATTTATCTCAAGCAAACGTTGTTTTAGAACCTCCACTTTCGGCTGTCCGACGGTTTTTGTAGTTGCCACCAATTGTCTGTTGATGTTTGAAGCGGCCACACAATCGAAATCGACAAGCGTCATGTGTTCCACTCCCGATCGTGCCAAACTCTCGACACACCATCCGCCTACGCCACCCACACCAAATACGATAACATTCGTTTTCTGCAAACGCCGCATAGCGACCTCACCCAAAAGCAACTCCGTACGCTCAAACAAATTGCATCTCATTGCTTTATTGTTTTTTACCTATCTCAAAATTGATGGGTATGTAGTTTGGAGCCGTTATCTCTGTGGCAAGCACTTTAACGGTAGGTCTTACGTTGATGCAAAGGTGGCTTGGCGTTGTTCCCACACCGAGCAGATTGGTTGCAAGCGATAGAATGGTTGACGAGTTTTCTTTGGTGACGAGCTGTCGCAAATCCACACTCACATTGATAGGTAAAACGCTCGTGTCTTTGGGAGCCACATAGAAAGGTTGAGCAATATCTCCTTCGGCAATACGAATGCTGTCCAAATTGATTTGGTATGCCATTCGCTCAAATCCCGCTCGCACATCGTTAGGATTTTCCACATTTAAATTCAGTGTCATATTCACAGGCAACGTCTCCGAAAGACCTCCTATCAAAGCCATGATTTTGGGCAACGAAAATGCCGAAACACCCTCCGAAACAGCTATATCGGCAATCACGATATTGCTTACCGAATGATACGAGTAGTTACAATCTTTCATTGCCATGGTTTGCGAAGCCATGGTTTTCAGAGCATTACACCCCGACAACAAAACAACAACGAACAAAGCCGTCGTAAAAAATCGAACAGATTTCATCTTACTATGTTTTTATAAACAAAAAACTACGAAACTCCCAAACAGAATTTCGTAGTTGTCGTTTTCACTTGAAAGAATTTTTATAAAATCCCTGAAGCATAAAGAATTGAATTGGTTTTGCGAACAGCCTCCTCGCTTGCAGCAAGTTTCGCTTTTTCGTCGGCATTCAAATCCAATTCCACAATGCGTTCGATACCCTCTTTCCCGATAATGACGGGCACTCCGATGGTAATGTCTTTCATGCCGTATTCACCTTCAAGATAAGCAGCACAAACAATCATTTTTTTCTGGTCTTTGATAATAGACTCTACCAAATACGATGTGGCAGCACCCGGAGCCATCCATGCCGATGTACCCAGCAAGCCCGTAAGCGTTGCACCGCCAACCATGGTCGATTTGGCAACCTCGTCCAATTTTTCGGCCGACAAGAATTGAGAAACAGGAATACCTTTATAAGTTGCCAAGCGAGTCAAAGGAATCATTGTAGTATCGCCGTGTCCGCCGATAACCAAACCTTCCACCTCGTTAGCATTACATCCGATAGCTTGGCTCAAGAAATATTTGAAACGAGAGCTATCCAAAGCACCTCCCATGCCAATCACACGATTGCGAGGAAGACCCAATGTTTTGAGCGAGAGATAAGCCATCGGGTCCATCGGATTCGAAACAATCACCAAAATTGCTTCCGGCGAATATTTCAAAATGTTTTGGGCTACCGATTTTACAATGCCGGCATTTACACCGATAAGTTCTTCACGCGTCATACCCGGTTTGCGAGGAAGACCCGAAGTGATAACCACAACATCTGAACCTGCTGTTTGCGAATAGTCGTTGGTAACGCCTTTCACAACAGAGTCGAAGCCCATGAGTTGTGCCGTTTGCATAATATCCATGGCTTTGCCTTCGGCCAAACCTTCTTTAATATCAATGAGAACAATCTCATTAGCAACTTCATTTACTGCTAATACATTGGCACAGGTTGCACCTACGTTTCCTGCACCTACTACGGTTACTTTTGACATAATTTTATTTTTTTAAAAGTGTTTTACGAAAGACAAAATTACAACATTCTTTCTCATTTAAAGAAATTTTTCCGTAATTATTTTCATAAAAAGCAAAAAACAGTTTCTTTTCTATCTTTGCAACATCAAATGCGTTTATACTATGAAAATTTTCAAATTCGGAGGTGCTTCGGTAAAATCGGCTGAAGCCATCAAACAGGCGGCAAAAATCATCGGAACGGAACACGCTCCTTTAATTGTCGTGGTGTCGGCAATGGGTAAAATGACCAACAAACTGGAGGCACTTTGCAGCGATTATTTTTACAAAAAGAACGGCATTGAGGCACATATCGAAGACATTCGTCATTTTCATTACAACATTATCGATTCGCTTTTTGAAAAAAATGCCGAACAGGTGAAAAACAAAATCGAGCGTTTGCTCCTTGAGCTGCATCAAATAACCGTTTCGGAGCCTTCCCTCTGCTACGACTTTGAATACGACCGTATCGTATCGTTCGGAGAGCGGATTTCCACAGCCATCGTTTCCGAATATCTGAATAGCGTTTCGTTGTCGAATCGTTTGGTGGATATTCGCACCGCGTTGAAAACGGACGACAACTATCGCGATGCCAATATCGACATTGCCTTGTCGGGCGAATTTTGCAAAAAAGCATTTACTTTCGACGGTGTGCAACGCTATGTTACACAAGGATTTATTGCAGGAACAACCACCAATCAGACCACTACGCTCGGGCGTGAAGGCTCCGACTATACGGCAGCCATACTTGCCAATCTGCTCGATGCCGAAAGCGTAACGATTTGGAAAGACGTACCGGGTGTGATGAATGCCGACCCGAAAATTTTTACCGAAGCGGAAATTATGCCACGAATATCGTACAAAGAGGCTGTCGAACTATCGCACTGCGGCGCTCAAATAATCCATCCGAAAACGATAAAACCGCTGCAAAACAAGGATATTCCTTTACGGGTAAAGTCGTTTGTAAACCCCGAAGCAGAGGGAAGCGTCATTCTCTCTATCAAAGAAAAAATGGAGATGCCTCCTGTTTATATTGTCAAAAAAAATCAGTTATTGCTCACGCTTTCGCCTCGCGATTTTTCGTTTGTGGCAGAAGAGAAGCTAAGCCATATTTTTGCAACCTTGGCAAAGTACCGACTCAAACTTCACTTGGTACAACAATCGGCCATCAACTTTACGTTCCTTATCGACTACAACGCTCAAACATTCGATGCTTTCATCGACGAACTCCAACAAACCTACGAAGTGTTGTACAACAAAAACGTAACTCTGTTGACCATTCGCCATTACAACGAACGCATCATCGAAAAACTCACCACCGGCAAAAACATTTTGGTAGAGCAACGCTCGCGACTAACGGCACGATTTGTAATCAATGAAAACTAATTTTATAACATCATGAAAAAAATAATAGTTATGGTTGCCGCTCTGCTATTGGGAGTAAGTTGCGGACAACAAAAAAATGAAGAAAAAATGGGAACTATTTCGGAAAAAACGATTCTTTCGACCATCGAACAACTAAAAAACAGCGCACCTGAAAGCGACATTTCGCTGATAGAAAGAGGCGTACGCCATGCAAGCAGTTTTTGGAAAGAGAGCGACGGCTCCGAAAGCGAATTTCAAGCATTTTGCATTGAGAATTTTGCCAAAACAGCAGACGAAAAAGCCGTGCTTTTCGAAAAAATACAGCACAATCTGGAAATTCTCTACGGCAACTACAACGTAATCAGTCTGCAACTGAAAGAGCCGTTGCATTTGGCAGGAGATGCACCAACCAACATCGACGAACGATTTGGAGCATTAGATCCTTATGCACACCTTTCCGACGACATGTTTCAATCGAAAATCGCATTTGCCATATTACTTAATTTTCCTGCTTATTCACTCGAAGAGAAAAATCGTTTAGGAAAAGATTGGAGCCGACAGCAATGGGCTTACGCACGTTTGGGCGATATGTTCGATTCGCGTGTGCCGGCCTCTGTCAATCAACGGATAGCCACCGATGCCACCATTTCGGAAAATTACATTTCGAATTACAACATCGTAATGGGAAATCTCCGCAACGAAAGCAATCAACAACTTTTCCCCGACGGTATGTTGCTCATTTCGCATTGGGGATTGCGCGACGAACTAAAATCGAACTATGCCAATGCCGATGGCAACGGACTCGAAAAACAGCGTATGATTTACAGCGTGATGAAACACATTGTCAATCAAACCATTCCTCAACAAGTGATTAACAACGACGAATATGTGTGGTATCCTATCTCTAATAAGGTTTTCAAAAACGAGCAACCTTGCGAAGCGACTGCGGAGGCAAATACGCGTTACGAAATGCTCCTCAACAACTGCCGCTCGCTGATGGCTGCCGATGCCTACTGCCCAACGCACAGCACCTACTTGCAACGTGCGTTTAATCAGGCTATGGAGGTTTCCGACGACGAAATTGAACGCATGTTTACACAAGTCATCGCGTCCGACGAAGTGAAGTGCGTAGCACAACTTATCGAGCAGCGTTTAGGACGAAAATTGGAGCCTTTCGACATTTGGTACGATGGGTTTAAAAGTCGCAGCACGCTCAACGAAGAGGATTTAAGCAAAAAGACGAGAGCTTGTTACCCCGACACAAAAACTTTTGAAGCCACGTTGCCTCTTTTGTTGGAAAAAATAGGTTTCTCGAGCGACACGACACAAAACATCTGTAAAAAAATCACGGTAGATGCTTCGCGCGGAGCAGGACACGCTTGGGGAGCCCAAATGCGTTCGGACAAAGCACACTTGCGCACACGCGTTGCCGCCGACGGAATGGATTACAAAGGATACAACATTGCCGTACACGAATTCGGGCACAACGTAGAACAAACCATTTCGCTGAACTATGTGGACAATTACATAATGAACGGCGTGCCGAGCACTGCATTTACCGAAGCTCTGGCTTTTGTTTTTCAAGTTCGCGACCTTGAATTTTTAGGCATTTCTTCGGAAAACAACGCCCAAAAAGACGCCCTTCAAACACTCGATATTTTTTGGGGTTGCTACGAAATCATGGGTGTTTCGTTGGTCGATTTGTACACTTGGCGATGGCTGTACGAACATCCCGATGCAAGTGTCGAGGAGTTGAAAAACTGCGTTTTAAATTACGCAAAGCAGGTTTGGAACAACTATTATGCTCCGATTTTAGGAGAAAAAGATTCCCCGATTTTGGCCATCTACTCGCACATGATAAAAATACCGCTGTATTTGCCGAACTATCCTTACGGGCATTTGGTCCAATTTCAGTTGGAGGAATTCTTTAAAGGGAAAAATATCGGAACGGAATTGTTGCGCATTTATCCCGCAGGCAGATTGACGCCCAACCTTTGGATGCAGCACGCAGTGGGTTCCGATGTAAGCATTCGTCCGATGCTCGAAGCAACAAAGCAGGCTGTGAAAATTTTAGCAAATTAAATTACTGAAATATTTCTTTAATTATCGGAATAATTGAATTACTTTTGCACTTTAAAACCATAGTGCAAAAGTTTTTTCTTTCAAAAAGATACATATATTATCAATCAAGTAATTATGACAAACGTTATCAAAATTAAACGTGGACTACAGATTGACATTGCAGGTGCGCCCGCACCCGTTGTGGCAAGTATGAACCAATCGGAATTGGTTGCTATCAGTCCTGACGATTTTAACGGGATTGTTCCAAAAGTGCTTGTAAAAGAGGGAGACGCAGTAAAAGCGGGTACTCCCGTTTTTTACGACAAAAAGCATCCTGAACTTAAAATCGTTGCTCCTGTAAGCGGTATTGTGCAAGAAATTGCTCGCGGTGAACGTAGAAAATTGCTTTACGTTTCCATTCGACGCGACACGACAATTGCTTACGAAACATTTGAGAAACCGAATCTCGAATCGGAACGTGAAGAGCTGCATCGTGCAATACTCAACGCAGGTTTCGGTGCATTTATCAAACAACGCCCTTACGATGTGGTCGCCAATCCGGATTTGACACCGAAAGCGATTTTTGTTTCGGGCTTCGATTCGGCGCCTTTGGCTCCCGACAGCAATTTCGTAGTTAAAGGACAGGGTGCCGAATTACAGGCAGGATTAAAATTGTTGGCAAAACTCACCGATGGTAAGGTTTATTTTTCGATTGCCAAAAATGCAGCTCCCGAATTAAAAATGATGCAAGGAGTGGAAATCAACATTTTTGACGGAGTTCACCCTGCCGGAAATGTCGGTGTTCAAATCAACAAACTGAACCCCATAAACAAAGGTGAAGTGGTTTGGACAATGAACCTGCAAGACGTCATTGCTTTGGGACGTTTTGTAAACAAAGGTATCGTCGATTTGACAAAATACGTTGCTCTGACAGGTCCGGAGGTTTATTCGCCTTGCTATTTCAAAACCATAGTTGGCACGAACATCAACCCGATTGTTGTTGGCAATGTATATAAAGAGAATAAGTTGCGCTACATCAGCGGGAACGTACTGACCGGAACGCAAGTTACCGACAACGGGTATCTGCACGCTTTCGATTCGCAAATCACCGTCATCAAAGAAGGCGACGAGGCCGACGAATTGATAGGTTGGCTTTCGCCACGCTTTAACAAATTCAGTGCAAGTTTGAGTTATCCGTGGCAACGTTTTGCAAAATTCTGCAAATGCACATTCGATTTTGATGCCCGTTTGTTGGGCGGACGCCGTGCCATTATCATGAGTGGCGAATACGATAAAGTGTTCCCGATGGACATCATGCCCGAACAGCTCATCAAAGCCATGATTGCAAAAAATCTGGATCAGATGGAAGCGCTTGGCGCTTACGAGGTTGCTCCCGAGGATTTTGCCTTGTGCGAGTTCGTTTGCACATCGAAATTGGAATTGCAGCACATCGTTCGCGAAGCATTGGACTATATGAGAAAAGAACTTGAATAATCGGTCTTGAAAATTTTGTTAGATATGAAATTTATTAAAAATATTGTAGAGAAAATCAAGCCTACTTTCAGCGAAGGCGGAAAGTTGGCAGCGTTTCATTCGCTATTTGACGCAATAGAAACGTTTTTGTTTGTTCCTAACGAAACAGCAAAAAACGGTACTCACATTCACGATGCCATCGACACGAAGCGTTCGATGTTTACCGTTGTGGTGGCGCTATTGCCGGCAATGCTTTTCGGTATGTGGAACGTGGGTTACCAACATTTCATTGCCATCGGTCAGCAAGCCAACTTCTTTGAGCAGTTTGCATTCGGACTTTTAGCCGTTTTGCCTACGTTGTTGGTTGCCTATGCAGTCGGTTTGGGCATTGAGGTGATTGTTGCCCAAGTCAAAAAAGAAGAGGTTGCCGAGGGATTTTTCGTAACGGGATTTTTGATTCCGATGATTGTGCCCATCGACACACCGCTTTGGATGACAGCCGTGGCAACCGCTTTTGCCGTGATTTTTGCAAAAGAGGTTTTCGGAGGAACCGGTTACAACATTTTCAATGTTGCGCTCATCACGCGTGCGTTTCTGTTCTTTGCCTATCCTACGGCAATGAGCGGCGACAAAGTATGGGTACGCACCCGCGACGCATTTTGGTGGGGAGCAGGCAATCCTGTTGACGGATTTTCGGGGGCAACACCTCTCGGGCAGTTGGGTACATCTGCTTCGGGTTCACCCGTATTCAGCGACACAATGGGGCAAACAGCCGGTTTTTGGGACGCATTTATCGGATGGATACCCGGATCGGTAGGCGAAACTTCCACTTTGGCTATTTTGCTTGGAGCCATCTTATTGATTGCCACAGGTGTTGCAAGTTGGAAAATCATGCTTTCGGTATTTGCAGGAGGGGCTTTCACGGCATTGCTGTTCAATGTATTCGGTCCTGAAACTGCCATTGCCAACCTGCCTTGGTACGAGCATTTGGTATTAGGCGGCTTTGCATTTGGTGCCGTATTTATGGCTACCGACCCCGTAACGGCAGCCCGTACCGAAACAGGTAAATGGATTTACGGTTTCTTGATCGGTGCGATTGCCATTGTGGTGCGCGTACTCAACCCCGGTTACCCCGAAGGTATGATGCTTGCCATTTTGTTGATGAACATTTTCGGATGCTTCATCGATTGGTGTGTGGTGCAAAGCAACATCAAAAAACGTATGAAACGTGTCAAACAAATTAAATAACGATAAACATCATGGCTACAAAAACATATAAATGCAAGGTTTGCGGATATATTTACGAGGGAGAAAATCCTCCTGAGGTATGTCCCGTTTGTAAGGCTCCCGCTTCCGAGTTTGAACTTATAAACGACGGGAAAAAGGAGAAAAAAGGAATTAACAAAAACAGCAATGTTTACATTATGCTTTACACAACCATCATTGTGGTGATAGTGGCATTGCTTTTGTCGATTACTTCGGGAGCTCTGAAAGAGCGTCAGGCTGCCAACATCGAGTTGGACAAAAAGAAACAAATACTTTCGTCGTTGCCGGCAGTAAATCTTGAAGGTACCGATGCCGCCGAAGTTTTCAAAAGCACCATCAAACAAATCGTTGTGCTGAACGCCGCAGGCGAAGTTGTAAAAGAACTCAACCCCGTAAAAGATTTCAACTACGAAACACAAGAGGGGGAAGTATTGGTGTTCAAAGCCGAAATAGAAGGTACCACCAAGTGGATTATTCCTTTGGACGGCAAAGGACTTTGGGGTGCTATTTGGGGATACATTGCCTTGAACGACGACAAAAATACGGTGTATGGCGTATTTTTCAATCATGCAAGCGAAACCCCGGGCTTGGGAGCAAACATCGCTACCGAGGCTTTCCAAACACAATTTGAGGGCAAACACATTATGCAAAACGGCGAATTTGCTTCGATTGCCGTAATGAAAGCCGGACAAAAAGCCGATGGGAAAGACCAAGTAGATGCTATTTCGGGCGGTACCATTACGAGTAAAGGTGTAGAAGATATGCTCAAAACCTGTATTGAAAAATACACTCAATTTTTGAAAAAATAATGACTTTTTAGGAGGAGATATAATGAAACTTAGTGATAAAACAAAACAAACGTTGTTGGGGCCGTTGAGTTCGAACAACCCTGTTATTATGCAGGTGCTGGGTATCTGCTCGGCATTGGCAGTAACGGTAGAGTTGAAGCCCGCTTTGGTAATGGGGCTTTCGGTAACTATCATTGTAGCATTGGCAAACGTGATTATTTCACTTATCCGCAACACCATTCCGAGCAATGTGCGTATCATTGTGCAATTGGTTGTGGTAGCCACCGTGGTTACCATTGTGAGCGAAGTGCTCAAGGCCTTTGCCTACGATGTGAGCGTACAACTCTCGGTGTACATCGGATTGATTATTACAAACTGTATCTTGATGGGTCGCCTCGAGGCGTTTGCTATGGGCAACAAACCTTGGGATTCGTTTCTCGACGGATTGGGCAACGGCTTTGGCTACGCATGGATTTTGGTAGTAGTGGCTTTCTTCCGCGAATTGCTGGGTAGCGGCAAACTGCTGGGATTCCAAGTAATTCCCCAATGCGTGTACGATGCCGGTTATGTAAACAACGGCTTGATGATGATGCCTTCGATGGCGTTGATTTTGGTGGCTTGCATTATCTGGGTTCATCGCTCAATAAATAAAGACTTACAAGACAAATGAGATAATTTTCATTATATAGTAGCATTTGGAACGGGTAATACTGGTACAAAGAATTATATTTATGTAACGATAATGGAACATATATTTCAGGGAATAGTTATTATCCTTATTGGCGTTATGAGGGATCCAATTATGGAATCAGATATAAGCTAAAAAAATAGCAATTTATGAAAAAATTACTTTTAATGGTATGTGTGGTATTATTATCTGCATGTAATAAACAGAACTTATATCAATATCATGCACTTGTATTTACTAATGAAACGTCCTCTTATCGGGTAAGCATTATGGAGGGCGATTTACAGAAAATAGTAAAAGTTAATAATGGTGATTTTGCACTTTCGATAAATACGAAATCCGAAAAAGAGAATAAAATTGTGGTAGAGCGGTTGTCGGGGAATGACACTATTTGGGTAGCAAGTGATATTGACCCTGTTGCAGGATTAGATGTAGAAAATATAGCTGTTAATGAGTATTATGAACCCTGCAATTTATACGAGATGCGCAAAAAAGGCATCGAATATGATTATTCCAAAGCCTTTAAAATGTATTGCATCGCATTGCTGCCCGGCGAAACGAAAGCAGAGTTGCTGATTACAAGATATGGAGAAAGTTATAATTAAATAAATAATCGAAAAATATGGAACACACTTTAAGTTTATTTGTACGTTCGATTTTTGCCGATAATATGATATTCGCATTCTTTCTTGGAATGTGTTCGTATTTGGCTGTATCGAAAAATGTGAAAACCTCGCTTGGTTTGGGAATTGCCGTTACCTTTGTGCTGCTCATCACCCTGCCTGTGAACTACTTACTCGAAACCAAAGTGTTGAGCGAAGGAGCTCTTGCATGGTTGGGCGAGGGTTTTGCCAAACTCAATTTGAGTTATTTGAGTTTTATTCTTTTCATTGCCGTAATTGCCGCTATTGTGCAATTGGTGGAAATGGTTGTCGAGAAATTCTCGCCCTCGCTCTATGCCTCGTTGGGTATTTTCTTGCCCTTGATTGCTGTAAACTGCGCCATCATGGGTGGTGCGTTGTTCATGCAGCAACGTGTAGGTCTGCCCGCTACAGACCCCAAAGCCTTGACTTCGATGCTCGACGTAGTGGCTTATGCCTTGGGTTCGGGTCTTGGTTGGTTGCTTGCCATTGTGGGGTTGGCCGCCATTCGTGAAAAGATGCAGTACAGCAATGTGCCTGCTCCGCTTCGTGGTCTGGGTATCACCTTCATCACGGTAGGGTTGATGGCCATGGCATTCCTCTGCTTCTCAGGTTTGGATATTTAAAAAAAGTTTTCGTATGATATTAGCAATTGAAATGACGGCAATACTGACCAGTTTGGTCGTATTCCTTTCGGTAATTATTTTATTGGTGATAGTTCTGCTCATTGCCAAACGCTATCTGGTGGCTTCGGGTGATGTGAAGATAACCATGAACGGAGAAAAAGAAATCACCTTGCCTGCGGGAGGCTCACTGCTCAACTCCATGGCCAATGCAGGGGTGTTCCTGCCCTCTGCCTGTGGTGGCAAAGGCTCTTGCGGACAATGCAAATGTCAGGTTGATGAAGGCGGAGGCGAAATTCTGCCGACCGAAACCGTTCACTTCTCCCGTAAACAACAAAAAGACCATTGGCGCTTGGGTTGCCAAGTGAAAGTAAAAGGCGACATGAGCATCCGTGTACCCGAAAGCGTACTCGGCGTCAAAGAATGGGAGTGCGAGGTTATCAGCAATCGCAATGTAGCTACGTTCATCAAAGAGTTTAAAGTGAAATTGCCAGAGGGCGAACACATGGATTTTGAACCGGGTTCGTATGCACAAATCAAAATACCTACCTACGACATCGACTACAACCGCGACATGGACAAGGATTTGATAGGTGAACTCTATTTACCTGCTTGGGAAAAATTCGGTCTTTTTGGATTGAAACAAAAGAACACCGAGCCTACCATTCGTGCTTACTCTATGGCCAACTATCCCGACGAGGGCGACATCATTACGCTCACCGTGCGTATTGCTACTCCTCCGTTCAAGCCCAAAGAGCAAGGACCGGGATTCCAAGACGTACCTTGCGGTATCGCTTCTACTTACATTTTCAGCTTGAAACCCGGCGACAAGGTAACAATGTCGGGGCCTTACGGCGAATTCCGTCCGGTGTACGACTCCAAACGCGAAATGATTTGGGTCGGTGGCGGTGCCGGTATGGCTCCTTTGCGTGCGCAAATCATGCACATGCTCAAAACACGTCAGTGTCGCGACCGCGAAATGCACTATTTCTACGGTGCCCGTGCCATCGACGAAGTGTTCTTCTTGGAAGATTTCTTGGCACTCGAAAAAGAGTTCCCCAATTTCCATTTTCACTTGGCACTCGACCGTCCCGACCCAAAAGCCGATGCTTTGGGTGTGAAATACACGCCGGGATTCATTGCTCCCGTGATGGGCGACACCTACCTCAAACAACACGAAGAACCGGAAGACATCGAATACTACTTGTGCGGGCCTCCAATGATGGCAAAAACAGTGCTCGATTTACTCCACAGCCTCGGTGTAGAAGACGATATGATTCGCTTCGACAACTTCGGCGGATAAAACAAAAAACTCGCTCCCTCATGAAAAGAACCCCAAAAGTACTTTTGGGGTTCTTTTCAAAATAGGGAAGTCGCTTTTTATGGGGTATGCATATTAACTAATATTTTTTATTGTATAGAGAAAAAGTTTTATAACTTTGTAGCAAATAGAGGAGCAAATCATTCAGATGGACAAGAATTTTTACCATAACGATTGTTTTTCCGACGTGTCGGATATTCAACATTTCATCAAGAATGAAAATCTGTATTCTTTTTCATAAATTTTATTTTTGGGAGGGCGGCTTTTGTCGCCCGTTTTTTTAATGAAAAATGAAAAAATTACTAATAAAAAACGGAACGCTGATAGGCAACGGCTGGCATTGCAAAAGCGATATATTGATTGAAGAAAATCTTATAACCGCCATTGCCGAACACTTGCCCGAAAACAATGCCGAAGTGTTCGATGCCACCGACTGCATTGTCAGTTACGGACTTGCCGATGTGCATGTACATTTGCGCGAACCCGGTTTTTCGGCTAAAGAAACTATCGAAACAGGCACGCGGGCAGCTGCACACGGAGGCTTTACCACTATTTGTGCCATGCCCAATCTGATACCTGCTCCCGACAGCATTGAAACTTTATTCGTCGAAGAACAGCTGATCAATCAACAAGCCGTTGTAGAGGTTCGTCCATACGCCACCATCACTCTCGAGCGCAAAGGGGAAACTGTAGTCGATGTGGAAGCGTTGCACTCGCGTGTGGCAGGCTTTTCCGACGACGGCAACGGCATACAATCCGCTAACATAATGAAAGACGCCATGTGGAAAGTAGCACGCACTGACAGCATTATTGCAGCACACTGCGAAGTCAAATCACTTCTCCGCAACGGATACATTCACAAGGGAAAATATGCCATAAGGCACGGACACCAAGGTATCTGCTCCAAAAGTGAGTATGCACAAATAGCCCGCGACGTAAAAATGGCTCTCAAACAAGGTTGTCGTTATCACGTTTGCCATATCTCGACAGCCGAGAGCGTGGACATTATTCGCAATGCCAAACACTTGTCGGATAAAATATCGTGCGAAACAGCACCACACTACCTCACTCTTTCGGAAAACGAATTGCAAGAGGACGGACGCTTCAAAATGAATCCTCCACTGCGTTCCGACAACGACCGCAAAGCACTCATAGAGGGCATTGTTGACGGCACCATAGAGGTAATTGCCACCGACCACGCACCGCACACCGCCGAGGAGAAATCGCGTGGACTGAAAGATAGTGCAATGGGCATTGTAGGGCTCGAAACGGCTTTTGCCGTTTGCTATACGAAATTGGTTAAAACAGGCATCATAGACATCGAAAAACTCATCAGCCTCCTCTGCGACAATCCGCGGAGAATATTCGGTTTGGGAGGAGCTTTGCAAGTAGGCGAACGGGCTGACATTGCCGTTTTCGACATAAAAAGACCTTATAAAATTAACAGCAAAGATTTCTTCTCGAAAGGGAAATCAACTCCGTTTGAGGGTTGGAAGGTGTACGGCAAATGTCGACTGACCGTTTACAATGGCGAAATTGTTTGGAAAGCATAATACCGCAACATGGAAAAAACCGTATTTAAAATCATCAGCAACAAACCCCTAACAAAATGTATTTACGAGATGTGCCTCGAGGGCAATACCTCTGCCATAAAAAATGCAGGACAATTTGTAAACATTGCGCTTGATGGCTTCTATCTGCGTCGCCCGATTTCGGTTTGCGATTTCTCTGACAATTTTCTGAAAATCATCTACAAAGTAGTAGGCAAAGGCACCGAACAGATGGCAAAAATGCAATCGGGCGAACAACTCGAAATGCTGACGGGGTTGGGCAACGGGTTTTCCGTCAACAACTGCCAAAAACCGCTACTCGTGGGCGGTGGCGTTGGGGTTCCGCCAATGTATCGCCTTGCCAAAGACCTCGTTGCACAAGGCAAACAAGTAAGCGTTGTACTCGGTTTTAACACTTGCGAAGAGATTTTTTACAAAAATGAATTTGAGGCACTCGGAGTCAATGTATATGTTGCCACTGCCGACGGCTCCGTAGGTACAAAAGGTTTTGTAACCGATGCTATTACAGCCAATAAAATTGAAGCGGATTACTTCTACGCATGCGGACCCTTGCCTATGCTGCGTGCGCTGTACGACAAACTCGACATCGATGGCGAAATGAGTTTCGAAGAGCGTATGGGTTGCGGGTTTGGTGTGTGCATGGGTTGTTCCTGCAAAACCAAAAACGGATACAAACGCATTTGCAAGGAAGGACCTGTTTTGAAAAAAGACGAAATTGTATGGTAACAGAAAAAAATTTAAGCGTTGAATTGTGTGGCGTTCGTTTGACCAATCCCATTATTCCGGCAAGCGGGACATTCGGATTTGGTACAGAAATGGCCACCTTGTACGACCTCGACGTACTTGGAGCCATCTCGATAAAAGGGACTACTCGCGAAGCACGTTTCGGTAACCCTACACCTCGAATTGCCGAATGCAATGCTGGACTTATCAACTCCGTAGGGCTTCAAAATCCGGGCATCGACAAGGTTATCTCTACCGAACTCCCAAAATTAAGAGCGTGCTTTCACAATCCGATTATTGCCAACATCAGCGGTTTTTCGATAGACGAATATGTGGAATGTTGCAAAAAAATCGACCGCGAAGAGCAGGTGGCAATTATCGAAGTAAATGTTTCGTGTCCTAACGTGCACAACGGTGGCATGGCGTTTGGCACTTCAGCCGAATCGGCGGCGCACGTAACTCGTGCGGTAAAAGCCGTTACCACCAAGCCCGTATTTATCAAACTCAGCCCAAATGTAACCGATATTACGAGCATTGCTCGTGCCTGCGAAGAGGCGGGTGCGGACGGGCTAACTCTGATTAACACCTTGCTTGGAATGCGTATCGACACCATGCGACGACGCCCCGTGGTGGCAAACAAAATGGGAGGATTCTCGGGCGCAGCCATTTTTCCCATAGCCCTTCGAATGGTGTATCAAGTAGCAAATGCTTGTCGAATACCAATCATAGGCTGCGGAGGCGTTTCATCGGCCAACGATGTGATAGAAATGATGATGGCAGGCGCTACTGCCGTACAAGTAGGAGCAGAAAACCTTCGTAATCCGTTTGCCTGCAAAGAATTGGTAGAAACGCTTCCCGCCACAATGGAACAATTGAAAATAGAAAACTTGACAGACATTATAGGCATTGTAAAATAACAATCAAATGGCAAAAGACGTAATCATAGCATGCGATTTCAGCAGTAAAGAGCAAACACTCGCTTTTCTCGAAAAATTTACCGACAGAAAACCGTTTGTCAAAATCGGTATGGAACTTTTCTATGCCGAAGGTCCCGACATTGTTCGTGAAATAAAAAAACGCGGGCATAAGATTTTCCTCGACCTGAAGTTGCACGATATACCCAACACGGTGAAGAAAGCGATGGCGGTGTTGAGCCGCTTGGATGTGGATATGTGCAATCTGCACGCAGCGGGTACAATAGCGATGATGGAGGCTGCGCGCGAGGGTTTGACACGCGCGGACGGAACACGCCCCATCCTGTTGGCAGTAACGCAACTGACCTCTACGAGCGAAGAACGTATGCACGAGGATCTGCTGATAGAGGGGAAGATAGGCGATGTGGTGGTGCACTATGCGCAGAACGCGAAGAAAGCGGGGTTGGACGGCGTGGTGTGCTCGCCGCTGGAGGCTGGTATGGTGAAAGCGGCTTGCGGCAAGGAGTTCCTGACGGTTACGCCGGGTATTCGCTTCGCCGACGGTGCGGTGGGCGACCAAGTGCGCGTTACCACTCCCGCACAGGCGCGTGAGATAGGGACGGACTTCATCGTGGTAGGGCGCCCGATTACCGCCGCCGAAGACCCTGTAGCGGCATACCGGAGATGTGTGGAAGAGTTTTTGAATAGCTAAAATATTTTTTATGGAAAAAGAAATTGCAAAAGACTTGCTGTCGATAAAGGCGGTCTTTCTTCGTCCGAATGAGCCTTTCACGTGGGCGAGTGGAATAAAGAGTCCTATCTACTGCGACAACCGACTGACGCTGAGCGACGTACACGTGCGGGAGGATGTGGAGAACGGGCTGGCAGAGATTATTCGTCGGGAATATCCCGAAGCAGAAGTGCTGATGGGTACCTCCACAGCCGGTATCGCCCACGCAGCGATTACGGCAACTATCCTCGGTCTGCCGATGGGGTATGTGCGCAGCGGTGCGAAAGACCACGGACGCGGCAATCAGATAGAAGGCCGATTGGAGAAAGGGCAGAAAGTGGTGGTGGTGGAAGACCTGATTTCCACTGCGGGCAGTTGCATTGAGGTGGCAGAAGTGTTGCGCGAGGCTGGTGCCGAAGTGCTGGGCGTGGTGAGTATCTTCACCTACAGTATGCAGAAAGGGCTTGACCGCTTGGCTGTTGCTAACCTGAAAAACGTGAGTTTGTGCAACTTGGATACCTTGGTAGAAGTCGCAGCACAAGAGGGCTACATTGCCGATAGCTGGAAAGAACGTATTTTGAATTTCAGAAACAACCCATCTGACGAAAGTTGGATTAAATAAGAATTTCATTATGAAACACTTAATAGACCCAACCGACCTCACCTATGAGGAAATAAACGACATAATCGCCCTTGCCGAGGACATTATTTCGCATCGCGAGAATTACAGCGAACGCTGCAAAGGGAAGAAGCTCGCTACGCTCTTTTACGAGCCAAGTACTCGTACCCGATTGAGTTTCACGGCAGCCATGATGGAACTTGGAGGCAATGTTCTCGGTTTTTCCGATGCACGCAGTTCGTCGGTAAGCAAAGGCGAAACCGTTGAAGACACCGTGCGTGTAGTAGGATGTTTTGCCGACATCATTGCCATGCGACACCACATAGAGGGTGCTCCGCTGGCAGCTTTGGAAGTTTCCAACGTGCCAATTATCAATGCCGGCGACGGAAGCCACAGCCACCCGACACAAACACTCACCGACCTGCTTACCATCAAACGCGAACTCGGGCATTTAGACAATTTAACCATTGGATTTTGCGGTGATTTACGTTTTGGACGTACCGTGCATTCTCTCATCAAAGCCATGTCGCGTTACAAAGGGACGCGAGTAATTCTTATTGCTCCCGATGAATTGAGATTGCCCGACTACATCAAACACGATGTTTGCGAAGGAAACAACATTGAATACCGCGAGGTAAACTCAATGGAGGAGGTCATGAGCGAACTTGACGTGCTATATATGACACGCGTACAAAAAGAGCGTTTTCTCGACGAAGACGATTTCGATTCGATAAAAGACAGCTTTATTTTGGACAATCAGAAATTAAAAACAGCCAAAGAAAAAATGGCGATTCTACACCCGTTGCCTCGTGTAAACGAAATTTTAAAAGAGGTGGATACCGACCCGAGGGCTGCGTATTTCCGACAAGTAGAAAACGGAAAATTCGTTCGTATGGCACTTATCTGCCGCTTGCTCGACTGGAAAAACGACACGACACACTCAATGCCCATTTATCGGGATACGAATATCGACAGCACGCTTTATCGCTGTCCGAACCAAAAGTGCATCTGCAATAACGAAAACGTAGAACCGCGTTTTCATAAAGCCGACAACGGCACTGTACGTTGCTTTTATTGCGAAACAAAAGCCCGATAAATTCGTATTTCTCGACAAAAAAAGACCTCGAAACAAATTCCGAGGTCTTTTTTTTACTATCCTTCCCATTAAAAGGCTTTATGACCAATGTCGGAACGATAAAACAGATTTTCACACGCTATTTTCGGCATTTCGGTCATTGCTTTGGCATGAGCCTCCACCAAAGTAGGAGCTTTGCTCACCACAATCATAACACGTCCACCAGAAGTAACCACCGAATTGTTCTGTACAGCCGTTCCCATGTGATATATTTTTGCATCTACCGTTTCCAATCCAAGTATCGGGAATCCTTTCTGATAAGCACCCGGATAACCCTTCGATGCCAAAACAATGCCGATGGTAGCCGCATCGTCCCATTCCGGATTTTTCAAAGATTTGTTTTCGGCTATCGAAGCAAACACCTCGTATATGTCGCTATTCAAAAGCGGCAACACGACTTCCGTTTCAGGGTCGCCAAAACGGGCATTAAATTCAATTACCTTAATGCCGTCAGCCGTTTTCATCAATCCTCCGTACAAAACGCCTGTCAACGGCAATCCCTCGCACTGCATTGCCGTTGCCGTTGGTTGCATGATTTTTTCAAAAGCAAACTTCCAGTCCTCATCGGTAACAAAAGGCAACCGCGTATAAGCTCCCATACCACCCGTATTCGGACCTTTATCGCCATCGTAAGCACGTTTATGGTCTTGCGAGAGCGGCATCGGATAGAGCTTGTCGCCGCAAACAAAACACATAAACGAAAATTCGGGGCCTTCGAGAAAATCCTCAACCACCACCCGACCTTGTCCAAAGCAATCGTCGAGCAACATTTCGCGCAATGCGTCGTCGGCTTGTTGCAAGGTTTCGGCCACCACAACACCTTTCCCCGCAGCCAAACCATCGTATTTCAAAACGGCAGGCAATGGTCGCGAAAAGACATAATCTTTTGCCTCTTGATATGAATCAAACGATTTGTATCCGGCTGTCGGAATACCATATTTCAGCATTAGTTTTTTTGCAAACTCTTTGCTGCTTTCTATCTGTGTTGCCTGTTTTGTATGTCCAAAAACAGATAAACCTGCTGCGCGAAATTCATCAACTATGCCTACTGCCAATGCCGCTTCAGGACCGACAACTGTTAAATCTATGGCATTTTCTAAAGCAAATGATTTTAGTGTTGCAACGTCTGTTTCTTTTATAGCAACAATTTGAGCCTGCTCAGCAATTCCCGCATTGCCCGGTGCACAAAAAATCTTACCTACCTGAGGAGAACGGCTGAGAGCATCTACTATAGCATGCTCACGTCCACCCGAACCAACAACAAGAACCTTTTTCTTCTCCATCGTTTTAATGTTTGAAATGACGCATTCCCGTAAACAACATCGTAATGCCTAATTCGTTGGCTTTCTTTATCGCATCTTCGTCGCGAATACTTCCACCGGGTTGAACAATGGCCGTTACGCCGTACTTAGCAGCCAAAGCTACCGTATCGTCAAAAGGCAAGAATCCGTCTGAAGCCAATACCAAATCAGAAGCAAAACCGGCTGCTTGTGCCTCTTTCAAAGCGATTTCGGCCGAACCTACACGATTCATCTGACCAGCACCAACACCCAACGTCTGACCATCTTTTACAACCACAATAGCGTTCGATTTCACATGCTTAACCACACGCCAACCGAAATTCATATCGGCTAATTGGGTTGTTGTCGGTTTCTTTTCGGTTACGCACATCGACTCTGCCACCCGAATGGTTTCCGTATCAAGTTGTTGCACCAACAAACCGCCATTCACGCTTACATATTGATTCACTTTTTTGTCGGAAGCGGTCATATCCACCTGTAGCAATCGCAAATTTTTCTTTGCAGAAAGCACTTCGAGTGCACCTTTCGAAAACGAAGGAGCCATTACTATCTCCAAGAAAATCGGCTTCATGGCAAGAGCGACCTCTTCGGTCAATTCACGATTTACAGCTACAATTCCGCCATAAATGCTTACCTTGTCGGCTTCGTAAGCACGCTGCCAAGCCTCGGCAACATTTTTCCCGACAGCCGCTCCACAAGGATTCATGTGTTTAAGCCCGACACAGAAAGGCTCGCTAAACTCTCGCACAATATTCAACGCCGCATTGGCATCTTGAATGTTGTTGTACGACAATTCTTTGCCTCCTAACTGCTTTGCAAATGCCAACGAAAATGCCGAAGGTTGCTCCTCGCGATAAAATTTTGCGGTTTGATGCGGATTTTCGCCATAACGCAGCGTTTGTGCCAAGTCGAATTCAAGAAAAAGTTTCTCGGAAAGTCCCGCTTTTTCACGCATAAATCCTGCAATGCAACAATCGTATTCGGCCGTATGCGTATAAGCCTTAGCCGAAAGTTGCAAACGTGTTTCAAGTTTTGTGTTGCCCAATTCTCTGATTTCCGACAACACTTGTGCATAATCGGCTGGATTGCAAACCACCGTTACATCGCGATAGTTTTTGGCAGCACTCCGCAACATCGAAGGTCCGCCTATATCGATATTTTCGATGGCATCTTCCATCGTTACATCGTTTTTTGCAATGGTCTGTTTGAAAGGATATAAGTTTACACACACCAAATCGATAAACTCAATGCCATTGTCACGCAAAGCCTGCAAATGATTTTCGTTGTCGCGACGTGCAAGCAATCCGCCATGTACTTTCGGGTGCAAAGTTTTTACCCGACCGTCGCAAATCTCCGGAAATCCTGTTATTTGGCTGATACCGATGGTTTTTATCCCGTTTTCTTCGAGTAAACGTTGCGTTCCGCCCGTAGCCACAATTTCCCAACCAAGAGCCTGCAAGCCATTTACAAACTCTACCAATCCCGTTTTATCACTAACACTAACTAATGCTCTCATAAAATCAATTTATAATTGTTCTTTTAATAATTTGTCAATCACTTCAATATAAAGCGTATGCTCTATTTTTTGTCCAATACGATGCACCTCGTCGGCATCACTGCCATCGTATTCAAAAGCCCGTTGAGCAATGATTTTCCCTCCGTCGAGTGAAGCGTCTACCCAATGAACCGTAATGCCGTAAACCTTCACGCCATACGCCACGGCCTGCTCCACGGCATGAGCGCCTTTGAAAGCAGGCAAGAGCGAAGGATGAATGTTGATGATTCGCCCTTGATATGCAGCCAACAACACTTCCGAAACAATGCGCATATAGCCTGCCAAGCAAACCAAATCGACTTTTCGTTCGTCGAGCAGACGAACAATTTCACGTTCATAATCGGCTTTCGAGGCATAGTCTTTCGGCGAAAAAACAAATGACTCAATGCCGTGCTTTTTGGATCGCTCTACCGCCATTGCTTGAGGCTTGTCGCACACCATAAGCACTACTTTTGCAGGCAAAACACCATGCTCACACGCTGCAGCTATCACCTCAAAATTAGAGCCGTTTCCACTTGCAAAAACTGCTATATTTTTCATCGGGCGACTCATTTTATAACAACACCTTCCACATTGGTTATTTTGCCTATTACAGAGGCTTTTTCACCTGCTTTTTGCAAAATAGAGATGGCTTTTTCTGTCTCCGAAGCGTCGAGTGCAATCACCATTCCGATACCCATATTAAAAATGTTGAACATCTCGCGATGAGCAATACCTCCCCATTTTTCGAGCAGATGAAATATGGGCAAAATCTCCCACGACCCTTCTTGAATTTCAATACCTTGCCCCTGTTGCAAAATGCGCGGAATATTTTCGTCGAAGCCGCCACCGGTAATATGGCTGATGCCATGAACATCGCAGTTGCGAATCACTTCCAACACCTGACGCACATAAATTCGTGTAGGACACAACAGCGTTTCTCCCACGGTTTTTTCGCCCAATTCAGGATATTTCTCCGAGAGTGCAATATTGTTATCGCTCAACACTTTGCGCACCAGCGAAAATCCGTTGGAATGAACACCGCTCGAAGCAATGCCTACCAACACATCGCCAACTCGCACTTTCGAGCCGTCTATCAATTTCGATTTTTCGACTACCCCGCAAGTAAATCCTGCGATGTCGTACTCTCCGTCGGAGTACATTCCGGGCATTTCGGCCGTTTCGCCACCAATCAACGCACAGCCTGCCTGACGACAACCCTCGGCCACACCAGCCACAATTGCCTCCACTTTTGCCGGCTCGTTATGTCCAACCGCCACATAGTCGAGAAAAAAGAGCGGTTCGGCACCTTGTGCCAATACATCGTTTACGCACATTGCCACGGCATCGATACCTATCGTATCGTGTTTGTCCATTGCAAAGGCAAGTTTGAGTTTCGTACCCACTCCATCTGTACCGCTCACAAGTATCGGCTCTTTTACGTTGAGCGAAGCAAGGTCGAACATTCCGCCAAAAGCACCGATATTACCCATTGTACCTTTGCGGGCGGTAGATGCCACATGCGATTTAATACGACGCACAACCTCGTAACCGGCCTCGAGGTTCACACCTGCTTTTTCATAACTTTCTGCCATAAAATTATTTGTTTAGATATTCGATAATATTGTTTTCTATGCGTGCCTCTATATTTTCAGTTACAGCCTTTTCAAATCGTTCTCCCGTGATTTGTTCGTAAAGTTCAATGTAACGAGCACTAATTCCTTCCACAATTTCGTCCGTCATTTCGGGCACTTGTTGTCCCTCTTTGCCTTGAAAGCCATTACTCATCAGCCATTCACGAACAAACTCTTTCGAGAGCTGTTTTTGTGGTTCGTTGTTGGCAAAGTTCTCTTTATATTTTTCGGCATAAAAATAACGGCTCGAGTCGGGCGTATGAATTTCGTCCATCAGATAAATCGTGCCGTTGTATGTACCAAATTCGTATTTCGTATCGACAAGTATCAAACCACGTTGAGCGGCAATTTGCGTTCCGCGTTCAAACAATGCCAAAGTGTATTTTTCCAAAACAGCATATTCTTCGGCAGAAACCAATCCCTGAGCAATAATTTCTTCCTTTGAAATATCGGCATCGTGTTCCCCGATTTCAGCCTTTGTGGTCGGGGTAATAATCGGCGTCGGAAATTTTTCGTTTTCACGCATCCCTTCGGGCAATTTCACACCGCATATCTCGCGTACACCGCTTTTGTAAGCACGCCATGCACTGCCACAGAGATAACCACGCACAATCATTTCCACAGGGAAACCCTTGCACTTTACACCCACTGTTACCATCGGGTCCGGCGTCGCCAATTTCCAGTTGGGACAAATATCTGCGGTCGCATCTAAAAATTTTGCTGCTATCTGGTTGAGAATTTGACCCTTAAAAGGAATCCCTTGAGGCAAAATCACATCGAATGCCGAAATACGGTCGGTGGCTATCATTACCAATTTATCGTCCGTAAAATAGACATCGCGCACTTTGCCGTGATACACGTCGGTTTGCTTCGGGAAATTAAAATTTGTTGTTGTTAATGCTTTCATAAATCTTAAAAATTATTTGTTCCTGAAATAATTTACTGCATTCTCAAATATAGATTGGGAACGATTACCATGAATATTTTTCATCAAACCCTCGTCGTAACGCTCCGTATGTCCCATTTTACCTAAAATCTGTCCGTTACGACTAATAATGCCTTCGATACCAAAATACGAACCATTGGGGTTGTAAGGTGCATCGGTGGTCGGGTTGCCCTCGGCATCGGCATATTGGAATGCCACTTGTCCATTTGCAAACAACTCTTTTGCCAACTCATTACTAACCACAAATTTACCCTCGCCGTGGCTTACTGCAATGGAGTGTAAATCGCCAACTCGGAACGATGAAAGCCAAGGCGAAGCCACCGAACCTACGCGAGTAACCACCATTTGCGAAATATGACGATGAACATCGTTGTGAAACAGCGTTGGCGAATCCTTCGACACTTGTCCCAAACGACCATACGGCAAAAGACCCGATTTCACAAGTGCTTGGAAACCATTGCAGATACCCAAAATCAATCCGCCTCTGTCCAACAAACGATGAACGGCTTGCGTTACTTTTTCATTATTCAAAACATTAGCAATAAATTTGCCGCTACCATCAGGCTCATCGCCAAGCGAGAATCCGCCGCTTAACACAAAAACGTGGCAATTGTCTATCGACTTGCACATGGCATCAATCGAATCCAAAATAGCCTTCTCCGACAAATTACAAAAAACGCCCGTGTGCGTAACAGCACCTGCACGCTCAAAAGCACGAGCCGTATCGTAGTCGCAATTTGTACCCGGGAACACCGGCAAATACACTTTCACCTCTTGCACCGGATCGCCTGCATAAGGTTGTGTTTGCCGTTTGCAGTCGGCCACCTGTGTAGGCGCTCCACTCAATCCTTTTGCAGGATAAATCGTTTCAAAAAGTGCTGTATTGGCTTGATACAAATCGGTCAAAAGCATTTGACAACCGTTCACATCAAGCAACTTTTCGTCAATGCTCTCTCCTAACAAAACAGCGTTTTTATTCTCCAAATCAGCGGTACTTTCAACAAGTATCGAACCATAATTATAATTGAACAGCAATTGTTCATCGCAAGAAATTTTTGCACCGATTTCATTACCAAAGCTCATCTTGGCAACAGCCTCGGCCACACCGCCAAAGCCAATGGCATAAGCAGAAACAATCGTTCCTTTTGCGATATTTTCCGTAACAAACGCAAAATTTTGTTTCAGTTGCTCAATATTCGGAGTGTAATTTTCGTTTGGCGTATGAGCAATCAAATACAATTTGTGTCCCGCTTGTTTCAACTCGGGACTTATCACCTTGCGTGCATCAACCGTTGTAATGCCGAAAGCCATCAACATGGGCGGCACATTGATGTTGCGGAAAGTTCCGCTCATCGAATCCTTGCCTCCTATCGAAGGTAAACCCAAAGCCGACTGCATTCGCAGAGCACCAAGCAATGCAGCCATCGGCTTTCCCCACGAAACATCGTTGGTCATTCGCTCAAAATACTCTTGATACGAGAAACGCATCCAACGATAGTCGGCACCGGCTGCCACCACTTTGGCCACCGCCTCTACAACAGCATATTGAGCCGCATGATACGGACTCCATTCGGCAATAAACGGATTAAATCCGAATGCCATGATACTTGCCGTATTCGTAAAACCATTACGAACAGGTATTTTTTGCACCGAAACCTGCGTTTCGGTACGTTGCGTTTTCCCTCCAAAAGGCATTAAAACGGTGGAAGCTCCAATCGTAGAATCGAACATTTCGATAAGACCACGCTGCGAAACTACGTTCTTGTCCGACAAAGCAGCAACAAATTTTTCTGTAAGACTTTTGCCTGCCACTTCGCGTTGGAACGGATTTTTATCTTCCACGGCTGCCAAACGCACCTTTGTATAATGTTTTGCACCTGCACTATCGATAAAATCGCGTCGCAAATCGACCACTTTTTCTCCACGGAAAAACATTCTCATCCGATTCGTATCGGTAACATCAGCCACATGCGTTACCTCTACATTCTCCTCGGCACACAAACGCAGCATTTCTGCCACGTCTTTTGCCTCAATCACAATGGCCATACGCTCCTGCGATTCGCTAATGGCCAACTCCGTGGCATTCAAACCACTGTATTTTACAGGTACTTTGTCGAGATAAATATCCAAACCATCGGTCAATTCGCCAATAGCGACACTCACGCCTCCGGCACCAAAATCATTCGATTTTTTGATTAAGCGCGTTACATCGGAACGACGGAAAAGTCGCGAAAGTTTTCGCTCTTCAGGTGCATTGCCTTTTTGTACTTCGGAGCTGCACGTTTCCAACGACGACAGGGTATGTTCTTTGGACGATCCCGTTGCACCGCCAATGCCGTCGCGCCCCGTTCGGCCGCCCAAGAGCAACACGACATCGCCCTTTTGGGGAGTTTCGCGTCGTACATGCTCTGCCTTTACGGCTCCAACAACAGCTCCTACCTCCAAGCGTTTTGCCGTGTAACCCTCATGATAAATTTCACGCACATGCGTAGTGGCTAACCCTATTTGGTTGCCATAACTCGAATAACCTGCCGCCGCTTTTTTGCTTATCACCTGTTGTGGCAATTTGCCATCTAATGTTTCATTGATAGGTTTGTAAATATCGCCTGCACCCGTAACACGCATTGCCTGATATACATAGGCACGCCCCGACAAGGGATCGCGAATGGCACCTCCCAAACATGTGGAAGCACCGCCAAAAGGTTCTATTTCGGTAGGGTGATTGTGTGTTTCGTTTTTAAACTGCAACAGCCATTTCTCATTTTGACCATTAACATCGACGTCAATAAAAACGCTGCAAGCATTGTTTTCCTCACTTTGCTCTAAATCGGGCAACAAGCCTTTCTTTCGCAAATAACGAGCTCCAATGGTTGCAAGTTCCATCAAGCACAGACTTTTGTTCTCACGTTGCAATTCGCTACGCATAACTCCAAACTCTGCCAAAGCCGCCTCAAACTCCTCTTTCATAAACGAGGAGTCTATTTTAATCTCTGTTATTTCGGTTGTAAAAGTCGTATGCCTGCAATGGTCGCTCCAATAAGTATCCAAAATTTTCAATTCCGTTTCGGTCGGATTGCGATGTTCGTTGCGAAAATAGGTAACAACTTCCGACAAGTCATCGGCATTCATAGCCAAGCCGTTTGCTTTGCAATAATCGTCCATTTCGCCACGCTGCATATCGGTAAATCCGTTCAATACGGGAACGGGTTTCACCTCTGCCTGTTCGTTCTCACTAAGCACCGAAAGGTCTTTCTCGCGCGATTCAACCGCATTGATGTAATAATGTTTTATCGAAGACAACACCTCATCGGCAACCGCATCATCGAAAATCAACAAACGCGAACTGCGTATTCTCACATCGGCCGAAGGCGCTATCAACTTCACACAATCGACAGCCGACGAGGCTCTTTGATCGAATTGTCCGGGCAAATACTCCACTGCAATATACTTTTTGCCTTCGAGCGGGCACTCGTCGAACACCGTATCGGTTACCACCTCGCCAAACACCGTGTAACGACAACGCTCAAGCAACTCTTTCGAAAACCCGAACAGGTCGTACACGTTTATCAATCGCAAGGTTTTGATATTCAACGAAAGATTCTGATTCAATTCCCGACGCAGACATTCTGCCTCTATCCGAAAATCGGCATCTTTTTCAACATAAATGCGATAATTATTCATATTCGTTTTTCTATTTTTATTATAATTCGGTAGCTAACACAGCTTCTGTTTGCGCCTTGCGATATGCTTGCAAACGAGCGTCAAGTGCCTTATCGGTAAGAGCAAAAATCGATGCGGCAATGAGTGCGGCATTTTTAGCACCGTTGATAGCCGTAGTTGACACAGGAATTCCTGCCGGCATTTGCACAATCGACAGCAATGAATCCAATCCGTTCAGCGTGGAAGTCTTAATCGGTACTCCTATTACGGGAACCGTCGTCAGACCGGCCGTTACACCTGCCACATGAGCCGCACCTCCTGCACCGGCTATTATGACACCGATACCGTTTTCTTTTGCTTTTGTGGCATACTCAAACATCAAGTGCGGCGTACGATGTGCGCTTATCACCTTTTTTTCGTATTCAATACCTAACTCTTCGAGGGTTGTGCATGCTGCGGACATAATATCCCAATCGCTTTTAGACCCCATAATGACTGCTACTTTCATACTTTTCATTTTTTTAAAGCAAAAAGCCACCGCAACCTTTCGGTGCAGTGGCATTTTTTCTATGAATGATTATTTAGTTGTAAAAAAACATGCTGTTTGCTGTCTGACACACACACGCTCACTTCTCTTAACCCCGCAAACAAAGACCGATAAAACAAATCGGCTTTATCATGGAAAAATGCATCTAAGAAAAGATTCTGCATTTGTGTTTTCATTGGGCAAAAGTACGAATTAAATCATCTCGCTCAAAGCTTTATCTTGCTAAACTGTTTAAAAGTTTTTTCTTTGTGTTTTTTTGTTTACTTTTGCACGAAAATCATATTGTAGATGTTTTATCATTGTTACAAACAAAAGCAATTTATAATTTGTCATTCAGAGGAATGACGCTCCATTTAGAGTGAGATACGCTTGTGTCTCGCTCTTTTTTTTAAGCAATGTTTAACTAAAAAATATCAATTATGTCGTTTATCGAAAAAAGAGTTGTACAAGAAGGACTAACATTTGACGATGTATTATTAGTGCCTGCTTATTCTGAAGTTCTGCCTCGTGAGGTCAGTGTAAAAAGCCGTTTTTCTCGCAACATAGCGTTAAATATTCCTATCGTATCGGCAGCGATGGACACCGTTACCGAGGCTCCCATGGCCATCGCAATTGCACGCGAAGGAGGTATCGGAGTCATTCACAAAAACATGTCTATTGCCGAACAAGCCTCACAAGTGCGTCGTGTAAAACGTGCCGAAAACGGTATGATTTACGACCCAATCACCATCACGAAAGAACACACCGTAGGCGATGCTCTGGCTTTGATGACCGAAAATAAAATTGGAGGAATCCCCGTTGTCGACAAAGATTCGAAACTAATCGGAATCGTTACAAACCGCGATTTGCGTTTTCAGAAAAATATGCAGAAAGCCATTAAAGAGGTAATGACTTCGGAAAACCTGATAACCATAAAAAACAACTCCACGGAAGACGTTGCCGAAGTTTTACTGCGAAATAAAATAGAAAAACTACCCGTTGTGGACGACAACGGAGTGTTGGTTGGGCTTATCACCTACAAAGACATCACCAAAGTGAAAGACCACCCCAACGCTTGCAAAGACGCAAAAGGTCGTTTGCGTGTAGCTGCCGGTATCGGCATCACTCCCGATGCCATGGACAGAGTAGATGCTTTGGTGTCGGAAAACGTAGATGCCGTGGTGCTCGACTCGGCACACGGACACAGCAAAGGCGTAGTTTCACTTCTCAAAAAAATCAAGGAAAAATATCCGACATTGGACGTCGTTGTCGGTAACATCGCAACTGCCAAGGCGGCTCGCTATTTGATTGAAAACGGTGTTGACGGCATCAAAGTAGGCATCGGTCCCGGTTCTATTTGTACAACCCGCATCATAGCAGGCGTGGGCGTACCGCAACTTACAGCCATTTTCGATGTTGCAAGCGCCGCACAAGGAAGCGATGTACCCGTTATTGCCGATGGCGGACTGCGTTATTCGGGCGATATAGTCAAGGCACTTGCCGCCGGAGGCGACTGCGTGATGTGCGGTTCGATGTTTGCAGGCACAGAAGAATCGCCGGGAGAAACCATTATCTACAACGGACGAAAATTCAAGGCTTATCGCGGTATGGGCTCTATCGACGCCATGAAAGCGGGTTCGAAAGACCGCTATTTTCAAGGAGACGAAACCAACACCAACAAACTTGTACCCGAAGGCATTGTCGGGCGTGTACCATTCAAAGGCTCACTGTCGGAAACCATTTTCCAATTGGTAGGTGGCATACGTGCAGGTATGGGTTATTGCGGTGCTCACGACATCAAAAAACTCCAACAGGCACGCTTCATTCGCGTAACCTCAAATGGCGTCATCGAAAATCACCCACACGACATTACCATCACACGCGAAACACCCAACTACACAAGAGGGGAATAAAAAAACGGCGATATTGAAAAAGAAAGCCTCTCAAATGAGAGGCTTTCTTGTATAAGACTTACAAATCTGGATAATCATGTCTAACTCTTTTTTTCATTTGCCTTACTTTATAGGAATCTACTTTAATTTGTTTATTTAAAATTTCATTAGCTACTTTTTTCGCATTTATAGAATCCTTTTTTATTTCATATAAAAGTAAAAGATTATATAAAGGAATAAATCTATTGGGAATCATATAAGATGCTTTTTTTAAACATTTCTCAGAATCTTCATATTGATTTAATTGCTTGTAGTTATCTGCTAATAGTAATTCTGTATCAATATCTGTTAAGTAACTTTTAGATATTAATAAAATTTCGTTACTTTTTATATACTCTTTAGATCTATTTAAAACAGCAGCATAATTATACAAGAAAAAAACATCAGTTTTCATATATGGATATAAAGTTTCATATTGAACGATAGCCATATCAGATGTTGAAAACAGATTCTTTTTTGCAAGTTTATTCCATTGAAAATTCAAGAAAAACAAATAACAAGATAATCCATATAGCAATAAATATATAAATATTATAAGGTATTTATGTATTTTACTTGTTTTAATGATAAATATTAATTCTTCGCTGTTCATGATATTTGCAACTGCAAAAAGTAACACGTATTTCACATAAGGATATTTTAAAGGATAAGAAAATAACCCGAATATACAACATCCCACAATACATAATAAGCAACATATTTGGTCAAGAGAATTATTCCTTTTAAGTTCTTTGAAAAAGCGAAATAAAAATAATATGATAAAAAAATTCCTAAAATTCCATGTTCTGATAAGAAAAATAAGTATTCATTAAAAGGATGTTTTACGTTATCTGCTAAAACTACATATCTACTATCGGGATTTTTTTGAAAGAAACGAGATTGATAATCCATATAATTAGCGAGAAAACCTCCTTCACCATAACCAAGAAAAAATTTATTTGTTATCATATCAACCGTACATCCCCAAATTAAAAGTCGTCCTTCTGCGGAATCTTTCTTTTGAAAAAACAGGACATAAAGAAAAATCATTAACCCTATAATAGCTAGGGTTATAATAATAATGTTATATCTTTTCCACACAAAAGAATCTTTTATTTTATAAAAAATAAAGAAGATAAATATACATACAACAGAAATCTCTCCCGATCGAGAGTTAGAAAAGAAAATAAGTACAACAGAAAATAGTAAAGAGATTATACCTAGTGATTTCTTATAAATATTTTTAGAGTTAATTATTTTAATTGAAAAAGGTACAGCAATGCTGAGTGCAGCCGCAAATCCCGCAGGATTATCAAACGTACCACCTATTTTAAATATTCCAGAGAAATTTGGGAAATAATTAAAAAACTATCCTATTCCAAGAATTGCTTGAATAAGACTTATTATCGAAATTCCACAACAGAAAACTGAAAAATTAATTCTTTCTCTTCTTATAAAGATATAAAATAAGATAGTAGCAATTATTGATAAACAAGCGTTAAGATTCCAACGCTCTAAAAGAACAATATAAAATAAATTCCAAACACAAAAGGCTATTACTATGATTTCAGATATAGATAATTTAAATTCTGCCTTTTTTGAGAAAATCAAAGAAATAATTTGCAAAATAAAAATCCCACTAACCGAAATATAAAATGTCGGAATAGTAGGATTTTCAAAAATTGGAGATACTATAAAAATAGTCCCTGCAAAAAATACCAAGAGACTTATCGTTATTACAATCTCTTTTGGAAAATACATTTACATTACCTTTGATGTTCCAATAGCCATTGAGCCGACCAATTCTCAATAAAGAAGAATGTCATGAAAACAACGAAAAGTACAAAAAGCGAGATTATCAAATAACGCACTTTTTCCTGCTTTGCTGTATAGGCAAAGTATGCAAACGGCATCGACAAAAGTTGGGTACAAAGCGTTGGTATCGCAAGTGACACATTATCAATGCCTGCATATATTATCACAGCCAAAAATGGCAATATATATGCAATCATGGCAACCAATAACAGCTTCCAATCGGAAACTTTTCCTTTGCTAAAATGCAGTGCATACCAAATAAATACAAAATAGAGTATCGAACCTATCAATGCCGACAACTGCATCGGGTTTATCCATTTTTCTATAAAAGGAATATAACCCATTCTCAATGGCATTTCTATTAAAACCAACAGAAGTGTCAAGAAAAAAATGCTTACTAAACGTTTCATATCTTAATTTCATTAAAAAATTTCCGGATAACATCTTCCATCACAAATCATAACTCCAACCCATCCACAGCCATGATTCCTAATAGCACATCCATCTACTGCACAATGACTCTGTAAGCAAAAATCGCTACTTGTACTACATTGACAATCAGCGACTTCTCCTGAAGATTTAACTATAGTATGGTCAAGGCTAAAAGATAATGTTCCTGTTTTATCTAATAGTTTATTACCTGATACTGCAATTGCAAAAATTAACTCCTTTTCCCATTTTAATTTTTCTTTTACATCCTCACTCCATTGATAACAGAAAATAGCAAATTCATCTATAACTTCATCTGTTACATCTGATTCGAATATATTAGGATTTTCTATAATATATTGTTTAAAGATCTCTATATAATGAAGTTCTTCTGTATTCCAATTCAAACTCATAACCTCATCCATTTTCTGAAGCCAAAACTTTTGTTTTTGGATTGGGTTAAATGCTGAAAGGGTAGCAGGTTTTACTTTTTCATCAAGATTCAACCATTCTTCTCTTTCCATCTGTTTAATTTTACTTATATTCTTCTTAACCCACGCATCAACTATCGGGTCACAACTATATTGTAATTCTTCTGTTTTTTGACAAGAAAAAAATACACTATTAACAAAAAGTATTGCACTTAATAATAAAATTTTCTTACACATAGTTTTTAAATTAACATATATTATTTCTTTAATTTTAATGAAATGAATAGACGTTACCTCCTTTATTTTCTATCCATCTTTAAAAGGTTACTGATTAGTTAATTACCTCTCCCTCTATTTTTAAAAGTTCTATATGATTATCTGCATTTGATTTTACAAAAATACTTTTTAAAAATTTTCCGCTCTCTTTTAAAATAGAATTATATTTATTATAAAATTGTTCTTTCCAAAGAACAGGTTTTTCCGTTCCTATTCTGTATGGTAATATATACTTACAAAAATCATCAAAAGAAACATTTTTCCCCCAAGGCTGTTCTTCCCATACTTTAAACGAAAATTCTATATTTTTACAAATAAAGACAGAGTCCAGAGTTTGGATATCATATCTTTTATTCAGATTCTTTAAAGAAAAATGAAAGATTTTTTCTAAAGAGTCTAAAAGTATCTGAGGTTTTATATTTTTATTTTCTGATAAAAGTTCATAGTAGATAAGTATGCTATCTAGTGATTCGCCTTCATAATAATAATGATACGGCATATTCTCAATCAAAAAATAAGCAGCTTGTAGTTTTAAACTATCTTCTGGCTTTTGGCTATAACATTGAATAACTTTTTCTAATTCTATTTTATTAGAACCAGCCAAATCCATTGCTTTTTCCATATTAGATTTTATTTCTATACTATTAGTACAAGAAATAAAAAATGGTAGCAATAAGAATATTTTTTTTTGCATTGTCTGTTTCTAACGGTTTAGACGATCACAATGTATAAAAAAATATTTTTTATATATTTTAAAAAAAAATGTTAAAAATATTTAAAATAGCCGAAGCCTTCTTTGTTTGGCCTCTTCGTAGGAAAGCAGAGAAGGTTTTTCTTGCTCACGACGCAACGTTTCGTATTCGTTCCGAATCGTTTCCGAAAAAGCCTCTTTCGTGTCAGCATTAAGCAAACGGGCGGCAACAACGCTGTTTTGCGAAGCGTCTTTCACATGCAGCACGCAACCCGAATACAGAGGAGCTATTTTCAAAGCCGTATGAAGTTTTGAGGTTGTGGCACCGCCTACCATCAACGGAATTTTCAATCCTGCATTCTCCATTTGGGCAGCCACATTGCACATCTCGTCGAGCGAAGGAGTTATCAGCCCGCTCAAACAAACAATATCCACCTGTTTTTCAATGGATTGACGAATAATTTCCTCGGCAGGAACCATCACCCCTAAATCTATCATCTCAAAGTTGTTGCACGCCATCACCACCGAAACGATGTTTTTACCGATGTCGTGCACATCGCCTTTTACCGTGGCAATAAGCACCTTGCCAAGTTTTGTGGCGTTTCCTCGCTGTTGTTGTTCGATATGGGGTTGAAGTATGGCTACGGCTTTTTTCATTGTGCGAGCGGTTTTTACCACCTGAGGGAGAAACATCTTGCCCTCTCCAAAAAGTTCGCCCACCCGATTCATGCCCGACATTAACGGCTTTTCGATAATCTCCACGGCAGACGAATAATCGCTTAAGGCTTCGTTCAAATCCGTTTCCAAATAGTCATCAATGCCCTTTACGAGCGCATACGACAATCGCTCGTCCAAACTTTTCCGACGCCATTCGTCGTCAGTTACCGATTCGGATTTCGATTGATTTGCAAGTTCGGGGTGATGGACAACATATTGCAACAAATCCTCGCACGCAGTCGGCGTTTTGCACAAAACAGCATCTTCTACAACCGACAAAAGATGATGGTCTATCGTTTCGTACACCTGCAACATACCGGCATTGACAATGCCCATATCCAACCCTGCACGAATGGCGTGATATAAGAACACCGAGTGCATTGCTTCGCGTACCGTTTGATTTCCTCTAAATGCAAAAGACAAATTGCTGATTCCACCCGATACTTTGGCATAAGGAAGATTTTGCTTTATCCACTCCACTGCCCGAATAAAATCCAACGCATACGAATTGTGCTGCTCAATACCCGTGGCAATGGTCAGCACATTCGGGTCGAATATAATGTCGCAGGCGGGAAATCCCGCACCCGTCAGCAAATCGTAGGCACGCTTGCACACGCTTGTTTTTCGCTCAAAGGTATCGGCCTGCCCCTCTTCGTCGAAAGCCATCACCACTACGGCAGCACCATAGCGGCGGATTTTTTTTGCTTTCTCGACAAACGCTTTTTCACCCTCTTTCAGACTGATGGAGTTCACAATGGATTTCCCCTGCACGCATTTCAAACCGGCCTCTATCACTTCCCATTTCGACGAATCGATCATGACAGGCACTTTCGCAACTTCCGGTTCGCTCGCCATCAGGTTCAAAAAGTTAATCATTTCGGTACGAGCATCCAACAGCCCATCGTCCATGTTTACATCGAGAACGAGAGCGCCGTCGGCAACCTGTTTTCGCGCAATGCTCAACGCCTCATCATACTTTTTTTCGCTTATCAAACGCAAAAACTTCTTCGACCCTGCCACATTGCAACGCTCGCCTATGTTTATAAATCGTGCCCCTTGAATCATCATTTCCTAATTTTCCACAAAGTTAGAATAAGTATTCCGATTACAAATCGCCAAGAATTTTTTACTGCAATTATTTGTATCTTTGCACCTTAAATTTTTTATATGAAAATGGCAAAAAAAGTACTCTTTTTATTTCTTGCAATAGTACCATTTTTCGTTCAAGCACAAACAACTTCACACTTACAAACCCTTGCTGATCAAGGCAATGCAGAGGCTCAATATCGGTTGGCGCTTCGTTATGCCGAGGGCAAAGACGTTGCACAAAACTTTCAAAAAGCATTTTATTGGCTCTCGCAAGCAAGCGGACGGGAACATCCCTCGGCCATGAATTACCTCGGACTTTGCTATTGCAACGGCATTGGCACAGAAAAAAATCTGACAAAAGCCTACCAGCTTTTTCACGAAGCAGCGGCAAAAAACGATAAAGAAGGGCAATACAACTTAGCTTATTGCTTTTATTACGGCGAAGGCATTTCGCAGGATTACGAACAAGCGGTTTATTGGTTTGAAAAAGCTGCCAAACAAAATCACCCTGAAGCAAAAAACAAATTGGGCGAATGTCATAAAAACGGCGAAGGCGTAAAACAAAACTACGCAAAAGCCATTTATTGGTTTCAGCAAGCGGCAAAAGACCAAAACGTTGCGGGAGAATACAACTTGGGTATGCTCTACTACCTTGGCGAAGGCGTCGAACAAAGTTACACAAAGGCTATCGAATGGCTCTCTTTGGCGGCAGATCATAACAGCGTCAGAAGCGGACACCCTTGGGCGCAATACTATCTGGGGCTATGCTACAAAAATGCCCTCGGCACAAAACGGGACTATGCAAAAGCCGCACAAAACTTCTCGTATGCAGCTACACAACACTACGCTCCGGCTCAACAAGAATTGGGCATTTGCTACGAAAACGGACTTGGCGTGGTTCAAAACTACGCAACGGCTTATACTTGGTTTCTCGAATCAAATGCACAAGAGTTGGATTTACACTACAAAAACCTACAGGTCTTTACCAATTTTTTTATCGAAAACGAAGTGCTTAACGCCCGCAAAAAACGCCCTAACGAATCGGACACCGACTATCAAAAGCGATTGGAAACGCTGCAATGCGACTCCGTAACGACGGCATTTTATACACAAAAAGCCGCCGACACCTATTTGGAAATAAAAAAGCGGCATTATCATTACGAACCTTTAAAAATAGACCGTTACAACCTTATCGACGAAAGTTTCACACTCGTATCGACCGGTTTGGAACCTTTTTTTGTACAAGTGGAAGCCTCCGAAGCAGAATCCTTTAAATCGCATTTCGACAAAATGCGGCAAACTCCCACCTTCGTATTAGAAAACGAAGGGGTTTCCATCTCCGAATTTACCTTATTCTTAAGAGAAAAAAACCTCACATACAAAACCTACCGCATTGCCCCGACAGAAACAGAAGAACCGCTATCTGACGACGAAGACGACGAAAAACTTTAACGATAACGCAATCGCTGTCCGATTCGGATAATCGAAGATGCCGATATTTTGTTCAACTTACACAACTTGGAAACGGTTGTACCATAGCGACGGGCAAGCCCCGAAAGCGTATCGCCCGAACGCACCGTACAGTATTGTGCTTTTGCCAATTCGTCCAAAATCTTTTTATGGTCGTAAGCATCTTTTTTCACCATCAGAAAATCCTCTTGCAACACTTGCTGACCCTCAAAATCAATCAATTTTGTCGGATTGATGGCATTTCCCAAAAAACGTACCTCGAAATGCAGATGCGGACCCGTCGAGCGCCCCGTATTTCCTCCCAAAGCAATGGGCTGACCGGCTTTCAACGTGTCGTTTTTGTGTACAAGCACACGCGAAAGATGCGCATACACCGTCTCAAATCCATTCGGATGACGCACAACCACATAATGCCCGTAACCGCGCCTTTCATAGTCGATAATCCGTACCTGACCGTCGAACACCGAACGCACCGTATCGCCCACCGTCAATCCGATGTCGATGCCGTAATGAAAACGATAGCGACGCAATCCGAAATGCGAAGTAATTCTTGTACTTGCTATCGGATGGACATAGTTTTTACAAAGAAAACGTACCGAGTCGGGCAAACTGTCTATTTTTATTTTATAAGGATTGACCCACTCCGTATCCCAACAACCGAAATAGATGGAATCGGCAGGATGTATTCCACACCAAAACTGATTCTCCTCCATTTCCAATTCGGTGCGGAAATCGGTGGTATCCGAAGCCGAAAACAAATCGAACGCCAACGAATCGGGACTGATTTCTTCGGCATAAACCGCATTTAAAAACAATGCCGACAACACAACCGCCAACACACAACGTTTACTTTTCATCGGCTGCATACAAAAAATTGTCGGCAGAAAACGCATAATCCAAAAGCTCGGTTTCATCGAAAAAGCGACTCAACTCAATTGCCGCATTTTCTACCGAATCGGACGTATGCACAATGTTTTCTTGCGTACTTACGCTATAGTCGCCACGAATCGTACCCGGCAAAGCATTCCGACCGTTGGTGGCACCTGTCATCGAACGGACTATCTGCACACAATCCAACCCCTGCCAACAGCAAACCACCACGGGCGATGCCTGCATCGACTGTTTGATTCGGGCAAAAAAAGGACGATCGGATAAATGGGCATAATGCTCGTTCAACACCTCGTCGGTCAAACGAATCATCTTCAGCCCGACCAATTGTAAACCTTTCCGCTCAAAACGCGAAATTATCTCCCCTATCAACCCGCGTTGCACGGCACTCGGCTTAAGTATCACTAATGTTCTTTCCATCTGTTTCTGTTTTTAGAGAATACAAAATTAAACTTTCTCGCGGAGAAACAAAAACACTCCCACGCCAAACAGCATAAAAAGAGAGGTGCCACCCCCCCTTAAGGGAACAACACCTCTCTCCCAATGAACAAACTAAATTTTATTTCTTCTCTACTTTGAAAGTGCGAACACCCGTACCTTCCGTCGTACTCAAACGTACAATATACATTCCGGGGTTACCCTTGATGTCTATTTGTTTAATCTCGTTTTGAGCCACTTTCAGGTTGTGTGTATAGAGCAACTCTCCGGTAATACTCATTACCTCGACATTGAAGTCTCCGCCTTCGGCAAATTGAATGTACAACTCGTTGACAAACGGATTCGGATAGGTGGTAATCTCCACGCTGTTGCCGTTTACAGAAGGCAAAGCTACCGTGTGGTCGTAAACAACGATTGTTTTCTCCATTGTTTCCGAAGAACCCCAACCATTTACCAACGTCAGTTTTGCTTTGTATGTACCTTCCGTAGCATAAGCTACCTTGGTCGAACCGCTTGTTGCGGTGTACACGCTGTTGGTAGGAGTTGTACCCTCTATTTCCCACTGCGGCACCGTAGTAATGACATACGAACCCGACAACATCGGACAACCGGGCAACAATTCCGGATCTTTCGGCACATCGATAGGCTCACCAAGGCCGTAATAATTGCCATTCTCATCACGATTACTCGTATTACCTGACCCACACCAACGAGGTTCGTACGCCTCGGGAGCCAAACCGGCGATGCAGGAGCGCCATGTTTTCGTACTTACATAAGTCGTATTTGCTCCCGAAACCTCGTTTTTCTTAAACAGATTTTTTGCCGTCATATAGTCGTAACTCCAGTTACCGCGATTGACAAAGCGTGTCGGGTCGTCGGCTTCCACCTCTTCCATATCCCAATAACCCTTCAATTCGGTAGGTATGGTTGTGCCTTGCGGATAACCGTTCATGGCCGTTTTCACTTCCGACTCCGAAAGTTGCTTGTGCCATATCTGTACGTCGTCGATTGCACCGTTAAATCCGTTAAGTCCCATCACGGTACCACCGCCTATGTATGCACGGAAATTGAAGCACGAACCTTTGTTGCTGCCAACACCCGCAGTGGTGTTGCTACGTTGTACGCCGTTGATGTAAACTTTCGTGTTACGGCTTGCGCCGGTGGCTATTGCCACATGGAACCATTCGCCCACAGGGAGTTGGAAGTCCACTGCACCATGATTTGTACCTCCATGACATACGTTTACTTTATAAATATCGTTGTCGCGTGCATTGTTAATCATGATTTTCCACTCGCCGTTGTAAGCATCGTACCAACTGCCGCAACAACCATTATAACTGTTACGCGAACGCAAGGTAAAGAAGTTGTTTTGTTGGTCGTCGTTCAAACCGCACTCGGGCAACAAACTGGAGAATTTACACCAGAAAGCCACCGTAATAGGTGTACCCGTAGGCAAGAAACCTCCGTCTATCGTAAACGAGGTAACATCGTCTATCTTGACAGCCTTTGAGGTTGTTCCATCGGCATCGCGGCCGGTAAACGACAAGGTGTGAGCCTGATTGTCGGCAGGCACCTCTTTCAAGTCAACATTTTCACTGTCAATCAGATACGAATCTATACGCGGCATTGCACCCACTTCGTCGGAAGTGATTTTGATAAATCCGCGATATGTTTCGGTAACCGAAGCGTGGTTTTGGTTTACATAAGTAACCTCCACATCGTAAAGTCCCAACTCGGACAATATATTGGTAGTAAACGAAGTTCCTCCCGTAAACGTACCTCCCGAAACAGCATTTCCGGCAGCATTGATCAAACGCCATTGTGTTGCATTTCCGTGGTTCGGGTCGGTAAAGTAAACGGTAAACTCTTCGTTTGCTTTGATTACGGGTTTATCTACCGAAAGACCTTCGATAATCGACACATTGGAGCAATCCATATAGTCGGACCAAGTAATTTCCGACTTGGTAACGCCATCGGGAGCAACGGCACGCGTACCTACACGCATGGCTTGTGTACCCGACAGGTTCAAAGGCACATCGACTGCGTAGGCAGCCCACGACGTGGTAGCAGTTACCAACTGCGGTTCGCCACCCTGTTGTTGAGCCCAAATCTCGAAATACCATGCATCCACTTCGTCGTTGTAAGTAACCTGCCAAGCGCCATCGGAAACGGCCTCGCCTGCCACCACATGCAATTCGAAGTCGGCAATCAAACCAGCATTACCTGCAATACCGGAATCACCGCAAGGATCTGTGCTTTCCCAATCTACTTTGTAACGCAATGTGTAAGTTCCCAATGCTGCATCGGCTGGAATTGTAACCGAAGGTAATTCTGCCAATTGAAAAGTTGGCGATTGAGCAACCAACTCATTGGAGGTATTGAATGTTCCGTCGTTATTCCAATCGATGTAAACATATCCATACATCCAAGATCCGTCCCAACCACTTGCATCGGTATAACCGAAATTTAGTGTTTCGTTTCTTTTTACCGTAATTGTTTCAGTACGTCTGTCTTTATATACGGCATCGGTTTTAGAAGTTTGCAACGTAGAACTTGTAAAATTAGTACTTCCGGTAGTTACGGAAATATTCGTGATATAACGATCTTGGTTGATATGGCTGGCACGAGCCATATTTGCCGAATTGATACAACTCAACGTTTCAGCACGTACAGCTGTTTCGGGTTCGCTACCGCTACCACCTTCGCCGCCACCGGCAGGTTTCGGGCAGTTCCATGCCAATTTGAAATCGACACCTTTGTAGGTGGTTTTCAACACCTCTGCAGCAGCCAATTCGGGTTGCACGGGCGCGTAGGTAACACCATTTTTCACCAAAGCAATCTCACCAATCAGAATCTCGGTGCCTGCCGCTATCTTGTTGAAACGCATACCCAACTGTGCCATTGTGGAGCCCACGATGTTGGTAGGAACAGCCTTTTCTATCACCTGCCATTCGCCTGTGCCGGCTTCCATTGTTCCCATCGCTTGAGTTATGATAGTCGATTCGGCACCCTCCTTACTCATGGTATATTGCATGTTGGCAGAGCCGCTCAATGCTTTGTAGCGTACACGCAAGGTGTAG
>JAFTIM010000013.1 GCA_017456885.1 Paludibacteraceae bacterium
TTGAGCGGAAAACGGGACTCAAACCCGCGACCCCCAGCTTGGAAGGCTAGTGCTCTATCAACTGAGCTATTTCCGCAAAAAAGTGTGGGCAGTGATGGATTCGAACCACCGAAGGCGAAAGCCAGCTGAGTTACAGTCAGCCCCATTTGGCCACTCTGGTAACTGCCCTTGCTAAAAGCGTTGCAAAAATAAGCTATTTTTTTATTTCTGCAAAATTATAAATCATTTTAATTGCGGTAACAGCACCCTCTACACCTTTATTTCCCAAACGCCCTCCGGCACGATCCAAGGCCTGCTCCATCGTATTGGTTGTAAGTACGCTGAAAATAACAGGAGCCACCGCCTCGGCATTCAACTGTGTAATACCTTGAGTTACCCCTTGACAAACATAGTCGAAATGCGGCGTATCGCCTTGAATCACACACCCGATAACGATAATGGCATCGTACACGCCGTGTTGCTGCAGTTTGGCGGCAGCATAAGTCAATTCGAACGTGCCGGGCACATGAAACACATCTACAGCCGACTCTTTTGCACCATTGTCGCACAAAGCCGAAACAGCACCCTCCAACAAAGCAAATGTAACGTTGGAGTTCCAATCGGCAACCACGACGGCAAAGTGTTTGTCGCTCACAAATGCCTTGGGAGGCATTAAATTTTTGTCGTAATCCGACAAGTTATGATATTTTGTAGCCATAAAAAACATTAAAAAAGCTGCCTCTCCACAGAGACAGCTATATTTTTACTCACTGCGTTTAAATAAGAATTTATTGTTGCAACACTTTTGCCCGCTCAATGTATTTATCAATATCGGAAGCCTGCATACTACGGAAATATTTATCCTTTATCACGGTATAAAGTTCAACAGCTTTTTTGTAGTTGCCTTGCTTTTCGTAAATAGTAGCCGCTTTTTTCAAATACAAAGGAGCAGTAAGGTCGTTTTCTTCTTTAGCTGCTTTTTCAAAATATTTCAAAGCAGACTTTTCGTCGCCCAACTGCACATAGCAGTCGCCCAACAAACCAATAGCGGCAGGACCCAAGTTCGGAGAATCGAAATCCGCTTTTTTCAAGAAATTGATTGCATTCTCGTATTGTTCCAACTTATAACAGCACACGCCAGCGTACACCGATGCAAGATTTGCGGTTTTGGTCATTTTATATTCTTTGGCAATATTCTCAAAACCTAAAAATTCGTCAGTGCCATCACCTTTTAAAGCCAATTGGAACGAATCTTTTGCAAAATACTCCTGACATATTGCAATTTTATCTTCCGCCATCTCTTCTCGCGGTGCAATATACCAAGCTCTAAAAGCCAATACCGCCAAAATTAACAATACGACACCCCCAAGCACATACAAGATTTGATTTTTATATTTTTCAATAAAAACCTCAGAGGCACTCAAAGCATTTTCTACATTTTTAAGTTCTTGATCTTGATTTTGATTTTTGTTTTTCTTTGTTGCTGACATAATTCATTATTTTTTTCAATTTGCAAAAATAATGTTTTTTTCATACAAAAATCCAAGACGCGTCTTTTTTCATGCCACAACCATTCAATTATAGGCAAAAAACAGATTCCTTTGTTCAACAACACAAATAATAGTTACCTTTGCAAGGAGAAAAATAAATACGTGTAAAAATGTCTGTACACTTAAATGAAGATACCCGAAAAGTAACTACTCATCGCCTTTTCGAGATGAAACAACGAGGCGAAAAAATCAGTATGCTGACCGCCTACGACTACACCATGGCCAACTTAATCGACACGGCCGGCATCGATGTTATTTTGGTAGGAGATTCTGCCTCAAACGTCATGGCAGGTAATGTTACAACGTTACCCATCACACTCGACCAAATGATTTATCACGGCAAATCGGTTGTGCGTGGTGTCAAACGAGCATTGGTGGTAGTGGATATGCCTTTTGGTACTTACCAAACAGGCGAAATCGAGGCTGTTCAAAATGCCATTAAGATGATGAAAATCACCCACGCCGACGCATTGAAGTTGGAAGGAGGAGTTGAAATTATCGACGCCATCAAACGCATTATCGACGCTGGAATCCCCATTATGGGACATCTGGGGTTAATGCCGCAATCTATCAACAAATACGGCACCTATACCGTAAGAGCCAAAGAAGAAACGGAAGCAGAAAAACTCATCAAAGATGCACATGCACTCGAAGAGGTTGGTTGCTTTGCCATCGTGTTGGAAAAAATTCCTGCCGCTCTTGCCGAGCGAGTGGCAAAAGAGGTAAAAATACCTGTTATAGGCATTGGAGCAGGCGGTGCTGTTGATGGACAAGTGTTGGTTTGTGCCGATATGTTGGGTATGACCAACGGGTTTTCGCCACGTTTTTTAAGACGTTATGCCAATTTGAGCGAAATAGTTACCAAAGCCGTACAGAACTACATAGAAGATGTAAAATCGCACGATTTTCCAAATAAGGACGAACAATATTAACCTCCTTTATGGCACGAAGCAAACGACTAAACGACAACGAGTTGGTAGAGTTGAAAAAACTTTACAAGGAGCTTCTATTGTCCGGTATCTGCTTCGAACGAACAAGAAGAAAAGAGATTCAGCGCATTTTAAACGAGTGGATGGAATCGTTGGACGAAGATTTCATTGCACACCCTATCATGAAAATTTTTCGCACGATGATTATCGTACAAAAAGAGATAGGATTGGGACACGCCGCCTTGTCAAGCATCTTGTTATACAGAGCCGTAAACAAAGGTACCGTATCGGAAGAAAAGGTCAAGGAACTCTTTGGCGAAAACACGGCCGCCATCATCGTCGGATTGAACAAGGTTTACGACTTGTACAATCGCAACGCGGTTATTGAATCCGAAAATTTCAGAAAGTTGTTGCTCTCGTTTGCCGAAAATTTGCAAGTGATACTCATCATCCTTGCCGAACGTTTGGACACTATGCGCTCGCTTGCCGAATACCCCGTCGAGCAGCAAGAAAAAATCGCCTACGAGGCATCGTATTTGTATGCGCCGTTGGCACATCGTATCGGACTATACGGCATAAAAACCGAATTGGAAGATTTATCGTTGAAATACACTGCACGCGACACTTACAAAGAAATTGCGCGAAAACTTAACGAAACGAAACGCTCTCGCGACCAATACATTGTGGAGTTTATCGAACCTGTAAAAAAGCGATTGCAAGAGGCGGGATTCCATTTCGACATCAAAGGACGCACGAAATCCATTTATTCCATTTGGAACAAAATAAAAAAGCAAAACACCACTTTTGAGAACATCTACGATTTGTTTGCTATCCGCATCATTATAGACTGCCCCATCGAACAAGAAAAGTCGGAATGTTGGCAAGTGTATTCCATCATTACGGATATGTACACACCCAACCCGAAGCGTTTACGTGATTGGCTTTCGATACCGAAACTCAACGGTTACGAATCGCTGCACATAACCGTAATGGGACCAAAAGGCAAATGGGTTGAGGTACAAATTCGCACCCGTCGTATGGATGAAATAGCCGAAAAAGGATTGGCTGCCCATTGGAAATACAAAGGAATAAAAGAAGAGCAGGGAATGGACGAATGGTTGAAAAACATTCGTGAAATACTTGAGAATCCGAATCTGAATGCCATTGATTACATGGACAATTTCAAATTGGATTTGTACAACGAAGAGGTGTTTGTATTTACCCCGAAAGGCGATTTGCAAAAACTCAAAAAAGGCGCTACCCTACTCGATTTTGCATACAACATTCATTCCAACATCGGCAACAGATGCGTGGGCGGCATTGTCAACGGCAAACACGTTCAGTTGAAATACGTGTTAAAAAACGGCGACCAAGTAGAAGTTCTCACCTCATCGACACAAAAGCCGAAAGTGGATTGGCTTAACATCGTAACAACTTCCAAATCGAAAAACAGAATTAAGCAAACCCTTAAAGAGATAGAATACAAGGAAGCCGAAAACGGCAAAGAGACATTATTAAGACGTCTGAAAAATTGGAAAATAGAATACGATGAAGCCGAAATTGCACGTTTGGCAAAAAAAATGGGATTCAAAACCATCTCCGTTTTCTATCAGGCTATCACCAACGAACGAATCAATTTGTCGGAGCTACGTACCTTGCTGACCGAATCCGAGCAACGAGAAAACACCGAACAGCGAAGCGCCGAAAACTATTCACACCAAACCGAACTGGAACGAATTACCTCTACTTCGTCGAGCGATGTATTGGTTATTGACCAAAATCTGAAAAATATCAACTACTCGTTGGCAAAATGCTGCAACCCGATTTACGGCGACGAGGTATTTGGTTTCGTTACAATCAACGGCGGCATCAAAATTCACCGCAAAAACTGTCCGAATGCGCCGCAAATGATTTCACGTTTCGGCTACCGCATCGTCGAGGCACGTTGGTCGGGCAAAAGCGGGCAGCAATACCCTATCACCCTACGCATTGTCGGACACGACGATATTGGCATCGTAACGAACATCACATCGGTCATTTCCAAGGAGTTAGGAATAAATATGCGTTCTATATCAGTCGATTCGCACGACGGATTGTTTCAAGGTTCCATCTCGATTTTGATAAACGACCTTAACGCTTTGGAAGTATTGATAAAAAAAATCAGAAATATAAAAGGCGTAAAACAAGTTATGCGTGAATAAAAAAAACTATGACACTTTATCCTCAACTCATAATTGATGTACTAAAAAATGTGCGTTATCCGGGCTCGGGGCAAGACATTGTTTCCGCAGGAATGTTGGAAGACGATATTCGCATCGAAGGCAACAAAGTTTCGTTTTCATTGCTATTAAAACCCAACGACCCGTTTGCAAAATCGCTTGTAAAGGCATGCGAACAAACCATTCTGACCTTTGTAGATAAGAACATCGAAATCAAAGGAAACATTGCCGTAAAATCCATTATTCCGAACAAGACGGAGAAAGAAAAACCGCTCAAGGAAGTAAAAAACATCATTGCCGTAGCATCGGGGAAAGGCGGCGTCGGGAAATCGACAGTTGCTGCAAACCTTGCCATTGCATTAGCACAAATGGGCTACAAAGTAGGGTTGCTCGATGCCGATATTTTCGGGCCTTCCATCCCGAAAATGTTTGCCATAGAAGATGCACGCCCCATGGCTATCGATGTAAACGGGCGTCAGTTGATGCAACCCATCGAACAATATGGAATCAAAATCCTTTCCATCGGTTTTTTTGTTGACCCCGACAGCGCACTCATTTGGCGAGGCGGCATGGCGAGCAACGCTTTAAGGCAACTCATAACCGAGGCCGATTGGGGCGATTTGGACTATTTTGTGATAGACTTGCCTCCCGGCACAAGCGATATTCACTTGACCTTGGTACAACTATTGCAAATCACCGGAAGCATCGTTGTAAGCACTCCGCAAGAGGTGGCCTTGGCCGATGCACGCAAGGGAATTCAAATGTTTACTACCGAAAAAATTAACGTCCCGATTCTCGGGTTAGTGGAAAACATGGCATGGTTTACCCCTGCCGAACTTCCCGAGAACAAGTATTTTATTTTCGGTAAAGACGGAGTTAAGAATTTAGCCGAAAAAATGGGAACAACGCTTTTAGCACAAATACCCATTGTGCAAAGCATTTGCGAAAGTGGCGACTACGGAGCGCCTGCCGCCATGAACGAAGCCTCTCCTACGGGCTTGGCATTCAAACAATTGGCACAAAACGTAATCAACGAACTTGAAAAACTTAAAGATAAATGATCATGAAAATAGGTATCATCGGAGGTGGCAACATAGGAGGAGCCATCGTAAACGGACTCGCAGCAGATCCCTCAATCGACAACAGCAATCTGTATATCAGCGATTTATCGCAAACTCGGATTGACGAGTTACAGCACCTGAACAAAGGCATAAATGCCGGCACATCGAATATCGAAGTCGTAAAACATGCCGATTTGATTGTTTTGGCAGTGAAACCATGGCTTGTCGGAACGGTTGTAAATGAAATCAAGCAACACATCAATTACAACAACCAACTTGTAGTATCGGTTGCGGCAGGTGTCGATTTTTCGCAACTTGTAACGTTTTTCAGTAAAAACGAACACGAAATACCCGTATTGTTTCGCATGATTCCAAACACGGCCATTGCCATCGGCAAAGGTGTTTTAACCCTATCGCACAACAATGCTTCCATAGAACAGGTGGTGGTTGTTAAAGAGTTGTTTTCAAAATTAGGTAACGTTTTTGTCGTAGCCGAAAGCCAACTCAATGCTTTTATGTCGCTTTCGAGTTGCGGCATTGCTTACGCATTTCGCTACATTCGCGCCGCAGTAGAGGGAGCCGTAGAGATGGGCATCAACGCAAGCCTTGCCCAACAAGTAGTAGCACAAACACTAATCGGAGCCGCCGAATTACTTACACAAAATGCCTCGCACCCCGAAGCTGAAATTGACAAAGTAACCACTCCGGGTGGCATTACTATAAAAGGGCTAAACGAAATGGAAGCTCACGGGTTCACCAACTCCGTGATAAAAGGATTGAAAGCAAGTTTGATAAAATAAAAATACTTGGCAGAGAAAAAAAGAGAGAACCCATGGGTTCTCTCTTTTTTTACATAACACATTTTAAACTTATTTACGAAATGCACCAAGCGAATAATGATTCGAAGGCTTCACATCATTCATGGCTTTTTTAGTTTTATTAGCTTTAACCGATTTCACAGAAAGTGCATTTGGCAAAGCATCGGTTTTAATTGAAAGCGACCAAATCGCCTCGCCTTTCTTATTGAGATAAGAATGAGTTTCCGAAGTTGCCGTTTCATTGGAAACCAGTACAAGTCCATTGTGGAAATAAGTAGATGCATCTGTATAAATCGCAGGTATTGCAATATCTCCTTTTGTATTAACAAAACCAAATTTTCCGTGTATCTCGACCAATGCCATACCTTCGCAGAATGGATATGCATCATCAAACATCGCTGGAATTTTCATATCACCCTTTTTGTTAACAAAACCCCATTTTCCGTTTTGTTCTACAGGTGCTAAACCGTTTTCAAAGAAAAAAGCAGCATCGTCGTACATTGCATAAATTTTAGTATCTCCTTTTTTATCGATAAAGCCATATTTATCCCCTATGTTATAAATAGCCAATCCATCGGAGAACGAACCGACATAATCCCATATCAAAGGAATTGCTTGCTTTGCATTTTTATCAATAAATCCATATTTATCTTCGATACGAACTCGTGCCAATCCTTCGGAAAACGAAAAGAGGGCATCGTACATAGCCAATTTTGTAGCAGGAATTACCACTTCGCCTTTTGTATTTAAATATCCCCAATTTTCATTTATTTCATCATAATACAAAGCTAAATCATCAGAGAAATTATTTACGGCTTTGTACAAAGGGTTAATTTTAAAATCGGCCGAAGCATCGACAAAACCAAAAATAGAACCATCGTAACTTGCACGTGCCAATCCGCAATAATGTTGATCGGCATCAGCAAAAGAACCTTTCATATTTCCTTTTTTATCAATATAAGAATAGGTATATTCGTCTGTTGTTTCATTATAAACAACTACTACGGCTACTCCGTTTGAAAAAGTGGTAACTCCATCGTATGTAGGCTTAATTGCCCATTCTCCATTTTTATTGATGAAACCGTATTTCATTTCTTCTGTTTGCACATTATAAGTAAATGCCGGCCATAATTTTGTATTGTCGGTTAATGGCGATTGTTCCGACTCGCACGAAGAAAGCATTAGGCTCACAAGTGCCACACACATCAAAGTGTTAAAAAAACTTTTTCTCATAATAACCTAAATTTAAAATGTTAAATAATTTTATTTTCAGGCTAATATAGCACATTCTACCCCTCCCTTGAAATAATTAACTTATTTTAACTTAATATGTTTATTTTTAATAGTTATTAACTAATTTAAATTCATTTCGACACAAGAATAATTTTCCTTTAAAGAGTTTTAACGCAGCATTTTACAGGTGCAATTTGCCTTAAAGGCAAAAAATCGTACTTTTGCACAATTAAATTTTAAGAAAAAATGAAAAAGACAACATTAGGAGTTATTGCCATAATGGCATTTTTCAATCTGAATGCACAAAAAAACGCTGCGTACATAGCCTATATCGAACAATACAGCGAGATAGCTATGGTAGAACAAGCCCGCCACAAGATACCTGCCAGTATTACACTTGCACAAGCATTGCTCGAATCGGGCGCAGGCAAAAGTCAGTTGGCACAAGAGAGCAACAACCATTTCGGCATCAAATGTCATTCGAATTGGGAAGGCGAGAAAGTATATCACGACGACGACCAAAAAGGAGAATGTTTTCGCAAATACGACAAAGTAATAGAATCGTACGAAGATCACTCGGCTTTTTTGAAACGCGATCGTTATCAAACACTTTTCACTTACAAAATAACTGATTATAAATCGTGGGCATACGGGTTGAAAGCCGCAGGATATGCCACCGATCCGAAATATCCATCAAAACTGATAAAGATTATTGAGGACTATGAGTTGAACCGCTTTGACGACCCTCAAAAAGTAGCACTTGTGGCTCAAAATTTCGACAAAGATGTCGAGGAGCGTATTGCTCGCCAACAAGAGAGCAAGTCCGAAGAGATCAGTGTGGCCTCCATGTCGTTCGCAGAACGCAATATGTACCCTATTCACGAAGTGAAGAAAACGAACGGAGTCAAATTCGTTATTGCACGCCAAAACGATACGTTTGACAATATCGCCCAAGAGTTCGGCATTACCAAACGTGAGCTGATACGCTACAACGACCTGCCGAAAGACACCACTATTTGTGCAGGAATGCAATTATATGTTCAGCCCAAGCAATCGAAATCGAAAACAAAAATCTACAAACACGTTATCGATTACGGTGAATCTATGCACAGCATTTCGCAACAATATGGCATAAAAATGCGGAAGCTATACAAACTTAACAACTTGAAAAAATGGGTACCTGCCGAATACGGCATGACATTAAAATTAAGATAAGTAATGCGTAGAATCCTTTTCGCAGCGGTTCTTTTGTGTTGTTCGCTCAATTTGTTTGCAGACATCGAACTGTCCGATAGCGCAAAAGTCAGTATTTTGACTTGCGAACCAAGCAGTGATGCCGTATATACCTATTTCGGACATACGGCAATTCGCATTCAAGATGCTCAAAACAATATCGATTGGACATTCAATTACGGAGTGTTTTCTTTTGACCAGCCGTTTTTTATACCCAAATTTATAAAAGGCACCACCGACTACGAGTTAGGCATATCATATACAGATTCATTTTTAAACACCTACAAACAACGAAACTCCACCGTTTTTGAACAGACTTTAAATCTGACAGCCGAAGAAAAGCAGAAACTATGGAATGCCCTGATGCTCAACTACAAACCGGAAAACAGAACTTATCGCTACAATTTCGTATTCGACAATTGCGCCACACGCCCATGTACCATGCTCTCTCTTTGCTGCAACGGGGATTTGGTTTACGGTGGTGTTTTAAGAAAAACAACTTATCGCAAACTTGTAGAAGAGCATGTCGGAGCCGACTCTTGGCTGAAATTCGGTATCGACTTGCTACTTGGTGCCGATGCCGACCAAAAGATTGGATTTTGCAACGAAGAATTGTTTCTGCCCCTGTACGTAATGCAGAAAATAAAAAACGCCGTTATTGTCAGCGATGACGAAATTCGCCCGATTTTACTATCGGAGCAGATTTACGAAACGCCACGAAAAGAGCAAAAAAACTTACCATCAATTTTTAAACCCGCATTTGTTTGCTCGTTGCTATTGTTGCTCTCACTCTTGATTTTCATCATCGAAAAAAAGAGAAAAAAGCAAGCTATTTGGTTCGACATCAGTATATTTTCGATAACGGGTCTTATAGGTATCGTTATCAGTTATCTTATGCTCTTCTCGGAACATCCGTTAGTGGCAAACAATTGGAATTTGCTTTGGGCAAACCCTTTAAATTTGATTTTTGGTGCTTTACTTCTAAAAAAATCTATCAGAAAATATCTCATTTATTATCAATACATTAACTGCGCTCTACTAATAGCAGCTTTGTTAATTTTCGTTGTAAAAATACAATCGTTCAACATTGCATTTCTGCCACTGATAACATTGATTTTAATTAGGGCAGCACTCTACATCGGCAACTACAAGAAAAACAGTCCCCAATGAAAAGAATTTTTTTTTCAATTATCTTTCTACTCGTTATTGCTACTTCATTTGCTGAAAATCGTTTTGAAAAACAATCGCCAAAACTTGTTTTAAACATTGTGGTTGACGGCATTCAAACGGAGCATATTGCTACGCTTTGGAACTATTTTGACGATAATGGAATAAAACGCATTTTTGGAAATGGAGCTGTATTTACCGAGCAACATTTCGACTACTATTCAGGCGGAAGTGCAACCGATATGGCAACATTTTCGACAGGTACAACACCCAATTTTCACGGCATCATCGGAAATAGTTTTTTCCGTAAGAAAACGAAAGAGGTGTTGTCGATTGTTTCCGACGAACGCTATGTCGGCATTGGGACACAAAGCGGCTGTTCGCCCGAAAATTTATATGCCTCCACCGTAAGCGACGAGTTGAAAGTGGTCAGCAAGGGGGAATCCAAGGTGTACGCAATCGCTCTTGATGCCGAAGATGCAATACCCTTAGGTGGGAGGGCGGCAAATGCTGCCATTTGGATTGACAATCAGCTCGGAAAAGTTGCCACATCGAGTTATTACAATGCGGGGTTGCCTTTGTGGTGCAACGAAGTCAATACCGATGGTACAATAGACCAACTGCTCAATTCGACTTGGACTCCGCTTTTTTCGGCATTCACCTACAAGTATCCCGCCGCAAACGAAACGAACAAAGTAATTCCGTTTGAGTACAAAATTGGCAATCAAAAGAATACAGAAAAGGCTGTAAGACTTTTTAAACAAACACCTTACGCAAACAAAATTATGCGTCGGCTCGCCATTAAAGCAATAAAAAACGAACAACTCGGCAGCGACAATACACCCGACATTCTATCGGTCAAATTCACCTTAAATCCACCTATCGACATGGCTCACGAACTGCTGACTGCCGAAAAAGAGGACATGTATCTACGGCTTGATAAAGAGCTGAAAATCCTTCTTGACTCGGTGGAACAATTTGTAGGGTTAAACAACACACTGCTTGTACTCACGGGTACTCAATGTATCAATTTGCACCCTGCCACTTTGCAATCACAAAAAATAAACACCGGCGTTTTCAATGCGGGGAGGGCTATGGCTCTGTTGAACAACTACCTAATGTTGCTACATGGACAAGGGAACTGGGTAACGGGTTATCATGCAAAAAATATCTATTTAAATGAACGTTTAGCCGAACAGAAGAAAATTGATTTTCGTTTAATCGAATACCAAGCACAACGTTTCATGACCGAATTTCAAGGCGTTCAACAAGTATTTGTTGTCAATAACCTACAAAATGCGGGAGGTGATGCCGAAATAGAAAAAGTAAAAAACAGCATTCACCAGAAGAATTCGGGAACTATTTACTTTACGTTGCTACCCGGTTGGATTGAGGTTGACAACGACAATAAACCCATCGGCATATCAGGACGGAGCAGAGTGTCGGCTCCGTTAGTATTTTTTGGTTGGAAAGTTGCCGAGAAAAAAACACATATTCCTGTAACTGCAACAGACGTTGCTCCAACCATTTCTCAAATTTTAGGGATTACAAAACCAAACGCCTGCACAGGGAGAACCTTAAATGTGTTCGAATAAACAAATTGCAGAGAGCAAATAGGAATGTACATTTTTGCAATGAGAAATCACATCTCCGAATTTTACGATATTTTATTTAATGTTGATTTTGTAATAGATAAAAAAGTTTCTACCTTTGCAAACAAAAACGGGATGTAGCGCAGTTGGTAGCGCACTACGTTCGGGACGTAGGGGTCGGGCGTTCGAGTCGCCTCATCCCGACAAAAGAAGAGCGATAGAAAAACTATCGCTCTTTTCTTTCATAAAAAAGTGCCGCAACTTTCGCCACGGCACTCTCAACAAACAATGAAAAAAAATACTATTCTTCTACTTCCCAACCAAGAGCACTCGCTCCAAGTACGGCAGCATCGGCCTCTTTGAGCGAAGAGAAAAGCAACTTCACTTTTCCTTTCCAAAGGCGAAGTACGTTTTCTTCCATCGCTTCACGCACGGGATTCATAATATAATCGCCAGCTTTAGCCAAACCACCAAACAAAATAATGGCCTCTGGTGCCGAGAATGCGATAAAGTTTGCTAAACTTTCGCCCAAAATAGTACCTGTAGTTTTGAATATTTCAAGTGCCACTTTATCGCCTTTTACAGCAGCATCGTACACATCTTTACTCTCAATTTTACTTGCACTCAACTCTCTCAACAAACTCGGTTCGGCACTATTTTCGAGTATCTCTCGTGCCGTACGTGCTACACCCGTAGCCGAAGTGTAACATTCCAAGCAACCTTTGCGACCACAACCACATTGACGGCCATTTTTAATAGCAATCGTATGTCCTAATTCGCCGGCAAAGCCATCGTGTCCGTAAACGACCTCTCCATTAACAACAATTCCGCTTCCGACACCTGTTCCCAATGTAATCATGATAAAATTTTTCATTCCTTTGGCCACGCCATAAGTCATCTCTCCCACGGCTGCGGCATTTGCATCATTTGTCAATTTGCAAGGAATACCAATTCTATCCGAAACCAATTTCGAAAAAGGAATCACATCTTTCCAAGGAAGATTAGGAGCAAACTCCACATTACCCGTATAATAATTACCATTCGGGGCACCGACTCCAATTCCACGAATCATATCTTTACCCCCAACAGAGTCGATAATTTTCGTCATCTCGGTACAAAGTTCATCTACATACAGATTCACATCTTTATGAGTCTGGGTTTTAATACTGCTTCTTGCAATAATATGTCCACGAGCATCAACCACACCAAAAACGGTGTTTGTACCTCCCATATCAATACCAATTACATAAGGTTTTGTTGCCATCTTTTTACGTTTTTTTATTATTCAACAGAAATATCTTTGTTCACATTTTTACTACCTACAAGGGCATACCACAAAATATAAATCAATGCAGCAATTACCAACCAATAGCTATTCAAATAACCAACATAATCGGCTATCAAACCTTGGAAGAATGGCATAATACCCCCACCGCAAACAAGCGCCATAAAGATACCAGAAGCCATTGCCGTGTATTTACCAAGTCCCTCTGCTGCAAGGTTGAAGATTGCACCCCACATCACCGAAGTACACAATCCGCAAAGCACCATAAACAACATGCTCAAAGGCACAGTAACTTCTACCAATGGGATTGTTACCATAATCTCTGGCATATACATCAAGCAAAGCAAAAACGCAATAGCAACACTACTAACTGCTATCATCATATTCTTACTCGAAACTTTTCCACCGATAGAAGCTCCAATAAAACGGCCGAACAACATCATCAACCAGTAAAGCCCAACTACCGTACCAGCAATGGCAGGACCTACCAACGGATGGCTCGACATATAAAGATTTGCCATATTTGGAATACCAACCTCTACTCCAACGTAGAAGAAAATAGCGATTGCACCAAACACAAAGTGACGGAACGAAAGAGGACTATATTGGTCTTTTTTCCCCTCTACCTTTGCAGCCAAACGAGCAGTTTTTTCCTCTGCTGTTTCCATGTGAGGTTCAGGGATTGCAGTAAGAATAATTACTACAAAGGCTAACGCAAAGATAGCCATAGCAGTAATCATTGCAGGAGCAGCATCACCCACTGTTGCAGTCTCGATAGAACCTCCTATCAAATAACCCAACAAAATAGGAGCAATAGTGCCACCCAAAGAGTTGAGCGTTCCACCTGTTTGAATCAATTGGTTACCACGATTACCACCGCCACCAAGCGTATTCAACATTGGATTTACTACAATATTCAACAAACACATTGAAAAACCAGCTACAAACGCTCCAGCTACATACACAGCAAAAGCAGAATCGGCGGGGACTGCACCAGCAAGGAATTGGATGCCAACACCAACAAAACCAACCGTCACAGCCAACAACGATGTAAACTTATAACCCTTGCGACGAAGGATAATACCAGCAGGAATACCCATGCAAGCATAAGCAATAAAGTTTGCCAACGTACCCAGCTGAGTCAAAGCATTAGGAACATTAAATTGATTTTTCAATATAACGCCCATCGAACCAGCAAAATTGGTTACAAAGGCAATCATAAAGAACAAAAGGAACATCACCACAATGGGCAATAGGTTTTTTGAATTTTTTGCACTCATTTTTTCGTTTTTTTAATTAATAATAATTCTGATTTGTAAAATTTGGTTGCTAAATTACATTTTATTTTGATATCACTCCTATCTTATCCATAAAAAGAGAACGCTGTTTCTCATTTTTTTCGTTTTCCAGATTTTAGAGATTTTTAAAAAGGAAATGCGCCATCTTCGTGTAAAGATGATAACGCGTATCATCGCCCAAAATGCTGTGATTTTTGTTCGGATAAAGCATCATATCAAACTGAATGCCCGCATTTATCAGCGCTTCGGAAAATTGCATCGTATTTTGCAGGTGAACATTGTCGTCGGCAGTGCCATGCACAAGTAGCAAATTCCCCTTGAGGCGTTGCGCTTTATCCAAAAGCGTGGACGCTTCGTATCCCTTGTAATTCTCTTGCGGACGGCGCATAAATCGTTCGGTATAAGCCGAATCGTAGAGTTTCCAATCGGTTACAGGAGCCACTGCAATACCCGCCTTAAACACACCATCGCCATTTGTCATACAAGCCAAAGCCACATAACCGCCATAGCTCCACCCCCAAATACCGATACGAGAGGCATCTACAAAAGGTAACGAAGTCAGGTAGTTTGCCACAGCCACTTGGTCGGCCACTTCTTGTTTACCCAAATTTCGATAAGTGCATTTACGAAATTGTTCGCCCCTTGCTCCCGTTCCACGTCCATCGACACACACAACCACATAACCGTTCTCCGCCAAGTAGTATTCCCATCCTATCGACCAGCGATTACGCACCTCTTGCGACGAAGGACCGCTATATTGTACCATCAGCACAGGATACTTCTTTGACGCATCAAAGTCGGCAGGCTTCAACAGCCAACCATTCAGAGAAATTCCATCGGGGGTTGTAAACATTAAAAACTCTTTTTCGGGCAAATTAAGTGCAACAACCTCATTTTTCAATGCGGCATTATCCTCCACAACTCTCATTTTTACTCCAAGCGAACTATAAACGGAAGTAATCAGAGGTTCCTGTAGCGACGAATAATTATCAATAAAATAGGTTTTGGTCGTATTGAAAAATGCCGTATGGGTACCCTGCTCTGCCGTCAGACATTTTTTTCGTCCTTTCAAATCGACGGCATACACCTTGCGTTCGAGAGGCGACGACTCCGCCGACTGATAATAGCAAGTCTTTTTCGTAACATCAAATCCGTAATAATCCGTCACGTCCCATTTCCCTGCGGTTATTTGTTGCAATTTTTGTCCGTTTTGCCAATTATACAGATACAAATGACGATAACCATCAGATTCGCTCATCCATATCATACGATTGTCGGGCAACACTTCAAAAGCCCTCAAATTATCGTAATCGACATAATATTTTTCGCTTCGTTCGGTAAGCGTAATTTTTCCTACCGTCGAGCGCGGATTAAACACAAACATATCCAACTGATTTTGATTCCGATTCAAACGAAACGCAAACAAAGCATCTGCCGTCGGTCCCCAAGCTATTTTTGGCAAGTAGATGTCTTGTTCGGCACCCAAATCAAGTGTTTTTGTATTTTTATAAAACACATCGTAAACATGTAACGTAGGACGGGCATTTTTTGTCCCTGCACGAGGATATTTGTAGGTTTGAGTTACGGGATAAGCATCTTCGGCAAGCCGTTCTCCGCCAAACCACTGAAACGAGAAGGTTTTGACTTCCGACTCGTCTAAACGCACGAATGCCAACAACTTGCTATCGGGCGACCACGAAAACAAACGCGTCTCGCAAAACTCCTCTTCGTACACCCAATCGGAGACCCCGTTGATTATTTTTCCGCATTCGCCATCTTTAGTTACGGCGATTTCCGTATTAAAATCCAACTTTTTGATATACAAGTTATTGTTACGCACAAATGCAACCATGCGTCCGTTAGGCGAAAACTCAGCACATTGCTGTTTGCCTTGCTCCGACAATACATCAAAGGTTCTGCGTTTTCGATTAAATACATAATAATCGGCTTTGAACGAACGGCGATAGATGCTCTCCGCATTGGCATAAAGCAGCACGCGTTGCTCCAAAGAGTCAAGAGCGAAGCCTTCAATAGAGTCGAAAGGGCAATCTTTTATCTTCGCAATATCAAAAATAGTATCGCAAACATTCCCTTTTTTATACGAATAAACAAGAATTTGTTTTCCATCGTCGGTTATACGAGCATAATGCTCGGCATCAGACAAAGGAATCAGCTCCGCCATCGTTTTCGGCACGTAGTGCTTCGAGGTGATTTTACGAAGAAAATCCGACGAAGCATCTACTTTTGCAATCGACAAAGTAAAAATCACGAATAAAAAAACTGTTTTCTTCATTGTAGTTTATTTTAAACATTAAAACGGATAACCTATGGCAAAATGGAATGCGAAATCGTCATTCGTTATTTTCGTACGCCATTTTTCAGATGCATCGCGCGAGGGGTCGTAAAGTTTAAATCCGAAATCAAAACGCAAAATAAAGAAATCGAAATCGGCTCTCAAACCCAAGCCGTAACTGCATGCTATTTGCTTATAAAACTGATTGAACCGAAAAACGCCATCGGGCTGATCGGCATACTCTTTTATCGTCCAAATATTTCCTGCATCGACAAACAAGGCGCCCTCCAACAGCCAAAAAAGTTTAACACGATATTCGCAACTTAAATCCAATTTTATATCGCCGGACTGACGCATAAAGTCGATGCTTCCGGAGGTGTTTTTAAATCCGCCCGGACCCAACGTTCGCACCGACCAACCCCGCACGCTATTAGCGCCACCGCTAAAATAACGCTCCTCGAAAGGCAAAATGTCGGCATTACCGTAAGGATACGCCACCCCTAATGCGGTATGAAAAGCCAATTGATGTCTGTCGCCAAACACCTTGGTATAGGCAAAATCGAAATCCGCCTTTGCAAATTGTGCATAACCGATTTTAAATATCTGATAAACACCATCTACCTTTTTCTGATTTATCATATTGCTGATGCCATAAAGCAAATTACCCGCCGTACGTACCCTTGTTCGAAGCGTATAAAAATCCTGCAAACGATTTTCGCGTTTAGTGGTATATGTCAATCCGAAACCTATACGCATAATAAAATGGTCTTCGTAACTATACCGCAACGACGATGACGGACTCAAATACTTATCTTTAAACTCCGGCGTTATCCATGGCAGATAGATGTAACTGAAATCGAACAAATCGAACGAATATTTCAATTTAGGTTTTCGATAGGAATTCCATACATACCGAAAATTGGCATTCGCTATGTTTCGCGAATATTGCGGACGTTTCTGATAATTATAACCAAGTGTCAATTCGGTGGTTGCTCGTAGTTTTTTCTTAAAACGCTTGCCCAAAGGGAATAAAAATTTCGGGAAATCCAATCCCAAATTACCTCCTACCTCTATCGAACTATAAAACGCATCGCCTATATGCCCCATTGTTTCATAAGCACCACGAACCGAGAACTTAAATGTCTCGGCACCACGAAAAATATTTTTATGTTGATAGCCCACACTCCCCGCCACGCCAATATTGCCTGCCGAATTCGTCCCCTCTATTTCAGCCGACACCACATGCACGCGGTCAGGATTGACCACTATACGGCAATCTATCTCCTCGCTGTTTATCTGTTTGAAATCAATATCCACATATTTTATGGGCGACAAAAAATTAAGTGCATTATAGGTCTGTGTTACTTTATGTTCACTAAAATATTCTCCCGGCAACACAAACACCTTCGACACCAATGTTTTTGCATTGATAAAACGCTTTGCCCCATATACTACGGCGTAATTATCAACCCAAACCGTATCGGTAAAACTCGACCGCACCTCTACTTCGTTGGGGTCGTCTTCCATTACGATGGTAACGTTTCGAATACGTTTCCGATGGTAGGGAGAGAGAGAATCGTTGTTTGCATAGTTCGGATGCAACGACAGCTTCAAATCGATAGTCCGTACACGCGAAGAGCTATCCGCCACAAAGTACAGCATATCCTTGCTAAAATTGTAATAGCCTCGGTTTCGCAAAATGGTAGCTATACGATTCCGTTCCGCATCCATCATCGCCAAATCGAAAATATCGCCTTCTTTTATGCGTTTCAACGAATCGCGTGCAATGCTCATAAAATACGTTGCGGAATCGTCACCCAACTGCAAGTCGTATTTATTGATAATGTAAGGTTCGTTGAGTTTCACATTATAATACACCGTTGTTCGGCGACGTTTGGTTTTTGTCAGCGTATCAACCGTAGCACGCATATAGCCCTTGTTGGCCAGCTGTCGCAACAATTCGTTCTGCGAACGTCCAACCAAATACGGATCATAAATAACCGGAGGCTCTCCCACTTTCCGCAACCAGCGGTTGATTCGTTTGGTACTATCCCGCCCCGACATGCTATAAATGCTGAGTTTTACTTTCATAAAACTCAAAACCTCCTGATTTTGAGTCTGATGCAAGTATGGTTTTAATTCTTCGGGAGTTACTTTGTTACGTTCTTTCACCTTAATTCGGTTGCGATTCAGAAGCGTTTCTCCTTCAGGGACATATTTCACAACGCTACACGATGTTGCCAACAATATCGTTGCAAGTAAAAACAAAATCCGATTATGATAAAAAACGTTATGCACAACTCTCCCAATCAAGACCTTTTCAAAATATGCAAATATAGCCATATTTTCGCACTTCTTTCGTCGTAAACAAAAAATCCGATTCCAAATAATTCCTCTTAAAAACACTTTTTGCAAGCACAAAAAATCTTCTTAATTTTGACATTATCTTGAATAAAATATGTTATCAAAAAATAAAATCAAATTTGTTAATGCGCTTTTCTTAAAAAAGAACAGAGATGAGCAGCAATTGTTTTGTGCAGAAGGCGAAAAATGTGTTACCGAACTTATTAAGACCTTTGAGTGTAAAACATTGATAGCCACCAACGAATGGCTATTGACACACGCCTTACCTGCCGAAGAGTTAATATCGGTGGAAACTACTGAAGAGATAAAAAAAGCATCGTTTTTCAAAACTCCATCACCCGTAATAGCCATATTCAAGCGAAAGAATCACCAACTTACTCACGATACGCTCCAAAACAATTTAGTTTTAGTACTTGACGGTGTACAAGACCCCGGCAATATGGGCACAATCGTACGCATTGCCGATTGGTTTGGCATCCGCCACGTTATTTGCCTCGAACAAACCGTAGATGTTTATAACCCCAAAGCCGTTCAAGCCACTATGGGTGCTCTTGCACGCGTAAAGATGCATTATGTTACCAAAGCCGAACTCTTCACCCTCATCAAACATTGCAAAACGAGCATTCCCGTTTATGGCACTTTTCTCGAAGGCGAAAACATCTACTCCGCCGAATTGACCAGAAACGGAATTATCATAATGGGAAACGAGGGGAACGGCATTTCCGATGAGGTAAAAGCACACGTTACACGCAAACTTTTCATTCCGAGCTATCCGCAAGGTTGTCCTACCTCCGAGTCGCTCAATGTAGCTATTGCAACGGGTATCGTATGTTCGGAATTCCGACGAAGATTATAAATCCGGCTGCTTTAACTTTATTTTCCTATTCTCGATTTCAAGATTTTTATGTATCGCCGGCATTGATTGAAGTAGTTTTTGCGACTCCTCCTCTTTCAAAAAGAGAGTTTTCAACGAATCGGGAAGCGGATTTTTATTGGTATCAAATATTCGATAAACAGCTATACTATCAAACCATCGGTCAGGAATCCCCGTTGCCGTATCGCAATAAAGCAGATTGCCATAAACAGCGACAGGACGCAAAGAATCCGGATTATTGACCGACAAACGATAACGACGCACTCTTTCGTCAGGAATAAGCATTGCCGATACGGAATCCATTTCATTATTCGAATAACGGACATACATCTCGGCATAGGCTCCACAAAGCGAGTCGCGCCACGCAGTACTTTGTAGAAAATAAAGTACAAACTTATCGCCTTGAGCGAAATAATTGCTATCAGAGAACTCAAACGGCAACTCATTTTCTCGCCTTAACGAATCAGTATGCCAAACCACCCTCCGCTCCGAAAGCCAAAGATTAAGCGTATCCATTTGAACGGGTTTAGTCAGAGGCTCCAGCTCTTGCGGATGATAATAGTTAGACGCAACCAGCAGTTCTTTCGATTTCAAACTATCAATTACTGCTTCGTAAATCAGTTCTAAAGCTTTTGCATCTTTTGCATAATAGGCCGCCGACTTCTCAAAATCGCGACGTGTTACATGGTATTTTTGAAATAAACCGTTATAGTAAAGATTCTTTTTCTGTTCATCGCGAATAAACATTACATCCAACGAACCTTCGGTCAGATAAAACTCCGTAAGGAGATTTACCATTTCTTCTTCGGAGAGCAATTTAAAGTCGCGTTTGGCACACGAAAAAAACAGAAACAACGTGGCAAACAACACTCCGCCGACCCTCTGCGCAACTCTACTCCACACGCTCGTCAATAGTTTTATTTTTTCTGTTGAAAATATTAAATGTTTGTTCAAAATCGTTCCTAAAAAACAATATCAACACAAACATTCCGACGGTAATCGCCGAATCGGCTACATTGAAAATAGGGCTAAAAAAGACATCTCCTCCAACGAACGGCATCCACTCAGGGAAGTTAAACAAAGGAAAATAAAGCATATCGACAACCATACCCTGAAAAAACGAGGCATAGCCTTCGGTAAAAGTGAATTCGGCAACATGAAAAGGTGTACTTTCCGTAAAAATCATACCATAAAACAAGCAGTCAATAACGTTACCAATAGCTCCCGCCAAAATGGTGGACAAACAAAGTATATAACTCAACTTGTAATCTTTCCTAAAGAGTTGTATCAAATAATAAATGATTACTCCGATAAGCAAGATTCGGAACGCTGTCAGCAGGAACTTGCTGCCGATGGTCATACCAAATGCCATTCCCGGATTCTCGATGAAGTAGATTTTAAACCAATCGAAAATCGGAATGCAATCGCCAAGTGCCATGTTCGTCTTAACCAGAATTTTTGAAACTTGGTCTATCAAAAGAATTGCCAAAACGAATAGACTCGTTTTAAGTTTTTTACCCATTCTGTCCGTTTATCAGCGTTTCTCTTTTGCTTCGATACTCAAAGTTGCATGAGGCACAGCACGCAAACGCTCTTTCGGAATCAGTTTTCCCGTTTCGCGACAAATACCATAGGTTTTATTTGCTATACGCACCAAAGCTGCCTGCAAATGCTGAATAAATTTCATCTGACGTTGCGCCAATTGCCCCAACTCTTCTTTCGATAAGGTGTTGGCGCCCTCTTCCAGTACCTTAAAAGTAGGAGAGGTGTCGGACACATCGTTCCCTTCTACATTTGTAATTGCAGAACGTAGTTCATCGTAATATTTTTGTGCAGCATCTAATTTCTCTTGTACCAACTGACGGAACTCTTCCAATTCCTCATCAGAATATCTTGTTTTTTCTTGCATAAATAATGATTTTTAAGGGTTATTATTATGTGCTTTTTTTATCTTCTTATACAAATCGGAAGCAAAAACGAAATCATTCAAGTTCTGATTCTGACAATCGAAAATTTCATCTTTACTGCCTTGCCACTCTTTTTGTCCCTCGTGAATGAAAATAATATTATCGCCAATTCCCATCACAGAGTTCATATCGTGCGTATTGATAATGGTCGTTATATCAAATTCTTGCGTGATTTCTTTTATCAGCTGGTCGATAACCAACGATGTTTGTGGGTCTAATCCCGAATTCGGCTCATCGCAAAAAAGATATTTCGGATTTAACGCTATGGAACGAGCAATTGCAGCACGTTTTTGCATACCGCCACTTATCTCCGAAGGATATTTATCTTTTGCCTCTGTCAGATTCACTCGATTGATACAAAATTCGGCACGCTCAACCATCTCTTTTTTTGTCATCGAAGAAAACATTTCCAACGGGAACATCACATTTTCAAAAACCGTAAGCGAGTCGAAAAGAGCCGATCCCTGGAAAAGCATACCGACCTCTTTTCTCAATTCTTTTATATCACGAAATCGCATTTTTGTCAAATCCCGACCGTCATATAGTATTTCGCCGGCATCCACTCGATGCAAACCGATTATGCTTTTCATCAAAACCGTCTTTCCCGAACCGCTTCGACCTATGATAAGATTTGTTTTTCCGTTTTCGAATACGGCAGAAATGTCTTTCAATACCTGTTTATTGTCAAACGATTTGCTCAAATTGCGTACCTCTATCATACCAACATCAAATTTGTCAAAATCAGATTAAACAACAATATCAGCACACTACTGTTTACAACCGCTTTGGTGCTTGCCTTACCCACCTCAAGAGCTCCGCCATAAGCATAATAGCCGTAAAAGGCAGCCACAGAGGTAATAATAAATGCAAATACCAACGATTTTACAATCGCATAAGTAACATAATATGGAATAAACGCATATTGTATGCCATATACATAATCCGTCACCGTGATGACATCGGAAAATTCCGCCACCATATATCCTCCCAATAAACCTACACCCATACTAAAAATCACCAAAAAAGGCATCAGCAGAACAAATGCCACAATTTTGGGCAGAATCAAATAATTTGCCGAGTTGACACCCATAATTTCGAGGGCATCTATCTGCTCGGTTATTCTCATTGTGCCTATTTCCGATGCTATATTCGACCCCACTTTCCCTGCAAGTATCAAGCACATTATTGTGGAAGAAAATTCCAACAACAACGTATCGCGCGTAACCAATCCCGTACTGTAACGAGGTAAAAGCGGATTCTCGGTATTCAGTTTCGTCTGTATTGTCATAATCGCCCCTATAAAAATGGATATTATAATGACAATCCCAAGCGAATTGACACCCAGATTTTCCATTTCTTTCGGGAGTTGGCGAAAAAACATTTTCCATCTATCGGGTTTCGTAAACACCGTTTTTATCAAGATGAAATACTGACCTATTGTTTTTAACCACTGCATAAATATCTGTGTTTTGCCCACAAAAATAGTAAAAACTATTCAGAAAACTGAATGAAACTCATTTTTGCTCTTTGACAAAGAAAAACAACCAAGCAAACACTTTTGTTCAAGTGCTTTTGCATAACCACTCGATTAACAAAAACGGGCAAATGTCCCTGCAAATCTCACGCTGAAATATGTTGTGTCGGCATTAAAACTCCATATATTCCGTAATGTTCAACGTTTACTTTCGTTTCTTTGTTGTATATTTGCCCGAAAAAGAACACAATGGTAAAACTGGGAGACAAAGTTCGCTTTTTAAACTCCATCGGCGGTGGCACCGTTATCAAAATTGATGGTCGAATTGCTACGGTTTTGGAAGAAGATGGTTTTGAAATACCTTCAATTATTTCCGAATTGGTTGTCATTGAAAATGTAAATCAGATGAACTTCCCGACAGAGCAAACAAAAAACGCTCCCCAACAAATATCGATTGAGAAGGAAAATCACTACAGTTTTGACGAAAAGAACGAGAAACCCGAGAAAGAACAAATATCCGTTTATTTTGCATTTGTACCCAAAAATATCAAAGAGTTGCAAACCTCCGGCTACGAATGTTTTTTGATTAACGATAGTAACTACTATCTTCAGTTCTCGTTTTTTGCAGGCGATGAGCAACCTCATTTATTGGAAAATGGAGAGTTAGAACCTCAAACTAAATTATTTCTTCAAGACGTAGAAAAAGATGAGTTAAACAACTTCAGAACCATCGTTTTTCAATCTATTGCTCTAAAAAAAAGAAAGAATTTTTCAATAAAACCGGCAATTGACGTGCATAAAGAGCTAAATCTGACAAAACTTTACAAATTGCATAGTTTTTCTGAAAACGATTTTTTCTATCAACCTGCCTATCTGTTTCCTATAATCGAAAAAGGCTTTTCGGACAAAGATTTTATTGTAACAAAAGATACGGCAGCAAAGTTTTTTGAAACGAAAAAGAGCGAAACGAAATTCCACGCAGCAAAAAAAGAGAAAAATTCGCCTCTCGAAATCGACTTACACATAAATGCACTACTCGATACAACTGCAGGTATGTCGAATGCGGATATGCTGAACTATCAAATGCAAAAATTTCATGAGGTCATGAATGAATATCGTCAAAAAAAAGGCTTCAAAATCGTTTTCATTCACGGGAAAGGTGAAGGGATTCTGCGTAAAGAGATTGAAAAACAACTGAAAACGAAATACAAATCGTGCTATTATCAAGACGCTTCATTTCGTGAATATGGATTTGGAGCAACATTGGTTACAATCAGATAACAAAAAATAAACAATAACTATTATGGATTTAAAAATTGCAGTTTTAGCAGGCGACGGCATAGGTCCCGAAATCAGCAAACAAGGAGTTGCCGTAATGAATGCCGTTTGTAAAAAATTCGGGCATAACGTGGTTTTTACAGATGCTATTTGCGGAGCCGATGCCATCGACAAAGTTGGAGACCCGTTCCCTGAAGAAACATTTCAAGTATGTATGGATGCCGACGCCGTACTATTTTCAGCTGTCGGTGACCCGAAATTCGACAACAACCCCACAGCAAAGGTTCGTCCGGAGCAAGGATTATTAGCGATGCGCAAAAAGTTAGGACTTTTTGCCAACATTCGTCCGGTCGAAACTTTCGATTGTCTGATACATAAATCGCCTTTAAAAGAGGAATTGGTCAAAGGTGCCGATTTTATTTGCATTCGAGAATTGACAGGAGGAATGTATTTCGGCGAAAAATATCAAGACAACGAAAAAGCATACGACACCAACTTTTATACACGTCCTGAAATAGAACGCATCTTAAAAGTTGCTTTTGAATATGCGATGAAACGCAACAAACATCTAACCGTGGTTGACAAAGCCAACGTACTGGCAAGCAGTCGTTTGTGGAGACAAATAGCAAAAGAGATGGCACCTTCTTACCCCGAAGTTACCACCGATTATATGTACGTGGACAATGCTGCTATGCGTATGATTCAGGAACCGAAATTTTTTGACGTAATGGTTACAGAAAACACTTTTGGCGACATTCTGACTGACGAGGGTTCTTGCATTACCGGTTCTATGGGATTATTGCCATCGGCTTCCACAGGCGAACACACTCCCGTATTTGAACCCATACACGGCTCTTGGCCGCAAGCAAAAGGGTTGGATATTGCAAACCCATTGGCACAAATTCTATCGGTGGCAATGTTGTTTGAGTATTTTGATTTAAAGGCGGAAGGAACCTTAATTCGTAAAGCCGTTAATGCATCGTTAGATGCGAATATACGTACTGCTGAAATTCAGGTCGAAGGTGTTCGTCCCTATAAATGCAGCGAAGTAGGCAAATGGATTGTCGATTGGATTGAGCAACAATAAAAACGCAATTATAACAGAAAAAAAAAGTTCGACATGTCGGACTTTTTTTTGTATTTCTTTTTGTTCCAAGTATTAAAATCGATACCCCAAACCGACACTCACAATACGAGTCGGAAGAAAATTAACCAAAAACAAACTACTGCACAAGGCTCCGACTTCCACATTACCAAACCATTGTTTATCGCCAAAAGCGACGCCCAATGCACATACATCTAATGCCAACATACCGGAAATTTCACCAACAGTACCGAACATGGTTGCTCCAATACTCAAACCCGAATAAAGATTTACGTTCGGGTGATCGAAATAGGTAAAACGAATGGTAGGCAGAAACGAATAAGTATAATACTTTTCTGTTCCGATTCTACTGTCATTGTGTCCATAATTTCCCGTTTCGGCAAAGATAGGAACAGCATCCTCTTTATAATCCGATTTCCAAGCATTAAAATTGAAATTGATACCAAACGAAATCAGTTTGTTTATTTGATACATATATTCCGCATAAATGTTTCCCGTTATTTTTTGATTAAAATAATGACGGGGCTGAACCATTCCTATAAGTTTCCCTTTCGGACTAAATGCATCACACAATTGTTCTCCGTAGCCGACACTCACCTCATGCCGATGTTCCAAACGCTGTTCTAATGTAAGAGCTTTGGTTGAAGAAAAAGCAAAAATACTCAACAAAAACAAATACTTACGTTTCATAACAAAGAGTGCTTTTATTTTGCTGCAAAGATAGTCAATATCTTTAATACTTCGGAAATCGTTTCACAACAAGAACCATTCACCCAAAAGTAGTTCTGCTCAACACAAATCTCAATAGAAGAATCGGACACAACGTCATAACCATAACGTTTCAGAGCCAACAGCAACCACGTTTTTCGGTCATTATCAATTCCATGTACGGCAACCGTTTTACCGCAATGTTGATGATTAAGCGAGAAGTGTCCGTCATTTTTGCTGAAATGGTAATTGTTCGATGCAAAACATCGATGAAAGGCACCGGAAAGCATCAAATCTTCAGGGATACCCGATTCAACACCATTTTCCGACATCAGCCACACGCAGTCGGCTATCTGCATAGCCAATTCCAATTCATGCATCGACACGATAAAGCATTTACCCGTTTCGTCAGCTAAACGTTTGAGCAACAGCATGATTTCGATTCTGTTTGGCAAATCGAGATGTGCGGTCGGTTCATCGAGTAACACCAACGGCGTATCTTGTGCCAACGATTTAGCTATAACAGCCCGTTGTTTTTCCCCATCGGACAACTCTTGCAAAAAATCATTGCTTTTATGGGACAGGTTCACATCTTCGATGGATTTCCGAATTATTGTTTCATCAGTCAACGACAAATTACCAAACCAACCGGTATAAGGAGTACGTCCCAATGCTACCAAATCGTAAACCCGAAGATTTTCGACACTTACCACATCGGTCAGCACCAATGAGAATAACAAAGACAACTCTTGGGTCGTTTTAGACGATAAGGCTTGTCCGTTAATTGCAATTGTGCCAAAAAGAGGAGCCTGCAAACAGGCAAGCGTCCGCAACAAGGTGGACTTTCCGCAACCATTCGTACCGAGTAAACAAACCAACGAGCCTTGTTCGGCAGATAAATTCAGGTCGGTTTGTACCTTTTTTCTTCCATACCCTATCGATAAATGTGTCGTTTCAAGAAAACTCATCAAAAGTTCAAATAAAAATCTTTCGTTAAAACTTTGTATTCATCCGTATAACAATGTCTTTCCTTTTCTATCACAAGCGATTCGGAAACGAAATGACCACCTGAGAACGAAAATGTTATTAGTTTTCGTTTAGGAGCATGATTATAAGTTGGATAGACCACCATTTCCCTTATACATTTCAAACCCTTTTTATCCGACATTTTCATAAAAGCCTCCGATTCCTGAATAGGATAAACAAGCGAAAACCAACCATTTGGAGAGAGCATACGTTCCGCCACAGACAATAAGGATTCCGGGGTTAAGTTGTCGGAATGACGTGCCTGCGAGCGTCTTGCATCGGGGCATCGCAACGACCCCACAAAAAACGGAGGATTGCAAACTATCAAATCGTACTTTTTTGTCGGCACAAAAGTTCTGATATCCGAATTGATTACCTTAACATAGTCTGAAAATGGAGAATTAGCCACATTCTCCATTGCCTCCGAAGCTGCATCTCGATCTATTTCGACCGCATCAACGGGCACATGAAAACGCTGGGCAAGCATCAAAGCAAGAAGTCCGGTGCCGGTGCCTATATCCAAAATATGTTTACAGAGAGCAGGCTTTTCCACCCAACTTCCCAATAGAACACCGTCGGTTCCAACTTTCATAGCACTTCGTTGCTGTTTGATGGCAAACTGCTTAAATGTAAACATCATTATTTTGTACCGCTTTTAGACGAGAGCCGTTTTCTTGATGAGTTACCAATCTCATCTTTTTTACGGTCAAAACGCAAAAATATATCTTCTTTGCACATCGGTCGATACTCTTGTTTCCAAACAAAATTCGGGAAAAACATAATTTCCTTTGTCAACTGATCCATCGGGTACATTGTTGCCGTAGGCGATGGAAATATCAAAACCTTATCCACCTTCCCGTCTTTAAAATAAGCATGCAAATAACTGCTTTGGGTAGTATTTAAACCTATAAAAGAACCGTCGGATTCATCAATAGGATAAAATATCGACTGGGCATTTCCGTTCGACTCTATTTTGTACAAATTGCCATCTTGCAAAAACGCCCAAAATTCCTTTCCTATCATCTGATTGAAATGCAACGAATCTTTCTTCTGGCAAGCGAATGCAGCTCCAATGACATGCGCCTTGTCCATGGTACCGTTTTTCATATAAGCCCGAATTGTATCGCCTATAATCTGCTGGTCGTCCGACCAAACAATCGGATTGTACATCAGTTGAAGCGTAGAATCACGCGTTTGATACGAAGCCGAATCGGCAATCCCTTGCAAATCAACACGATAAAAACGCACATTATGATAAGCCTCCACCACTTTATAAACAGAATCGGCATAAGTAAAAAGCGTATCGGCATGCAAAAAAAGCGTATCTCCACCCGAATACTCAATCATCATCGCCGAATCGGTTGCCAACCCCGTTTCAGTTAATTCATTATAATAACCATAATTGCCAAAAAGCGACACTTTTTTAAGTGTATCGGCAAGTTCAATATTACGATAAGCATGCGCTATGCCATTTTTTTTATTATAAAAAATGGTATCTCCCAACAAACGTTTCGTATCTTGGTTTTCCACATAAGAATTATCCAAGAGTTCTGCCAATTCGTTTTTGGTGTCATACCTGCCTTTTTCAGAATAAATATGCGTTTCCTCTCCATAGTTAATATGCGTAGGTCCCAAAATAGTGGCTATATTGGTATTTGTATTGTAATTCAACGAATCGGAATTCATTACAAAATTCGGATTGGTAAGTTTTACTTTTCGTCTGAAATTAGCCGTATTACTCGATGGATAATAGTATCCAAAAACAGAAACCAGCACATTCAAACTATCTTCCAACCGACCGCCGTTGAAAAAATATCCCACATTGCGTACCCTATCGTAATTGAGGCTGTCGGTAATCAAAAGCGCCGACTTGTTTTCCATACGCACATTTTTCCTCAATCGTGCCATTCGAGTATTCCCATCGTAATACAAAACATCGCCGTAAACAAAAAGCGTATCTCCCTGTACGATTTTTACATTACTGAATGCATCCAACGAATTTTTATAATCGTAAAAATAGGCGCTGTCGCAATACAAATAGATATCGTCATGCCGAAAACAGACATTGCCCACAAGTACCTGAACATCGGGCAAGCGATCCTTGTCAAATAGTAATATATCCGAATTTTCGAGGTATATCATCGAGTTGTTTGACGCACCGGTCAAAGTCGTTTCAAACAACGGATTTTGAAGCGTATCAGACGAAAGCGGCTCTTCTTGAACCGTTTTCAAAGGCATAGATGCGGTTTCTTCTTGAATATGTTGAGCCGAAATTTCAGCATTCACCAAAATGCACGCCAAAAACGACAGCAATAACTTTGGACAAATGTGTCGAAAAAATTTCCTCATTTAATCCAACCTTCGTGTTTAAAATTACAATTTTTCCACTCTTCGTCTATCTGGATATAAGTCTCTTTCTGCTTTTTCGTTATCCATTCCTGTATGATTTCCTGTCCTCGTTTCGCTTCCAAAAAAGATTTAAGTTCCTGATAATCATCTATTAAATTTGCCTTATGGCTTTTCACTTTCGATTTAACCTTTATAATGGCATACACCTCTCGTCCAAGTTTTGTGTCCATCATGGCAAAAGGTTCCGATATTTCTCCAGCATTCAGTTTGTAGGCCATTTTGGCGATTTCCGAAGGCAAGTTTTGGTATTCAAATTTAGACGATCCCGTATATTGATTAGGTATCAAACCGCCATTCATACGCGAATCTTTATCCGAAGAAAATCGCAACGTAGCGCTTTCAAATGTCAATTCCCCATTACGAATCACATTTGCAATAGAATCCAAGCGTTCCAATGCCTGTTGTTTTTCCTCGACAGAAACACGCGGTTTCAACAATATATGTCGGCAATTAACCCTATCGTCGCGTTTTTCTATCAACTGAATGATGTGATAACCGAACTCCGTTTCAATCACTCGTGATATTTTGCCCGGCTCCTGCAAAGCGAATGCTGCCGAAGCAAACTCGGGGACAAAACGTCCGCGACCCGCGAAACCGAGTTCGCCACCTCGAATGGCCGACTCTTTATCTTCGGAGTACAAACTTGCCAATAACGAAAAATCAACCGAACCGGAATTAACACGTTCGGCAAACTCTCTCAGTTGGTTTTTCACCCTATCAATTTCTTCCTGTTTTATTGGAGGTTCTATGGTAATAATTTGTACTTCAACCGTTTCGGGAACAGTCGGAATCGAATCAGCATCCAATCTTCCGTACATTGTCCTCACTTCATTGGGAGTCAGTTTTACATCACCAGTCAATTTTTGTTGCATTTGCTGTACAATCATTTGCTCTTTGGTAACGGTATACAACTCCTCTCGTATTTGCGAAGCAGTTTTCTTGAAATATTCTTCCATCTTCTCCTTGGATCCAATTTCGGATATAAAGTAGTTCATACGAGCCTCTACCTGCGAATAAACCATACTCTCCGAGACTATAATACTATCAATTTTTGCTTGATGCAGAAATAATTTCTGAATAGCAATCTGTTCCGGTATCAAACAATACGGATCGCCTTGCATACGAGTTCCTTCGTACTGCATACGAAGTCGTTGTTCTTCGACATCCGATTTTAGAATCACCTCATCGCCTACAATCCAAACCACACCATCAATCATGTTGTTTTGTGCAAACACAATTGAAACCACCGACGATAAAAGAAACCATATTGTTAATCCAACCTTTTTCATTCGTAACACAAAATTATTTTAAGAACTTTATATTTTTTGAGGCATCATTGTAGAGTTCTTCCTCAAATTTATGTATAAAATCAATTCTTTTCTGATTTAATAAAATGCTTTCTATCTTTTTGTTGGCAAAGTCGTAAGGAGCTGTCGTTCCCGCCAATCTATAATCCGTCACTTTCAACAGATAAGTAAATACGCTGTCTTCTTGTTCAAAAATATTGGACGAGGTAATCACCGATTTTTCATCAGAAGAGAAGTTCGGAATTTTACCTAATACGTCCGCAGCATAATACCACTCTTCCTGAAAATAGTCAAGCGTACCATAATTGCGGACGCAGAATTTCTCCATTTTCTCGAGATTCTCATCGTCCACCGCATTCAGCCATTTATGTAAGTCTTTTATTTTCGGCGTTTTTTTTGGTACTTTAACAAAAACACCCTTTATGATATTCTCTTCCAACAAAAAATGAGAGGAATATTTTTCGTAGTAAAGCTTTATCTCGTCTTCGGTAGGTGGCTCTAAACGCTGATTAACAAGATTTTGCTGATAATACTGAATAGTCAGTGCTTTGCGATATTCCTCTACAAGATGTTCTATTTCGAGCGGATTTTGCACGTTTTTTTTTGCATAATCGTACATCATCACGTCTGTTATCCAACGCTTTATATACCCGTCAACTATTTTTGCGCTATCTTCTTTCGACTGTGTTCGGAATAAATTTTTAGGTAAATCCTCTTCGTATAAAATTTGCCCGTTTACCTCCAAAACAGGGGTTTTACCCATATCCGTATGCTCCTTTTGGCAAGTAGAAAACATTGCCGTTATCAGAAGAATTATGACTAACGTAATTTTCATATCATAGGTTTATTGCATCGTTTTCTTTATATCCTCAAACAAGCGTATCGGATATTTTGCTCGCAAACGTTTTACCCACTCTTTATCCAAAAAGTCCTGATAGTCGGAAATCAGCCGACCACGAACATCACGATAGTCATCTGGGAACTCCAACATCTCTCCTTGCAAGAACACAAAAGGATATTCCGCCTTGCTGTCCGATTTATATTTTTTCTTTGCAAATGCCACACAATCGAACACTGCATTCTCGCCCTTTTCCCATAAACCTTTTTCCAACTCAACCAATTTTTCGTCGATATTTATACGATGAGCGACATAACTCGGGATAGAATCCACATGGGCTTTTGCCAATATTTTTTGCAACGGTTTTGCCACCTTTTTATCTTTACATCTGACAATGTATCCCTTAAAACGAGGCGATTCGTACTTGTATTTGGATTGATTGTTTGCAAAATACGCCTTCAAACCAAGCGTATCGTTTGACGCTTTGTCCCAAACTTCCTGCTTGCTTAATTCGAAAAACAAGATTCCATCGTGATATTCTCGCATTAAATTGCCAAAATCAGGATATTTCCGTTCCAACTGCGTATCTTCGTAACGAATCAGTTGTGTTGCAACAAAATCTTGTAAACGATTCTCAAAATTCACTTCAGACTTGGTCGAAAGGGTTTTTGCGAAATCTTTCTGAAACACACTGTTTCCTGCAAAAGAGAACAAAACATCGTTCAGTGCGGCACAACGCAATTTGCAGATAGAATCATTGGTTTTATTTTGTTCAAAAACCCTTTTCAACTCATCTGCCGCTTTCTGATTCATCTCGAAATCATAATCTTTTTTCAGTTTTGCAACAAAAGAATTCCGCACCTCCAATATACGAATATCACGATACAAAGCTACCGCAATATCTTTTTTCTTTGCTTCGGGCTCAGGCATTCGTTTCCCCTCAAGTTTTATGATATGCCAACCGAACGGCGACAAGACGGGGTTGCTCACTTCACCAACATTTTGCAAGGCAAATGCTGCCTTTTCAAATTCGGGCACCATACGCCCTAATCCGAACCACGGCAAATCGCCACCATTTACCGCCGACTGCTTATCATCGGAGTTGCTTTTTGCCAATTCCTCGAAATCGGCACCACGCTGCAACAAATCGGAAATAGAATCAATTTGCTGCTTCACACGTGCTTTTTCCGACTCCGACATTCGGGGAGTAACGCTTTTCAGAATATGTCTCACTTTTATTTCGCCTACCGCAGGGCGACGATTGTGAACCATGACAATGTGATAACCTATTTGCGAACGTATCGGATTTGACACTACTCCTATAGGTTGATTGTAAACAGCAGTTTCAAACGGATAAATTGTCGTCATACTCGTAATGTAGCCCAAGTATCCTCCGTTTCGTGATACGGAAGCATCTTCCGACATGCTGCGAGCCACCACATCAAAAGGTTCTTTCTCCAAACGTTTTTTTGCACGCAAAGCCTTTTGATAAGCCTGCAACGTATCTTTTGCCGTTGCATTCGGAGCTAATTGAATCAATATATGGCTCACTTCGACATCTTCCAACGAACGACGATATGCCTCTTCCACAAATTCATTAAACTTCTGTGTATCGGTCAAATACGAAGATTTCAATTGATTGCGATATCCAAGTAACTCCCTGCGGAAATTCTCCGTCGTATCCAAACCGAGCGACTCCGCCTCCACAACCTTCAATTTAAAATTCTCATATAACACCAAATACTCATCAAATGTTTTTTTGTCCTCAGCACCATACTGATTGTTTTTCTTGTAAACATACTCAAATTCAGATACGGTAACAGGAGTTTTTCCTACAAGCATTAAGGTATCATTCCCATCCGCCCAAACCGTTTGAGAAAACAGTGCTAAAAACACCACTAAAACATTTGTACGCATACGTTCTATGATTTTGTTTAATTAGTGAATCAAATTTTTACCATCCATATCTTTCGGTTGTGCGATTCCCATTATGTGGCAAACCGATGGAGCCACATCTGCCAAAATACCATTTTCGACAGTAGCCGATTTGTTTTCCGAAACATATACAAACGGAACCGGATTCAATGAATGTGCCGTATTGGGAGTTCCGTCAGGATTGATGGCATTATCGGCATTTCCATGGTCGGCAATGATAATCACCTCATAGCCATTTGCCTTTGCGACTTCCACGGTAGCTTCTACACACGCATCGACAGCCACGACAGCCTTTTCGATAGCCTCATAAACACCGGTATGACCAACCATATCGCCATTGGCATAATTAACCACGATGAAATCGTATTTTTGGGTATTGATGGCTGCCACCAATTTATCTTTTACCTCGTAAGCGCTCATTTCGGGTTTCAAATCGTAAGTAGCCACTTTTGGCGATGGCACCAAAATTCTGTCCTCGTTTTCATACGGAGCCTCTCTACCTCCATTAAAAAAGAACGTTACATGAGCATATTTTTCCGTTTCGGCAATATGCAATTGTGTCTTTCCGCACGACGACAGATACTCGCCCAACGTGTTTTCCACATTCTCTTTGTTAAACAAAATATGAACCCCTTTGAACGACGCATCGTAAGGCGTCATACAGCAATAATACAATTCGGGCACGATTGTCATACCTGCCTCCGGCATATCTTGCTGTGTCAAAACGATTGTCAGTTCCTTTGCACGGTCGTTACGATAGTTAAAAAAGATAACCACATCACCCTTTTTAATTTTTCCATCGACCGAAACATTTACTATCGGCTTCATAAATTCGTCTGTTACACCTTCGTCGTACGATGCTTGTACCGCCGCAACCATATCGTCGGCAGGTTTCCCTACGGCACCAACCAACAAATCATAAGCTTCTTTTATGCGTTCCCAACGCTTGTCGCGATCCATTGCATAATAACGACCGACGATTGTAGCCAATTGAGCCGTTTTCCCGTTGCAATGTTTCAACAACTGCTCAATGAAACCTTTCCCGCTTTTCGGATCGGTATCGCGTCCGTCCATAAAGCAATGCACACGAGCCGGCACATTGTATTCATCGGCTATATCTATCAACTTAAACAAGTGATCGAGCGAACTATGCACTCCTCCATCGGAGGTTAAACCCATGAAATGAACCGTTTTCCCGTTTTCTTTTGCATACGTAAATGCCGAAACAATTTCAGGATTTTGCATAATGGTATTATTGCGACATGCAAGATTTATTTTTACCAAATCTTGATACACCACCCGACCGGCGCCTATATTCAAATGCCCCACTTCGGAGTTTCCCATTTGTCCATCGGGCAAACCCACATTTTCGCCACTTGCCTGCAACTGCGAATTCGGATATGTTTTTAGCAAATAATCCCAATAAGGTGTTGGAGTTTCGTATATCACATCTGCCTTGGTATGAGAACCTATTCCCCAACCATCAAGTATCATCAAAAGTGCTTTTTTACTCATAACTAAATTATTTTTATCTCTTTATTATAATTGCAAAAGTAGTAATTTCCATCGGATTAAGCGTCCATACTCACCTATTTTAGTTTTTTTAGCAATTCAGAACCTGCATCTAAAATGGATTTTATGGCATTTTTTAGCGGAATAAACTCCTGTACAAAAAAATACGGAAATAAAGCATTTCCGCATTTCTTTCACAAGTGCCGACTACGAGCGTTACAGCGACTTTATGGAATAAACGATTTCAAAATCCTTTCATCGAGAGTTGAATGCGTTTGCGTTGCAAATCGACATCAAGCACACGCACTTGCACATGCTCATGCAGATGCACCACCTCGGCAGGGTCTTTTATGAATTTATCGGAAAGATTGGATACATGCACCAATCCGTTTTCTTTGATGCCCACATCGACAAACGCCCCGAAATTGGTAACATTCGTAACGATTCCCGGAAGTACTTGTCCAACCCGCAAATCCTCTATTTTTTTCACCGAAGAATCAAATTCAAACACTTTGATAACGGAACGCGGATCGCGCCCCGGTTTCTCCAACTCCGACATAATATCTTTCAAGGTATGCAATCCTGTTTTCTCGGTAACGTATTTTTCCAAAATGATTTTTGAACGCAATCCGGAATCGTGCATGAGTGCCTCTACCGAACAATTCAAATCCGTTGCCATGCGTTGTACTACCGCATAACTTTCAGGATGCACAGCCGAATTGTCAAGCGGATTTTTTGCATCGCTTATACGCAAAAATCCTGCACACTGCTCAAACGACTTCGCACCCATACGAGGCACGTTCATCAACTCCGAGCGAGAAGAAAAAGCCCCGTGTTCAGCTCTGTAATCCACTATGTTTTGTGCCAATTGTACTCCCAACCCCGACACATAAACCAACAAATGTTTGCTTGCCGTATTCAAATTCACACCTACCGCATTGACAACACTCTCAACTGTTTGGTCAAGCGTTTTTTTCAATCGCATTTGATCGACATCGTGCTGATACTGCCCAACACCAATCGACTTCGGATCTATTTTTACAAGCTCCGCCAAGGGGTCCATCAGTCGCCTTCCGATGGAGACGGCACCGCGTACCGTAACATCGTACTCGGGGAACTCTTCGCGTGCAATTTTCGAAGCTGAATAAATGGAAGCTCCGCTTTCGCTAACAGAAAAAATCTGCACCTTACGGTCGTAACGAATATTTTGAACAAAAGACTCGGTTTCGCGCCCTGCCGTCCCGTTTCCAACAGCCACTGCCTGAATTTTATACATTTCGACAAGTTTTTGCAATTTGCGAACAGACTGCGCCACTTCGTTTTGGGGCGGATGCGGAAATATCGTTTCGTTGTGCAACAAATTACCTTGTTCGTCAAGGCAAACCACCTTACACCCCGTGCGGAAACCGGGGTCGATGCCCAAAACGCGTTTCTGTCCGAGAGGCGGTGCAAGCAGAAGTTGCCTTAAGTTTTCGGCAAAAACACGAATGGCCTCCGTATCGGCACGTTCCTTGCTTTTGGCAGCAAATTCCGTTTCGATACTTGGTCGCAGAAGTCGCTTGTAAGCGTCCTCTACAGCCATATTTACTTGATCGGAAGCATCATTGTCCGCTTTTACAAAAATTCGATTCAAACGTTCAAGACATGGTTCCTCGTCGGGTTGAATCGTTATCTTAAGAAACCCTTCCGATTCTCCACGCCGCATTGCCAACAAGCGATGCGAAGTGCATTTGGCTAATGGTTCCGAAAAATCGAAATAATCGGTGTACTTATCGCCTTCGGCTTCTTTTCCTTTTATTACCCGCGAGGTTATCATTGCTTTCGAAGCAAATACGCCTCTCACGGCATTGCGTGCCGACTCACTTTCGTTTATCCATTCGGCAATAATGTCGCGTGCGCCTTTCAACACTTCGTCTTCGGAGGGTACCGCATCGCTGACAAAACTCGACAAGCGTACCGACAAGGCATTATCTCTTTGCATCATAATTATTTTTGCCAAAGGCTCAAGTCCTTTTTCTTTAGCAATCTCCGCCCGAGTACGTTTTTTCTGTTTATAAGGCAAATAAATATCCTCCAATTCCACCATGTCCCAACAAGAGTTGATACGTTCTCGGAGTTCGGGGGTAAGTTTTTCCTGCTTTTCGATGGCGGCAAGCACCGTTTTTTTTCTGGACTCTATTTCCAACAATCGTTCGTATTGCTCTTTTATATTCGACACTTGCACTTCGTCCAAAGCATCGGTCATCTCCTTACGATAGCGACTGATAAACGGAACGGTGGCTCCGTCGGTTAAGAGCTGGATGGTGTTTTTCACTTGCTTCGGTGTCAAAGCAAGCGCATCGGCAATTAAATCTGAATATATCATGGTCTAAAAATGAAACGATTTGTTCTCGAGCAAAATCAATTCGCTCTCTTTCCGATAACGATTGACGGCCGTTACGCCAAATACATAATCTCCTTTTAAAGAAGCTATTGACATAATGTCGATTGAGTTTTCTGCCGTCAAACAGCAAATATTTTCGGCACGATTCTTATCAATGGGCAGACCGCTTTTAAATGCATACACAATATAATAGGCTGTCTGATTCTGCTTGTCGGAATCCATAGGAGCATCCCACACAAGCGATAATTTGTCTGCACAACGTTGTATGTGCAAATCGACAGGAGGCAGAGCCTCTTCTTTTTCCACCAAAGAGGTAGTTACAGGCGGCACCGCCCAATGACGATAAAAATTATTCGACAACGTATCAAGCAAACCTTTCGGATTCTTCAGAAACGGAGCTGCACTATAAAAAGCATTCCCTCGTACATTGTCAAGCTGTTCATTCATAAGCATTTGTCGGACAATTTCGTTGCCGTTGTGCCAAGCCGAAGCCCTATTCACTCCCAATCCCGAGACGAACAACCCGACATACAAATTCTTACCATAAGCATTCCGATTCCACCAATCGACCAACACGGCATAATCGGCATTTTTTTTGCCTATTTCCCAATAAAGTTGCGGTACCACATAGTCGATAGCCCCCTCTTTGAGCCATTTCAAAATATCGGCATACAAATCATCGTAGTTTGTCATACCCGCTTTTGTGAGCGAACCGTTGGCATCTTTATCGCTGTTTCGCCAAACGCCGAAAGGACTGATACCGAATTCAACCCAAGGTTTCAACGATTTTATGGTGTGTTGCAATTCCGAAATCACAAGATTTACATTGTTTCTTCGCCAATCGTCTTTTTGTGCTGCCGAGAAACCACGCGGATTTTCAGCAAAAGAGCGACCATCGGGAAAATCACGATTTGCCACGCGATAAGGATAAAAATAATCGTCAAAATGAATCGCATCGACATCGTAACGCGTTACGACATCGGCCACCACTTTGTTCAAAAAAGCTCGCGTTTCGTCGTAACCGGGGTCAAAATAAATTTTATCACCATATTCGACAAACAAATACGGTTTCTTGAAATACAAATGCTCGGGGTGCAATGTTGTCGTATCCGCCGTCATTGCCACACGATAAGGATTCATCCACGCATGCACCTCAATACAACGTTTGTGAGCCTCTTCGATAACGAACTGCAACGGGTCGTAGCACAACGTATCACCTTGTTTCCCTGTCAGATACATCGACAACGGTTCTAAATCGGATTTGTAAAAACTATCGGAACAAGGGCGAATTTGAAAAAATATTGTATTGATTTTTAACTGTTTAAACCGATTTAACATCGCAACTATTTCTTGTTGTTGCTCCAACGTAGTCAAGCCAGAAGCCGATGGCCAGTCGATGTTTTTCACTGTGGCAATCCAAACCGCACGCATCTCACACTTGTTTTTTGCCATTGACGAAACCGACAACAACAAACAACAAAATAGAAGCAACAGCCTTTTTATTATCGCATTCATCTTTTCCAAAACGACGGAGAAAACAAGAACAATACCGTAAATAACTCCAAACGACCTATCAACATCAGAAATGCCGACACCCATTTTGCGGCAGCAGGCAGAGCAAGAAATGTACCCGACGGACCGAAATCGCCTAATGCAGGACCAACATTTGCCAACATCGAAACCGAAACACTCAGCGCTTCGCTTGGCGACAGACCCATCAACAACAACGAAACAAGTCCTATCAATATCATAAACGTATAAATAACAAGAAACGAAAATATGCTGTTCACCACCGATTCCGGTATCACATGTTCGTTCATTTTTATCGGCAAATAAGCGTTGGGGTGCAAACGGCGTTTAAACTCATAAAAACTATTCTTCATCAGTATCACAATACGCGAAAGTTTCAATCCGCCGCTTGTCGAACCCGACGAAGCACCGACAAACATTAAAAGCAGAATAAAAATCCACGCCGTTTTATTCCACAACTGATAATCGTAAGTAGAAAAACCTGTAGTCGTTATTATGGAAACAACCTGAAACAAACTGTCGCGGAATGTCCGCTCACATTGCGAAAGCGTATTCACATGCGTCGTACATGCCACAATAATTGCAATTATTATCGTGGTGAAAAGCACCACCAAAGCATAACATTTAAACTCCTCGTCCTGCAACAAGCGTTTCACTTTGCCTTTTATCATCGCCAAATAAAGCAGAATAAACTTTGTACCGCCAATAAACATAAACACGATTATCACATATTGTATAAAAGGAGAATCCCAATAGGCGATACTGCTCTGTTTTGTAGAATAACCACCTGTCGACAAGGTTGTCAGCGAATGACAAAGTGCATCAAAAAAACTCATGCCACCCAACCACAACAATCCCATGGCAAGCAGCGTAAGTACCACATACAGCACCCATAACCGTCGGGCGGTGGCTTTTATTCGAGGCTGCAACTTGTCTTGTATAGGTCCGGTTGCTTCTGCCGAAAACAACTGCATATCGCCATTGAGAAACGGCAGAATAGCCATTGACATCAACACGAATCCCATACCGCCAATCCATTGTGTGAGGCTTCGCCAAAACAACAATCCATGAGGTAAAGCCTCTATATTCGTCAGCACCGATGCACCCGTTGTAGTAACCCCCGACATGGTTTCAAAAAACGCATCGGTAAACGACGGGATTGCTCCGCTCAACCAGAAAGGCAACGTTCCAAACAGCGAAAACAGCAACCAAACGATGGTAATCGTCAGTATGCCGACCCGTTTGTCCATTTTTGTCGTATAACGATAGCCTGCCAGCATCGACAAAACACCGGCAACAACCGTAATGAGCGTAGATGCCAGCAAATACGGGCAATCGTATTCATTGTATCGCAATGCAACCAAAAACGCCAGAAACATAAAGACGCTTTCGATGCACAAAAACACCCCAATCAAAAAAACAATCAACTTCCAATTGAAGGCACTTCTCATAAATCAAAACAATTTTTCTAATTTTCGGATACTTGCCGCCGTACAAAATACCACCACATGATCGTTGGGCAGTATTTGAGTTTCGCCGTTCACAACAAAACCTTTTCCGTCACGCACAATGCCTCCGATACTGACATCTTTCGGTAAACGCAGGTTTTTCACCTTATCCTGCGTTATTTTATCGTTTTCGTTTACAATAAATTCCACAACCTCGGCATCCGAATAAGTCAAACACTGCACATTCAGCACATCGTCATTCAAAGTCAGCTGATAAATGTAACTTGCCGCAATCAGTTTTTTATTGATAATAGAACCAATATCCAAATTGTCGGCCACGTCAATGTAGTCGAGATTTTCAATTTCGGCAATACTCTTTTTTATTCCGAAACTTTTTGCCGTCAAGCACGTCAAAGTATTGGCTTCCGAATTGTCGGTAATAGCTACGAAAGCATCCATTTCCTGCAAGCCTTCGCTTTTAAGCAAATCCAAATCGCGCCCATCACCTTGCACAATGAGCAAATTGGGCAATCCCATTTCCGACAATTTCCGACATCGTTCAGTATTGCTTTCAATTACGGTTATTTCCACATCTTTCGGAATATCACGAATTGCTCTTCGGGCAATCGAGCCGCCTCCCATAAACATCACTTTTTTGACAGCAAACAACGATTTGCCTGCATCTTGCCGAACAAATTCAAGATTCTCTTTTGTCGTTATGAAATACACGACATCGCCAGGTAAAACCTCGTCAGCTCCTTTCGGTATGATGGTTTTCAGATGGCGTTTGATGGCAACAATCCGATAACGACCATGGTCGAAATAGCCCGACGAGAACAATTTGTTCACCAACGGAGCTCCCGCACGCACTTTGACGCAAAGCAATATCAACGCTTTATTGCAAAAATATCGTTGTTCGCGCAACCAACCCGTTTTCAACGAATCGATAATTTCGTTGGCTGCCAAACGCTCGGGCATAATCAACGAAGCAACACCAAGTTTTTTAAAGAACTCTGCATTTTGAGGTTTCAAATATTCGGTATTATTGATACGCGCCACCGTTTTTTTTGCACCTAAATTGGTTGCCAGCATACAAGCCGTCATATTGACACTTTCGTCGGGCGTTACGGCAATGAACAAATCGGCATTCTTTACACTGCATTCCGTCAAATCCTCAAGCGAGGTAGGTCGCCCTATTTTCGTCATCAAATCGTAATTGGCATCAAGTCCACGCAGACGTTCTTCGCTTTCATCCAAAAGCACAATATCGAAATTGTCGCGCACCAACATTTTTGCCAAATGAGTTCCAACTGCGCCCGCACCTGCTATAATTATTCTCATCGCTGCTGTATGTTTTTAAGAATATTAGTTAATGTTTCGGCAATGCCTTTACTATCAAGTCCCAGCATTTCATAAAGTTCAAAAGGCATACCATGTTCGACAAAAACATCGGGGATTCCCAGCCGCGTAATTTTCGGCGACAAGTTGTTGTCAGACATAAATTCCAACACGGCACTTCCCATTCCTCCTTTCAAAACACCATCTTCCACCGTTACTATTTGTCGATATTTTTGTCCTATTTCACGCAGCAAAACCTCGTCCAAAGGCTTCACAAAACGTAGGTCGTACAAAGCAACCCGCTCCGCATCGTTACCCAACGATTCAATGGCACGCAACGCCGTATTTCCAATCGGTCCGATGCTTATCACAGCCACCTCCGAACCATTTTTTACACACCGACCTTTCCCGACGGGGACTTCCCGCATCGGTGTTCTCCATTCTTTTAAGACTCCTGCACCACGCGGATAACGAATCACAAAAGCTCCTTTGTCGGGCAACTGTGCCGTGTACATCAGGTTTCTCAATTCCGACTCGTCAAACGGCGAAGCAATTGTAAGATTTGGAATACAACGGAAGTATGCCAAATCGAATTCTCCCTGATGCGTTGCTCCGTCTTGCCCGACAATACCCGCCCGATCCAAGCAGAGCACCACGTTCAAATTTTGCAGCGCCACATCGTGTATCACATTGTCGTAAGCCCGTTGCATAAACGAGGAATAGATGTTACAAAACGGCAATAATCCCTCTTTTGCCAAACCTGCCGAAAAAGTTACGGCATGTCCCTCGGCAATGCCGACGTCGAATACCCTATCGGGCAATTCGTTTTTCATTATGTTCATCGAACAACCAGACATCATTGCCGGCGTTATGCCTACAATTTTTTCATTTTTTCGTGCCAATTCCAACAAGGTATTTCCAAACACTTCTTGAAACAGCGGAGGCATTCCCTGTTTTTTATTATTTACACGCTCGCCCGTTTCCTTATTGAACTCACCCGGCGCATGCCACAGCGTAGCCGACTCTTCAGCCGATTTATAACCCTTGCCTTTCACCGTTATGCAATGCAACACCTTGGGACCCTTAAAGCGTTTTATTTTTTCCAATGTTTCTACCAACAATTTCACATCGTGCCCGTCTATCGGACCGAAATAACGGATATTCAATCCCTCGAAGATATTGTTTTTAGAGAGTTTTTTTCCTTTCAATGTATTTGTAAAACGGATAATACGATTTTTTTGATCGTCGGTAATCAGATGCAAACGCTTCAAACAGCGATACACCTTGTAACGTAAATTATTATAAGCTGTCGAAGTATGAATATTCGTCAGATAACGGCTTATGCCGCTCACTATCGGGTCTATGGCTATTCCGTTATCATTTAAAATAATCAATAAATTGTTCGGATTGATTGATGCATTGTTCAACCCCTCGAAAGCCAATCCGCCGGTCATCGAGCCATCGCCGATAACGGCTACCACCTGTCGGTCGTCCTCTCCTTTCAGATTCGAGGCAACGGACATACCCAATGCAGCAGAAATCGATGTAGAGGAATGTCCTACGCCAAAGGCATCGTACGCGCTCTCTTTGGGCGAAGGGAATCCGCTTAAACCCTTAAATCTGCGATTGGTGGAGAAACGCTCGCGACGCCCCGTCAGAATTTTATGAGCATACGCCTGATGACCAACATCCCACACCAAACGATCGTAAGGCGTCGAAAAAACATAATGCAATGCCACCGACAACTCCACCACGCCAAGACTTGCACCCAAATGCCCCGGGTTATGCGAAAGTTCGTCGATGATAAACTGACGCAACTCCGCACACACCTGCTCCAATTGTTGCTTGCCAAGTTTCTTCAAGTCGTCGGGAGTATTTATATGTTGCAACAAACCTGATTCCATCAATTCTGCCTAATCAATCGTGCAAAAATAATACAAAATAAAACATTTTCAGTTTTTAAGCATAAAAATCAAAAACAATAAGAAATTTGATATATCTTTGCAAAGTTTCTTACTAAAACGTGGACAAATTTGGATGCTTGCAACCACAATAAAAAATGCTAAAAACACACATCTTTTTATTTTCCAAGCAAAACTCTTTAATTCACGTTTTTTAAGACTATAATTAACCATATTATTAACTTAAAAAACAATTATTTATGAGTTACTTTTTCACATCAGAATCTGTATCTGAAGGACATCCCGACAAAGTGGCAGACCAAATTTCCGACGCCATTCTCGACAATTTTTTAGCACAAGACGCATCGTCGAAAGTTGCGTGCGAAACATTGGTTACAACAGGGCAGGTAGTGCTTGCCGGTGAAGTAAAGTCGAATGCTTATGTCGATGTGCAGAGCGTGGCACGCAAAGTTATCAACCGCATTGGCTATACAAAAAGCGAGTATATGTTCGACTGCAACTCCTGCGGAATTTTTTCGGCCATTCACGAGCAATCGAGCGACATCAACCAAGGTGTTGAGCGTCAAGACCCGATGGAGCAAGGCGCCGGCGACCAGGGAATGATGTTTGGTTACGCCTGCAACGAAACAAAAAATTTTATGCCCATCACACTCGACTTGGCTCATTCGCTTTTGTTGGAACTGAAAAACATCAGAAACGAAGGAAAGCAAATGCGTTACCTTCGACCCGATGCAAAATCGCAGGTTACAATCGAATACGACGACGACAACCGTCCCGTGCGTATCGACACCATCGTAATTTCGACACAACACGACGATTTTATCCACCCCTCCGAAAGCAAAACACAACAACAAGCCGACGAAGAGATGCTGAATATCATCCAAAATGACGTACAAAACATCTTAATCCCGAAAGTGATAGAAAGCGACCCGCAATACAAACGCATTTTCACGAACGATTACAAATTGTTTGTCAACCCGACAGGTAAGTTTGTCATCGGAGGACCGCACGGCGACACGGGGCTGACCGGTCGGAAAATCATTGTAGATACCTACGGAGGCAAAGGAGCCCACGGCGGAGGTGCATTTTCGGGCAAAGACCCTTCGAAAGTTGACCGATCGGCAGCTTATGCGGCACGACATATTGCCAAAAACATTGTTGCTGCAGGCATTGCCAACGAAGTTTTGGTGCAAGTGGCATACGCTATCGGCGTAGCAAAACCGATGAATTTGTATATCAATACCTACGGTACGGCAAACATCGAAATGAGCGATGGCGAAATTGCCAAACGTATAGAGCAGGTTTTCGACATGCGCCCAAAAGCAATCGAAGACCGTTTGAAACTCCGCAACCCGATTTACGAAGAAACGGCTTCGTACGGACACGTCGGTCGTACACCCGAAGTAGTCAGCAAAACATTCAAAGACGGTAACGGAAAAGAAATTTCTTGCCAAGTAGAATTGTTTACTTGGGAAAAAACCGACAAAGCAGAAGAGTTAAAGGCTTTGTTCGGAATTGGATAAGTCCTCTTAAAAGAGACGACTATCCCCCTAAAAATGAGTTATGTAGCTTCTAACGCAACTCATTTGCTTTTTAGAAAATAATTATTTTATGCCGATTGCTTTATCAAAAGGAATATATATCATAAAAACAAAAAACGGAAACAGAAAAATCGTCGTGAAATAAATTTTGCTCTTAAAAATAAAAGTTCTATCTTTGCAGTCCGTTTTTACGGAATTATAAATAATTTTTTAACAATTCTATTTTATGTATTTATCAACAGAAAAAAAGGTAGAAATCTTTGGAAAATACGGGAAGTCTAATACTGATACCGGGTCGGCAGAATCCCAGATAGCATTATTTTCCTACCGTATTAGCCATTTGACTGAACACATGAAGTCAAATAAGAAAGATTATAGCACCTCACGCGCTTTGAAAGCGTTGGTGGGAAAACGTCGCCAATTGCTCGACTATCTTAAAGAAAAAGATATCGAACGCTATCGTGCGATAATTAAGGAGTTGGGTATCAGAAAGTGACCCCGTTCCAAAAAAGGAAAAAGACATTCCCCAAACGGAATGTCTTTTATTATTTTTTTCAGATTCGCTTTTCTCTTTGCTCAACAAAAAAATGTACAACGCTGCTTACAATCTGGGCATGCTTCTAATGGAGCTGATTATAAAAATTATGGCTCTGTTCAATGGGAAAATGTACAGTCGGCAGAAAGGGAGTCAGGAGATTTGGAAAGAGTTGAAAAAGGCGGACAAAAACGCCAAGTACATTTGGATACATGCCGCATCGTTAGGCGAATTTGAGCAAGGGCGTCCCCTTATCGAAGCCATAAAAGAGCGATTCGACGACAAAAAAATCTTATTGACATTTTTTTCGCCATCAGGTTACGAAGTACGCAAAAACTACAATCTTGCCGACATCGTATGCTATTTCCCCATCGACACTCCACGCAATGCAAAGCGATTTGTAGAGGCAATCAATATTGAAAAAGCCTTTTTCATCAAATACGAATTTTGGAAAAACACGTTGGAACAACTTTACCGACGAGAGATTCCCACCTATTTGGTTTCGGGCGTATTCCGAAAAAATCAGTTTTTTTTCAAACCTTACGGGTTCTCGCACCGAAAAGTATTGAGTTTTTTCACTCACCTTTTCGTTCAAAACGACATCTCGAAAAAACTTTTGCAAAACATCGGCATCGAAAACGCATCCGTAGCAGGCGACACGCGTTTCGACAGGGTTGCAAAAATTGCGGAAAATGCCAAAGAGTTGCCGCTGATAAAGTCATTTGCCGAAAATGCCTGCGTATTGGTAGCAGGAAGCACTTGGGAGAAAGACGAAAAAATCATTCTCAACCATTTCAATCAAACGACTACAGAGAAACTTATCGTTGTACCGCACGAGATTTCGAATCATCGAATTGAAATTCTGTGCAGAAAGATCAAACGCCCGTACTTACGATATTCGGAAGCAACCGAAACGAACATACAGCAAGTCGATTGTCTGATAATTGATTGTTTCGGGCTGCTCTCTTCTATCTATCGTTATGCGACGACGGCCTATGTCGGTGGAGGATTCGGGGTGGGAATTCATAACACTTTGGAAGCCGCCGTTTGGGAAATTCCTATTATCTTTGGACCCAATTATCGGAAAGCAGAAGAAGCAAAAGATTTGATAGCCTGTGGCGGAGCTTTCTCCGTCAATAGTTTGAAGGATTTCAATCGGGTTGCGGCACACGTTTCAGGTCGTACCGGGGTCGGCAAACAAGCCGGAAATTACATACAAACGCATATAGGGGCTACCGCAACTATTATGAACTCAATTTTTTAGAAAAAATATGGCACAACAAACCTCAATACCAAAGGGAACACGCGATTTCACTCCCGAAGAAATGGTGAAACGCAATTACATTTTCGACACCATTCGCTCGGTTTTCCGCTTATACGGATTCCAACAAATAGAAACCCCCGCAATGGAAAACCTATCTACCCTAATGGGGAAATATGGCGAAGAGGGCGACAAATTGTTGTTCAAGATTCTTAATTCGGGTGATTTTCTCGGGAAAGTAGAAACCGAAGATTTGATACAGAAAAACAGCTTAAAACTCACCAACAAAATATCGGAAAAAGGGCTTCGTTACGATTTGACCGTCCCCTTTGCCCGATTCGTGGTGCAAAACCGAGACAAAATAACATTCCCGTTCAAACGTTTTCAAATACAACCCGTTTGGCGTGCCGACCGTCCGCAAAAAGGGCGTTATCGCGAATTTTTTCAATGCGATGCCGACGTGGTCGGAAGCGACTCGCTACTCAACGAAGTGGAATTGATACAAATGGTAAACGAAGTTTTCAAGCGTTTGCAAATAAACGTATTGATAAAACTGAACAACCGTAAAATTTTGAGCGGAATTGCCGAATATATCGGGGAACCAGAACGCATTGTAGACATTACGGTAGCCATCGACAAATTGGACAAAATCGGTTTGGACAACGTCAATGCAGAGCTGTTGGAAAAAGGTATTGCAACCGAGGCGGTCGAAAAACTGCAACCCGTTTTGTTGCTCAAAGGGACAAATGCCGAAAAACTTGCCCAACTCAAACAAACCCTTGCAACTTCGGAAATCGGTCTGAAAGGCATTGAGGAGACGGAAACCATTTTGAATGCCGTCGGTAAATTGCCGATGCAATACGAGGTAGAACTCGACCTTACGCTTGCACGCGGGTTGAACTACTATACGGGATCCATTCTCGAAGTAAAAGCACTTGATGTGGCCATTGGCAGCATCAGCGGCGGCGGACGTTACGACAACCTGACGGGCGTGTTCGGACTGAACGGCGTGTCGGGCGTTGGCATTTCGTTTGGAGCCGACCGCATTTACGATGTGTTAAATCAGTTGGATTTATACCCGAAAAATGCCGTCGAACGCACACGACTTTTGTTCGTCGCTTTCGGGCAGAACGAATTGGAGGCTTGTGCAAAAATGGCAGCCCAAACCCGTAGCAACGGCATCAATACGGAAGTCTATCCCGAATTGACCAAAATAAAAAAACAGATGACGTATGCCGACAACAACAAAATCCCGTTTGTGGCCATTGTCGGCGAAAACGAATTGAACGAAGGCAAAGTCATGCTCAAAAACATGCAAACGGGCGAGCAACAACTACTCGACATCAACCAAGTAATCGAAACAATTAAACTTTAAAATTTTATATAAAATGGCTTTAATCAATTACAAAACAGTAACTCCCGACGAAGCTGTAAAAGTTATCAAATCGGGCGACCATGTGCATTTGAGCAGTGTGGCAAGCGCTCCTCAATGTTTAATCGAGGCTATGTGCCGTCGTGGCGATGCAGGCGAATTGAAAGACGTTCACATTCATCATCTTCACACCGAAGGGGCGGCTCCTTACACCGAGGCACGCTACGAAGGGGTGTTCCAACACGATGCTTTTTTTGTAGGAAGCAATGTCCGTAAAAACGTACAAGCAGGGTATGCCGACTACATACCCATCTTTTTGAGCGAAACGCAACGTCTTTATCGCGAGGGATACATCAAATGCAACGTGGCAATGATTCAGGTATGTCCGCCCGACCAACACGGATTCGTGTCGCTCGGCACATCGGTAGATGCCACCTTGGCTGCCATCGAAACTGCCGACTATGTGATTGCCGTGGTAAACAAAAACGTACCTCGTGCCTTTGGCGATGCCCTTATTCCGATGAGTATGATTGACATTTTTGTGGAAGACGACACGCCACTCGAACCCGCACACTTCAGCGAGCCGAACGAAATAGAAACCGCTATCGGTAAAAACTGTGCCGCTCTTATCGAAGACGGAGCCTGCCTGCAAATGGGTATCGGAGCCATTCCGAACGCCGTATTGGCACAACTCGGTAACCACAAAAATCTGGGTATTCACACCGAGATGTTTGCCGACGGAGTACTCCAATTGGTTGAAAAAGGCGTTATCAATGGTGCCAACAAAAAATTAGACAAAGGGCAAATGGTTTCTACTTTCTTGATGGGATCGCAAAAAGTCTACGACTTTATCGATAACAACCCTATGGTGAAAATGATGGACGTAGGCTACACCAACGATCCGTTCATCATTTGCCAAAACGACAAAGTAACAGCCATCAACTCTGCTTTGCAAGTGGATTTGACGGGACAGGTTTGTGCCGACTCTTTGGGTACGAAGTTTTACTCGGGCGTAGGCGGACAAATCGACTTCGTTTATGGTGCTTCACGCTCGAAAGGCGGCAAATCGATTATCGCAATGCCTTCTGTAACCAACAAAAGCGTAAGCAAAATTTCTAACGTATTAACCTCTGGTGCTGGTGTAGTTACTACACGTAACCACATGCACTGGTTTGTAACCGAATATGGTGCAGTGAACTTGTATGGTAAAACCTTACAAGAACGTGCAAAACTTATCATTAGCGTAGCACATCCTGACCACCGTGAGGAGCTCGAACGCCAAGCTTTCGAACGTTACGGTTCACACTTCCGTTTTGTTATGAAATAAATCTTTCTTCATAGAAGCACGAAAAGCAGGGCGACACATGTCATCCTGCTTTTTTATTGTAATTTCTTTTGAAAAAGGTCACCTTTGTTTTTTGTTTGACATTAACAAAAAATATAAAGACAATGAAAAGAAAGAATTTTTTATTCGCAGCAGTGCTATTTGCTGTATTGAGTTTGGGATTCGCTTCGTGCGACGACAAAAAAGGTAACGAACCCGACAATCCCATACAGGAAGAACAAACCGAGCAAAGCGGTTCAACTGAAAACAACGGCGGAGGATCAGCTTCTGACCTTGGCGAAGACGAAGGCGACTCTTCCGATGCTCCCGTTTCAAATTTCACTCCTGCTGCATTTTCTGTGTCTGCCGACAAGAAGGTTTATTTTTCTCCCGCTAACTTACAATATCACCCGCTCAACGACGAATGGCGTTTTGCTGAGAACCAAACCGATGTCGTAGGTAATGAAAACACCAATATCTCTACCACTTATGACGGCTGGATTGATTTGTTTGGTTGGGGAACGGGCAACGAACCAACACGTATGGTAAAAGATAATAGTTCATACACAACTTTTGTGGACTGGGCTACAAACATAATTGGCACAGACGCTGCCAATACATGGCGAACGATGAGTGCCGATGAATTGCGTTATATTTTGTCTTCTCGTCTTAATGCTGCTGCACTAAATGGCATTGCTCATATCAATGGTGAGAACGGATTGATTCTTTTACCCGATGATTGGGTAGCGATTGAGGGATTGACTTTCAATAGTGGTGCGTATGGACAATCGAGTAGAGAGTATTACGCAGTGCATAACACCTTTACCTTAGAACAATGGCAGCAGATGGAACAAGCAGGTGCCATTTTTCTGCCCGCTTGTGGTTTCCGTCAGGGAAATTCTATATATGCTTCTGGCTCCAAAGGATGTTATTGGACAACTTCTTCCAACGGAGGTTGCGGTCCTATGAACTTGGAGTTTTCGGCAGAGAAAGTTACATTGAATAGTGCTTATCGCTATTCGGGACTTTCGGTGCGTTTGGTAAAAGATATACAGCAATAAAAAGGCAGACTATTTTTTTTTGTGTTTACTTTTTTGCATTTTTCAATCAAACCATTATCTTTGTCCTCGTATGATGAGCGTGTGCGACATATTATTCTTGAAGGAAACCTGCTGCGAGCGTAGCGAGCTTTCTACACACACACACAAGAAATAGGGCGTTTTGGGCGTTTTTGCCTACGCGTAAGTTATATGTAAGTCGGTCGATTTCGAGGGAAGTCGAGCGACTTTTTTTATTTGAAAAATTAAATTTATTGTTTAACTAAAAAATCAAAAGTATTATGATGAAGAACAGATTTTTATTTGTAGCAATGCTTTTTGCAGCATTGAGTTTGGGATTTGTTTCTTGCGACGACAACAAAGGTAACGAACCCGACGACCCGGCAACCGAACAAGGTGGCTCAACTGAAAACAATGGCGGAGAAGAGACTCCAACTCCCGAAGAGCCTGTAACGTTTACGCTGACTTTGCTTTCTTCTAACGAAGCAATGGGAACAGTAACCGAGGGTGGCACTTACGACAAAGACGCAGAAGTAATCATCGAGGCTACTGCAACGAAAGAGGCTTATATGTTTGTGAAGTGGAGTGATGGAAACACCGAAAATCCTCGTACGCTTACGATGACAGAAAACATAAAGCTTACAGCAGAGTTCGATTATGCTTATGTAGATTTGGGTTTGCCAAGTGGATTGAAATGGGCAGCCTGCAATGTAGGTGCCACCACGCCCGAAGGCTACGGCGGCTACTTCGCTTGGGGCGAAACCGAAACAAAAGGCGATTACACATGGGATACCTACAAATGGTGCAACGGAAGCAGTAGTACCATGACCAAATATTGCGTAAATAGCAAATTCGGTACCGTAGATAACAAAACCACCCTCGAGCCCGAAGACGACGCTGCCCATGTAAACTGGGGCGGCGCTTGGCGTATGCCTACCGATGCCGAATGCCAAGAGCTAATAGATAACTGCACTTGGACTTGGACAAGCGACTATAACGGCACAGGCGTAGCAGGACGAATCGGAACAAGTAACATCAACGGCAAGTCCATTTTTCTCCCTGCGGCGGGACAATGGAATAACTCATGGACTCTCAACACAGAGATTTACTATTGGAATTCTTCACTCAGTGGTACTTATCAAGGTAAATATCATTATAACACCATTTACGGCAAAGAGAGCGAATTTTGTATGGGATCGTACCTGCGTTATGCAGGTCAGACTATCCGTGGGGTTTGCGAATAGAGTTGAAAAGATAAACAGCAGGGACAACAATAATGTGTAAGGTTGTCCGAAAGACATCGGCAGAGATGTGGCATTACCGCCGCATCTCTGTTTTTTTTTGTTTTCAAAAATTCTTTGGAAATAAAAAATGTGATATGCGAAAGAATCGGAGCGACTTCTATTTCCGCAACACAATACGAAAAGTGGTTCCCACCCCCACTTCCGAGTATTTTACAAAAATTTTACCCTTGTGATACTCTTTTATGATACGCTTTGCCAACGACAACCCGAGCCCCCAACCTCGCTCCTTGGTTGTATAGCCCGGCAGAAACACCGTTTTTTGCTTCGATTTGGCAATACCCTTGCCCGTATCGGAAACGTCAAGCAAAACCTGTCGTGGTTTTTCCGTAACATCGAAACGAATTTCGCCGATGCCGTCCATGGCATCTATGGCGTTTTTACAAAGATTTTCGATAACCCAACCGAACAAATCGGGATTTATTTTTACCTGAACATTTTGTACAGGCGTATATCGGAAAGTAACTTTGTTCGACACCCGCAACGACATATAGTTGATGGCTGACTGAAGCACCTTATCGAGCATGATTTTTTGCAGTTCGGGTTTTGAGCCTATTTTTGAAAAGCGGTCGGCTATTGCCTCCAAGCGTTTGATGTCTTTTTGCATTTCGCCAAGCAACTCGTCGTCGGGATAACGCATGGCAAGAAGTTCGTTCCATGCCAAAAGCGAAGAGATGGGAGTACCCAACTGATGAGCCGTTTCGCGCGAAAGACCTACCCAAACCTTATTCTGTTCGGCACGCTGAAGCGTATAAAAAGCCAACGACATCAGCAGCAGAAAAAGCACAATCACCCCTATCTGTACAACGGGATAATAAGAGAGTTGCCGCAGCAATTTCGAGTCGTCGTAGTAGATGTATTGTTTTGTTTCGTCGTCGAAATCGACAAGAATAGGTTCGTGTTTAAATCCGAAATCGGCGATCGTGGTTTTATTTTGCATCTCGTCGTCATCTATATTGCGAGAAAACAACACATTGCCCTCGTCGTCGGTCAGCACTACCGGTATCGTGTGATTCGATTCGATGACTTTCTGAACGAAACTCAAATCACTTTCGGGGTTGTCGGTGCGAATAAGTTCGCGTGTAGCATCCGCCCAAAGTTCCATACGGGCACGTTCCTCGGCGGCAAGTCGTTCTACCAACACCTGAATAATAAAAATAGAGGCAGTTGCAATTACAATCGAAAAGATTATAAACACATACTTGAGTATGCTACGCGAGGTATAAATATCGGATGCCATTGCAAGATTCGGTTATTGTTCAAAATCGACACAAGCCCGCTCTCCCACATACTTCATCAGTTCCGAAGCCACAGCCTTGTGAGCGGGATGCGAAGCGTACGCCTTTACATCGTCGAGCGTATCGAACTGCGATTCAAGGCAAATGTGCCACGGCTCGGCGGCATTGACATTGAGCCCTACAAAAACAGTGCGGATAAAGGGAATCACTTCAGGCAAGCGTTCGATACCGTTTTTAAAGTCGCAAGCCGCTTTTTTTTGCGTTTCAAGCGAAACATCGTCTCGAAACCTAAACATTACAACATGTTTTATCATCTGTTCTAAAAATTTTATTTACGATATTTTTCGGCGTTTTCATCGCCCATAATGCTCAAATAACTCTGATAACGCGAAGCAGCTATCAGCCTGTTTTCCACGGCTTCAATCACCGCACAACCGGGCTCGTGCGTATGGGTACAGTTGTTGAAACGACATTGCTCCGAGTATCGGAATATCTCCCGGAAATAATGCCCCGTTTCTTTCGACAAATCGACCGTTCCAAAGCCCTTTATCCCCGGCGTGTCGATAATGGAAATATCACCCGTACGATGAATTTCGGAAAACGTGGTCGTATGCATTCCCGCATGATGATAGGCGGAAATTTCGGCCGTACGGGCAACCTCTTTGCTGCAAAGCGTATTTACAATGGTCGATTTGCCAACCCCCGAATTTCCCGTAAGCAACGACAACTTGCCCTGCAAAAACGGACGCAAAGCATCGCAATTTGCTATGCTTGAAATTCGTATGCACCGGTAACCGATGTTTTCGTACAAAAACGAGAGTGCTTCAACATACTTCAAATCCTCGGCAGTGAGCAAGTCCATTTTATTGAACACAATAATCACGGGAATGGAATAAGCCTCTGCCGAAGCCAAAAAACGGTCGATAAACACCGTTGAGGTTTCGGGGTTTTTCACCGTTACAACCAACAATGCCTGATCGATGTTGGCAGCAATGATATGCAACTGCTTGGAAAGATTCGAAGGCTTACGAACAACATAGTTTTTCCGTTCTTCAATTTGGTAAATAAAACGATTGTCGTCAACCAAAACCCAGTCGCCTACCGCCACCGGATTGGTACTTTTTATCCCTTTGATACGGAAATTCCCTTTTATGGAGCAACTCACGACATCGCCATTCTGAGCAGCTACCAAAAATTCTTTCCCCGTTGTTTTTATTACAAGTCCTCTCATCGTCCGACAAAGATAATTGCTATTTTCAAACAAAAATACTCACAAAGAGCAACTATTGTGTTTTTTCGGCACAAAACAGTTCATCGAATTTCCGACGAAGCTTGTCGGTTTTTTCCAACAAGCGACGAAACTCTTGTAACCTTGCTGCATTCGACGACTCGGGAATCCAAAGTTTCAAATACCCGCCCTCGGCATATTTTTCATTTAAATGTGCTGCCACGCGCAGCCAATGACCTTCGGCATCCAATTCGGGATAATTGGCCAAACCATATTGAATAGCACGTCGCAGAATGGTATCGCCATCAATTTGGCGGTCGGCCTCCGCAACTATCTTCCCGTAAATACTGCGGGGAGCATGGTCGCTCGAAGCACGATGGTCTTCAACCGCTTGTGCCATTATTTCTATCTCCTCGGCAGAAAACCATTGAGGCAGACAAGCATCAGCTCTTACAATCCGACCCGACTCCAGATGATGCGTTTCCCGATTTATCGTCAATCCCGTATCGTGATAAGCCGCTATGGCATAAACCATATTCGGGTTCACATCGTAATATTTCGACAACTCCAAACTCTGATTGATAACCTGAAAAACATGCTCCCTGCCATGCCCTTTGTCGAAACCATCGTAAAGAGGAATTATCTTTTGTTCGATATATTGTCGCATAAAATCATTGTTGTAAAAAACACACAAAGTTACAAAAACATGGCATTTTGTCTTCTTGTTTAGAATAAATGCCATATGTTTTGCGCAACATTTGTTATACAACGTATGTTTTGCAACACTTAACTATAAGCAAAAAACCTTAAATAACATAAAAATCACAAACAATGTGTCTATTCACCTAAAAATACATACTTTTGCATTAACATTTTAAATTTATTGTTTTATGAAAAAATTTCTTTTAAGTTGCTTGGTTTCAATCATTTTATTTCCAAGCATTTATGCTCAACGACCGGAGCTTAAACAATTTAAGTTGGACAACGGGCTTACCGTTTTTTTATGGGAAGACCCTGATCAATCCGACGTATTGGGTCAAATCGTAGTACGCGCCGGCTCTATGGATGAGCCTTCGGAATATACCGGTCTTGCACACTATTTGGAACACGTTTTATTTAAAGGTACCCAAAGCATTGGTGCCCTTGATTGGGAGAGCGAGAAACCTCATTACGAGAAAATAATTTCGCTTTACGACCAATTGGCAGAAACTACCGACCCCGAAATGCGTCAAACCTTGATAACCGACATCAACAAGGAATCATTGTCGGCTGCACAATACGGGCTTACCAACGAGTTTTCTAATTTGATTGAGGCGATTGGAGGTACGGGGTTAAATGCAGGAACTTCGTACGACATGACCGTTTACTACAACTCGTTTCCCGCCTATCAAATGGAACGCTGGTTGGATCTTTATTCCGAACGATTTATCAATCCGGTATTCAGAACTTTCCAAGCCGAGTTGGAAAACGTTTACGAAGAATTCAACATGTATCAGGACAACCGTTCAACGCATGTCAGCAACTACATATTTTCGCACATATACCCGGGTCATCCCTACGGACGCGACATTATCGGTACGCAAGAACATTTGAAAAATCCTCGTTTGAGCAAACTGATTGAATTTTACAACACTTGGTATGTACCCAACAACATGGCGCTCATTTTGTCAGGAAATTTCAAATCGGAGGAGGTAATTCCGCTTATCAAAGCAAAATTCGAACGCCTCGAAGCAAAACCGTTACCGGAACGTAAAGCATATCCTTTGGCCAAATATACACATCAGAAATTCACCGAGCGATTGGGATACTATCCTCAAATGTATTGGGCATTCGAGGGGGTAAAAAAGGGAGATCCTGATGAACTTCTTTTGGATTTCTGTACAAATATTCTGACCAACAGCAGCGGAACCGGACTACTCGATCGTCTTTCGATAGACGGAGATGTAATGGCAGCAGGAGGCTATAACATGGCTCGCCGCGACCAAGGTACAATACTGATTATCGCCATTCCGAGTTACGACATCAACCAACGCAGATATCTATCGGACAAAGAGACACAAAACGTAGTATTCAACGAAATCAAAAAATTAGGCGAAGGCAAGATACCCGATTGGTTGATTCAGTCGGTAAAGGAAAGCATATGCAAAGAATTCGATTTGACAATGGAATCTTCCGATGCTATTGCAAGTGTCATCAGCGATGCCTTTGTTTACAACGAAAACATCGAAGAGGTGTTTCGATACAAAGAAGCCGTTATGGCGATAACAAAAGAAGACATTCAACGCACGGTACAACGATACTTCAATACCGACAATTATATTCTTTTCTCGTTTATGGACGGCAGCCCGAAACGCAACAAACTGCAAAAACCGGCTATAAAACCGATTGAACAGCCCAAAAGCAAAGAGAGCGAATACGCTAAAGCATTTAAAAACATACCGATGGGTCAATCGGAAGAAGTTTACAATGATTTTGGTCGGGTGCAAATTGCAAACTTAGACCAAAAGACAAAACTCTTTTATTCCAACAACCCGAAAAACGATATTTTCTCGTTGGTAATAAAATACGGTGTCGGTACGGACAAAATGCCCAAACTCGCATTGGCTACACAAATACTCAACAATGCAGGTATCATGCCAAACACTGCACCGCAAGATGTTAAACGTATGTTTTGCGAAGCAAACGCAACCTGCACTTACGCCTGCGACGACAGTTATTTCTATATCAAAATTTTAGGTAACGAAAACAAACTTGCAGAAGCTTGCCAGATTATGCAAAAACAGATTTTCATGCCTAAATTGGAAATGAAGCAGTTGGATAATGCAAAAGGTAGCGTCATCAGTATGCGTATGACCGAGCAAAAAGACCCTGACGTATTGGAAGACGCATTGGTAGAATACCTTCTATACAAAGACAAATCGGACTATTTAGACCGCCTTTCGATTATGGATATTTACAATCTTCCGCTTGCCGAACTCACAGGCGAAATTATTCGAGCCACGCAGTATCAAGCCGAGGTACACTATGCAGGCAAGTTGCCTATCGAACAGGTAACCGAGGTGTTGAAAGCCAATCTGCCGCTGACCGAAGGAGGTAAATCGTCGGAATCTCCTGTTGTAAAAGAGGTAGCCAACTACGAAACACCCGTTATCTATTTCCTTCCGAACTCGGAAACACAGCAAAGCAAGATTTATTTCTACATACACGGCAAGGATTACAACTGTGCCGACGATGTCGATTACAATGCTTTTTATCAATACTTTAGCGGTGGATTCAACGGGCTTGTCATGAACGAAATCCGCGAAAACAACTCCATGGCTTACACGACGTATGGTTACATCAGCCGTCCGCCTGTACCAAACAAACCGACCTATTTCCTCGGATTTATAGGAACACAAGCCGACAAAACCGTCGATGCGGTTAAGTTGTTTATGAAGTTGCTAACCGATATGCCGCTCTATCCCGAACGTATCGACAACGTAAAAACCTACTTGCGCGAAGTGATGTTGAGTCAGAAACCTTCGTTCCGCAACGCAAGTTTCGTGTTCGAAAATTGGAAACGCATCGGATACACTGAAGACCCTGCAAAAGCCAATATGGAGAAACTCAACAACCTGACCTTCGACGACATTGTGCGTTTCTACAACGAGAATATCAAAAACAAACCTATCAGCATTGTCATTATGGGCAATAAAAAAGATATTGATTTGAAAGCACTTAAAGAAGTAGGAAAAGTGAAAACAATATCGGTAGGACGATTGTTTATGACAGAAGAAGGATTTTAATATATCTTTTTAAAATCAACCGAAAAAAGGTATATGTCAATAAAAACGATATATACCTTTTTTCTTAAACGAATTAACCATTTTTTAATATGACACACACCGACAAACTTCTGATTCGCCCTGCAAAACCCGACGATGCTCACCTGATTGCCCAAGTTGTGGCAATGGCAATAGGCGACGAGGCGTGTTTAAAAGATTATTGCGGCAACCGCTACATTGACGTATTGGAAGAAATTGCTCGCAACGAAAACACCCAATACAGCTACCGAAATGCCCTTATTGCGGAAAAAGACAACGCCGTGGCAGGTGCCATTGTAGGTTATAACGGAGCAGACCTCATGTCGCTCCGCGAAGGCACTTTTGCAATAATAAAAAAACACCTCGGCACAACTCCCGCCTTGAATGCAGAAACCGAAGCAGGTGAATTTTATTTGGATTCGATAGCCGTATTACCCGATTTTCGAGGTTTAGGCATCGGCAATCAATTATTATCGGCCATGTGCAGAAAGGCTTTTCTCGAAGGACATAAAAACATCGGTTTACTTGTGGATTTTGACAATCCGAAGGCCGAGAAACTATATCATTCCGTCGGATTTTCACGTATCAATCCGACAACCTTTTTCAATCATAAAATGTGGCATTTACAATTAAAAAAATAGTTATGAATATTGGAGAAAAAATCCCTGAAATTTTGGGTATAGACCAAAACGGGAACGAAATTAAAAGCAGTGATTATCGTGGTAAGAAAATCATTCTTTACAGTTATCCGAAAGCCAACACGAGCGGTTGCACGGCCGAGGCATGTTCGTTACAATCGCACAAAGCCGACTTGGAGGCTGCAGGTTATGCCATAATCGGCGTAAGCAAAGACAAACAAGCAGTGCAGAAAAAATTTGCCGAAACACAAGGCTTGGACTTCCCGCTGATAGCCGATACCGATACAACCCTGCTGCAACAATTAGGTTGTTGGGGCGAAAAGGTAGCTTGCGGCAGACGAACTATCGGCACCTTACGCACTACCTATTTAGTAGATGAAAACGGCATCATCGAAAAAATATTCTCGCCCAAAGAGATAAAAACAAAAGTCCATGCCGAACAGATTTTGCAATATATAAAAGGCTGACATCGGCACAAGCAAAATTTATCCAATGGTTTTTCGTACCTTTGCGTAGGTAAAAAACATCTATTATGACAAGCATTTCAGAAACAGGCGAATTCGGGCTTATACACCACCTTACCGATAATATTGAATTAAAAAACACCTCCTCAATAAAAGGTGTCGGCGACGATGCAGCCGTACTCGATTACAAAAACAAACAGATTCTTGTAACTACCGACGTTTTATTAGAAGGCATTCATTTCGATTTGGTATACACACCATTGAAACATCTTGGATATAAAGCTGCCATCGTTAATTTTTCGGACATCTACGCCATGAACGGGCAACCCAAACAGATTCTTGTAACGCTGGGCATTTCGAAACGCATGTCGGTAGAGTCGGTCGACGATTTATATTCAGGCATTCTTTTGGCCTGCGAGCAATACGGTGTCGATTTGGTTGGAGGCGACACATCGGCTTCTTATACCGGACTGACAATAAGCATTACCTGTATAGGCGAAGCGGACAAAGACAAGGTTGTTTACCGCAACGGGGCAAAAGAAAACGATTTGATTTGTGTTTCGGGCGATTTAGGTGCCGCCTATATGGGGTTGCAATTGCTTGAACGCGAAAAAGCCGTATATCTGAATGCCGATGAGAAAGATGCCATTCAACCCGATTTTGCCTCGAAAGAATACATTTTGGAACGTCAGCTAAAACCGGAAGCACGCAAAGACGTTATCGCCATTTTAGCTGAAAAGGGTATCGTACCAACGTCGATGATTGATGTATCCGACGGACTCTCATCGGAATTGCTACACTTATGCGAGCAAAGCAAAAAGGGTTGTCGGGTTTACGAAGAGAAAATCCCAATTGACTATCAAACTGCAACCATGGCCGAAGAATTTAACATGAATCTGACAACTGCTGCGCTCAATGGTGGCGAAGATTACGAACTCCTCTTTACCGTTCCACTTGACCGCTATGATGAAGTAAAAGACATTGAGGAGATAAAAGTGATCGGACACATTACCTCGCCCGAACAAGGAGCGTGTTTGGTTACTCGCGACGGACAGGAATTTAAACTCAAAGCACAAGGTTGGAACTCTTTTGAATAATTATATGAAAATAGGAATTGCATCAGACCATGCTGGTTTCGAACTGAAACAATACTTGACGACATGGCTTAACAACAATCATTTTGAGGTGATGGATTTTGGTACTAACTCCACCTCAAGTTGCGACTATCCCGACTACGCGCATCCGCTTGCCGAAGCCGTTGAAAAGGGAGTTTGCCGTTATGGCATTGCCATTTGCGGCAGTGGCAACGGCATAAACATGACCGTAAATAAGCACCAAGGCATTCGCTCTGCTTTATGTTGGGATACCGAGTTGGCTTCACTTGCTCGTCGGCACAACAATGCAAACATTTTGGCATTGCCAGCACGTTTTATTTCCCAAGAAAAGGCACTTTCGTTAGTAAAAACTTTTTTAACCACCGAATTTGAAGGCGGACGCCATCAATGTCGAATAGAGAAAATACCTTGTAAATAAACATTTCGACAGTTGAAGTTTTAAGTAGAACAGGAGAAAACCCATCTATTTGTTGAACAACAAAAAAAGGCTTACAAAAATTTGTAAACCTTTTTTTGCGGAGAGAGAGGCTCTCGAACCTATGCTTTCAAGAAATATCATAAAATTGCAAATCACTGATAATCATATACTATCTAAAGCGCAGAGTAAATCTAAATCTTTCTGAATATCTTTTGCTATTCCAAATATTGGGTGTATATTTGGGTGTAGAATTTCAAACGCACCCAATTATGAATATCAAACGTAACATCATTTTTGCATTGGAAAGCCGGAAAAAGAACGGTGTGCCAATCGTAGAGAACGTACCCATCCGTATGCGTGTCATATACGCAAGCCAACGCATCGAGTTTACAACAGGCTACCGGATTGACGTAGCCAAATGGGATGCCGACAAGCAACGAGTGAAGAACGGA
>JAFTIM010000002.1 GCA_017456885.1 Paludibacteraceae bacterium
AAATTATATAATGTTTACCATTGAAGCTTCAAAGTAAACGCAACTTAAGGAATTGCCGAATTTTGTATTAATAAAGAATATACGACCTCTGATATATGCGCAACATATTGTGATGCTTGTGATTCATTACCCTTGAAATCCTTAACAAATATCGCTAAAGTATAGCAGACATTATTAGGCAGGCATATATAGGCAACATCATTGTGAGCTGCAAGAATACCATTTTCATTGACATAACCAGAACCCGTCTTATGTGCAATAGAAACCCTTTCTTTATCAAGAAGCGGAGCGACTATTCTATCTGTACCTGTCACACATTCTTTTAATGTATTCTTAATGAAACTTTGCTTCTCACCACTGACAATACTTTCGGTAAACAAACGGTTCATCAACATTGCGGCACCAAGAGGAGATGTATAATTAAAGTAAGCCCTATCGTGGTCAGCCGACATTTCCTCTTCTGTATAAGCTATCTGAAAACTTGAACGAGGAATAAGTGTGGCTATAAAACTGTCAGTTTGAGCAACATTGACCATATCTTTAAACATCAGATTGCTTGCATTATTATCACTTTGAGCAATAGTATAACGAAGTAAATCTCTCACGGTTAATGATATAACCAACTCGGAATAATCTTTCATCATAGGACTCCAAGTCTTTGAATCAAGTCTATTCCTATCTATCTTTACTAAGGTATCAAGTGAAATCCCTTTGTTATCAAAATCATTGCAAAGAGCTAATGCCTGATGAACCTTAAATACACTCATCATAGGATATACACTCTTATCATTAACTTTAACTGTATCTGTGTTATTAATAATAATTGCCACTCCAATTTCACCAGGACAAGCTGATACTATCCGAGAAATGCTATCAGTCAAAACATCTGTCAAAGGTGGATTTGTACTATTATTAGAAGTTGATTTAGAGAACAATAAAAAAACTAAAACTATGATACAAACTAAAGCTATACACAAAATTACAAGGCGTTTTCTTCTACTTTTTTTCATACTACGATTTTTAAACATTATATATTATCATGACAGACCCTGATTTATTATTTACTGCAAAGATACGAAATCTTACGGAAAATGAATTGGTTGTTTTTTTCGTTTGTTCTGTTTTTTATCAAATTATTTTCCGAGCGAATATGATTCGTCTTAAATAAAATAAAAACACCCAACTTTACATTCTTGGGTGTAAAATTGGGTGTTTGTTTTATAATTTGCTGATTTTCAGCGTTTATTGCGGAGAGAGAGGGATTCGAACCCCCGGTACCTCTCGGTACGGCGGTTTTCAAGACCGCTGTAATCGACCACTCTACCATCTCTCCAAAGAGCATTGCTTCTTTTCAGAAGCAGTGCAAAGATACAATAAATAATAAAACGAACAAGATGTTTGTCCAATTATTTATTGACTTGGAATTTAGTATTTCCCGTAGCGAAAAAATCAATTATTTGGTTCACTGCGGCAAAACCTGCATTTGTATTTGCCTCGGCAGTTTCCGCTCCCATTTTTTTGGGAGTAGCAAAAACGCGACCCGCAAATTTTTCGTTCAACACATCTTGTGCTGCTGCGGCTATATCCGTAATATATTTCAGGTCGGGACGCTCTTCCAACGCCTTTATCAAACCATCTTCGTCAATCACCTCCTTGCGAGCAGTATTTACCAAACAACCTCCATGAGGCATTTTCGTCAGCAAGGCATAACCGATGGATTTTTTCGTTTGCTCATTTGCAGGAATATGTAGCGAAACAAATTGACATGTAGTATACAACTCGTCTAACGAAGCAACCACCTTAACGCCATCTTTTTCAATCAAATCGGCAGGAACAAACGGATCGAACGCATAAACATTCATGCCAAACCCCTTTGCAATTTTTGCTACCAACCGTCCCACATTACCATAAGCCTGAATACCAAGATTTTTACCTTTCAATTCAGACCCCGTACCGGGGCAAAAACAATTACGAGAAATATACACCATCATGCCCAATGCCAATTCGGCAACCGCATTCGAGTTTTGACCCGGCGTATTCATTGCCACAATACCCCTTCCGGTACATGCAGCTAAGTCCAAATTGTCGAAACCGGCACCTGCACGCACTACAATTTTTAACTGACGAGCACTGTCTATCACCTCTTTGGTAACTTTATCGGAACGCACAATCAAAGCATCTACATCTACTACTGCATCAAGCAGTTCTTTTTTATCGGTGTATTTTTCCAATAAAGCAATCGTAAATCCGGCCTTTTCGGCAATAGATTTCATACCTTCGACAGTGGCTTTTGCAAAAGGCTTTTCTGTAGCTACTAAAATTTTCATACTATCTTAATGATTATAATTGGCTTTCAAAGTGTTTCATACAATCGACTAATGCTTACACGCTCTCTTTCGGCATTGCATTGTAGATGGAAGCTCTGAATCCACCCACCGAGCGATGTCCCTTAATACCTACCATTCCTTGCGAAACGGCATACTCCAAAAATTTAGGTTCCAACTCTTTGTACTCGTCGTTCATTACAAAGCAAACATTCATTATCGAACGATCTTCTATAGCTGCCGTGCCTTTAAACAATCTGTTTCGGTCTATTTCGTCGTATAACAAAGCGGCTTTTTCAAGATTTATCTGCTCCATTTTACGCAAACCGCCCAATTGTTTCAACCATTTCAGCGTTTGTAAAGCTGCGAATATAGGCACACAAGGAGGTGTGTTAAACATTGACCCATTAGCCACATGTGTACGATAATCAAGCATTGTAGGGATTGCCCGCGAAACCTTGCCCAACAACTCCTCTTTTACAATTACGAAAGCGACTCCTGCAGGTGCAAGATTTTTTTGAGCACCACCATAAATCAATCCGTATTTCGACACATCTACCGGTCGCGAAAAAATATCGGACGACATATCGGCCACCAAAGGCACCGGCGAATCAATATCTTTTCTGATTTCCGTTCCGAATATCGTATTATTCGTAGTGATATGAAAATAATCGGCATCCGAAGGTATCTCATAATTTTTGGGGATATACGAATAGTTTGCGTCTTTCGACGAAGCCACTTCCACTACTTCACCAAAAAGTTTTGCCTCCTTTTGAGCCTTATTAGCCCATGTTCCGGTGTTTAGGTATGCGGCTTTTTTCTCCAACAAATTATATGGAACCATGCAGAACTGCATACTTGCACCACCACCTAAAAACAAAACTGAATATCCGGCGGGGATGTCCAAAATTTCTTTGAATAGTGCTTCAGCCTCATCTATGACAGCCTGAAATTCTTTTGAACGATGGCTGATTTCCATCAGCGAAAGGTTCGTACCATTAAAATTCCGTATCGCATTTGCAGTATTTTCTATCGTAAATTCAGGAAGAATAGACGGACCTGCATTAAAATTATGTTTCTTCATATAAAAGATATTTTTTAGATTTTGAAATGGCAAAATTACAGTTTTTTTGAACCCAAACAACCATTTTTCTTTTTCTTTTAATCAACGACTTCTTTTTTGTGCAACAACAACACATTTCTTTTGACATTTTTCCAATGACCAAAAAACATATTTACAACTTACAAATATTCTTTACGGAAAAAATCTTAATTCTGAATAAAAAAGGGTATCTTTGCACGATTTTTAGAGTTTATAATTTTTAATATTTTTTGTATGAATGTAGTTACAAAAACCATCACACTCGGTGATGGACGTACCATTACAATTGAAACAGGGCGCTTGGCAAAGCAAGCCGATGGTGCCGTAATGGTAAAAATGGGCAAAACAATGCTTTTAGCAACAGTTTGCTCTGCAAAAGATGCTGTTCCGGGCACCGATTTTATGCCCTTGACAGTAGAGTATAAAGAGAAATTCTCATCAAACGGACGTTTCCCCGGAGGTTTTACTCGCCGCGAAGGAAGAGCCTCTGACTACGAGATTTTAATTGCACGTTTGATCGACCGTGCTTTACGACCGTTATTCCCCGATGATTATCATGCAGAAACGTTTGTCAACGTTACGCTTTATTCGGCCGACGGCATAGATATGCCCGACTCGATAGCTGGGTTGGCAGCTTCAGCCGCTTTGGCCGTTTCCGACATTCCGTTCGAAGGTCCAATATCGGAGGTTCGCGTTGCCCGCATAAACGGAGAAATGGTTATCAACCCAACATTTGAGCAACTTGAGCATGCCGACATCGAACTGATGGTTGCAGCAACTCTTGATAATATCATGATGGTTGAAGGAGAAATGCAAGAGGTATCCGAGGCAGAAATGTTAGAAGCCATTAAAGCTGCTCACGAAGCCATTAAACCTCAGTGTCAGGCACAAATAGAGTTGATGGAAGCAGTAGGAAAAACCGAAAAACGTATTTACTGCCACGAGGAGAACGATGAGGATTTACGCAAAGACGTACGAGAAAAAACGTATGACAAGGTTTACGCAGTAGCCTCTTCGTGCAATGCCGACAAACACGCTCGTTCAGATGCTTTCGAGGCAATAAAAGAAGAATACAAAGCTAATTTTAGCGAAGAAGAATTGGAAGAAAAAGAGGCTTTGATTGACAAATATTATCACGATGTCGAAAAAGAAGCCATGCGTCGTAGCATTCTTGACGAGGGGAAACGCCTCGACGGTCGCAAAACAAACGAGATACGCCCCATTTGGTCGGAAGTGGACTATCTACCCGGACCTCACGGATCGTCTATCTTTACTCGTGGTGAAACACAATCGTTGTGTACCGTCACATTAGGAACAAAACAAGACGAGAAGATGATTGACGAGGCGTTGATTCAAGGTTCAGACCGTTTCTTGTTACACTACAACTTTCCTCCATTCTCGACCGGAGAAGCTCGGGCTCAACGAGGCATAGGGCGTCGAGAAATCGGACACGGAAACTTGGCATGTCGTGCATTAAAGAACATGGTACCTGAAAATTATCCTTATGCCATTCGTGTAGTTTCAGACATATTGGAATCCAATGGTTCTTCGTCGATGGCTACCGTTTGTGCTGGGACACTTGCGTTAATGGATGCCGGTGTACCCATCAAAAAACCTGTTTCGGGCATTGCCATGGGACTTATTTCAGAAAACAAGGGCAAGAACTTTGCCGTATTAAGCGATATTCTTGGCGACGAAGACCACTTGGGCGATATGGACTTTAAAGTTACAGGTACGAAAGATGGTATTACCGCCACCCAAATGGATATCAAAGTTGACGGGCTATCGTACGAGATTCTTGAAAAAGCCTTGCAACAAGCACACGAAGGACGTATGTTTATTTTAGGTAAGATTCAAGAAACTTTACCGGAGCCTCGTGCCGACATCAAACCTCATGCACCTCGCATTGTTACTATCGAAATTCCTAAAGAATTTATCGGTGCAGTGATTGGTCCCGGCGGAAAAATCATTCAAAGCATTCAGGCTGACACAAATACCGTCATTTCTATTGAAGAGGTTGACGACAAAGGAATTGTTGAAGTCGCTGCCAACAACAAAGCATCTATTGATGCCGCCATAGCAAAAATCAAAAGCATTGTGGCAATTCCGGAAGTTGGGAACACCTATCAGGCCATCGTTAAATCGGTTATGCCTTATGGTGTATTTGTAGAAATAATGCCGGGGAAAGAGGGCTTGTTGCATATTTCCGAAATAGATTGGAAGCATTACAATACGATAGAAGAAACCAATCTGAAAGAAGACGACACAATAGAGGTGAAATTACTTGATATTGATGAAAAAACAGGGAAATTCAAACTTTCTGCAAAAGTTTTGAAAGAAAAACCCGAAGGCTATGTCGAGCCCGAACCTCGTGAAAGACGTCCACGTCCAAACAGAAAGCCGAACAACCACCAAAATAAAGGTGAACAAGCTGCAGAGTAAATCGTAATTTGAACATTTATCTTTTCCATTTGTTAATAAAAACGGTCATTAAATGATCGTTTTTATTTTTTATGCTTTCCACAGAATGCCTCCAAACGAGTACCAAGAAACTTTCAAAGTCCTATTGGTCTCCTTTAAATAATTGATATACAAATAATTATGTAATTACACATATTAAAATTTTTTATAATATTTTAACTTTATCATATAATACTCTTACTCTATCTTTGCGACGATATTTTTACAACATCTGCATGAAAGCAAGAATACTTAAAACAGCAGGCGAATTATTCTTCAAATTTGGAATACGAAGTGTAAGCATTGACGAAATCTGCAACGAACTGCACATTTCAAAAAAGACATTTTATACCATTTTCAAACAGAAAGACGAATTGGTAACAGAATTGCTCAACACGATGTCTCAAAAACAAGAAAAGGATTTTAATGTAACTCTTGAACATGATTGCAACATATTGGATACAATGATACAGAAATTCAAAAAACTACATCAATATCCTATAGAAAAGTATCTCGCTTTTAAATACGACTTAGAGAAATTTTATCCTGAACTATGGCAGAACTTTCAAATAAAAACTAAAAATATAGAACGTAAAAACACTGCACTTCTGTTAAAAAAAGGCATTGAACAAAATATGTTTCGCAACGATTTAAACATCGAAGCCACTGCCATTTTATTGACAAGCATGACTACATTCACCTCAAAAGATTTAATGTCGCTATCGATGAGCAACTCTCAATGTATCGATTATTTTCTTGACATGGTAATACACATGTTGTGCAACGAAAACGGTATAGCATATTACTTACAAACAAGATAAAAACAACCAAATAAATAAAAGTTTATGAACAAAAAAATTTTAGGATTATTATGTGGGACAATGTGTTATTTTACACTGATGGCCCAAACGAGCGACTCTCCCAGTGAGTTGCACTTATCGCTTGCCGAGGCTCGCGATTATGCTCTTGAGAACAATCGTACTTTACAAAACTCCGATTTAAGCGTACGTCAGGCGTATGCTGCCCGCTGGCAAACCATTGCGCAGATGCTACCGCAAGCCGATATGTCTCTCGGGTTGAATTACACAAACGGGACCATGAAATTTGCCCTGATGGACGGAGTTCCACCTACCGAAAAAAAGATGGAAAACACCGCAGGTTCATTGAGTGTCAGTGCTTCAATCGCTATTAACGGACAGTTAATTATGGGTGCACTTATCAACAACACCGCAATTGAAATGCAAAACATCAACAAACGCAATACGGAGTTAGATGTTGTTTCAAATGTCGAAACTTACTACATCACCGCTCTTGCCATGGAAAAGACCGTCGAACTTTTAAACAAAAGTCTGACGGACCTTGAAAAGTTGCAAGAAATAACCGACAATTCGGTATCAGCAGGTGCCGCCGAGCAAACCTCTGCCGACCAAATCAAAGTACAGGTGGCAAGTATGCGCAGTGCCATCAACTCCACCAATCGCTCATTGGAAATGATTTACAATGCTTTGGCTTTGCAATTGGCTGTTGGCGCCGATGTAAAATTGGTACTGACCGACCAACTTGATAACGTATTAAATGTGGAAGAAGCGTTAAAGTTGTTAGCTGCCGACTTCGATTTAAACAATAATTACAATTATCAATTGGCGGAGCAAAACGTAAAGATGGCGAAGCAGAATGTCATTATGGCTGGAATGGCTTATATACCCACTTTGAGTGCTTTTTATCAATATTCCTCGCCTAATAAATACTTTTCAGGCTCATCGCCAATGGAACAACAAGTTGGTGTGGTCGGGCTGCAACTTTCTATTCCTTTGTGGTCGACAGGGAAACGTGCCGCAGGTATTACCGAGAAAAAATTAGCTCGCCAAGCAGCCGAAAATTCATTGGCAGATGCTCGCGACGGACTTCTTGTACAACACAAACAATTGCGTTACAATCTATCATCGGCATACGAGGATTTCGACACGCAAAAAATGAACATTGACGTATCGCAACGCGTTTTTGAAAGCACATCGAATAAATTTGAATACGGACACGCCTCGTCACTTGAACTTACCAATGCAAGTATGACATTGCTTACCGCTCAAAGCGATTACATACAATCAATACTCAATCTTGTAAATGCTCAAATTGAATTAAAAAAACTATTGAATAAATAATAAACAAACAGATAAAAACAAATCAACATGAAAACATCAAATTACATTATTGCCATTGCAGCAATGGTTTTAATTACGTTCACCGCTTGCGGGAAGAAAGACAAATCGGAGAAAGAAAAAGTTTCCGAAGAACGCATTGAACAAGTAAAAACAAAGAAAATGACCACTACCACAATTACGCGAGAAGTAGTGCTCAGTGCCACATTGCAAGGATATGAAACACAAAACGTAGCCCCTTCTGTTACAGGAAAAATCGAACATATTTATGTAGAAGAAGGTGCTCATGTAAAAAAAGGCGATATGCTTGTTCGTATGGACGAGTTACAATACAAAACATCAAAACTGACCTATGCAAATCTTGGTGTGGAGTTGGCTCGCGTCGAAGCTCTACTCAAAACAGGTAGTGCCACTCAACAAGCATACGATCAACTAAAACTTTCGTATGACCAAACGGCCGAAAACATCGACTTTTTGGAAACGAACACCTATGTCAAAGCTCCTTTTAGCGGTGTTATTTCTGCAAAAAACTACGAAGATGGAGAGTTGTATGGCGGACAACCTATTTTGGTACTTACACAGATTTCTACACTGAAAGCCGAAATAGCAGTACCGGAACGTTATTTCCCCCAAGTAAAAGCAGGTATGTCGCTTGACATTCGTTCCGAAATTTATGGCGACGGGAAAGTATTTCCTGCAACCGTTGAGCGCGTATTTCCTACCATCGACCCAGCATCTCATACGTTTACTATTAAGGTTAGAATCCCGAACGAAAAAGATATGCTTCGCCCCGGAATGTATGTGAATGCCACCTTGTTTCTTGGGAAAGAAGATGTTTTTGTCGTACCTTATCAAACAGTATTAAAGTTGCAAGGCTCTGACAACCGCTACGTCTATATCAATCGTAACGGCGTTGCCAAATATGTACCTGTGAAACTCGGGCAACGTTTCGACGACCAAGTAGAGATTTTGTCCGACGAAATCGTAGAAGGCGACGAACTCGTTGTGGTCGGGCAGGCTCGTTTGGTTGACGGAGTAAAACTAAACATTATGCAATAATTCCCTTTAAATATACAAAACCATGAGTATATATAAATCGTCAATTAACAGCCCTATCACCACGGCATTGATATTTGTGGCGGTGATAATTTTAGGTGTATTCTCATATATGAGACTGCCTATCGACCAATTTCCGGAGATGGAGCCTCCGTATGTGTCAGTTATGACCACTTATCCGGGAGCTAATAGTTCCGAAATCGAAACCAATGTCAGCAAGATTCTTGAAAATAGTCTGAACTCCGTAGAAGGATTAAAGGAAATTACCTCCACGAGCAAAGACAACATTTCGCTTGTAACATTGGAATTTGAATGGGGATATAACCTCGATGAAGCCGTAAACGACATTCGTTCGTCTATCGACATGGTGTACGACAACTTACCGGATAACGTCAGTCGGCCTCTGATATTTAAATTCAATACCTCGTCGATGCCAATTATGCAATATGCCATAACCGCCGACGAGAGTTATCCAGGATTAGAGAAAATACTTGACGACCAAGTTATTAACGTTTTAAACCGCATTGATGGTATTGGTAATTTATCGTTAGGAGGAGCCCCAAAACGCTACGTTTATATTGATCTTGACCCGCAAAAGCTCGATGCATACGGGCTATCGGTAGAACAAGTAGGAAATGCCGTTAGTGGCAACAACCTGAACCTTGCCTCCGGTTCCGTAAAAATGGGGAAAGAGCAATATCAACTTCGCGTACAAAGCGAATATGTAGAGAGTAGAGAGATGGAAGATATTGTGGTAACAACCACTACATCGGGGAAACAGGTTTATATACGCGATTTAGCGCAAGTACGTGACACAATAAAAGACGTTACTCTTGACGAAAAAATAAATGGCAAAGATGGTGTTCGACTTATTGTAATGAAACAATCGGGTGCCAACACCGTACAAATTGCGGAAGACGTACGTAACGAATTGGAAAAAATCAAAAAAACGCTGCCTCCCGACATCAAATTTGACCTTATTTACGACTCTTCAACCGAGATTCAAAATGCCATTGATGGTTTGATCGAGTCAGTTGGTTATGCATTGTTGTTCGTGGTATTGGTAGTACTATTCTTCCTCGGCAAATGGCGTGCAGCCCTTATCGTATCAATAACGATACCGATTTCTTTGCTCGTTGCGTTCATATACTTGTTGCTTACCGATAGTTCGCTCAACATTATTTCGCTCTGTTCGCTCAACGTGGCAATCGGTATGGTGGTCGATGATGCTATTGTGGTACTGGAAAACATTACCAAACACATCGAACGAGGCTCCAGCCCGCGTGAGGCAGCCATTTATGCCACCAACGAGGTATGGGTGTCGGTTATAGCCACCACGCTTGTAATAGTTGCCGTATTTGTGCCATTGACGATGCTTGGCGGTCAGGCAGGTATTTTGTTCAAAGAATTAGGTTGGATTGTAACCATCGTTTGTTCGGTATCTACCCTTGTCGCTATTTCGCTTACTCCAATGCTTTGCTCAAAACTATTGAAAGCTCGCAAGGTAAGAGTTGACGAAAATGGAAAGCTCATCAAAGAAGAGCAACATAAAGGCTGGTATCAGAAATACGTTGTCGGCCTACTTGATAAAGTTGACCGCATTTACGCGAATGCATTACGTTGGTGTTTAAATCATAAAGCTGTTACAATTTTAAGCATTATTCTTTTCTTTGGAATATCGCTCATACCTGTGTTCACCGGTCGAATCGGAACAGACTTTATGGCACAACAAGACAACGGTCGTATGAGCATTACCATTGAACTTCAGCGTGGAACACGTGTCGAAGAATCAATGAAAATGGCACGCTATTTTGAACATAAAATAATGGAGGTTGCACCCGAAGTATTGTTAATTTCATCTTCGGTAGGTTCCGACGACGATGGAGGTATCAGTGCATTATTCACCTCTTCGACCAACAACAAAATCTCCATGACAGTACGTTGCCCGAAAAAATGGGAACGTGAACGTACTATTTGGCAAATTGCCGAATCGATACGTGGCGTATTAAACGAAACACCGGAGGTCATCAACTATACCGTTTCGACTTCAGGAGGAGGCCGCTCTTCCAACAACGTTGATGTCGAAATATATGGTTACGATTTTGACAAAACAAACCTTTTGGCTGAAGATTTGAAAAATAAATTCAAAAGCATACCCGGTGCTCGCGACATCAATATCGACCGAGAAGAAGACCGTGCCGAACTCCAAATCATCTTTGACAAGGAAAAACTTGCACGCCACGGATTGAGTACTTCGGCTGTATCTATGTATGTCCGCAATCGCGTGAACGGATTCACCGCAGGGTACCTCAAAGAAGACGGAGAAGAGTACGACATAGTTGTACGTCTTGCCGAAAAATATCGCGATAGCATGAGTGATATTGAGAACTTTACACTTATTGATGCCTATGGCAAACAGGTTAAACTACGTGAATTGGCAGAGGTTAAAGAGTATTGGTGTCCGCCCGAAATCAAACGCAAATCGCGTCAACGTATCGTAAAAGTATCGGTAACACCGGAAGGCGTTTCGCTTGGCGAATTAGCAACTTCTATTCAAAGCATCATCGACCAAACGGAAATACCACAAGGCATCAACGTGGCTGTTGGCGGTACTTACGAAGACCAACAAGAGACATTTGGCGACATGGGAATGCTACTTGCTTTGGTTATACTGCTCGTATATATAGTAATGGCATCTCAATTTGAGGATTTTGTAAAACCGCTCATCATTATGTCTGCTGCAGTAATGGCTATCCCCGGTGTCATTTGGGCGTTGTTCATTTCCGGGGTATCTCTTGATATGATTGGAGCTCTCGGTGTGATATTGTTGATTGGTATTGTGGTGAAAAACGGTATCGTGTTGGTTGACTACATCAATTTGATGCGTGAACGAGGTTACGAACTCAACGAAGCTATTGCCCTCTCGGGAGAATCGCGTCTGCGTCCTGTGTTAATGACTGCATTTACCACAATTCTCGGTATGGTGCCTATGGTGTTAAGTTCGTCAGAAGGCTCTGAAATGTGGCAACCTTTGGGTATTGTTGTAATCGGTGGACTTTTGGTATCAACCATTGTTACATTGATTATTGTACCTATTCTTTATGCCATCACAAGCCGTCATGGCGACCGCAACAAAGAGGCTGCCAATCGTAAAAATTTCATTTTTATGCAGATTGACGAGAATAACAAATCCGAGGAAACTTCGAACATGATAGAAGAAAAAGTTTAATTTTAACTCAAGATGTTGGATTTAGTAATTTAAATCCGACATCTTATTTAACAAAAAACACATCATATGAAATCAGTACTTATAGTATTCAACCAAGCAAACACCGAACGTGTAGAATATATGCTTGACGCATTAGGCATTAGAGGATTTACTTTTTTCGAACAAGTTCAGGGACGTGGTTCCAATACAGGTGAACCCCGAAGAGGTACTCATACATGGCCTGAGATGAATTCGGCAGTTATCACGGTTATCCCCGACGAAAATCTGCCATCATTGCTTTCCGCTGTACGGAAATTAGACCTCCGCAACCGTGAAATCGGGGTACGTGCTTTTGTTTGGAATATCGAGCAAACAGTATAGTTTTAAACCCTATATCTTACAATCGGAAAAATGCGTTTCTTTTTAGTTACGCATTTTTTTATTTTTGCATAATAAACTTTTATTTCTCAAACTAATGAAAACATATACTTTCGACCGTGTAATACGCATTATTATCGGTATCGTTGTGGCAACGGTCAGCTTATGGCTACTAAACAGATTGAGTGGAGTTCTTATCCCCTTTTTCGTTGGTTGGCTCATTGCCTATCTTCTATATCCGATAGTCAAGTTTTTTCAATACAAATGCAGATTAAAATATCGCATTTTGTCAATTTTTGTTACCCTTTTGGTGGTAGTTTCGTCTCTTGTTTTGTGCGCTTTTATATTGATCCCGTCAATTACAAGCGAATTTTCACGCGCGGGAAGTCTATTGGTTGAATATATTCCAGAAATAAAGAAATCTGACTTTTCGGGGTCATTTTTTTATCAATGGATAATAAACAACCTTGAAAATATCGACTTTCAGCATATCTTGACATGGGAGAACTTAAATCATCTCATAGAGAAATTCACTCCTAAATTTTTCTCTTTAATCTCAAACACATGGCAGTTTTTAGGAGGTTTTTTGGTAGCAGGAATAACCTTGTTGTACGTTATTTTTATCCTGATCGACTATGAAAAAATTGCTACCGGTTTTATAAATATCATTCCGAATAAATACAAATGCTTTGTCAAAACTTTGATTGATGACGTAGAAAAAGGGATGAACAAATATTTCCGCGGGCAATCTACAATTGCGTTGTTGGTGGGCATCCTTTTCTCCATAGGATTCAGTGTCATACAACTTCCGTTGGCTATCACTATGGGATTATTTATTGGTGTTCTCAATCTTGTGCCTTACTTACAAGTAATCGGTATTATACCGGTTGTATTTTTAGGGTTATTGAAAGCGATGGAAACACAACAAAGTTTCTGGTGGATATTGCTTTCCATATTTGTGGTGTTCATTGTGGTTCAATGTATTCAAGACCTTTTTCTTGTACCTAAAATCATGGGCAAAGCAATGGGACTAAACCCTGCCATTATTCTGCTTTCATTGTCGGTTTGGGGTAGTTTGTTTGGAATTATTGGTATGATAATCGCCCTGCCGACAACGACATTAGTCATATCATACTACAAACGTTTTATTCTTAATAACCCGTCTCTTGACGATAATGAAAAAGCTACCTAATCAGGTAGCTTTTTTTGTGCGGTATCAATTTCCCATTTCGGAGTAGAATTTGATTCTGACCAAGCGGATTTCCTCTTCCGAGAAGTCATTTTCTCCCAAAGCCTCTAATGCTAAACCGACATCATCGGTTTCCGCTTCCTCTTTAAAATAATCGAATATTTCCTGCTTATGATCTTCATCCATAATCTGATCCAAGAAATAATCTATATTTATTTTCGTACCCGAATATACAATTGCTTCTATTTCGTTCAATAATTCATCAAAATCGAGTCGTTCTCTTTCTGCTAAATCGTCCAATGCGACCTTTCGGTCAATTGCTTGAATAATTGAAATCTTTAGTTTGGACTTATTTGCAACAGTTCTTACTCTCAAATCTTCAGGACGCTCAATATCATTTTCCGAAACATGTTTTTTTATCAGTTTCAGAAATTCTTCACCATAGCGTTTTGCCTTTCCTACCCCAACACCGGGAATATTTTGAAGTTCTTCCATTGTTATAGGATAGGTCGTAGCCATTGCCTCCAGCGACGGATCCTGGAAAATCACGAAAGGAGGCAATCCTAATGATTTGGACATTTTTTTTCGCAAATCTTTCAACATCGAAAATAGTCCCGGATCGATTGCACAAGCCGCACCTCCCCGAACAATAGGAGTATCTTCACTTTCTTCTTCAAAGTCATTGTTCTCTGTTATTTTAAACGAAACAGGATTCTTCATATAGGCAATACCTGCCTTCGTAACTTTCAAAACGCCATAAGTTTCTATATCCTTAGAGATATATCCTGCAATCATTGCTTGTCTGATTACTGCCGGCAACAACACCTTTTCTTCTTCGGAAACAGTATCAAAAACATCCAATTCATCTAACTTATACGATTTGATTTCTGCAGTTTCTTTACCACACAACAGATCCACAATGACCTCTGTTTTAAACTTCTCTTTCACTAACGTTATTGTTTCCAATACCGTACAAAGTAAATCTTTAGCTTCCACCTGCTTTTTTGGATTTAAACAATTATCACAATTTCCACAATTTTCTTCTCCATACTCCTCGCCAAAGTAATGTAACAACAACTTCCGCCTACAAACAGAAGATTCCGCATAAGCTGCCGTTTCCAACAACAATTGGCGTCCTATTTCTTGTTCTGCCACGGGTTTGCCTTGCATAAACTTTTCGAGTTTCTGCAAATCACTGTTTTTATAAAAAGTTATACACAATCCCTCGCCGCCATCACGTCCTGCTCGCCCTGTTTCTTGATAATATCCTTCCAAACTTTTGGGTATATCGTAATGTATCACGAAACGGACATCCGGTTTGTCTATTCCCATTCCAAAGGCGATAGTTGCAACTACGACATCGACTTTTTCCATCAAGAAAGAATCTTGATTGTAGGAACGAACCGACGATTCCATTCCAGCATGATAAGGTAGTGCAGGAATTCCGTTTGCTTGCAACACTTCCGCAAGTTCCTCCACTTTTTTACGACTCAAGCAATAAATAATACCCGATTTCCCCGAATTATTTCTTATAAATCGGATAATATCTTTTTCAACATTTTTTGTTTTGGGGCGAACTTCATAATAAAGATTCGGACGATTAAATGACGATTTGAAAATTGTAACATTCTCCATGCCCAGATTCTTTTGAATATCGTGTTGGACTTTCGGTGTAGCAGTTGCAGTAAGGGCTATAATCGGAGCAATACCTATTTCCGTAATAATAGGACGTATTCGACGATATTCCGGTCTGAAATCATGTCCCCATTCCGAAATACAATGAGCCTCATCTACTGCATAAAACGATATTTTTACACGTTTCAAAAAATCAACATTATCCGCTTTTGTCAATGTCTCGGGAGCAACATAAAGCAGTTTCGTTTTCCCCGACAACACATCATCTTTCACTTGTTCTACAGCTTGTGTTGACAACGAAGAGTTTAAAAAGTGGGTTACATTATCTTCTTCACTGAAATTTCTAAATGAATCCACCTGATTTTTCATTAAAGCAATAAGAGGTGAAATAACGATGGCAATTCCATCCATTAACAGTGATGGCAATTGATAACACAAAGATTTCCCTCCTCCCGTAGGCATCAGCACAAACGTATCTTTCCCTTTTAATACATTCTCAATAATCTCTTTCTGCTGACCTTTGAATGTATCAAATCCGAAATATTTTTTTAATGCTTCAACAAGGAAGTCTGCCTTTGCCATGTTCTGATTTTTCTATTTTTTAATGCTTAATTGTAGAGCAAAATTAGAAAGAAAATAGAAACCACAAACTATTTTTATTATTAAAAAACAAAAGAAGATAGAAGTACACAAATTTCCATTTTTGAATACTTTAAAATGAGGGGTTCATAAATTATTTTTTATTTTAGCAGAAAAAAAATTATGTTAGTAAAAGTATTTGGTGCTGCCGTACAAGGAATTTCAGCAACAATTATCACTATTGAGGTCAATATTTCAAAAGGCATCAAGTTTTTTTTGGTGGGTTTGCCCGATAATGCCGTAAAAGAAAGCCACGAACGGATTATCTCCGCCTTGCAGTATAACAACATCAAAATACCTCGTACGCAGGTAGTTATCAACATGGCACCCGCCGATATAAGAAAAGAAGGAACTGCTTACGATCTTCCATTGGCAATCGGGATGTTGGCTGCCAACGAGTCTTTAAAACCCGAGCTTCTATCCGATTATCTGATTATGGGAGAGTTGTCTCTTGATGGGACATTAAAACCGATTAAAGGAGTTCTCCCAATTGCCATAAAGGCAAGAGAATTAGGGTTCAAAGGGTTTATTCTTCCCAAAGAGAACTCCCGAGAAGCTGCTGTCGTTAATAATTTAGATGTTCTTGGAGTTGAAAACATAACAGAGGTAATTGCTTTTCTTAATGGAGAAAAAGAAATTGAAAAAACTATTGTCAATACAAGAGAAGAATTTTTCACGAACTACGAACTGTTTGATATTGATTTCGCAGATGTCAAAGGTCAAGAAAATGTCAAACGTGCTCTCGAAATCGCAGCAAGTGGCGGACACAATATTATCATGATAGGTCCTCCTGGAGCAGGAAAATCCATGATGGCCAAACGATTGCCTACGATTTTGCCTCCATTTACTTTACAAGAAGCTCTTGAAACCACAAAAATACATTCTGTTGCGGGGAAAATTGACACTAAAACTTCCTTGATGTCAAAACGGACATTCAGAAGTCCTCATCATACAATTTCCGACGTAGCTTTGGTTGGAGGGGGGACATTCCCACAACCGGGAGAAATATCGTTAGCACATAACGGTGTCTTGTTTTTAGACGAACTCCCCGAATTTAAGCGAAGCGTTCTTGAAGTATTAAGACAACCACTTGAGGATAGGAAAATCTCTATTTCAAGAGCCAAGTTCACAATCGACTATCCCGCAAGTTTTATGCTTGTCGCTGCTATGAACCCATGTCCATGCGGTTACTACAACCATCCGGAAAAGGAATGTGTTTGCTCCCCTGGGAGTATTCAAAAGTATTTGAATAGGATTTCAGGTCCTTTACTTGATAGAATAGACATGCATATAGAAATCATACCCGTCCCGTTCGAAAAACTATCAACAATGAGTAGTGCAGAAAAAAGTGCCTCCATCAGAGAACGAGTTATAAGAACACGAAAAATTCAAGAAGAACGATTCTCGGGCATAAAAGACGTGCATTGCAATGCTCAAATGAGTTCCTCACTACTTAGGAAATATACCGTTTTAAATAGCGATTGCAATAAACTACTAAAAATTGCAATGGAAAAATTACACTTATCAGCAAGGGCATACGATAAAATACTGAAAGTTGCTCGAACAATAGCCGACATGGCAGAATCTGAAGAAATAAAAACGGAACATTTGGCTGAAGCTATTAACTATCGTAGTTTGGATCGCGAAGGATGGATAAATTAAAAGAGGAAGATAATAAATCTTCCTCTTTTAATTTATTATAAAAGCAAGGGGATTTTAATATTCCCATAAATCTTGCTCAAAATTCAGGATTTCTGCCTCAATACGAGCTTGCTCACGTTTAGCTTCTTCTTTGTTTATAATGTATTTCTGTATTGTTCTATCATAAACATTCTTATCGTAAAACAAATAACTTGTATATTCTCGTTGTGCAAAGAAATCGTCAAAAGTCATTAGTTCTGCGTTGTTACGACTTGTTGCATTGATAGCCTCTTGAGACATAAAAACTCTCAAGTTATCGAATGGTACCCAAAATAGGTTAGATGCTCTTTCTGTTTGCGTATCAAAATAGATTGGGCATATAGCAATAATCTTGTTTGCAAAAGCAGAAGAACTTTTATCAAAATACCAAACCTCTTGCAACAAATATTTTGTAACACCTGCACTCAACGTCGAAATTGTAAAATGGTCTAACGTTACTTTTCCGTTATCTTCGTTTACATAATACTTAAACGACTCTTGCGATTTTAAGAAATAGACAGGGTCGCAAATATTATCCTTGGTAAATAAAGGAACTATACGAGCATCTTCCGACAAGTTTACCGTATCTTGATATGCCAGCAACTCTTTTGACAAGACTTTTGTATACATCAAGGTAAATAAGTTCAAATCCGATGCCATACTATCTTTAGGCAAAGGGAAATACAATGGATAGTTCTGTTTATCGGTTAAGTCAATGATACGTAATACCACCTTACTCCAAACGACATCATCTACTCGTGGGTTTTTTGTAACTGGAGGAATTTTAGATTCAATTCGCTCTACTCGAGCTGTATCCGAAAGGTTTCCTAAAGAGTCAAACAATACCGGTTGATTACTATTGTAATCTAAACGAGAAAATGGGTTTTGTGCTAATGCACTACTCAAACAGAGCACCGATAATACAATAAAAAAACCTATTCTTTTCATATTCATATATTTTTAATTAACTGCTATACTTATTGGTGATAACTCACGAACAACACCATCAGGACCCTTCGCACGAATATCTTCTATTACCAAACGACTTCCACGTTTTTTACCTTTTATGACAGTCATTTGCGATGGAGTAATTTTATCTGTATTCGATGATACAGGAGTTACACCGCCTGTAGCATCTTGTGCATAAATAGTAAAACCTGTTACCGTAAAATTCGCTTTCAGCAAACCATCGGCATATTGTGCCAAAACTCGTTTTGAGTTCAGCAAATCGTTTCGCGTAGGTTGCTTATCTGTCGATGGGCAAAGATAGGTTTCTCCTTGTTTATCTGTATATACAAGGAATGCACTTGGGTTCGGCAAACGTAATGTTCTAAATACATGGCTACCCATCTTCTTCTTTCCTGATTCGGTCATTGCATAAACGGTTAACTCTACGTTATCAGAAGAAGTCGGTTTACAGATCCATGCCTTTTCACGCCCCGTAGGTTTAGTCATTGTAGCACCTTTTGCCTCTACAATGATATTATCAGAAGATACTCCGGGGACAGCAATATTTAAACGATTCTCAAACCCTCGATATACAACATTCATATCTTCATTCGCAATTGTTGCACTTGGTTCACCCACCGTATATGTACGCTCGAAAGGGAATCGTGTTGTATCACCGTCATTTGTTGGTAAGGCAATCTCTCCTGTATAAGTGTAAACACCTGGAGTATTGCATTGTACAGAATAGACATCGGTAGGCAACCTCTTCCCATTTACGAAATACAATGGTCGCTTTGTTGAATCTACAGCTGAAAGAAAAATTGTAGCATTGTAGGTTTCGCCTGTCATTATATAATCAGATACAGTAGCCACAAATGCACCAAGTTTGTTTACCCTAAAATCACCTGCATCCGTTTGCGACTTCAAGTGAGTAATTACTTCTAGCTCTGCCAAACGTACATCAGATTGTATTTTCGACAGCATCGTTACTGATGCAACCAATGGCATATGCTCAAACAACGAATTTTGCCAAGGGACTTCTTCTCCATCATTATTAAATGATGGATCTGTAGAAAACATTTGACTAAACTCTTTTATCTTTGAAGAGTCTCCTGATACTTTCTCACACAAAAATTTTCTAAAACCATCCATGTGTTCTTCAAGTATCACACCATTCCCATTTAAGATAGCATATTGTGCCCCTACATCAAGATTATCTTTCGCTTGTATGTTATCTACATCAGCGTCTTTCCCATCTGCAAGTTTTACAATATTTTCTTTAAAAACTTGCAAATAATTAAAAATGCTGTCAGCTGCTGTTTTCACCATTAAGGCTTCTTCCAACCAATGCCCTACTTTTGTGGGGTTTATTTGCTTCATTGTCTCTAATTCAGAATAAACCATTCTGTTTCGATCCTCAGTTGCCACTATTGATTGAGAGATACTTTTATTAACTAATGTAAAACCATTCAAGATGTCAGCAGATACATTTAATGCCAACATCGCAGTTAACACCAAATACATCATACCTATCATCTTCTGTCTCGGGGTCTCCGGACAATTAGCTGCTCCACTCATATTTTATACTCCTAATTTTCTAATTGAATTATTAACTCAACGCATTTAACATATTCCCGTAAATACTATTCAAATTAGAAACTTTAGTATTTAAATCTTGGACTCCTTTATTAAAATTCTGTTCTTCTATCAATATTGAATCCAATAAAGTTTTTAACTGATTAACGTTGCTATTTACATTATCAATTGAAGAGGTCATATTTTTCATACCCTCATTTTGGGAAGAAACCACTTCCAACTGCCCTCTCAATTCGTTTAATTGTAATTCGTAAACGCCATTTATTGCTTCAAGATTTTTATTAACAACTTCTACTCGTGTCAAATAATCTTTCGTTTGAGCAACGACTTTTTCCATATCACCAGAAATACCATTATACGACGATGCCAATTTTTCACTCGAGGTATTTAACAATGATTGTGACTGAATGAATTTGTCTGTTTCAACAGAAGCTGTATCCATGCTTTTCTTTAAAGCATCCACCGAACCCACTACATCTGACAAAGAAGCTAACTTTTCAGCGGTTTTTGCTACAGATTGAACACCATCGGACAATTTTTTTGCATCTTCATCACTCAAAACTTGAGGTGTTGCCGACATTGTAGGCATCGTACCCGATACATCTGCAGATTGTTCTGCATTTTTTCTAAATTGAGGGAATACTTTATCCCAATGATATACTTCATGAGGTTTATCCAAACAACCGATCATAAACAAAATAGCCTCGGTACCCATACCTATACAAAGCATCACACCTGCCCCGGGGAAGTGCATAATTTTAAATAATGCACCTATAATAACGATTGCAGCACCTACCGAGTAAACTCGACCTACCCACAATTTTACAGTATCACTTGAATTCCACCAATCGAGAAAACTCATTTTTTCTTTTTTCATTGCATTTTTTTCTTTAGCCATAATTTTATTATTCTAATCCTTTTCTATTTTTAATCACCTATATAACTTCTGACACAACGGAATCCTATATACGAGCGTCTTTCGTATTGATATTCATAAGAACGTACTCCACATTGCAGATATACGCCAATATCTTTCCAAGAACCACCACGAATAACTTTCTGTTTCAATTTGTCGGGATCGGTTTCTTTTGCATTATACTCATAACTCGGGTTCAAATCATTCAAGAATGTATTAGCCGAAGAATGGTATGCCGACGAAGTCCATTCAGAAACATTCCCTGCCATATCGAACAAGCCGAAGTCATTTGGAGCATATGTACCTACTCGTGCCGTCAGCAACGAGCCATCGACTGTATAATTACCTCTAAGTGGTTTAAAGTTCGCAAGAAAACATCCTTTTTTGGTTCTGATGTAATTTCCTCCCCAAGGATAAAGAGCCACATTACGTCCACCACGTGCTGCATACTCCCATTCCGATTCGGTCGGCAGACGGTAATCGTGAATTTGTTGACGATTAGGAACCGAACCATACAAACGTGTTCTCCAATCACAGAATGCTACAGCTTGTTCCCACGAAACACCCACTACAGGATATTCTCCATAACCCGGATGAGAAAAATACAATTTGATATAAGGTTCGTTATAAGCAAACGAGAAATCCCTTCCCCAACAGATAGTATCAGGATAGATGTTGATAATCCGTCTCGAAAAGAACACCTTTCTACTGGTCAAAGGTTTTATATTGGTTTCATTAACAATACGACCATTCTCGTCGATATAAGCATTATCAACCCGAACTTTTGCATTCAAACGATAGCCATTAGTGCGAGGATCAAACTCATTGGCACGCTTATTTATCTCATCATAGTTTCTATAAGTATATTGATAAACCAACTTCGAAGCATCAAGACCGTGATCTTCTTCGTAAAACATACTATCTATAATGGTAGCTACCTCCTCGAATTTCGGATCTTTTTTGCTCGCTCCCCATGGTATTTTAGCTTTCCAATTCAAAACAGGAATCGAATCATCTTCAGTACCCGGCAAAAAATAAGTTTGAGGATCGATTGCTCCTAATTTTCTCATCAAAACAGAGTCTCTCACCCAATGTACAAACTGACGATACTCTCCATTTGTAATTTCGGTTTCATCCATCCAAAACGCATCTACTGAAACGGTTTTTGGTTGTGTCTGAATAGCCCAAGTTGCCGATTGGTCATTCGGACCCATCACAAAAGAGCCTTTCTTAACAAATGTCATCCCATAAGGTGCTGTTTCGTCCCATGACTTCTGATACACCCCAACCAATTCACCTTTTGGTTGAGAACAACCAATCATTAGAAGTGCCATTGCAATAAATGCAGAAACAAACAATTGTTTTCTCATAGTTTATGTTATTATAATAATTAAAAAATCACAAAAATCTAACACTCTTATATTTACTACTCTTTTTCTCTATATTAAGTTTAAATTCATAAGAAAGGAACAACTCATGAGAGCCCGAACTTGCTTTTATAATTTTTGAAGTAGGTAAATCGTAAGAATATCCTATTCTCAAACCATTCAAAACTCGCAAACCCGCCAACACACTAACCGCGTCTTGTATCCGATAAGAAAGTCCCCACCAAAATTTAGTTTTATACTCCATCGTCAGATTTACATCCATTTGCCAACTAATAAAATCCGTTTTAACCAATAAAGATGGTTTTATCGTATAATTCGGATTTGGTAGTTTAAATTTATATCCTCCAGAAACCAAATAGGTCCTCGAAAGATAAAATTCGGATTTTTCACCCCATTCTATTGTTGGTTTCGTCAGATGAAGTATCGAAAAACTTACATCAAAATCAGGATGAGAATAATAAATCCCTAAATCCATATCAAAACCGATATCCGATTGTTTCGAATTCGGTATTTCCAAATCATTCTGATTATGATAAGAACCTCCCGACGGGATATATGCACTATCACCTTTGATAGTCATATTCGTAAAACCCAAACTTGTTCCAATACTTAAAAAGCCTTCTCCGATTTTTTGTTTGTAAGCATACATAAACCCGACTCGCTGGTTCACGAACAATCCAAAAGCATCGTTTTGGAAATGAATCCCCACAGCATGATGTGTGTTTTTTATTTGGAACGGAACTTCCACCAAAAAATCTGTTGTAGAAGGAGCGTTTTTTATTCCAACCCATTGCAAACGCTGCATTCCAAAAATTTTCATCATCTGCTGTTCTCCTATAGCGGCAGGGTTATAGCCTTGTACATTAAACATAAACTGTGTTACCTGTGCATCAAATTGTGCAAAAACTAACACCGGAGAACTGAGCAATACGCCTATTGCCAAACACTTTAAAACATCTCTTAATATTTTCAAAGCACTATCATCTTATTTTTACAAAAAAAACGTAAATATTCAAATAATAGTATAACTTTCAATATTAAAAAGATCAATATTCCTCTTCATTAAAGAAGAAATCCTCTTTACTCGGATAATCCGGCCATATATCTTCTATGCTCGAATATATATCACCTTCATCTTCTATTTCTTGAAGATTCTCTATTACCTCTAATGGCGCTCCCGAACGCATTGCGTAGTCAATCAACTCATCTTTTGTAGCTGGCCAAGGAGCATCTTCCAGTTTTGAAGCTAATTCTAAAGTCCAATACATAATAAAACCTTTATTATAACCTTTCAACTTTATTTAGTCGCAAAGATAAAAAATCTTTATTAAATAATCTTTTTTTACTATTTTTTTCTAAAAATAATTAAAACTCCATAATACGCGCCAATACAAAAAGATAATCAGACAATCTGTTTATGTATTTTTTTATCTCAACAGATACCGGGACTACCTTGTCTAAAGCATATATCTGACGCTCGGCACGCCTTGTTATCGAACGACATACATGGCACAATGCCGATATACGATTTTCTCCTGGTACAACGAAAATTGACAAGCGAGGTAGTTTCTCTTCAATCTCATCTATCGCTTTTTCTATCAAAGCAACTTCCCTATCGTCAAACTGTAACGAAGCAGACAATTTACTTTTCGTTATATCGGTAGCCAAATACCCACCTATAACAAACATATTGTGCTGTATATGCAAAATGAATTGTTGGAATTTATCATTATTCATTTCCGCCCGTAACAATCCTAAAAATGAGTTCAACTCATCGATTGTTCCATAAGCGTCTAAACGAATATCCGATTTTGATATTCGCACGCCTCCAACCAAAGAGGTTGTACCGGCATCACCTGTTTTCGTATAAATTTTCATCAAAAGGCAACTATATAATCTTGTTTAGGTAAATCGTCATTAAAGAACGCCAGCCCAAAATGATACAAATCTATTGAAAGATGTACTTTCCTATTTGTTTTTATGTCATTCCAAGCACTCTCCATCTCCTGCGAATAATGAATATCATCGAAAACAAAAATAGTTTTTTTGTTCGTTTTCTGCAAACATTTATCAAAGTACCTTAATGTTGCTTCTTTTGTATGATTTGCATCAAAATAGACGAAATCAAGTGTAGGCATCTCCAACAATATCGTATCAATGGAATTATCTATATTGTCGTTGACAACCGTTACATTTGTAATTCCCTGTTGTTTAAAGTTCTGTTTCGCTATATCGCAAAGCGACTTACTACCTTCGATTGTAACAACGTGAGCCTTTGACGAAGGTATCGCCAAATACATAGTAGAGATGCCAAGCGACGTCCCTAACTCCAAAATATTATTAGGATTAAAACGATTCACCAATCGGAATAACAATTGTCCGAATTTAGCAGTTTCCAAAGAGCATTTTGCAATGTCTGCCACACAATTTTTTTGTTTGTTGCCTGTCCCATAATCTGTCAGACGCACTACTGCTTTATTTTGCAACATTTTTTTTCGAATCCGTTCTATCGATTCATAGGCATAAAACGGATACTTTTCAAAAATCACAAAGTTCAACAAATGAAATACAAAAGGAGAATGTACACCAAACCCCTTACGATGACGTGCAGTAAAAACATATTTCAACCGACTTTTTATGTAAAACCAAAGATTCATTAAACGATATGATTCATTTTATTTACGCGTTCTTTGGCATAAGTCAGTTCCACTTTCAGTTGTCCGGTTTGTTCCGAAGGCGTTTCAAACATTAAATCCGTCATGATTGTTTCTGTAATCGAACGTAAACCGCGAGCACCAAGTTTAAACTCTATTGCTTTATCAACTATAAAATCAAGAACCTCATCGGAAAATATAAGTTCGACTCCATCCATTTCAAACAATTTCACATATTGTTTGATAATAGAATTTTTAGGTTCGGTAAGTATCCTGCGTAACGCTTGCCTATCCAACGGATTTAAATAAGTCAAAATCGGTAATCGACCAATTATTTCGGGAATCAAACCAAAACTTTTCAAGTCCTGAGGAGAGATATACTGAATCAGTTTATCTTTATCTATATGTGCATTTTTTTGCAAAGAGCCATATCCAACCACTTTTGTATTTAGGCGTTGGGCTATTTTTCGTTCAATTCCATCGAAAGCACCTCCACAAATAAACAAGATATTTTTTGTGTCAACAGCAATCATCTTCTGTTCAGGATGCTTTCTGCCTCCTTGAGGAGGGACATTAACAACCGAACCCTCAAGCAATTTCAACAATCCTTGCTGTACACCTTCTCCCGAAACATCACGAGTTATTGACGGATTGTCTCCCTTACGAGCTATTTTGTCTATCTCGTCAATAAAAACGATTCCCTTTTCGGTTTTTTTTACATCATAATCAGCCACTTGCAACAATCGGGTCAAAATGCTTTCAATATCCTCTCCCACATAACCAGCTTCCGTCAAAACTGTAGCATCTACAATCGTAAACGGAACATTCAAAAGCCTTGCAATAGTTTTTGCCAACAATGTTTTTCCGGTTCCCGTCGAGCCAACCATAATAATGTTCGATTTTTCTATTTCCACATCATTATCGTCTTTTTTCTGTAAAATCCGTTTATAATGATTGTAAACAGATACCGAAAGATACTTCTTTGCCTCGTCTTGACCTATTACATATTGATCCAAAAAGGTTTTTATCTCCTTTGGTTTCGGCAATTTATTTTTATCCAAGTCGATATTCTCCGTAGCAGAGTTTGTTGATGCGCTGACAATCATTTCGTGTGCCGTTTCAACACAATCGGCACAAACATATCCCTGCATACCGGTAAATAAGAAAACCTGACTTCCAGAACGTCCGCAAAGGCAGCAACAAGGTTCGTTATTTTTTTTTTGCTTTGCCATCTTTATTTTTTATCTCGAATCAATAAATTATCTATCATGCCGTACTCCAATGCTTCCTGCGAGGTCATCCAATAATCCCGATCCGAATCTTTCTCTATGCGCTCATAAGTATTGCCCGAGTGGTCGGCTATAATTTGGTACAATTCTTTTTTCAGTTTCAATATCTCACGAGCTGTGATTTCTATATCCGAAGCCTGACCATTGACTCCACCCAATGGTTGATGTATCATCACGCGCGAATGTTTCAATGCCGAGCGTTTGCCCTTTTTGCCAGCGACGAGCAAAACGGCACCCATCGAGGCTGCCATTCCCGTGCAGATAGTTGCCACATCGCTCTGTATGTACTGCATCGTATCGTAAATGCCTAACCCTGCATACACAGAACCTCCGGGTGTATTTAAGTAGATGGAAATATCCTTACCCGGGTCCGACGAATCCAAAAAAAGCAATTGAGCCTGAATAACATTCGCCACATAATCGTCAATCGGCGATCCAAGAAAAATAATTCTGTCCATCATCAACCGCGAAAAAACATCCATTTGAGTAACATTCAACTGGCGTTCTTCCAATATCGACGGAGAAATATAACCGCCTCCTTGAGAAGCCGACACAAAATTCATATACTTTTCCAATGCCAAAGCATTCATATTCAAATGCTTGGTTGCATAATTTTTAAATTCATTCACATTCATACCTATTTCTATTTTCTATTACTTATTTCTTCTTGTGATTTATAACGAAAGCGCTCGGGATTTTCATTCACAATTTGTCGATTATAACTTTCCTTATACCCCGGTCGCACTACCGAAGGCGGAATATGCCTTTCGTTTTTTATAAATCTTTTATCCTTTTCCAATTTAATCACGCCATCTAAATATTTCACCATTAAATACTCACCCAATTTTTTACGGGAAAGGGTCGATTCTTCGGCTTGTGTATTTGAAAACGCTGTCAAATATTTCACCGCTGCACTTTTGTCGTCAGCAAAAAGTTTTACAGCTTCCTCATCTGTCTTCCGAACAAGCGATTCAAAGCGAACGGTCCAATTTCTCTGTTCCTCACGTATTTCCGGCAACATATCCGAATAATGCGGGTATGCCATATTTGCAACCCAATTATAAATCCAAAAAGCGGAAGTCCACGAAAAATCCAACAATGAGCCATTGTTTATATCAAAACATTGAGGAATGGCTGTTATGCCACAATACATCGGAACATACACATTAAACGTTGCATCATCAACGCCGAACCACAAAATGCCGCCAATAGGATTCGGAAGCCAACTTCTCATCTGTCCCACAAAAGAGAATCCTGTTTGTTGTGTTGCAATAGGTCGCTCATGAAAATATTCAACACTGTCCACCTCCCATGTCAGCGGACTCCGCCGAAATGGGGAACCGGAGCATCCCGCACCCAACCCCTTTGTCATATCAAGAGGAGTACCCTCGTAATGGTCGCGCATATAGGCTTGTACGAATTCACACGACAACTTTTCTTGAGGTTTCACCCACAATGGCATCCGCTGTTTCGTTTCTCCGTTGATGTAAGATATGTACGAATCTGTTGCAGGATCGATTTTTCTAAAAAAAGCCCAAACTCGTGCCTCACAAAAACGTATTCCACCAAAATCCAAAGGATTATACACATCAGAAAAACTAAACTCCGCATCTTTATCCGTAAAATAACCTCGTTTTCGTGCAAATGTTATCACATCTGGTGCATAAAGCACATTTTCTTTATCCGAAAAATCGATAGTGGTTATTCGTGCCTGATTGGCATGAGCGGAAACACAATCGTCAGGGATTCGTACTGCAACCCAAACGGCTCCTTTGTTTTTATTTATCCATCTACCTTTTTTATCTTTCTTTAAATCGACGCCTTTACCTATCATTTCAAGAATCCAAACCTCATTAGGGTCGGCAATAGAGAACGACTCGCCTTCGCTCGCATAACCATACTCTTGCACTAAAGACGTCATAACGTCAATGGCTTCACGAGCATTTTTTGCACGCTGTAACGTGATGTAAATCAAACTCCCATAGTCTAAAACGGCCGTTGTATCAACCAACTCCGAACGACCGCCAAAAGTGGTTTCCGCAATACACAACTGATATTCGTTCATATTTCCTACCACATTGTAGGTATGTGCCACTTGTGCTATTTCACCCATATATTTCCCCGTATCCCATTCATATACAGAGAGCATCGTATTGGGCTCGTAGTCGGCTGCCGGATAGTGATACAACGCTCCATACAGCATATACGAATCGGCTGAATAGGACACCAAGGTAGAACCATCAGTCGTTGCATTTTTGCCTACCAGAAAGTTGGTACAAGGTTTTGCAACTGAAAGAAAAAACAACAAAAAAAGTGGGATTAAAACGTACTTTTTCATAAACTTATTTTCAAAATAGTTTTGCGAAAGTACAAAATTTTCAACAACATTTTCTTTTATCTACTCTTTTGCCTGCAAATAAAATCAGTTCGTCATAAAATTCGTTAATACAAATAATCTGCGTATTTTTGCAAAGAAAATTTCTAATAAAAGAGAAGCGAATGCTACGAATAAAAAAAGTCGATTTATACATCATTAAGAATTTTATTGTTGTATTCTTTGCCGTATTTTTCATTTGCCTTTTTGTTTTCATCATGCAATTTTTATGGATGAATGTGGACGATTTGGTGGGTAAAGGCATCAGCATTTCTCTTTTATCGGAATTTTTCTTTTACTCATCGCTCACATTGGTTCCAATGTCGTTGCCACTTGCCATTTTGTTGGCATCGCTTATGACGTTTGGCAGTTTTGGCGAGAAACTCGAACTTTTGGCATTAAAATCGGCGGGCATCTCACTTTTTCGCATCATGGCGCCTTTACTTTTCCTCGTTGTATTCTTTTCGGTAGGAGCATTTTATTTTTCAAACAACGTGTTACCGATGGCACAGCAAAAACTTTGGACGATTATGTTTTCGCTACGCCACAAATCGCCGGAATTGGAGATACCAACGGGCGAATTTTACTCTCAAATAAACGGATTAAACATCTATGTTCGTTCAAAGGATCACAAACGAAAACTTTTGAACAACGTTATGATTTACGATTTTTCCAACGGATTTAACAATGCGACGGTTATGACGGCCGACTCGGCAAGATTATTTTCAACCGAAGACAAAAAAAATCTGGTGCTAATCCTATACGACGGAGAATCGTTTGAAAATCTGAAAAAACAAACCTTGTCGGACAAAGGAAACGTGCCGTATAGAAGGGAAACCTTCAAAAAGAAGGAGATTCTCATCGACTTCGACTCCAACTTCAATCGCATGGACGAATCTCTATTGCAAGGGCAACATGTAAGCAAAAACATTGTGCGTTTGGGAAAAGACATCGACTCGGCAAGAATTGTACAGGACTCTCTGATAAACACTTATAGCCAAAAAATCGAAACCAAAACTTATTTGAAAAATATTGATCGCGAGTTGGTTGTCGATTCATCTCTTTTCAGAAACAATGCTACTTACGACCACGACACATTGTTCTACAAACTTTCAAAAAACAAAATGGAGCGTGCCGTGAAAAAAGCCATCAACAGTACGGAGATTTTCTTAAACGAAACAAAATACAATAATTCCATCATTTCCGATAATCAAAGATTTATAACCAGACATTCGGTGGAATGGTACAAAAAGTTTACACTTTCGTTTGCATGTATTATCTTTTTCTTTATCGGATCGCCGCTTGGAGCCATTATTCGCAAAGGAGGATTGGGGGCTCCAGTCGTCATTTCCGTCATTTTATTCATCATCTATTATATAATAGACAACATGGGGAAAAAGATGGCTACCGAAGGCATTTGGGATGTTTGGTTCGGAATGTGGTTCAGTTCCATCGTTCTTCTTCCTTTAGGAATATTTTTAACCTACAAAGCAGCCAACGATTCGGAATTGTTTAACAGCGAGAATTGGATTTTACGTATAAAAAAGCTGAAACAGAAATTAAACTACTTATCACATGGAAAGTTTTTCAATTATAGAAGATGCCATAAAAGACTTTAAAGAAGGAAAATTTTTAATTGTTGTCGATGACGAAGATCGCGAAAACGAAGGCGATTTAATCATGGCAGCCGAATTCGTAACACCCGAACACGTAAACTTTATGTTGCGTTACGGACGGGGGGTTTTGTGCGCTCCTATTACCATGGAGCGTTGCAAACAACTCGAATTACCGCATCAGGTGCAAGAAAACACAAGTATATTAGGGACTCCATTCACCATAACCATCGACCTCATCGAGGGGTGTACTACAGGAGTCAGCTGCCACGACAGAGCCGCAACAATCAGGGCTTTGGCCGACGAGCATGTTTCTCCAAAATCGTTCGGACGCCCCGGACATGTCAGTCCGCTCTACGCACAAGAAAAAGGGGTGCTTGCCAGAGCAGGGCACACCGAAGCAGCCATCGATTTAGCACGATTAGCAGGGTTAAAGCCAGCTGCGTGCCTCATCGAAATTCTCAATGAAGACGGCACGATGGCTCGTATGCCTCAACTTCAAATTTTTGCAAAAGAGCATCATCTACGCATCGTAACCATTCGCGACTTAATTGCCTATCGTTTGCAACAAGAAGTATTGGTAGAAAAAGGCGAGGAGGTGGATATGCCTACCGAATACGGGCATTTCCGTCTGATTCCTTTCCGCCAAAAATCCAATGGGTTGGAACACATCGCTCTTTTCAAAGGCACATGGGAAAAAGACGAACCCATCTTGATACGAGTTCATTCCTCTTGTGTGACAGGAGATATATTCGGTTCATCGAGATGCGATTGTGGCGAACAACTCCACAAAGCTATGCAGGAGATAGAAAAGGCAGGAAAAGGCATTGTCTTATATCTCAATCAAGAAGGTCGCGGCATAGGGTTGATGGCTAAAATAGCAGCTTACAAACTACAAGAACAAGGCTACGATACCGTTGATGCGAACATACATCTCGGATACGACCCCGACCAACGCGACTACGGAGTAGGTGCACAAATACTGAAAATGCTCAACGTAAACAAAATGCGATTGCTCACCAACAATCCCGTAAAACGGGTAGGTCTTGAAGCTTACGGATTGGAAATAACGGAAATTGTCCCTATTGAAATCACTCCGAATTGTTACAACGAGCGCTATCTGCGAACAAAAAAAGAACGCATGGGGCATAACCTGCACAACTTAAAATAAATGGATTTGCACCCATTTCTCTAAAACGGCAAAAAATATCTGTCGTTTTTATTTATTTGCAATGATATTACAAAATAGCCCTATCTTTGCTATGTTATGTATTACTCATTTTGACAAATGGAGCAAAAAGAAGACCGTTTAAAATCGCTGGATATTCTGCGCGGATTCGACCTTTTTTTGTTGGTAGGGTTGCAACCCGTTTTGTGGCAATTGTGTGCACATCCGCAAACAAAGTTTGGGACAGCACTGCGCACACAGCTTGACCACGCTGTTTGGCAGGGATTTAATTGTTGGGATATCGTAATGCCGCTTTTTCTTTTTATGTCGGGAATTACAATCCCATTTGCCTTTGCCAAATATCATAACAAATCGGAGCGAAAAGGTTTCTCGCTGTGGTGGAAAATAGTCAAACGGTTCTTTCTGCTTTTTCTATTGGGTTGGATTGTACAAGGCAACCTTTTGGCTTTCGATTGCCATCAATTCAGAATATTTTCAAATACGCTGCAAGCCATTGCAGTGGGTTATCTTGTTGCCACTATAACGTATTTATTTCTGAAACCGCGTTGGCAAATAATCCTTGCCACCGTTTTTTTGATTAGTTATTGGGTTGTGTTTGCTACAATCGGGCACAACAACTATTCGCCTACCGACAACATCGCCTGCCTGATAGACAATGCCGTACTCGGACGTTTTAAAGACGGTGTCGTATGGCAAAACGAACAGTGGACATTTTCGCAGGACTATACTTACACATGGATTTTGAGCAGTCTGAACTTTTGTGTAACGGTAATGTTAGGCACATTTGCGGGGCTGATTCTTCGGTATCCGTTTTCCCTTAAAAACAAAGTCAAATATCTATCTTTTATCGGATTCGGGTTGATTGCAGCGGGGCTTCTTCTCAGTCTCAACCAACCTATCATCAAACGGTTGTGGACAAGTTCGATGACACTTTTCAGCGGAGGCATTTGCTTTGTGCTGATGGCATTGTTTTTCTATGTAATTGATGTAAAAAAGTGGGAGAAACCTTTTGCTTGGCTTAAAATTTACGGAATGAACTCCATTGCAGCTTACGTTTTATACGAAACGATTAATTTTCGTTCCATTGGACAATCGCTGCTCTACGGCACGGCACAATTTTTAGGCGATTATTATCCCGTTTTGATAGAAGCGACGCAAGTTGGCATCGTATTTGGAATATTATTACTACTTTACAAAAACAACTATTTTATAAAAATATAAGCCTTATGTACGAAAAACGATTTATGAAACGCGCCATTTCGGTATCACTTAAAAACATCGATAAAGGAGGAGGTCCTTTTGGTGCTGTAATTGTTCGCGATGGTAAAATAATAGCTACCGGTGCCAATCGCGTTACCTGCAACAACGACCCTACGGCACATGCCGAAGTGATGGCAATAAGAAAAGCAGCTAAAAAACTCGGCACATTTGACCTTTCGGGGTGCGAAATATACACCTCGTGCGAACCTTGCCCCATGTGCTTGGGCGCTATCTATTGGGCACACCTCGACCGCATTTATTACGGGAACACCAAACGCGATGCAGCGGCAATCGGTTTCGACGATTCGTTTATTTATGACGAGTTGGATTTAAAAAAAGAAGACCGAAAAATTCAGATTATCCAAAAACTACCCAACGAAGCCATTGAGGCGTTTCGTTATTGGGAAAACAAAACCGACAAAATTGAATATTAAAACAATATAAAAATATGCGTACAAATTAGTAATTCGTTACATTTGCACGAAAAGAAATAATCTTATGGAATATCTATACATTTTTTGGTTGATAGCTGCATTACTTCTTATTGTAGTGGAAATTTTTACAACAACTTTTGCTTCTGTATGTTTTGCTATCGGAGCTATTGCATCGGGTATTGCGGCCTATTTTGATGCAAGCATCAATTGGCAATTGATTATAATGGCGATTTTTACCTTTACATCATTTGTATTGGTACGCCCTTTCATTTTGAAATTCTTCTCAAAAAAGAATGGCGACATTATCACAAATGTCGATGCAATAATTGGTCGCATAGGCAGAGTATCGGAGCGAATCGACCCAAAAGCAGGTACAGGACGGGTGGCTATTGATGGCGACGATTGGAAAGCAATAAGCACCAACGGCGAAATCATCGAAAAAGGCGAAAACGTGAAAGTCATCTCTCACGAAAGCCTGATTATTTATGTAGAAACAATTAACTAATTCACTAACCATTTAAAAACCAAATTATTATGACAATCTTTTTATTAGTATTGGTAGCTGTGATTTTCCTTTATATTATCAAAGGATTTAAAATAATATCACAGTCGGAAGTCATCATTGTGGAACGTTTGGGTAAATATCAACGTACATTAAATGCCGGTATCCACATCATTCTTCCAATTATAGAACGGGCAAAATCGACTGCTACACGCATGCCCAACGGACAAATACGTATGCGTGCACAAATAGATATGCGCGAACAAGTGTTTGATTTCGACAAACAAAACGTGATTACAAAAGACAACGTAATGACCGAAATCAATGCTTTGCTTTATTTTCAGGTTGTAGATCCTGTGAAATCGGTTTACGAAATTCAGAATCTGCCAATGGCAATTGAAAAATTGACACAAACAACGCTCCGAAACGTAGTCGGTGAGTTGGAATTGGACGAAACACTGACCTCACGCGACACCATCAACAACAAACTTCGCATTGTACTCGACGAGGCCACCAACAAATGGGGTGTTAAAGTAAATCGTGTTGAGTTGCAAGACATTACACCTCCTGAAAGCATACGTTTCGCCATGGAAAAACAGATGCAGGCCGAACGCGACAAACGTGCCGAAATTTTGAAAGCCGAAGGCGAAAAGCAGTCGGCTATTCTGAAATCGGAAGGTGAAAAGTCGGCAGAAATAAATGCAGCTGAAGCCGAAAAACAAGCTAAGATTTTGAAAGCACAAGGACAAGCCGAGGCACAAATACTACAAGCTGAAGCCGAAAAACGTTCCATTGAATTGGTATCGGAAGCCGTGGCAAAACAAAAAGCCGACCCCGTAAACTATCTGCTTGCAATAAAATATATCGAAGGGTTGAAAGAGATGACTTCGGGCAAGGACAACAAAACCGTTTATCTACCTTACGAGGCAACAGGCGTACTTGGCTCGCTGGGTGGAATTAAAGAAATGTTTAAAAACGTATAAATCTTGTATGTTTTACCAAAAAGCGGATTCTAATGAATCCGCTTTTTTAATACCAACAAACAGGTTTATCGCCTAAAATGAATTCCACCTTTGCTCCCTGCATTATCTGCTCGTGTGTCAAATAAGAACACCGATACTCCTTACCATTTACCCGAACTTGCTTGATATAGCAATTCTTTTCCGAGCGGTTTTTGACAACTATTTCAAAGTTTTTCCCGTTCTCCAAACGAAGTTTTATACGGTCAAACAACGGCATTCCTATCTCGTAGCGTTGGCTCACAGGATTAACGGGATAAAAACCCATTGCACTAAACACATACCAAGCCGACATTTGTCCGCAATCTTCGTTCCCGCACAATCCGTCGGGAGAGTTTTTGTAAAACTCTTTCATTATACGAGTTGCTAATTGCTGCATTTTCCAAGGTTGGTGAATAGCATTGTAGAGATATGCCACATGATGGCTCGGCTCGTTGCCATGAGCATACTGCCCTATCATACCCGTACTAAAAATCGGCAAATCGGCATCCGCTGACGGATTGTATGTAAACATACTATCAAGTTTTTTGGCAAAACGCTCTTCACCCACAAGTTTTATCAATCCGTCGATATCGTGCTGCACCGACCAGAAATAATGCCATGCATTGCTTTCGCAAATATGCGGTGTATAATCGTCTGCACAAAAATCGGGCTGAAACTCACCAACCGTATTACGAGGTTGCATAAACGTAGTAACGGGATTATAAACATTTTTGTAATTCATTGAGCGATGTTCAAATACTTCTGCAATCGAATCCTCAGACATCGCTCGTGCCAGCAATGCAATGCAGTAGTCGTCAAAAGCATACTCGAGTGTCCGCGAAAGCGACCAATTGTCGTTGTTGTAACTATCCACCACATCGTAAGGTACATACCCCATTGTTTTATACAATCCAATTCCTCTGTAATCGTCTTTATCGGCAGAGCGCAGAGAAGCATTTAAGACCTCTCTCCCCGAAAAATCACCGATACCTTTCAGATAGGCATCAACCGCCACCGGCACAGCATGATAGCCTATCATCATATCAGTTTCATTTCCATAAAAATTCCACACAGGCAAACGTCCGAACTGCTCTGCATGAGCCAACAGCGACTTCACCATATCGTTTGTACGTCTCATTTGCAAGATGGTGTAAAGCGGATGGGCTGCCCTATAAGTATCCCAAAGCGAAAACGTGGAATAATTCTCAAAATCAGCATCATGGTGTACGCACTTGTCCACTCCCCAATATGTACTATCCGCATCGCAATAGAGCGTTGGAGCCATAAACGAGTGATAAAGAGCTGTATAAAAGCAACTTCTTTCGTCGGGAGTGCCACCTTCGACCCCTACTTTCGACAATTCCGTTTCCCATAAGCGATTGGCCTCTGCACGATATTTTTCAAATTCGAAATGCGGAGCCTCCGCTACCAAATTTTTCAATGCGTTGTCAGTGCTTACACCCGAAAGAGCCGTTTTTAAAACGATTTTTTCACCCGCCATTGTTTTAAAATCGAAGCGAGCCACACAGCCTTTTCCTGTCGATATCGGTATCGTATCTATTTGCCAACTATCAAACGGACGCGAAAACTGCGTAACAAAAAATACACGCTGCTCACGCGCCCAACCAGACGAAAAGCGATAACCACATATCGTTATCGAATCCACGACCTTAATGTCCGAATCGACCGTGGCATCCCAATTCATTGCCTTGGAAAGGTTCAGAAAAACAGCCGATTCCGCATCAGGGAATGTGTATTGCTGAACACCTACACGCGGCGTTGCCGTGAGTTCCACGTCAATTCCATAATCGCTCAACAATACGCGATAATATCCAGCCGAGGCTGTTTCCGCATCGTGCGAAAATCTGGAATGAATACCCATCGGAGCCGCCGCTTCGTGCCAAGGTTTTGTAACAGGCATAAACGAAATGTCGTATAAATCGCCTGCTCCCGTTCCCTGCAAATGCGTATGGCTGAATCCGGCTATCGTACTATCAGGATAAAAATAGCCTGCTATTCTATCCCAACCGGGCAAACCATTGTCGGGACTGAGTTGCACCATACCGAACGGCACTTGGGCTCCCGGATAGGTGTTTCCCGTATAATCAGTTCCGATAAACGGATTCACACAATCGGTAACACTATCAGTTTGACTACACGAACAAAACAAACACAAACATAAAACGACTGACAACTGTTTCATTTCTAAAGCATTTTATGCAAAAATAGCAAGAATATTACGGATATAAAAAACGAAAAGCTTTGTGAGTTAGAAACACAAAGCGTACTTTTGTAAGTAGAAATAAAAAGGTATGTATTTTTCTGTTATTGTTCCCGTATTCAATCGCCCCGACGAGGTAGCCGAACTACTTGAAAGTTTGGCAAACCAAACCACAAAAACATTCGAGGTGATTGTTGTGGACGATGGTTCGGAAGAGCGATGCGAAGCGGCAATTTCTGCCTTTCAAGAGAAAATGGACATTCGTTATTTCTACAAACAGAATTCCGGTCCCGGACCGACACGCAACTTTGCAGCAACAAAAAGTACAGGCGAATATCTTTTGATATTGGATTCGGACTGCATTGTGCCACCACATTATATCGAAACCATCGAAAAGCACTTGCAACAAACTCCTCTCGACGCATTTGGCGGCCCCGATTGCGCTCATCCGTCTTTTTCAAATACACAAAAAGCCATCAGTTATTCGATGACATCGTTTTTTACGACAGGAGGCATTCGAGGAGGAAAAAAGAAATTGGACAAATTCTATCCTCGCAGTTTCAATTTCGGCATCCGCAAAGATGTTTTTCAAGCATTGGGCGGTTTTTCTTCGATGCGTTTCGGCGAGGACATCGATTTAAGCATACGTATTTTCGACGGCGGATATTCGTGCGGACTTATTCCCGAAGCATGGGTTTATCATAAACGCAGGACAGATTTGAAAAAATTTTTCAAGCAGGTACACAACTCAGGCATCGCAAGAATAAATCTCTACAAACGCCACCCGAAATCGCTGAAAATAGTGCATTTTCTACCTGCCGTTTTTACACTCGGAATTTTATTTACGATAATAGGCACCTTTTTCGTAAAATGGCTGATATTGTTACCATTGGCATACGCACTACTGATTTTTGCCGATGCTTCGCTACAAAACAATAGTTTCAAGATAGGAACAATTGCCGTTGCTGCATCGTTTGTGCAACTGATAGGCTACGGCACGGGATTCATTCGTGCTTTTTGGGAACGAATTATTTTAAAAAAGCCCGAATTCGGAGCTTTTGAACATAACTTTTATAAATAAAATTATATGAAATCTATTTGGAAAAAAATTCTCACGCAAATCGGTATAATTGCTGTTTTTTTGGTCATTGCTTTTGTCTATTGCTCCCCCTTGTTGGAGGGGAAAACGCTGCTCGGACACGATGGCGAGAGTTGGGTCTATTCGGCCAAAGAAGCCCGCGACTACAACGACACACACGACGAGCCAACGCTCTGGACAAACAGCATGTTTGGGGGTATGCCCACCTATCAAATAACCATGCCGAAAAGCTATAATTTTTTGGGATGGTTGCAAGATTTTATCCAACAACTACCGACAAGCGTATTTTTAATTTTCCTCTACTTGATTTGTTTTTACATTGCATTGCTCTGTTTCGGGGCAAACAAATGGTTGGCTGCAATCGGCAGTTTAGCATTCACATTCGCCTCATACAACTTTATTATCATCGCCGCAGGGCATGCCACAAAGGTAGTCGCTATTGCCTACATGGCACCTCTCATCGGAAGTATTTATATGGCATTCCGACGGAATAAATTTACAGGAGCACTGCTCACAACCCTATTCCTATCGCTGGCAATCAGAAGCAATCATGTACAGATTTTGTATTATACCCTTTTTATCTTACTGTTTTTCGGTATTTCCGAATTTGTTTACAGCATAAAAGAGAAACAGATAAAGTCGTTTTTTCAAACATTCGGGTTGCTTTGTGCAGCCGCCATTATTGCCATCGGCATGAACGCCACCATGCTGCTTACCACCTACGAATACAGCAAACACACGATGCGTGGCGAGAGCAACGGACTGACCATAACCAACGCCGGCGAACAACACGGATTAGACAAAAACTACATCACGCAATGGAGTTATGGCATTGACGAAACCATGACACTGCTGATACCGAACTTCAAAGGAGGAGCAAGTATGGGTACTCTTTCAGCAAAATCGGAAACAGCCAAAGAATTGCAAGCAAGAGGAGTACGAGATATTGAGCAGACAATGCAGCAATTCCGACTTCCGCTTTATTGGGGCGACCAGCCTTTTACCGCCGGTCCTGTCTATTTCGGAGCCATTGTGCTTTTCCTTTTTGTGGTCGGCATAATCATTTTGGACAACCGCATCAAGTGGTGGCTTATAGCAACTATCATACTGACACTGATGCTGTCGTGGGGGCGAAACTTTATGCCGCTTACCGACTTCTTTATCGACTACATACCCATGTACAACAAGTTCCGTACGGTATCGATGACATTAGTTGCAACAGGATTTTGTGTCGCCTTGATGGCCATTCTTGCAGTAAAAGAGTTGATGGGCAACAACCTCGACAAAAAGCGAAAAACGAAAGCTCTTATTGTTGCGGGTAGCCTCGTTGGCGGGATATGCCTTGTGTTTGCACTCGTACCAACCTTGGCAGGTAGTTTTACATCGTCAGCCGATGCTCAACTGCAAGGCGATTACGGTTTCTTGCGGGAAACACTCCGTGCCGACAGAGCAAAAATGTTGCAAACCGATGCTTTCCGATCGCTCATTTTTGTAGTTCTGAGCTTTGTTTTATTCTTTCTTCTCGTTTCCGAAAAAATCAAAAACAACCTGCTCTATCCGCTGTTGGGCATACTGCTTGTGGCGGATATGTATCCTGTTTGTCGTCGCTATTTCAACGACAATAATTTCGAATTTAAAAACATAAACAACCTGAAAAAGCCCTCTGTGGCAGATAATTTTATACTCGAAGACAAGGACTATTTTCGTGTACTTGATGCCTCGGTGGATATTTTCAACGACGCCTCTCCTGCCTACTTTCATAAAAACATTGGGGGCTATCATGCAGCAAAGCTTCGTCGCTACCAAGAGGTAATCGATGTGCATTTGGCAAAAGAGATTTCACAGACTTTGTCCGGAGCATCTACCATTGGTGACATTATCGCCAACCTAAAAGAGGCTAATGTGCTGAATATGCTCAATATGCGTTACCTCATCTACAATGCCAATGCTCAACCCATCAAAAATCCGTATGCAAACGGTGCCGTTTGGTTGGTTGATGATTACACAATGGTAAACAATGCCGACGAAGAGATGCTCGCTTTGGGTAAAACGGATTTAAAGCATACACTTGTAGTCGATAAAAGTTCCGTAGCGCAGCTTCCCGACATAAAACCCGACTCTACGGCACAAATCCACCTCAAGAGTTACGAACCGAACAAGTTGGTGTATCAATCGACCGCTGCTACAGAGCAGATTGCCGTCTTCTCCGAAATTTTTTACGATAAGGGGTGGAATGTTTTTGTTGATGGAAAGAAAAGCGAATATTTCCGAGCCGATTATTTGTTAAGAGCGATGATTATTCCGGCCGGCAACCACGAGATTATTTTCCGATTTGAACCGAAATCGTTCTCTATTGGCAACAACATAGCCATAGCAAGTTCCGCATTGTTTATCATATTGCTCGTTATTTCGAGTCTTATTTATATGAAGAAAAAACGGCTTATTTTATAAGCCGTTTTCGTTACACATTGTTCCGCGGATGCTTGCCGATAATCTCCTGACGGAGTAATTTCACATCAATGTGTGTGTAAATTTCGGTTGTCATTATACTCTCGTGTCCGAGCAATTGCTGTATGGCACGCAGGTTGGCGCCGTTTTCGAGCAAATGCGTTGCAAAGGAGTGCCGAAACGTATGCGGACTGATATTTTTCTTTATTTCGGCATCGACAGCAAGTCGTTTGATAATCGTAAAAATCATGACCCGTGTCAGGTGTTTCCCTCTGCGATTGAGAAACAAATAATCCTCCTCGCCATGCTGTATGGGCAACAGATTTCTATCTAAGAACCAAAGTCGAATCTGCTTTTCGGCCTCATCGGAGATAGGCACAAGCCGCTGTTTGTTGCCCTTGCCCTCCACTTTCATGTATTTTTGCTCGAAGTAAATATCCGAAATGCGTAAATTGACAAGTTCGGAAACGCGCAACCCCGAGCCATAAAGCGTTTCGATGATAGCCCTATTACGACGCCCCTCGGGTTTCGACAAATCGATAACATTCACAAGTCGGTCTATTTCCTCAATGGTAAGCACTTCCGGCAAATGAAATCCGATTTCGGGAACATCAAGCAAATCGGTCGGGTCCGTTTCGATAGCTCCTTCGTACAAAAGAAAGCGGTAAAACGACTTTATACCCGACACGATACGGGCTTGCGTGCGAGCCTGCAAACCCATTTCGCACAATTCAACCATAAAATCGGTCAAATGAGCATGTTCTATTTTCAGATAATCGAGGTGGGCTTCGGACAAATAGTTCAAAAGACAGGCAATATCACGCTCATAAGCCTCAACCGTATTCGGCGAAAGCGATTTCTCGAGAAGCAAATAGGCACGATACCTTTCAAGAACATCCTCTTGTTGCGTCAAAGCCATCGTTTTATCTTAAATATAAGCAAAATGACCGATGCAAAAGCAATCATCAGGAAGATGGCAAACAAGTAACCATACTGCCAATGCAACTCCGGCATAAAGTCGAAGTTCATACCGTACATACTTGCTATCAGCGTCGGCGGAAGAAAGATAACCGACACCACCGTAAATATTTTGATAATCTTATTCTGTTGGATATTGACCAAGCCAAGAAACGTATCTTGCAGATAGTCGAGCCTATCGACACCGAAACGGGTGTATTCAAAAAGCGAATTGACGTCCTTTATAATCACCGAAAGACGCGAGCGAAGTTCTTCGGGTATCAGTTCGCATTTTATCATATTCGATATGATACGCTGTTTGTCGATGATATTCTGACGCAACACCATTATTTTTTCCTGCAAGTTCTTTATTTCCAAAAGCAAATCCTCGTCGGGCGAGTCAATAGAGGTAATTCGTTTACTTAAAGCACTCACTTCGTCGGTAACGTCTTCTATCATGTCGGCATCGTATTCCACCCGCGTCTCGAACAACGCCACAAGCACATGATAGCCTGTCGGGAAATTGCGTTGATTGGCAAAAATTTTCCGCAGAGTTTCGTCAAACGACTTCAACTGTGCATCGCGTACCGACACCAAAATGCCGCTTTTCACGATGAACGATACCGCCTCCACCGAATAGTTGTCGAGCAGGAAATGCGAGTTGGCAACCATACTGTCTTCGGTTTGTATGTATCGAGAACTTATCTCGATTTCCTCCATTTCTTCCTCTTCCTGAATATAAATTTTCAGAAATTGCTCCAATTCGCTCTCCACTTCCACCTCCACATCGTTGAGGTCTATCCACAAAATATCTTCTTTTTGGACGTTTTTTAACGTGTGTATATCCTTTGAAATTCTTAAACGTCCGTTTTCTCTATAAAACAATTTAAATTCCGACATATCAGTTTGTTTTTTGTGAAACAATCAGGTTTGTCAACGCCACAAACTCATCTACACTCAATTGTTCCGGTCTTTTGTCAAAAATATTATTTCTCAATAACTCCGTATCATTGTTTACCAATGAACGCAACGAATTTCGCATCGTTTTTCGTCGCTGATTGAAGGCTGTTTTTACGACCGTTTTAAACATCGTCTCGTCGCAGTCGAGCTGCTCTCTCCGATTACGTTTCAGGCGAAAAACAGCCGATTTGACCTTGGGCGGAGGGTCGAATACGTGTTCCGAAACCGTAAACAGATATTCCACATCGTAATAAGCCTGCAACAACACGCTTAAAATACCGTAAGCCTTATGCCCCGGCTTCGAAGCAATTCGCTCGGCCACCTCTTTTTGAACCATACCGGACAAACAAGGCACTTGATGCCGATAGTCAAGCAGTTTGAAAAATATCTGACTTGATATGTTGTAAGGGTAATTTCCGATAATACAAAACGATGAAGGGAAAAACTCCTCCAACTTCATTTTCAAAAAGTCCGCCTCCAACACGTTCAATTCGGGGAAACGCTTCCGCAAATAAACCACCGACTCGGCATCTATCTCAACAGCCGTTAGTTCGATATTCGGATTTTGAAGAAGATATTGGGTAAGAACTCCCATACCCGGCCCTATTTCGAGTACGGGCATTGTGCCGTCAAAAACAAGACTGTCGGCAATTCGTCGGGCAATGTCCAAATCCCGCAGGAAGTGCTGCCCAAGATACTTTTTGGCTCTGACTTCTTTCATATCGCTTACCAGCCGGATCGTCCATTGCTTATAATTTTCGTTAAACAAAAAGGCAGTAAAACTTTTTTTTAATAAAAGCGTTACCTTTGCCTTAAAATCGGGCAAAAATAAAAAGAATACATCATTCCACCAAATGAAAATTTTAAAAACATGTGCAACAGCTTAAAGAAAATACAGACCGGAATTATCAAATGTATCGATTTTTTTTATCCGCCATTCAAACGCGTTATCTCCATTGATGTTTTTCGATACGGCGTGTGTGGTGTCAGCAATATGCTGTTCGATTGGGTGCTTTATTTTCTTGTATTTCATTTTGTGGTCAGAAAACAGATTATCGATTTCGGATTTGTGGCTTTCACTCCACACATCGGCACTATGCTCATCACCTTTCCCATCACCTTTTTGTCGGGTTTTCTGCTCTCGAAATACATCAGTTTCAGAGGGTCGTCGCTTGTCGGGAGAGTGCAATTCGTTCGTTATGCACTCGTAGTGGCGGGGTGCGTTGTCATCAACTACGTCTGTTTAAAAATATTTGTCGAGGTATGCGGATTTTACCCTACCCCATCGAAAATGCTGACCACCGTATTTACGGTTCTTTTCAGCTACTTCTCCCAAAAAAATTTCACATTCAAATCATGAGTTTTTTCCGCAAATACTACCCCGTACTGAAATGGGCGATTTTAGTACTTGCTTACGGATTTTTGTTTTACAAACTCTCTACATTCGACAACTACTACGATTTCATAAACCAAATGAAATCACCCGATTGTTTGCAACTGTTGTGGCTGTTGCTCACCCTTGTTTTGTTGCCTTTGAATTGGCTGTTGGAGGCGGTTAAGTGGCGCGAACTTATCAGCGATTTGGAACAAATATCGTTGACAAAGTCGTTGCAAACCATTTTTTCGGGCATTACGACAGGTTTTTTTACCCCGAACAGAATCGGCGAATACCCCGGTCGTGCCCTGTTTTTAAACAGCGGAAGCAGGGTGCCTGCCATTGCATTAGGATTTGTGGGTAGTTTGGCGCAAACCCTGGCGATACTCGTTTGCGGAGTTCCCGCAGCCATACTTTTTTTTATTGTCAGCAGCAATGCAAGCCAACTTTCGAGCAATGCGCTTTGGGTGTTTTTTGCCGTTTCAGGGCTGTTGCTGATTACCCTTTACTGTTGTTTACCAATCATTTCGAGCCATTGTTTACGCTACCCGATTAAAAACGAAAAAATACGCAACACGCTGCAAGCTCTCGAAGCAATGTCGGGGGAAAAACTGCTAAAGGTTTTCCTGCTTTCGTTGATACGCTACACGGTTTTCTGCCTGCAATTTTTTCTCGTACTTCGTTTTTTCGGGATACGGCTATCGGTTGCCGAAGCCGTTATCGGCATTGCCACAAACTACCTGTTCGTTACGTTCACACCGTCAATTGCATTGTCCGAAGCAGCCATCAGAGGCTCCTATGCCATTATTTTTATCGGTGCTTTTACCGACAATGTGTTGGCGGTAGCCGCCGCAGGCATCACCCTTTGGCTTATCAACTACTGCCTGCCGATGATTATCGGAAGTTTCGTTTTCTCGAAAAGCAAATTATAATTCGTGTAGATTTTCGCCGCAATATTTGCAAAAAGAGGCATCGGGTTCGTGTCCCGACTTACCGCAATGCGGGCATTTCATGTTCGATTGTTTTTTGTATTCTTTCACCATTTCGGCCGAAACAATACCCGTAGGCACGGCTATTATCGTATAGCCCAACAACATGACAAACGCCGACAAAGCGCGACCTACCGACGTAATGGGTGTAATATCGCCATAACCGACCGTAGTCATTGTTACAATCGCCCAATAGATGCTTGTCGGAATATCGGTAAATTGCGTATCGGGAATCGTCCCCTCTATCATGTACATAATGGTGCCGATAGATACAACCAAAATAATCACAAACAAGAAAAACACGATAATTTTTCGGCTGCTCTCGTAAAGCGATTTCAAAAGCAAATGCCCCTCCGATAGGAACGAAAAAAGTTTGAAAACGCGAAAAACACGTATCAAACGAAATGTTCGGAATATAATTAAATACCTTGCTCCGCTGAATATAAACCCAAGATACATGGGCAAGGTAGAGAGCAAATCGACAATACCGAAAAAGCTGAAAATATACTTCCGAGGTTTGGGCGAACAATAGATTCGCACAAGGTATTCCAACGTAAAAAATCCCGTAAAAACGTACTCCAATATCTGAAACACGAGTTTAAATCGGACGGCAACCACTTCCAAACTTTCGACAATGACCACCAACACGCTCAACAAGATGAACACCATCAGAAGCACGTCGAAGAGTTTTCCCGCTTTCGTATCGGCCTCAAAAATAATCGTATAGAGCTTCTTTTTCAACAATTCGTTATGCAGAAACCTCTGAAATGGCGACACTATTTTCTTTACGAATTTCGGAGTTTTCATTTTATCAGATTTTCAATATCGGACAACAGTTTTTTTTCGGCAGCCATCACTCTCTCGAAGTGGAATTCGGACACGATGCTTTGTGCCATCTCTTGTATTTTGTCGTTGCACAGGTTGCCGATGCTGCCCTCGTGCGTATGATGAATGTGCTTATCGGGTACAAACTCTCCATTGGCAATGACCTGACCCACCTGCTTGTAGGCATCGCGGAAAGGAACGCCCTGAAGCACCAACTCGTTTACACGTTCCACACTGAAAATCGGGTCGTAACGTTCATCTTTCATGATTTCGGTGTTTACCTCCACCTCGCGCATCATGTTGGTTGCCATTTTCAAACAATCGTTCAACTCGTCGAACATTGGCAAAAACACCTCTTTTATAATTTGTAAATCGCGATAGTAACCCGAGGGCAGGTTGTTGGTTATCAGGGTAATTTGCTGCGGTACAGCTTGCAACTTGTTGCATTTGGAGCGAGTCAGTTCAAACACATCGGGATTTTTTTTGTGCGGCATGATGCTCGAACCCGTTGTGTACTGCGGAGCCAACTTGATGAAGCCGAAATTTTGGCTGGTAAACATACACGCATCGAACGCCAACTTTGAAAGCGTGGCCGCCACCGAAGCCAATGCCGACGACACCACACGTTCCATTTTGCCACGACCCATTTGCGCATAAACCACGTTGTAGTCCATCGAGTCGAAACCCAGCAAATCGGTTGTCAGCTGTCTGTTGAGCGGGAACGACGAACCGTAGCCGGCTGCCGAACCCAACGGATTCCGATTCGTAACCTTATACGCTGCAAGCAACAACTGCAAATCGTCCGTCAAACTCTCGGCATAGGCGCCAAACCACAATCCGAACGACGAGGGCATAGCCACCTGCAAATGCGTATAGCCGGGCATCAGCACCTCTTTGTAACGATTGCTTTGGGCTATCAATACGTCGATGAGCGAAACAATGTTCGTTACCGTTTCTTGAATTTTGGCACGCGTAAAAAGCTTCAAATCGAGCAACACCTGATCGTTGCGCGAGCGACCGCTGTGTATCTTTTTGCCCACATCGCCCAAACGGCGGGTGAGCATCAACTCTACCTGCGAATGCACATCTTCCACACCATCTTCTATCTGAAACCACCCCGAACGTGCCAGTATGTAGATGGAGCGCAACTCTGCAAGCAAACGCTCCAATTCGTCGGCAGCGAGCAAACCGATGCTTTCGAGCATGGTGATGTGTGCCATAGAGCCAAGCACATCGTACGGAGCTAAAAGCAAGTCCATCTCGGGGTCGCGTCCTACGGTGAAACGCTCCACCTCTTCGTTTATCGAAAATCCTTTATCCCAAAGTTTTTGAGCCATATTCGTTTTTGTTTATTTGTTCAAGGCATGTGCAATGGCATCCGCCATTTTGTCCACCGCGTCTTGCAACTTACCGCCAATCATCGTTTTTATCATCAACGGCAAATCGGCTTTCAGCGTGATTTTCATTTTCGAACCCTCGGCAAGTTGCACCAACTGAATCCAAAGATTGAATGCCACGGGCGAATTTTCGGCACCGAACTTTATCGTTTTCGGCGCTTCGCGGTCAACAATTTTCAACTCGACACGCCCAACGGGTGCCACCGAAAAGCGGCAAGCGTCTTCTTCAAACTCCAAGTCCTGCAACTTATCCTGCGGAATGAGGTTTTTGTACTTCTCCAAATTGCGCAAATCGGACAACTGACCGAAGGCGGTGGCAGCGTCGCAAGTAAGCATCTGTATTTTACTTTCGTAAGTTGTCATAGTGTTCTTTTTTTACGCACAAAGATACGAAACTTCGGGCATTTGCCGAAGCATTTTATTTTCGGGCACGCAATATCTCCCGCTTGCCACCCGCAGGACCTGCAATGCGCTCCACCCGAAAGCCTACCGCCTGCAGGGTACGACGCACAACGCCTTTGGCACAATAGGTAACCAACACGCCACCCTCGTTCATCGCATCGTAGAGTTTGGCAAACAACTCCTCGCCCCACATCTCCGGCTGACGCTCCGGCGAAAACGCATCGTAGTAAACCACATCGTACGACTCAAAAAGAGGCATCTGCGTAAAATCGGCTTCCGTTTTTTTCAGCGAAAAGCAACCGCCGAGAGGCACCTCACGCTCCCACTCCGCACGATGCAATTGCAGAAAGATGTCTCGCTCTTGCGGTGTAGCGCCGTAGTTCAATTGCTCATACAAATCGGGACCTATCGGATAACGCTCCACAGCCGTATAATGTACCGAAAGTTGTTTTTGTAGTGCCTCTTCGAGTGTAAGCAACGCATTCAGTCCTGTACCAAAACCCACCTCGAACACCGAAATATCCGTTCGGTGCATTTCGTGCAAACCGCTACGAATAAATATATGCTCCGACTCGGATCGTGCACCATGCACCGAATGATAACACTCGTTCACAAGACTGTTGTAAACCGTATGCGAACCGTCGTCGGTAAAGCGTAAATGCTGAAACATATTTTTATAAAAAAGAGCGTACTTTTTATAAAGCACGCTCTCGCTTTTTTTTAAATTATGTATGTGAACAAAAAACTTATTCTGCTGCTTTGGTGTAAGACAAGTTAATCTCAGAACCATTGGTAGAGCTGGCCTCAAGAGAAAGTGCAACCACTTTTGTGTCTTCGTAAGTCAAACTTACCTCGCCCGCTATCCAATAGACATTTCCTTCGGCATCGATTACATAAGAGCCGTATAATTTGCCATCTTTACGATAGTCTTTGGAGGGGTCGATTACCCAAATTGTTCCTCCATCGGGAGTCATCTCCAAATCCCAATAACCTTGCTCTGCAGCATAATCGCCATCGACAAGGCTTTCGATGCATGCAGCATCAGCTTCAATACTCAACGATACCAACTCTCCGTTTTCACCCTCTATTGTTATAGTATGGAGAGTAACCCCGTATTTAGTTGCATAAACTGCGTTGTCTTCGTCGGCTGTGCATTCCACTCCGCTAACGGCAAAAGTAACTTTTTGAGACGTAGTTGGCTCACGATAAGCATAAATATCGCGGAAATCGATAGTGCCTGTATAAGTGCCTTTTACGTCCAACCCGAGGGCATTCTTACCCGTAATGGTAATGGTGTACACATCGCCCGACACTTTCACGTCGATGGTGATATTGCCGTCGAGCACGTTTTTCACGTTGCTGCCGTTGTTCACTATCGTCAGATAGGTGTTCTCGGGGTTGTAGGTAAGCACGTCGCACATGTAGTACTCTTGGTTGAGGTCCAAGGTGTCGGCTTTGTAAACACCCGGAGCTATCGAATCTTCGAACTCCGAATTGAATTCGAGTTCGAAAGCATAACCCGTACCGCTGTATTCGGAGAAGATATTGTCTTCGTCGTAAGAGAAATCCATACCGTCCGAAAGCAGCGTAAGCGTTACTTTGTACGAGCCGCCACCCGTGCCATACACATCGCCATGATAGTAGGCGTCGGCCACGGTGAGCGTTTCGCGTTCGGTCGATACCTTGTTCAGCACCGTATCATCTATTTTGGGTTGGGCATCTTTACACGCTACCAACGTAAGCGCAACTGCCACAACCAACAGATAAGTATTTTTCAACAATTTTTTCATAGTCGGTTAATTTTATAGGTTTATTCTTTTTAAAGTTTTCGGTTTGCCCGGAGCCGGCGAAGGAGCAGGCAATTCGCCTGTAAACGAGGCAACGACATCTACGTCCGTAGCACTCTTGGCCGTTACGTTTACCGTATAGGTGCCGGGGTTTTCCGCATCTTCCGCAATGGTGATTTCACCCGAAGTCAGGTAGTATTTCGTTACGGAAAGGTCGAGATAGCAACCGTTCTTTTGAGCACCGTCGTAGTATCCGGCAACGGCTTTACCTGCTGCCACGGGGTCAGACTCTATGGTATAGGTGCCGACAACTTCGTCGCCTATCAATTCCAAGTTCAGTTTGACACCACCGTTGGTGAGTTTCAAGGTGTAGAGGTTGTGTACCTCGTCGCCGTCTTCTACGGCATCGGCATCGGTGGCAAGCGTACCGCTTGTAAAGGTAAGCTCATCCAATGCGCCCTCTCCCTCGGCAGGGTCGGTCAACTCGCCCGGATAACCGTCTGTCCAAACGAATATTTCAGTTGAAAAATTATAAGGGCTATAATCTTGATACCAAACAACACCTATCTCATAAACATTATCATTATTTGTAAAAGAACAATATGTTCCAAAAGGTTCTTCTGGTAATGCCCAGTAAATAGACCAAGGATCATCCTCAACAAGTTGTATTCCCGTAGGGAGTCTATAAGCCGAATAATCTGAATGTAATAAGAACGTCAAATGTTTTCCTTCTTCAGAACAAAAATCAGGAGCGACAACAAAATAAGGCGATACCAAACGATAGAGTGAATCACCTGCCGTATTGTTAAACTCTTTTGCTTTTTCAATGGCTACTACACCTTCAGCAGCCTCCCATGCTGAAATAAACGTACCTTTACCTCTTGGCAACCAAGTGTAATCGACATTTACGTTGATGGTTTTAGACGAAGCCGAATACGAGGAAGCATACTCTTCGGGTACGGTAAGTGTAAGCGAAGCGCTCTCGCCGAAATCGAGCAAAACCTCTACGGCAATGGTATCTACAACGCTACCTTTGTCGAAACGCACCATCGGGTCGAACAAGAATGCACTGCTTTCATCGACAACCTGCAATTGGAAGCTGTCGGCTTTTTCGGCATGTGCACGCCCTACCAATACATTGAACACTTTTGCATCTACCGTAGTTTTTTCTCCACCAATGGTCATCAAATATTTACCTCCATCGGCGGGCTTAATCAGCACGTCGGAAGTGTTATCGTAGATATATGCCTGAATCGAATTGGGATCGTCAAGAGGCGAATCATCTCTTGTCGGCATATCCTCTTTACAAGCAGTAAACAAGGTAGTTACTGCTAAAACTACTATTAACCATTTATTTGTTTTCATAAAATATCTCTTTTTTTAGTTATCAATAAATTAAGCCACCGGAGGATTTACAGCGGGGTTGTTTTGGCTTTCGTCGATACCTTGGTTCGATTCGATTTCCGAGCGAGGAATCAAATAAAGCAAGATTTGCGATTTGGCAGGAATATTGAACTGCCAAGCATCGGGATACGACGACTCGCCGTTTTCTTTACGCGTAATTGGTTTTTCCAAGCGCATAATATCGAAGAAAGAGAAACCCTCGCCCCAAAGTTCGATACGGCGTTGCAACCAAATCTCGTCTTGCAGCGTTTTGGCATCGGCAGCCTGACATGTGTACGAGGGGTCGCGATAGGTTTTCACAAAGTTTTCAAGAGCAGTTTTTGCATCTGCCACCTCTCCGCTCATAGCCAAGCCCTCGGCTTGAATAAGCAACATCTCTTCGGCACGCATCAAAATCCAGTCGGAAGCGGCTACAAGGTTCACCATATTGTCTTGATAAACACCGAATTTTACATTGCCAAGATAGCCGCAAGCCTCGGCGTTGTCTTTCTTCCAACCGGAATAGATATCGCTCGAGAGCAACGGAGAGTCGAACTCTTCGTTCAACCACCAACCTTTACGCACATCGGTGTCGGCTATTTTGTTGTAGAGCAATACGCTGATGCTCTTGTAAGCACCTACGCCCGTATATCCGTCGGAGAAGAGCGAGCTTACGTGCGACGGCCAGTTAATGATACCCGACGTAACAACATCGTTGGTTTCGGTAATGATGTTTGCCCAAAGCACCGAATTGGCATCGGCCGAAGTAAACGTCGGTTTTGAAACCTCTGCCAAAGTGTAAGGGGTAGCGCCCGATACTTCCAAAGCTTGTTTGGCATCGGCAGCAGCTTCAGCCCAATTTTCTTGTACGAGGTTGGCTCTTGCACGCAAACCGTAAGCCACGGCTTGGTCTATCATGCTTTTGTCGCTGCGTTTGTAATTATTGAGCAAGGTAACGGCTTCGTTTAAGTCGCTCATAATCGAATCGTACACCTCTTGTACCGTAGCGCGCGGGTTTTTCATTTGTTGTTCGCTCGTCATGTTTTCGCTTACGATAGGCACGCACGGTTTGTTTTCGTTGCCTTTGTATTTAAACTGATAGAGCTGAGCCATATTCAAGTAGGCAAAGGCACGAGCCGCCAAAGCTTGTCCGCGATAAGCTTTGAGTATATCGTCTTCGGCATCGGCAGGAGCCACACCCAGCACAGCATTTGCCGCACGAATAATTTTGTAATAAACTTTCCAAGTCATCAAGCACTCTGCCGAAGTATAAACACGGTCGGCATAGCTGAACGAACGCGAAAACCAGTTGTAACCGCTACTCGGACAGGTAACGTCTTGTCCGTTGGCATCCATGATGATGGCAAGCGATGCGTAACCGAAGTCGCTGTGATATTCGTTGGCTTCGCCAAGACCTGCAAACAACTCAATCATCGTGGCATAAATAGCCGAAACATCTGCGGCCAACAACTCGGGATTGTTCTTGATGGCAGCCTGCTTTTGAGATTCGGTTTTCGTTCCTCCTTCGGGGAATGTGTTCAGGTCGGTACAACCTGCAAAGAAGAGTACCCCGAACACCAAAACTAAAATTCTACTTATTGTTTTCATATCTCTGTCTTTTATTTTCATCATTAAAATGTTTCTTCAAACGTTAGAAAGTGATGCTAAGTCCACCCGAAATAGAGCGAATCGGTGCATAGTAAGCAGCCTCGGAGGAAGCATAACCTTGACGCGGGTCAAGACCCTTGCGTGCCGATACCAAAGCCACATTGTCGGCTACGGCATAAATGCGGAATTTCTCCATCTTCATCTTTTTCACCCATTTCGAAGGCAACGAGTAACCCAATGTAACGTTTTGCAAGCTCAAATAGTTGGAGCTTACCAACCAACGATCGGACAAATAAGTAGTGTATTCGTCGTTGGAGTTCAAACGAGGAACGTTGGTGTTGGTGTTTTCAGGCGTCCAAGCGTCCAAAATGTCAATATGCCAGTTTCTACCTGCATTCGAAGAAGAACCCGAGTGCATCAACTCCGAATAAGTATAGTCGATGATACGACCACCCAACTGATAAGCGAATGCTATGGAGAAATCAACTCCGTACACATCCAACGAAGTACCGAAACCACCATATACTTTAGGGAGAATGTCGCCCGTTTCGTATTGAGTAGCGTCTGCCCATACGTCAGTTGTTGTCTGACCAATGACCTCGCCGTTGGCGTCGGTTACGTCTTTGTAATACAAAGCGGCACCCGTCATCGGGTCAACACCTGCATATTTACGGATGTAAAGGTTGTACAACGAACCGCCCTCTTTGTATTTGTAACTACCATCAATCCATTCTCCACCGAGCTCTTCGTCCAATTTCAAGATGCGGTTTTGGAAATAGGTCAAGTTTGCATAAATTTTCCAAGAAATCTCTTTTGTTTTAATCACTTCACCGTGCAACTCCACGTCCATACCGGCATTCGAGAGTGAACCTACGTTGACAGGCAACGAAGAGTAACCCAACGAAGAGGGTACAGGTTTGTAATACAACATGTCTTTTGTACGACGACGGAAGCCTTCGATCGTACCGCTCAAGCGGTCGTCGAAGAACGAGAAGTCGATACCGGCATTGAAGTTGTACGAGGTTTCCCAAGTCAAATCGCGGTTACCTTTGTAAGCAAGTGTTGTAGCAAAGTTACCATTGTTTTCGGCCACCGTATATTGGTCGGTGTAAGCATAAAGGTTACCCAAGTTGTCGTTACCTTGAGCACCGTAGCTGGCTTTCAGCTTCAGCAAGTTGATTTCTTCGACATCGAGGAAGCTTTCGTTGTTGATATCCCAAGCCAAACCTACCGACCAGAAATCACCCCAACGATGTTCGGGAGCAAATACCGACGAAGCATCGTGGCGATACGAAGCCGATACATAGTAACGAGAATCGTAGTCGTATTTGGCTTGTGCCAAAATACCCATTGTGGCGTAAGAACCCGTAGCAGAACTTGTAGAGGGTTTCAAAATAGCGTTGTTCACCTCTGCAATGTCGGGGGTATAAAGTTTTTGTTTGTAACCGCTCAAACTTTGTGTTTTATAGCGATATGCCTCGTAACCAACCAACAAGTCCACGTTGTGAGCACCTGCAAATTTATTGGCATAAGTCAACAAATATTGTTGGTTCAAGCTCAAGAAACGTTCGGTTTCCACACCTGCAGCACCACCCATTGCGGCAAACTGTCCGTAGTAGGGGTTTTGCGTATAGGCATAGCGTGCATTTACCATGTTCAAACCAATGTTAGCAGTAGCTTTCAAACCTTTGTAGAATTCTATCGTAGCATACCATTTGCCCGAGAACAGATCCACATTGTATTTGCTCTGATCCAATGCAATGGCCGAAGCGGGGTTCGATTGGCTCATAAACGGACGAATAGCGCCGTTCACCTTACCATCACCGTAGTCGTACATTGTATATCCGTTGGCATCTTTCATAATGTTGCCGGCAGCATCGCGTATATACAGCGGATAGATAGGAGCCATATAAGTGCTCAAGAAGAACAAGTTACCACTCGAATTAGCCGTTGTTTGCTCACCCGGGTAACGTTGGCTGTAGTTTGCATACGACATGTTCGTACCGATTTTCAACCATTTCTTTGCTTGATAATCGACCGAAGCTCGGCTCGTAAAGCGTCGGAAATCGGAGTTTTCGATAATACCGGTATCTTCCAAATAAGTAGCCGAAGCGTAGTAAGTCAGATTTTCGGTCGAACCGCTGACGTTTACATTATATTCCTGACGGAAGTTGTTGTAGTTGAACAACTCATTGAACCAATTGTCGGGAGTATAAGTATAAGTACCATTCGAATAACCCAACGTAGCATTCGGGTTCAAACGACCGTTGATACCGATCAAACGTTGTCCGGCAGGTACGGTGTACACCTGATAGCCCAAACCGCCGTTGTTGGCATCCAACAAGTTTTTGTTGGCATACTCGTTGGCTGCGTAAGAGCCCTTGAAGTTCAGATATTGGCTGTTGTATAATGCCTTATAGAATGTTTCGTAATACATTCCGGGATCGGTCATTACATTATAAGTAGGAATTTCGCGCGAGTTGCTACCCCACTTTGCATCAACCGATATTTTTGCATCTTTCGTTTTACCGCGTTTGGTAGTAATCATAATCACACCGTTGGCGCCACGAGCACCATACAAAGCGTTCGAAGCAGCATCTTTCAACACGGTTATCGACTCGATATCCGAATTACTGATAGTGGAAATATCGCCATCGTAAGGAATACCATCAACTACATAAAGCGGAGCGTTGCTTGCATACATCGAACCGATACCGCGAATACGGATAGAAGAACCCGAACCCGGAGCACCGTTTGAAGACAAGCCTTGCACACCTGCCACCTGACCTGACAACGAATTGGTTACGTTCGAGCTTTGGCGTTTGCTCAACTCATCGGACTTAACCACCGAAGCAGAACCCGTAAACGATTTTTTCGTAGTTGTACCGAAAGCCACAACCATCACCTCGTCCAACTCTTCTGCCGCAGGCAATAATGTTACAGTCAGATTATCGGCAATCTCAACCACTTTTTTCTCCATTCCGATAAAAGAAACGGTAAGCGTTTTTGCCGAAGATGGTACTGACAATTCAAACTGACCATCTACGTCTGTAATTGTACCAACATTGGCACTCTCGGTTACCAACACCGTGGCACCGATGATCGGGTCGCCATTCCCATCGACAACCTTACCGGTTATCTTTTTGTCTTGAGCGACCACTGAGCCTATCCCTATCAACGAACAGGCAAGAAACATTAACAGTTTTCTTTTCATAAAACTCAATTATTTATTAAACAATCTAAAAAAAATTCACTCTTTTTCTTTGCAAATACCTTTTAACTGATATTTACAAAACAGGGTGCAAAAATACAAATAATCTTAACATATACCAAATATTTATTAAAAATGCTAATATTTTAACATTCTGTCAGAAAATCAACTCATTAAACGAACATTTTGACATCAAAAACACAAAAAACAAGATAAAAACCTTACTTTTGAATGTATATTTTTTCATAAAAATGAATATTTACACTTCTTAAGACAAAAAAAAGCGACCCGAAGGTCGCTTTTATCAAAATATCCATGCAGGCATTTTATCTATCCAAATGGATTGCCTCCGAAGGACAAACCGAAGCACAAGTGCCACACTCGGTGCAAGCATCTGCATCAATCTTATAAATATCGCCCTCCGAAATTGCTTCTACAGGACATTCACTAATACAAGTACCGCAAGCGATACAATCTTCTGAAATTACGTAAGCCATGTTTTTATGTTTTTTAGTTAGTATAATTTTTAGGCAAAGTTATAGGTTTTTATCGTGTCGGCAAACTTTTTCATTTTTTTTTGGTTACTTTGTAATGTTTTTTACAAACCCGATACAACAATAAAAATTTCCGACTTTCGTTTTTATACTGAAAGGCTCAAACAAAAAGATGAAGAAAAATTTTTGCTTTATACCTTTAATATTGTTGTTGCTGTCAATTGGCACAACAACGGCACAAAATCTGCCGTATGCCGACTACAAGCGCATTCATTTCGGGTTTTCGTTAGGGATAAATTTTCTTGATTTCGGCGTTACACCGAGCCACATTGCCATCGACGGAAAGACCTACGAGGCCGACGTTTCGTCCATTATACCCGGGTTTTCGGTAGCACTTATCAGCGATTTACGTTTAAACGATTATTTCAATCTGCGTTTAAACCCTGCGTTGCACTTTGGCGACCGCACATTGTCGTATGTCAATCCTGCTGACGGAGAACGTTTCAGCACAAGCGTAAAATCAGCCATCATCACTGTACCACTTTATCTGAAATACAGTGCTTTCCGCATTCACGACTATCGACCATATCTTATTGTGGGCGGTGGCGTAGCTTTCGACTGCTATCGCGACAAACGCATGCCCGTTGTGCTGAAAATGTTCGACGGTTTTGTTGATTTCGGAGCGGGTTGTACCATCTATTTCCCATTTTTCAGATTTGCACCGGAGCTTCGTTTTGCCATCGGTTTCAACAACCTTTTGGAACCATGGGAAAAACGTGCCGTCGAATATCAAGACCCCGACATGAAGCGCTACAATCAGGCATTGTCCAAGCTGACCTCGCAAATGTTTATACTAACATTCAATTTTGAATAAAAATCAAGAGAACAACTCTTGTAACACCTCCAACGAACGCAAGGAGCCGAACCTGCCCAGATGTATCTGATAGTAATCCACCATACGCCGAAGTACGGCGACACGTTGTGCATGCGTAAAGCGGAAACGGTGCATATTCCGATAATTCATCCGCATAAGTAGCGAAAACGCCCGTTTGTCGGCATCGCAAAGCAGATAGTCGTGCAACGGTTTTGTCGGCACAAAGCGAGCCTCCAACATATCGAAAAAAGGATATTCGGCATTTTCCATATTTGGAGCAATACCCAAAAAGTAGGACAACTGCAACAAAAAGGCTATATGAAAATTGGTAAATGAAGCATCTGCAGCGTCTAAAAAACGCAACGAGGAGTCGATGAAGTCGAACAAATCGGCATCGGGTTGCTCCTCGCGAAGGACTTTCGACAAAAACTCTGCCAGAAACATCGCTATCGAATTTTTGTAAAAATTGTAAGGGATTGAGGCGTAAACAAGTGTCGAACGGCTCTCCCGCAAACGGGGTAAAGCGTTGCCGGAGCCGGCGGCAAGCACAACCTCCACCAGCGAAAGCGGCTGAAGGAGCACTTTGCGAAAAGGAGAGCGGTGCGACTTCGCATCGTTCACCACGCACGACAAACGTCCGTATTCGCGTGTATAAAGATGTACGATATACCCTCTCGGATATTTCGAAGCGTACAACACTATGGCATTCGTCTGCTTATACATACAAAAAATGGCAAAACCACATGCTTTGCCATCCAAACAAACTTATTTATCAATTATGAAACGAGCCATTTTGGGGACTCGAACCCCAGACCCTTTTACTCAAAAAACGATTTTTTTAATGTCTGAATATCAGTTAGTTATATTTTAATTTTTCTTCGTTTTTACCTTATTTTGTTGCGTTTTTGTTTCGTTTTTTACTATCTATCTACTTGTTTTTCAAGATGTTTAGCAATTCTTTTATTTGAGAATCTTTTTCTTTTATTTGAGAATCTTTTTCTTTTATTTGAGAATCTTTTTCTTTTATTCGCTCCTCTAATACCTCTATCTGGGCTTTCAATACATCAGGACTATCACTGTAATAATGGCGATTGTCGATTGTCGATTTATTGATATTGCTTCCGACTATATTACCATTTCCATTTATAGTTGTTCCAAAAAAATCAGCCGGAGTGATATTTAATATTTTGCATAATTCCAATAGCTTATTGATAGGCAAAGTATTATTCTCAATACTATATTTTAATCCCTCTGCAGAAACATTCATACTATCGGCGATTTCCTTAAGTAGAATTTTTTTCGACTTTGCAATATTCTTTAATTCGCTGTAATTCATATTTTTACAAAATAAATTAAAAATAAACCTAAATTTATTTGGATTTTAAAACTAAATGTATTTATCTTTGCATTGTTCAATTATGACAAATTTAAATAAAAAAAGGAAATGAAAGAATTTATAAACAATTTAACGGTGCGAGAATACGAGTTATTCCGCAGTAGAGTGATGAGCAATTTAAACGTTACACGCACCGCGTTTGCCAACTGGAAAGCCGGACAAATGCCCGCAAAGCGTTTCCGCGCTCCGCTTAACGCAATAGCACAAGAGATAACAGGCAAAACGATATTCCCCGAATAGGGGCGGCTCTGGTATGCCAACGTTGGATGCCGCAAAATAAGGCGTAAGGAGTTACGCGCGAATAAGCGGATGGAATTGTATAGAAGAATCTGTAACTCGACTACGTCCAACCACTCACACAACCGCCGATAAACCGACAGAACGAGGTCGGGAGAATTGAATCCAAGCCGAAAGGCTGTGTTCAAAAAAGTCGGCCCTCGCCGGCGGCTGTGTTTTTTTCAATTTTCAATTTTCAATTACTATGAAGTTAGATTTTAAAATTAAAAATCTCTTAAAGGATACGCCGGTTATGGAGTTTTTCTTGTTTCCGAGCGTGCATTTTCAATATATCGATCTGATGGGTATGCACTCCCATTTAATCAATTTTGAGGTGTTTGCGTGGCGAATGACGCTTATTGTGCAATTTCCGGAAAAGAGGGATAAACCTGTAAAAGAATAATTTTCCATTTTCAATTATGAAAGCACCCACGGATAAACCTACAGAAGAGGTAGGGGGTAAAACTGGCCAGCTCGCCCGTGGTTGTTTTCAATTTTCCATTTTCCATTTTCAAATTTCAATTACTATGAAGTTAGATTTTAAAATTTCAAATCTTTTTAAGGATATGCCGGTTATGGAGTTTTTCTTGTTTCCGAGCGTGCATTTTCAATATATCGATCTGATGGGTATGCACTCCCATTTAATCAATTTTGAGGTGTTTGCGTGGCGAATGACGCTTATTATGCAATTTCCGGAAAAGAGGGATAACCCTGTAAAAGAATAATTTTCCATTTTCAATTATGAAAACACCCACGGATAAACCGACAAAAGAGGTCGGAGAGTTAAAAAGTCCCTGCAACTCGCCCGTGGTTGTTTTCAATTTTTAATTTTCAATTATTAACAATGTCAAACGAAAAAACATATCTGCAAACGCGCGTATTCGACGCCATGGGGCTTACACCGACACAATGTAAAATAAAGCTCCGGTACAACGACCGATTCGAAGGGATGGAAAGAGAGGTTGTAACCGATATTTTTACCTCGACAAAAGACGACGATATAAATATAGCCGTTTATGATATAGAGCGAAACGCAATAGAGTATATCGACGACAACGGGCCAAAAGTCAACGACTTTACCGACTGCATAGCGTGGAAGCAATACAAAGTTACGCGTTTGAACCCTACACGCGAAAAGGACGGCATTAAATATATCAATCCGAAAGGGTTAGGCACTTATCCGTTTTTTCCTCCGAAACTCGTAGAGGCATACGAGCAGAAAAAAGAGATTCGCACGTTGTACATGACCGAGGGATATTTCAAAGCCATGAAAGCCTCAGAGTGTGGTTTTCCGATAATTGGCGTTACAGGCATCAACAACATCAAGAACAAAGAGAAACAACTGTATCCGGATATATGGAAAATAATAAAACAGTGCAAGGTAAAGAACATTGCTTTTATTTACGATGGCGATTGTGCCAACATCAGCACAAAGGCGATAGAAGCAAAGCAAGATTTACGCATACGCCCCAACTCGTTTCTGATGGCAGGATTGCAATTCAAAGAGTGCTTTGCAACGTCGAATATCAATGCTTATTGGATAAACATACTTTCCGATCAGCTCGAAGGCAACCCAAAAGGACTCGACGACCTACTACTGCAATTCCCAAAAAAGAAACGCGAGATTCTGAAAGATGCTGACGAGCTTAACAGTATCGGGACCTATTTTTATCATTTAAATCTGACAAGTTTTAGCACAAAGCTATCTCGACACTTGAACATTTCGAGCGTAGAATCTTTTTATGAAAAATGGGCAGACGTGATACAAGGCCGGGAGTTCGTTTTCGGTGGCTCTCATTATCAGTACAACGAAGAGGAAAAAATCGTTCAAACGATTCTACCAAAGGGATTAAAAAACATTTTTCGAATAGCCGACGACTATTACGAACTGCAAAAACGGCCGAATATTTTTTACAAGGACCTCGACGACGACACGAAATTCGACCGCGTGCTGGTGATGCGCAAACGCGAAGCATTGAAAGAGGATTACAAGCAATTCCCAAATGCGCTGCAAAAAGTGCAGAAGTTCAAAGGGTTTATCAATCTGCCGGACAACGAGAACTACCGAAGGGAAATTTTCGGATACTTTAATATGTATCAGGAACTCAAATACACACCCGTCGATGGCGATTGTCCTACCATCTTAAATTTTCTTAACCATATATTCCAAGAACATATAGAGTACGGGCTGGATTATTTGAAATTGATTTACGAGCGACCGACTCAAATGTTACCCATTCTTTGCCTTGTGTCCGAAGAGCGGAAAACGGGTAAAGATACGTTTCTCAATCTCTTGCACGAAATTTACGGCGACAACTGCCGCGTGTGTGGCAATGCCGAAATACAAAGCGACTTTAATACTTATTTTGCCGGAAAACTGATTGTCGGCATCAACGAAACCGACCTACACGACAATAAAGGAATGACCGAGAAACTGAAAATGTGGAGCACGGCAAAAAAAGTATCTTTTACAGGCAAAGGCAAAGACAGTCAAGAGATAGACAATTTTACGAAATACATTATTTGCTCCAACAACGTAAAAAACTTTATCTACACCGATAAAAACGAGATACGCTTTTGGATTCGCGATATTCAAAGCGTGAAACAGGAGGATCCTTTCCTTTTGGAAAAAATGTGTGAGGAGATTCCGCAATTTCTTTTTTTCTTGAAAAATAGAAAAATGAAAGTACCGAAAGCGCTTACACGTTCGTGGTTCGACACCGATATGTTGCGAACGGAAGCGCTGAAGCGACTCATCGCACACCAACGGCCGAAACTGGAGATTATCATTACCGACTATTTGCGCGACTATTTTATCATGTTCAAACAGGCGACAGTCCGACACACCGTGTCGAGCCTCAAAGAAAATATCCCGGATTTACAACGTATCGAAGACTTCAAAATTCGTCGGATATTGCAGGACAATATGAAAATGCAGCCAAGCGGTGCAAACAGCAAATTCTCCGTCAAACGCAATACCATAGATTCGAACGGCAACCCTTATGTCGAGGATAGGAAATATACAGGTCGCTATTTTGAGTTTTATGCCAAAAACTACCTGACCGATGCCGAACTATTAGAACTATCTGAATACTGCCAAGAAGAATTATTTTAATATATAAAAAGCGCCTGTAAGCACCCGACCCGTTTAAGGTCGGGTTTCTTTTTATATTTATGTGCATATTTTTTCAATATTCGGGGCATTTTAAAAAGAATATTCATTTTTAAGAGAAAAAAGAATTTTGCAAGAAATTTTTAAATGCGAACCTCTTTCATTGTTTTTGTTGTCCGAATTGTTAAAACGTGAAAGTGTATTTATTTAATCGTTTAATTTTAAATAAATTACGTAGTTAAAACTTTTAACAAGTTAGACAACAGTTAGACAACAACGGACAACAAAACTCTAAAAAAGACAACAAAACTCGAAAAAAGACAACAAAATAGATTTTTTAAAGCCCTTTTTAAGGCTAATGTTAAAATTTTCCCCTCAAAATTTGTTGTCCGTTGTTGTCCGTTGTTGTCCGCTTGTTGTCCGAATTTTGCACTTAAAATCAACGCATTAAACCAAAAAGACAACAAGACAACACAGACAACACGTTTTCACTCCGCAAATTTTTTGCTGTTTTTTGTGTTTTCAGGTGTTGTTTTCTCTTTTTTGGTAAGTGTATATATATGTAAAAATTATGTGTGTCTATTTTTAATCAATTTTTAAACTACTTTTTATCTCAAAAAAAATACAAGTATTTCATTTTCAGTATGATATTTTTTTTGTATATTTGATTTAAAATTGCATTTTTTAATCATTCAGGAATGAAACCGAACTATCAAGACACCGAAAAGCTTACCGTCTGTGTGGCGTCGGAGTTGCTGCACTTGTCGGAGCGCTCCGCACAGCGATACATTGCACGGTGCAAACGAGCCCTCGGCATTCCAAATTATGCTTTCCTCTCCGTGGGGAGATTCAAAGAGTTTTACAACATTTAAATAATTCAAATCATGAAAAACGATCAATCTTTATACTCAAAAAAATTTATTGCTAAAATGAATAAAAGTAGGAAGGAATTCGAAAGCGGTAAATTTCACGAAGTAGATCCTAATAATATTTGGGATTAGTATGTACAAAGTATTAGAATGTAACTAAATAAATTCATGGGACTTTTAGACAACTATACGGGCATCGGCATGTCGCCTCGGCCATCCGATCTGCATCAAAGAGTAATTGGCAATCTGATTGTGAATTTAAGAATATTTGGGAGTCCTGATTTCGACGTGCTGCCTGAAGCTCCCGTAACTGCCGACCGAAACGACCTTACACCCGACGTCGTTGTTCGTGATATGCGAACGGGAGAGCTTTTAATCGCCATCGAAATAACAACACATCGCGAACTGAAAGCAATTTGCAACAAGTGCCTGGAACTTGTAGAACGGTTTCCGTCGGCGGAATGCTGGGTGTTCGATTACGAAAAAGAGATGCTCTATTTTCCAATTTACAACGAAGAAACCGAACTCATAGAATGGCAAACGGGTAACGATGAACGTTCGCAATTCTATTCCGGAGCATTTCTTAAATACTTCTACTGGCCTAAATAACCATAATAAAAAAAAATAGTATATCCCTATCCGTATCATTCGGGTAGGGATTTTTTTGTGTGGCGTAAGTTGTCGTTTCTTGTCTTTTTATGTCGTTGTACGGGCATCGGCACGGTGGTAATTTTGTTTCACAAAAACAAAGTTATGGATTCAAAAAATATCATTATACCCGCCGGGCTTCTCTACTACTCTTACAGTAGCAATGAGGAACTGAAAGCTATTATCAAACAACAGCAAGAAATAATAACAGCACAAGGAGCTATTCTCAATCAGTTTAAGAGTTATTTTGAAGATTTAAAAGATACTGTCGAAGAACAAGGAGATGATATTAATAATATTAAAGACAAATTAACTCCTGATAGAGAAGCAATAAGAGAATACATCAAATGTAGTAGATTTGTTTTTAATGTTTCAGGATTTGCCGACTCATCATGGCAATATGCTATAGATGCGTCTTTTTATAATTCAATGAAAACTAATTCAGAAGAGGCAAAATATGCTAATTACGTTATAAAAGCTTTTACTCTTGTTGATGGTCTTACAGTAACTATTCCAGGAGGAACCTCTTATACTTTTGATGTACAAGGTAGTCGGTTAGCTTCTAATGGCGATGGATTAAATGAGTTTTTATACCCTGAAACTAAAATAAGAATCAATCCTTTAGTATCGAATAAGTCAGTTCTTATGCTCAATGATAGAGGAAAAAGAAATCAGTTTAAAAAAGAACTGATCAATTATTGGAATAACAAAAAAGGCTATAAGACAAAAATACTTACTTATGCAGATTCTCGCTTTAATGCTATTCTTATTAATGATGCAGTAAGAGTAAAATTTAAAGTGTTAATAGAAAATGAAACAACCGGTTATACATTATGGGTAACATACGATATAAAAGCGAGTTTCTATTATATAAAAGCGCTTAATCCTCGTAATGTAGGAACGGAGATTGATATCCCAGACTCCTCGACAGAAAATAAAAAAGAAGATGAAGCATGAAAAAGAAAACGATCGGTTGGATAGTGTTAGGAGCTTCGGCGTTATGGTACGTGGCTTTGCGTGGTGTGAGAGCATTTAAGATTGCTTTCAGCGGTCTTACTTATCAGCACTCAACAGATACTGATATTACGTTTGGCGTCAACTTGCAGGTTTACAATCCGCTTATTATAGATGTAAATCTTAAAAGTGTTGTTGCCGATGTATATGTTAACAACGTAAAATGCGGGCTTATAGATTATACGCACAACTACCCTATACGTGCAAAAAAAACAACCACGCTAACCGTGTTTGTTACGGTCAACGCTCAACAGCTTGGAGAGACACTCTGGAACGGAATTAAAAGCGGTGCAATAAGACAAATAAATATGAGACTCGACGGAGATATTTATTTCTCCGATGATGCAAAATTTCCTTTTGATATATACTACTACTTAAGCGATTTTATGCAATGATAGCAGACGGAAGAAATATAATGTTACACTCTAACGGCTTAAATCCTGATATTGTAGAGGAAGTGATTAACTATTACAATATTTGGAAGTGTCAGCCTGAAGGTATTCTTACAGAGATACAAGATATTCCTGTTAGCGTACAGTGTGAAAGCGTTTATGCGTATCTGCTTAAAAACGTAAATTACAAAGTGGATCCTGAAGGGAAACAGTTTATCAAGTCGCCGGCTCGGCTTTTGGCTGACGGATTTGGCGACTGCAAAAGCTTTACAGTTTTTATTGCTTCGTGTCTTCACTGTTTGGGCGTCCCTCATACTATACGATTTGCGAATTACTATGGCGGTTCGCAATATACACATGTCTATCCGATTGCTTACGATGAACAAGGGAAAGCTATAGTGTTAGACGCTTGCCCGCAAAGAGACAGAAAAATAAAATACGACTACGAAGCACGATTTATTAACAAAAAAGATTTTTATTTTCAATGAAAAAAGGATTAGAAATATACGCTTGCTCAGGCAATAGCCTTTACAGCTATTACGAAGACAACATTTCGTATTACGATCGTAAATTAAACGTGAATGCTGTGCTTCGTAGTATAGAGAGTAAAGCAACAGAAATAGACGCTCTTAACCTCACAGATAGCGAGGTTATCGAACGTCTTAACGATATTGATCTATATGTATTATGCTTATATGCTATACATCACTATTCCGATGAGCTTTATAGGGCTAATGCCGTTCTTAATAATATGCTAACAACAGGCGTATTTAATTCGGCATATATAAGCGACTACGAACGTGATACTAACCTTGATGTGTTGATAGACACTTTCGACGCTCTCATGCTTTCGGAAGACAATTACAAGCAGGAAAATACCGCTTTCAGTGAGTGGTTCCGAACTACGGTAATCGACTGCAACTATTGCCCTTATACCGAAGAGCTAAAGCAAAAATCTATCGAATGGTTCAACACTAACAAAGTTGTTTCTGGTGTTGGGTCTTCTAATTTATCGGAAGATGAATTTAATGAATATTTATCTAAACCGACGCAGTTTATTAAAAATATGCCCGGTTATTTTACTTATACATACATATCAGATGACGATATAGACAAATACCCTTACTTGGTACGTATAAAACGAAAAAAGGAACTCGAGGTAAAAGAGTACTTAAAATATCAATTAGTAGGAATGGTTTATGCTACGGTTGCCGATTTTGAAAACGCTATACGCTCGTATTTTATCGCTGAATATGGAGAGACGCCCGAAGACTTTATCAAAGGCTACGAACAAACAAGGTATGACCTTGGTATGATGGTACCTGAAAATGGTATTGGTGCATTCGGTGTTGACGATATTACTATTATTATATGTGTAGCAATATTAGCAGCTGCATTGCTGATTTCTTCTATAGTAGAGAGTTGTTTGCAATATTCAGCAATGATTAAATCAGCAGAATATTCAGTCCCTGCCGATGGTTACAAAGGCACTGTAACAGAAGAGGAAAACAAACAGATAGCCGACTACTACAATCAGAAAACTAAAAACACTAAAAAAGAAGAGTTAAGTATATTTCCAATAATAGCACTCGGTGCTGGAGCTCTAATATTGGTAAACACCGACAAAAAAAAACGAATAAAAACAACAAAAAAAAATAAATAACTATGGCAGCAATAAAAGATAATAATGTAACGCTACAGAATATATTAGATCAACCTATTGCGTTTTTGTATGTCTTCGCAAATTTTGATATTCCCGATGTAGGTAATTTTCTCGACACTATCGGCAATAAGAGAAGTATTATTTACGGGAAAATGAGAAATCAGCAACAGCTTATAAAAAATAGACTTATTGCAGAACGTGGTAATGCTGATTACTATCAGGAATTTCTCGCAGAACTTGAAGCGAAAATCGAAGATGATTTTGGTTTAACCCCGCATGTAATTCTTGTAAAACTTGCGATGGGAGAAACAATCGCTGGCAAGAATTGGGAAAAAGGTGTTTATGGTGTAGGTAATTTAACTAACATAACAAATTTGTCTCAACAAACTACTATTCCAAGTAAAACCTATAGTCTATATAATTATAATGTCGCTACAGGAAAATTTACTAATAAAAATGGTAATAGTGTATTAGCTAATCCAATTCTTGGAACAAAGCCAGATGGTAGTTATGGCATTACTGGTTGGACTTCAGTATTAGGTAATAATTATACAGTTACTTCTAATATTTCTCCTACTGGCTCTTATAATATAACATCTGTTGGTAGTGATTCATCACAACAAAACGCAAATGGTACACTATTTAAAAATGCTAATTCGTCTAACTTGTGGGCATCTCTTGGAACGTACTTACCTTATATCGGAATGATATTAGCAATAATAGGAAGTTTGGTAAGTCTATTTAAAGGTAATTCTTCTTGGTCATGGGGAAATGCAGGATTATTAAATTCTTATAACACGTATCCTTGTCAAAAAGACTGGGCAGACTTCAACGACGATAACGAGGGAATGACTACAAGCGATTTGCTACTATTAGCAGCAGCTGCCGGAGCCGTTTATCTGATAGCATCGTCGGGCGACGACAATTCCGAAGAATAATTTTTTTTTATTAACGAATAATACTAACCAAAAAACAAAAAAACTATGGCAAAACTTAAGATGTTAAAAGCTCCGAAACGTCCTAAAACAAGTGCTTCGGTTGCAGTAAAAGAAAACTACTTACGCCGTTTGGCAGAAGTAACAAAAGAGAACAACCGCCGTAAAGCGGAAAATCAAAAATCGAAAATGTTAGATGCTAAAATCAGTAAAGCAATAAATGGATTTTACAAATAACAAAGTTGTTTAACATTAAAATTTTTAAAAGAAATGGCAAAAAGAAATCCTTTCAAAAAAAAGTCGCTTACTGATACGCTCGTAAACGTTGCTATCGGTGGTGCAGCGAATGTAGCAATAGACTACATAGAAAAAGAGTTTAACGTGCCCCAAGAAGAAGGAAATGAAAAACCTCTATCAGACACTGTTGTGAATGTGATTAAAATTGGTTTGGGTGCTGTTGTCGGCGGAATGGTTGAAAATCAAATGGCTCGTGCAGCTGCCGATGGTGTAGCTGTTGTTGGTGTGTCTAACCTTATCAGCGGACTAATAGCTGATTCAGCTGAAGGTACAAGCGGAATACCTTATGGAACAATCGGGTCTCCTGTAACTCGTGTACGCTTGGGGAACAAATATTTTAAAAAAGCAGCTAAAAAAGCAGGATTCACTGTTGACGGCTCTTTTTTAGGTAAGTAATCTGAATGTTTAATTTTTAAATAGTTATAAAAAAAATGAAAAGTTTAATAAAAAAAGAACGCTTTGACAAAGTATTTGATATTATCAAAGCTGGTGGCTTTGCAGACAAAGTGCACCCAGAAGAGGCTAAAATCCGTATCGAAGAGCAAATCAAAAACGGAAAATCGCAATACATTTTCAACATCAAAAAAACAGACGTTGACGGTGTGCGTGAACAATCGTTAGATCGTAACGACTTGTTTATTCCGAACGAATGGAGCATTTTGTTAGGTTTGAGAAGTACGACAAATCCACAATTAGAAAAATTGTATTCCTTCGTTCCTGTCAACGATGGTGTAACTCCTTCTATTCATCCTGTAGCTTTCAAATCGTCTTCTATGGAAGCTCTTTACAGCGGTTATTTGCAATGGTTGGTTGATAACGCTGTTATGCTTTCAACTTACCCAATGGAGAAATTTAAGAAGGTACCTGAAACACAAGGTGCGTTCTTGCTTAACAGCTCCGATGAGGCAGTTAACGAAGGTATCCAAACAGAATGGTCCTTGGATTCAGCTCTTGAGCTGATTATTCCGCGTATGACTATCGCAGGAACACGCGATCACAAGATTGCAGTTAACTTCGACGCAAGCGGTTTGCAATTCCCTGTTACAGATGGCTATGAACCTTACTTGGTGTTGATGATGGACGGATTCTTAATTAAAGGCGGTTGCGAATACGTAAACGGCCGTAATCCTTTTGGAGAAGTTGTTGGCCAATGGTAAAAATCAGTCTTTGGGTTATTGGGTTAATCCAAAGGCACTAAATAAAAATAAGCATGAGAGTATTAAATAACATTGATGTTTTTCAGATAAATACAGTAGGCGGTTCGCAAGAGTATTATTTCCCTCAAAATGTGTCGTGGGCAGGCAAAAAAATTAACCGTATAGTTGTCGTTGGATCCACTTCACAAGAGGGACAAACATCTCCTATAGATGGGCAGACATCTTTGCTTTCGGTAGAAAATTTGAGAAATATGTATGTTGATTTGGTCGGAAAAAACGATTTAGAAATAGCCCGTAATCTTTCCGCAGAACAAATAATATTCTTCAACAATCATATTGTTAATGTTAATGCCGTGCTTAAGTTACAGTTATGTAGATTTACATTTAGTTTGGTACCAGAAAGTGGTTGTTTTCTTGTATATGTTATCTACGAAGAATCAGAGAAAGAACTCTTACTATCCGAATCGGTAACAATACAATTCCCGCTGTCGGCTTCAGCAGATATTACGATTAAAGAGATAATCGACGAATATATGCACGTAAAAATAGAACGAGTAACAGCCGTAGTAGCGTGGAACACTGACGAGACACCTTTTTATTTGACTTTGCGAGATGAGAAAGACACCTTTGTATTCAACAGCGTACATTCGTGTTTGATGCGTAGCCAGACAAACAACGGAAACCCTTCTAATTCGCAAATCTACCCTCTTGCTTTAAATTTTAAAGATGTAGATATGGATAATTCGTTTGTCCGTAATGCTACCAATAAAGATATTACTATAACATTAACCTTTTTTTATTCGTGAATTATGAACAATAAACTTTCAGGCGGAAAACTCGTATTAGTGCATATCAAACAATTGGGAATTAACAAAATTCCTTATATCGAAGATTTAAGAGATCGTTGTATAAAATATATCGACTTCTACCCTGTTACGCTGTTACCAGATACAGACGAACCAGGCGTACAAGACACAACAAACATGTATATTTCTATTGCTGATGTATTCGGCAATGAATATTTAATAAAAGATCTTCCGCTCGAAAGATTAAACTATGAAGCAACGTTTGGCGTAAAACAAAGTATTCATAAAAAAATATCATTGCAAAATTCGGCTATCAATTGCCAAAACGCAAACAACGTAGGCAAATATGTAGCTTTGATTTTTTGGTACGATTTGCCGGAGTTCTCGGCTCGCAATCGTTCAGACGTAACAGTAGTAGATTCGGTAACAGTGCCAATTACGAACGTGATACGCTACAATTCGTTGCCGGACGAAGAGCGAATGACAGGTAAACGCTTCCGCCAAATATTACTCGGAACGCCTACCATTACACCCGACTTACGCAATGCACTAACTTTGACACAATTAAAAAACATATATATCACGCTTCGCAAAGGTAGTTACAACGTGATCGAAAACATACCTGTTATGTTGTTCTACCAAATGCAAATGCTTCAGAAAAGTATTTTTGCGAATATCATTTTTGATATGCAAAGTTCTTTTCTCACTATCGGAGGAGCTGGAACGGCCACTTATGCAGACTATGTAGGAAAATCTGTATTCCTGAATTTTGTTTATGAGAAATAAAGGAGGGAGATATGAATTGTATAACTACATGGGACCAGTTCCGCGAGTGGATAGAAGATAACAACATTGTTGTTTGGAAAATATCAGCGTCAACGGCCAAACAAAACAACGAACTCCGATTTTCGTACAACGATGATAAAACATTTGACGAAAATATGTTTATCTGTCGCCGTAGAATAGAAGCCGAGCCCGGAAGACGTCTTTACGCTACAGGTTGGCGTACAAAGAACGCTACAGGCGGTGGATTTGGTTGCGAAATCATGATAGGAGGCGAATTTTCGCAAAATACAGTGTTGCCTACATCGGGCGTTGGCAGTGGTTTTTCGCGTGAGGAACTTATACGCGATGTTACGCAACAGGTAACCAATCAGTTTGAACGCGAACGCCTGAAAGCGAAAGAAAAAGAGATTGACGAAAAAATAAAACAATACGAAAGCGACAAACAGGGCGTTATGGGTTTGCTTGTAAACTACTTGGCACCCGTTGCATCTAAACTGTTACATGTTCCCTCTCCTACACTTGCAGGAGTAGATAACGGCGGAAAAGACGTACAGGCAGAAAAAATATTCCCTATCGAGCACGAAGAACATACCGAAGATACAGAAGAAACAGTCGAAGAAGAAAGTGTTTTTTCGGACGAAGAGAGCGACCGACTAAACGAACTAATGACACGTTTTAAGGCAGTAGAACCTGAATACCTTACGTTAATAGAAAGCGTCGTAGCAATGGCTGAAGCTGGCGACGGCACTTATAACATGGCAAAAACATTCTTACTTAAAAAATAACTTATGGATAATTACGGATTTAACATACCAGCCGGCGGATTAACGCTTAATGTAGATCAAAATCTCCAAGGTAAGCTTATAAGACTTAATAGCGATACAGATTTTTATTCTGTAAAATATAATAGCTATGGTAAAATAGAAGCTGGTAGTACTATTATGTTAACAGGACTATACAATAGTAATGCTTATCAGGATGAATACGATATAGATAATTTTGTTTTTTTAAACAATAATTATACCGTTATCGGAAGTAAAACTTATACACAAGCTGAAGCAAACAAAGTAGTTAAACAAGCTCTTACGGACGACTATTATATTATGAAGAACTTGCTTATTCTTTCCTCTCCTGTTGTGTGGAATAAACTAACTACTAACGAACGCGATATTGTTCATTATTTATATAGACGCCTATCTGTACGACAAGCCTATTATAACAGTGATAATACGTGTTTGTACCAAAAACAAGTAGCTAATATTCCCTCTTCGCAAGCATTCGATATTTTATATAAATACAAGCCTTCCAATACAAGCCCAGTAGGTATAGTAATGACTACTGTAGCAATAAACGTTACGGCAATAGTTATAGCAGCTCTTGTAACAGCTGCTTTAACGACTTGTGCCGTACTTGTTTATAAATGGTGGGGTAAAGAGGCTTCCGACGATCGTGTTCTTTCCGACAAAACAGTAAAAATGTTGAAAGACAAAGGACTCTCGGATTCAGAGATTGAACAAATAGTACGTGAAACAAACGGAGCGGTTACAAAAGCAGAAATAAAAGCGAAATTAAGCACAGGATTTGGCATTGCTAAAATAGCTCTTATCGGTGTTGGTGCGTTCTTCACTTACAAAGCTGTTAAGTCTTTATTATACAAAAAGAAATCAAAAAAAGATGTTAAAGAAATAAAAAACCAACTACCTAAAAAAAATAAAAAATGACCTACAACCAAGTTTTTTTTGAATCGTTGATAGCAGGAGCATACATTAAATGCTCCTGGATAGAATTATTCTCAGAGTCAGGAACCAAGATACTTTCGCTACAAAGATCTGATTTTGATGCGTGTTTGGGTTATACTACTTATTCGCCTTTGGTAAACATGAAAGGGAAGGTAGCTATTACACCATCGGAAGAGCTGATCGATTGTTTGTATAGTTATGCCGAAATAGCTAAAAACAATAAAAATATTATCGAAGAGGTTCTTAGCCTGAAAGAGCCTGTAGTTTATATCAAAAATCATTGTGCTGAATGGAAAGCCGAAAAAGTAGAGAACAAAAAAAGTTTCTGGGCGAAACTATTAGCAGGAATTTCATTATTTATTTGATACCATGAGAGTACGAGCAAAAAACGAAATAATCACACAAAATACCTCCGTTACTCCTGACGGATTCGGAGGCTGGCGAGTTGTTAACCTTGGATCGGCTGATTGTACAGTGAACGGTATGCCTTTACGAGGAAACACGATCGAAACCTATAACGATACGTTGGATTTTACTCATTTAGACGCAGGGGTAATTTACGACGATACTATTAAAATTACGTTTACGGCAATGCCAAGCACATTTCAAAAGTTGTTATTAACACGACTTTATTATAAAAAATAGCTTTATGAAAACAATTAATCTTTTACTTCTTTCGCGCTGCATAAAGAAAAAGTTTTATCAGTGCAGATTTTATCTTACAGGAAATACGGCGGGGCCTATCACGGCACAAATTCTAATTCCCGGCCTTGCGTACAGTTTTGAATATGCCGACGAAAACGGCGTAGTATTGGTAAGCGGTAAGTCCGACGCCGACGGACAAATACACCTTAATGGCGATTGGCAGAACAACGATATTCTCCATAGCACATCGGGTTATCTGACCCTGAAATCCGAAGAGGACTTCAGCAACTTCGATGCCACGGTTACTGTTAACGGACTTGGTTATATTCTGTCCGGAGAAGGTACCGCCGGAACAAGCACACTTGCCATCAATGGTAAAACGCTCGATTTGGTAGGAACACATTTTAACAATGTCGAAGAGATGTTGCTGATGCTTCCGACGGCCTCGGCCGATAACCAACCACTGATAAAGGGTTACACTTGGTCGCCTTCGAACCTCAACGTATTGCACTCGAAAAACTGGCGTACACAACTCGACTAATGAGCCATGAGACAGGAGTTTCGTTTTTATATTACCTTTTTCTGTGGGTTTGTCTTGCTCGTGCTGGGGTTTTACTCGCCCCCGCAGGGCGAGATAGCCGACTCGGTGATTATTGCCTCCGGCATCATCATCTCGATAGGGGCGTTGGCCGTGGGTGTCGATATAAAGGGAATAATAGCGGAACTCGTGAAACTCAAACAGGTAACTTTCCAATCCACCCCCGACAAACAACCCGATGAGCGGAAATAAAAAAATGAGATACAAATCCCTTATACTAATTGTTTTCATTTGCCTTACCTCTTGCAAAACCTTGAAGCCGTTGCAGGAGGTGGATAAATCGAACCACGCCGACACTGTAAAGCTTTTCGAGCGTGATTCGATTTATTTTTCTGTACAAGACACGTTGCGAATGTACATAAAAGGCGACACCGTTTATAATGAGGTTATACGGTGGCGTATCGATTACAAAGAAAAACTCCGTCTCGATACCGTAATTAGTTACGATAGTATTTATCTTGACAAGGTGATAACCGTGCAGGAAATGTCGCGCTTTCAAAGCGTGTTTTTTTGGATCGGTATAGTTTTAACTATACTCTTAATCGCTTGGATCATTTGGAAAATAGTAAGGAGGTTTAAATGAAAAAATTGGCCACCATAGCAGGAATAATTTCGGCGGGAGCTTTCGCAGTTCTCGCCTATAAATATTTTTTTAAAAATGGAAATAGTATGTCAGCAACTAACAACACTCCAACAAGTAATAGCGGGAGTACTCTCCCCCGTGGTTATCGTAACAATAACCCTCTTAATATTCGTATCAATTCGGGGAATAATTGGCAGGGTAAAGTGTCGCCAAACACCGACGGAGCTTTTGAGCAATTTACGTCGATGGCTTACGGATTTCGTGCAGCGTTTGTTTTGATACGTAATTATATCAACAATTACGCAGCCACCACCGTACAGGCAATTATCTCCAAATGGGCACCGAACAACGAGAACAACACCGCCGGCTATATTTCGGCCGTGTGTGGCAGCACAGGATTCAGTCCGGGCACGATTATAAACCCGTATAACGAAACGCAAATGTGTAAACTCGCTTTTGCAATGGCAATCGTAGAAAACGGTTACGCTCCCAATATGAGCGATGTTGTAGCAGGGTGGAACCTTTATATCGGGTAAATTGTTTATATTTGCACCGAACACAAAACAAGGAGGTAAGTATGGCAAAAATCAACGGAGTTTGTCCAGGAGTAACGGCAGAACTTGATTACAAAGGAAACATAAAAAGTTTTACGGTAAACATAAAAAAATGCAATGATACCGTAAAAGAGTTCTTTCAAGGATTGGGTTATCAATTAGAGAAAAGTCCTTACGACCCTAAATTTGTAAAAAAGATAAAGGAAAGTGAAAAAGGACCTTTCTATGAAATCAATATAGATGATTATCTATGAGAATTGAGTATTCAGAAATAGCTTTAAAAGATTTGAAACTATTCAGCCGGTTAGGCGATAAATCTATCAATCGGAAGATAAAATCATTACTGGAAGAACTTTCGGAACATCCTGAATATGGTACAGGAAAGCCGGAACAATTAAAGAGTAATCTGACAGGATATTGGAGTAGAAGAATTAACAGGGAGCATCGGATTATCTACAAAATAGATGGAGATACCGTTTATGTCCTTTCTCTTCGAGGACACTATTAAATAAAAACGAACACAAAACAAGGAGGTAAGTATGGCTTCAGGAATTACATTTACAAAAGACTATAAAGGGATACCGTCAAAAGTTACAATCGATTTAAAAAAGTACGGCGATCAGCTGATGGACTTTTTCCGCACGGTAGGCGTCGATGATAAAGTAGAACAAGCACTTTATAAACCAAACGCAAAAACCAAGAAAGTAATACGCGATGCAGAAAAAGGAATCGGTGTTGTCGAATGTAAAAACATTGATGAATTATTTGATTTGGTGGATAAAAATATAGGTAAAAATGTATAATATAAAACCATCAAAGGCTTTCTTGAAAGACTTAAATAATATTCCATCTTTTTATGCTAACGACGTAAAGGACTTTATCGCATTCTTACAAAATAGTGAAGTACCCGATGAATATAATACGCATATATTAAAGAGGGATTTTTCAAGCGTTTATGATTCGCATATCGATAACGATATTATTATCTTATGGCGAAAGTCAAGAAAGCAGATTACGCTTTTGCGAATAGGCACTCACGCCGACCTATTTTACTAATTACCGAACACAAAACAATATCACATAGGGACGCATCAAGATTTATTCGGATAAATATTGTACAATTTGCACACAAAACCGCTTGCCAAATGGATAAGCGGTTTTATTTTTGTCGTGCGATTCGAAATTATGAAAATGAACTCGTTAAGTAGTGTATCGTAGTAAGAGTAGATGAACAAATCTTTTTATAAAGCCACGTGGTCGTGCTCTTTCAATACACGAACCGAACGGGCTTTTTTTTTATCTAATTTTGCTTTATATTTGCCGAAACACAAAATTTATTCATTATGGAAGTAATAGCAAAAATCAATGTTGACACTCCAAAGGGTCGTAAAATAGTGCGGGAGTTGGAAAAAAGTCCTAAAGTGGTCAAGGTGGAACACCCATTGCCGGAATTTCTCCAAGGTAAAAAATTTTATACTCACGAAGAGGCTATTGAAAGATCTTATAACCACTTATCAGAATTATACGGAGTCGATTTTCATACTTTAAAATAATATGATTGTTTATAACATAAATTATACAGAAGAATCAATAGAAGATATTAATAATTTAGAAAACTATATAGCTCTTGAATATCACGCGCCTATAACAGCAAAAAGATATATCAACGGACTATATAAGAAAATAAAAAGTTTGTCCTCTTGTGCGGGGTCGTTTCGTCCGGAAACGCGTTTATCTATTGTCAATCGATACGGTATAAATGTACGCCGTATCAATTATAAAAAAATGGCCGTGCTCTACCTTGTACACGATACGGAGGTGTACGTTTTAAGGGTTGTTCACGGAAGCGCAATAAGCGGAATTTTTTAGGTTTGCATTGCAAACCTTTTTTTTGTCGTAAAATGTCGTTGTTTGGTTTCAAAAATTGCAGTTACTTTGTAACATCAATTTTGAAACTATTTTGTGTTTTGATCCACCCTGAATTTCTTCTCCGAGAAGCGAGTTTTTATTAATTCAACGGTGGGTCGTCGTTGACCGCCCCGGCTAAAACGTCGGGGCATTTTCATTTATATGCTTAATCAAATTCGGATCGGCGTGATTGGCGTAGCGTGTGGTAATGCTCAAATCGTGATGATCGGCGTGCTGCATTACGGTAAGCGTATCGACACCGTTTTTCAAAAGTGTGTTTATTCCAGTATCTCGCAGACTGTACAGTTGCATCTCGTCCGGAAGATTTAACGCTTTACGCATTTTGTCCCAATCTTTCCGGAAGCGCGCTTTTGATATGGGGACAGAAGATGGAACATAACCATTACCAAGGATATAATCGTTTAGTTTTGCCTTGGCAAATTCAGGAGCTGAAAACAATGCTACTAACTCATCGGAAAGCGACGCATAACGTGCATTATGCGTTTTGGCTACTTCAGGACGAACCAGGATATACTTTTCTTGCAAATTCAAATCTTTAATTCGTAGCTCCGAAATTTCCTTTGGACGTATCAGCGAATTAAATACCAATTGCAGCACAATTAAATAATTCGGATTGTTGGCCAAACACCACTCACGTATCTCTTTGCGTGTGTTCTCCGGTATCAGTATCCGCCGTTTCTGATCCGTTCGTTTCGTTTTGAAATTTGCAAACGGATTTTCTTTAGCGTAGCATTTTTCAACGAGCCACGAGAAAAACGCCCGGCATTGCTTCAGTTGGTTGTTGTAGGTTCTGGCCACAATCTTTTTTTTATAAAAGTCGTCCAAATATTGAACGGCATAAACACGCGAAAAATTCCCACTCCTGACCGTTGGAGCGTTCTCTTTAATCCAATTACCGAACACCTTACAAAACGATTTATAATTTAAGAGAGAGGCCTTTCGGAGCTCTTTTTCCTTATCCTCCAAATATTCGTCTAAAAGCAAAAGCAAAGGCGTATAAAAACGACTATTCGACGACTCGAGGAACGGCGACCAACCACCCGCAAGTTTTGTGTTTAGTTCCTGAACCAGCATTAAAGCCTGAGCCTTAAATTCAGGAACTGTACGATAACGTTTTTTTAGTCGGTTTATCTTAACAATCTGACGGCGGAGCTCGTTTGTAGTTCCGTCGATTGCGTAGTACTCAATATAATAACCTATTGATTTTGCGGAGTATTTTAGAACCGCAGGATAATATTGTAGAAGTTTGGGCATTTTTTTTTTACACTGACAAACTGAAGCTTCAGTGTAAAAAAATCTTGTTTCGCTTTTGTTTCGATTTATTTTCTATTTTTGCTCGAAACCCCCGTATTTATCGGGATTGAGCCATTTTGGGGACTCGAACCCCAGACCTACGCATTACGAATGCGTTGCTCTACCAACTGAGCTAAAATGGCAAAACCGATGCAAAAATAAGTGTTTTTATTTTCTTTTGCAAAAAGAGAAACGATTTTTATAGTTAATCGTCATTTCTACCGTTGCGTTTTTGTACGTTGTGGTAGATTTTCATCTGATTGCCGAGAATTTTCGTAAATCCCTTTACATCGTCGGCTGTCCATGCGTTGTTTATTTCGCCATATTCTCCGAAATCGGTTTTCATCAGGTCGAAATCGCTCTCCACACCCACCAACGTATAAGTGTAAGGGCGCAGTTTGATGATGACCGTCCCCGTTACGTTGCGTTGCGAATTTTCAAGAAATTTCTCAATATCACGCATCACAGGTTCAAGATATTGAGCCTCGTGCAGAAACATACCGTACCAAGTGCCGAGTTGGTCTTTCCAGTATTGTTGCCATTTGGTAAGCGTATGTTTTTCGAGCATTCGGTGGGCATTGATAATAAGCAGAGCTCCCGCCGCCTCGAATCCGACACGCCCCTTGATACCGATAATCGTATCGCCAATGTGCATATCGCGACCAATACCAAAAGCAGAACCCAAAGCTTCCACTTTGTTGATTGCCGCAATTTTATCGACAAAGCGTTCTCCATTTACAGCCACAATCTCACCCTTTTCAAACGAAATGGTCAACTCCTCCTCCTCGTGTTTCTGTACCTGCTTCGGATAGGCATATTCGGGCAGGGTTTGATTCGACTTCAAAGTCTCCTTACCGCCTATCGAAGTTCCCCAAAGACCGGCATTGATGCTGTACTCCATTTTTTTGAAATCAGCCTCAAAACCATGATTTCTCAAATAATTGATTTCGTAGTCGCGGGTAAGTACCATGTCACGCGTAGGAGTAAGGATTTTTATTTCGGGAGCCAAAATTTCAAATGTCAAATCGAAACGCACTTGGTCGTTGCCTGCACCCGTACTTCCGTGCGCCACATAATCGGCACCGATTTCCTTGGCACATTTGATGATGGCCATGGCTTGAAAAATACGCTCCGAACTTACCGAAATAGGATAAGTGCCGTTGCGAAGCACATTGCCAAACACCATATATTTAATGCTCTTTTCGTAATACTCGTTGGTAACATCGAGCGTAAAATGTTTTACAGCCCCAAGTTGATAGGCACGCTCTTCTATTTTTTTCAACTCTTCGGCACCAAATCCGCCGGTATTGGCTATGGCCGTATAAACATCATAACCCTTTTCTTCCGATAAATATTTTACGCAAAACGAAGTATCCAAACCTCCGCTAAATGCCAATAAAACTTTTTCCTTCATCTCTTTTTTATCTTTTTACTTTCCGTTTTCTTTTTCCAATTCTTCATTGCAATGGTGCAAACGCTCACAACGTTTGTCGTTGGGGTCGAACAGCATAGCCGTGCAAATGCAGTAGCGCCGACCCGTACGATGCAGCACATCGACATTGACACAACCCTCGCAGCCTTTCCAAAACTCATCGTCGTCGGTCAAATCGGCAAATGTTACGGGAATATAGCCCAACTCCGTGTTGATTTTCATCACGGCAGCTCCCGAAGTCAAGCCGAAAAGTTTGGCATTGGGGAAGCGTTTCCGCGACAAATCGAACGAGAAACGCTTGATGCGACTTGCCAGCCCTCGGCCGCGGTATTTCGGATTCACTATCAAGCCCGAATTTGCAACATACTTTTTGTCGCTCCAACTTTCGATATAGCAGAAACCCGCAAATTCGTCGTTGCACAATGCAATAATAGCCTTGCCTTCTTTCATTTTTTGCAATACATATTCGTGCGTACGTTTGGCAATGCCCGTACCACGCACTTTCGACGAATCTTCGATGGTTTTCAGTATATTATCAATGTATTTTTCGTGGCTCGAATCAGCCACCATAATCTCAATCTGCCCCTCTTCCATCTCTTTACAACGAATAAACCAAATCGGGAATCACTTGCATCAATTTTCGTACAAAATCTTCCCTTACAAGTTGCTCTTTCAACACTATCATCACCGTATCGTCGCCCGCAATAGTACCCAACACTTCCAACTCGGGACAAGCGTCGATATTTGCAGCAATCACACTTGCATACCCCGGTCGTGTATGTAATACGGCTATATTTTGCGAAAATACGAGCGACACGCCTCCCTCCAAATGTGCATCATTGTATCGAGGTGCTTTCACGTCTAAATTTCGATGCAGGCGATAGCAATATCGCCCCTCGCTGTTTGGCATCTTTGCAATTTTCAGCTCCTTCAAATCGCGCGACAGCGTTGCCTGCGTTGCCATAAATCCATTTGCAAGCAACAACTGCAACAATTCATCTTGCAATTCTATTTCGTGCGAAGCCACCGTTTGCTTTATAAAGTCAAGTCGTAGTAATTTCTTTTTCACTTTTTTTGAATATTTATCAATAAACGGCTGCAAAAATAGTCATTTTTTGAATATTATTCCAAACAAATGAAATTTTTAATAAAAAAAATAGGGTTACAAATTTGTAACCCTATTGGAATTATTTACGTTCTAACGTCAATGTAATAGAACGTTTTTTTATCGTATCATCTTCTTGATAAACAGTCTGATCATGTCTTATCCTCATACTCTTTTCTTTAAAAGATTCTATTTCAAAAACTAAATTTTCATTTTCCAATGTTGAATCTTTAAAAATCAGTTGCTTTGTAGTAGAGCTATAAATCCATTCATCGTGATTTCCCATAATCTCTTCCCAATTCATAATCAGTACTCCTTCTGGGCAAATTGTCAAAGATATACCATATATGTATGACATATCTTCATCCGGATATTCAGAATCTTTCCAGCCTACCAAGACCCATTCTCCCTCCAAGTTGTCGGCAGTAACAGCAATTTCATCTGCCGCATCCTTTGTCGGGTCGTTGGGAGTGTCATTATTTTTCTTATCGCAACTAAATGTCAGCATACTTACAGCCAACAACAATACACATGTTTTAATATAACTTTTCATTTTGTATAAAATTTAAAAATATCCCCTACTCATTTCAGTCGGCATTTCGGGTTACTCCGTCGTACCTTTTTGTTTTAAGAAACATACGCACATAAAAAAGCCGCGGTACTTTGACTTCTTTCATTTGCTTATTGAGGTTCTCGACTACCTGACACCACAAACTAACAGAGTAAAGCCCACGGACAACCCGTGAGCGTCGCACTTTACTCTTTTGGTGATGTTCTTTTTGAAATTGTCGAGATTCCAATAAGCCAAAAGAAAGCTAACGCTTTTTCTATAATTTTTCAAGATGTGCGTATAAAATCACACCGTTTTTTACTTCATAGGCAAATCGTTTTGGGGTTATTATTTTATTTTGTCAATCCTAATTCGTTGATAAAAATCAATGCTATTGCCACGGGAACAATATAACGCAGCAAAAAGAAATAGATGTTAAAGAGTGGCACAGACAATTTTCCGCCGTTACTCAACTCGTCGAGCGTCTCTTTTCGCGGATAAAACCAGCCCAAAAACACCGATATGAAAAGTCCGCCCACGGGCAACAATATTTTCGAGGACAAATAGTCGAAAAAGTCGAACAGCGACATTCCGAACAATTGCAAATCGCTCCAAACGCCCAACGAGAGCGAACTCAATGTGGCACAAAATACCAAAATGACTATCGACGAAAGCACCACTGTCCTACGTTTCAACTTAAACTCTTCGGTTACATACGCCGTTATCACCTCCAAAAGCGAAATGGTAGAAGTAAGCGCCGCCACTGCCAACAACAAAAAGAAAAGCACAGCCCAAACATACCCTCCGGGTATTTGCGTAAACACATTCGGCAAGGTAATGAATACAAGTTCCGGCCCCTGTGCGGGATTGATTTCCAACGAAAACACCGCAGGAAATATAGCCACCGCTGCCAATACAGACACCAACGTATCCAATGCGGTTACCTCAAAAGCCGTATGTACCAGATTATTCTTCTTACTCACATACGACCCGTAAGTAATCAAGCAACTCATGCCCACGCTCAGTGAGAAAAACGCCTGTCCCAACGCACTCAACACGACCGACGAGTTGATTTTCGTAAAATCGGGCTTAAACAAAAATTTCAGCCCCTCGTTTGCATTGGGCAAGGTAAGCGAACGAACACACAAAATCAAAATGATAAGAAACAATACGGGCATCAGTATTTTTGAAATATTCTCAATGCCTTTTTGCACTCCGGCAAGCACCACGGCCGAAGTCAGAAAAACAAAAACAACCGTCCACAACAACGGGCGAAAAGCATCGGTGCTGAAATCGGTAAACGCCTGCGACAAATCGTTCGGGGTTTGCCCTTCGAAACGATTGACCAATGCCTGAAACACATATTCCAAACTCCACCCCGCAACTACAAAATAAAAACTCAAAATGACAAATGCCGTAATCACACCAAGCAAACCCACCAGCGACCAATGGCTGCCGGGTTTCAACACGCGAAACGCCCCCGAAGCGTTGGTTTGCGAGCGTCGTCCGATGACAAGCTCCGACAGCATTACGGGCATTCCGAGCAAAAAAACAAACAACAAATAGACCAACAGAAACGCAAATCCACCGTTTGAACCGAGTTCGTAGGGGAAACGCCAAATGTTACCCAACCCGACAGCCGAGCCTGCAGCAGCAACCACTACCGCAAACTTACTCGAAAATTGTGCTCTGCCGTTATTGTTCATCTTCCGTAACTATTTGCTCGCCTCGGCGATAATAATACACCACCCCATAACGCTCACACGCTTTCAAACGCTTGTACGGCGAAGGCTCGGCAGCAAATGCGGCCTCCACTTGATTCCAAATATCGAGAATGATTTTATCCACCTCGGCACGCATCGACGCCACATTATCCTGATTGCGCGAGGTACTCTCCTGAAACAATTTTTGATTGTTTTTGTATTCTTTGAAAATATCGTAATGCACTTTCACTTTTACGATTGTCGGATTGTAGATAGGGATACCGCCATTACGGGTACGCTCATTTTCGCCGTCAATAATATTTTTCCCCCACTCCATCAGAGCCGCTTCCGAAGTCAAATCGGGAACAGTGTAATCGTCCGGCTGCAGTTTATAAAAACGTTTATTCTCTTTCTTGATTTCACCACGTATCACCGCCAAATTCAACACCTGAATAAAATGCGAGATATACAACCGCACGTTTTTTATTATCTGTTGGTACTTTTTATTGGCAATCACCTGACTTTCAAACGTTTGATTGTATTGCGACACGATATTTTCAAACACACCGAGAATGGTTTTTGCCTCATGCAACGATTTATACGAAACAGGAGCCGCATTAAGCGGTTGCTTCTCCGCCTCGTCAACTACCGTTTTCAAGGCTTTCAAACGGGCTTTATCTGTATTTGGCAAGCGACGATAGGGCATGTTTTTTATTTCTATGCGAACAAAGGTATAGAAAATTATCGTAATTTACTCTTCGCGTGTCATCAATTTAGCGGTCAAATGCTTAAGCGTTTCCAACCTGTCTTTGTTCACCGTCAGCTTATCGAGGCAGGCAAGAGCCTTGCGATGATAAAAATCGATACGTTCGCGACACACCTCGTCGATGTGCAGTTTGGTATAAAGAGCTGTTACAGCGGCTACCTTTTCGGCACTCGGAACACTTGCCAGCCATTTGTCAAGCAACTCGGCATCATCGCCTTTTGCAGCCTCCAAAGCCGAAATCATCATATAGGTTTTTTTGTTGCACAAAATGTCGCCGCCAATCGCCTTTCCAAAAGTCTGTTCGTTGCCGTAAACGTCCAAATAGTCGTCTTGCAACTGGAATGCAAGCCCGAGATTGATGCCGAAATCGTACAACAAATCGGTATTTTCGAGAGAGGCTCCACCTATCAACGCCCCAATTTTCAACGACGAGGCCAACAAAACAGCCGTTTTCAAACGAATCATTTCTATGTATTCATCTTTCGTAACCATCGTCTGTTGCTCAAAGTTCATATCCATTTGTTGCCCTTCGCAAATCTCTATCGCCATTTTGGTAAACACGTCAAGCACCGATTTCAAATGGCGTTCGGGCACCATTGCCAACAAACGATACGCCTCTATCGACATGACATCGCCCGAAAGAATTGCCGTATTTTCATTCCATTTTTCGTGCACAGTGGCACGCCCACGCCGCAGCGGTGCTTTGTCCATCACATCGTCGTGCAAAAGCGTGAAGTTGTGAAACACCTCCAATGCCAACGCCGCAGGCATCACCGTCTGCAAATCGGCATCGAACATGTCGGCTGCCATCAACGACAACGCCGGACGAATACGCTTACCGCCGAGTGCCAATGTGTACTCAATCGGAGCGTACAATTCGCGAGGCGAGCGTTCCAAATCGAGCGAATCGACAGCTCGACCAATCATTTGCAAAATTTCAGTCAACGGCTTCATAAAAGTTCGTTTTCGATAATATCGCTCATCACATCGCGAATATCAAGCCCTGCCGCACGCACCTGTTGCGGTATAAAGCTCGTGGCCGTCATGCCGGGAGTGGTATTCACCTCCAGCAGGTTTATTTTACCCGAAGGCTCAATGATATAATCAACCCGAATGATGCCTTTGGCATTGAGAGCCGAATATATCTTGCGGGTTTCGTTCTGCACATTCCGCGTCCATTCCTCGGACAAACGGGCAGGCGTTATCTCCTCCACCTGACCGTTGTATTTGGCATCGTAGTCGAAAAATTCGTTTGCGGTTACCACCTCCGTAATCGGGAATACCACCTCTTTTGCGCGTGTACGATACATACCGCAAGTTACTTCGGTACCCGTCATCAGTGCTTCCACCATCACCTCTTTGCCCTCGGCAAACGCTTTTTCGATAGCCAACGGCATCTCTTCCAAGGTTTTCACTTTGGTTACGCCAAAGCTACTGCCTCCGTCGCAAGGTTTCACAAAACAAGGCAACCCGACTTTTTCGGCGATGAGTTTTTCGTCTATTTTATCGCCACGATGCAACCACACCGACTCCGCCACATTTACGCCGAACGACTTCAAATACCGATTACACGGATATTTGTCGAACGTGAGCGACGCAGCCAACACGCCACAACACGAATAAGGCAATCCTATTAAATCGAAATAGCCTTGCAAAATGCCATTCTCGCCCGGAGTGCCGTGTATGGTGATATAGGCAAAGTCGAACTTCACCTTTTCGCCATCAAGCATAAACGAAAAATCGTTTCTGTCGATAGGGGCTTTCTCGCCCGAGGGCAACTCCACCTGCCACGTTTTGCCCACAACGGTTACAATGTATTTGGTATATTTCTCGCTCGGAATAAATTCATTCAAGCCGGCGGCGCTACGCAACGACACTTGCCACTCCGACGAGTCGCCTCCTGCCACGATTGCTATTATTGGTTTCATACGCTGTTGTTTATTTTTTTGCAAAATTAACAAATCTTTCGGCTCGCCCTACACAAACTCCAAAACAGAAAACAGAATATCGTATGCTTCAAAAGCATACAATTAAACAACACCGTATATTCGATTTATCCACATGGCAAACAACTTATCCGTAACGGAATATTTTTTGTTTAGTTGAGTAATAACATCCCGCTCTAAAAGTTTTTTTGCAGCGGCTTGAACAGAGCTTGCAGATGCGAGTGAGTGTTTTTTGATAAATTCGGACGATGTAATACGCTCGGCTTCTCCATCTCTTGCTATGGCATAAAGCAATGGTTTTTGTTTTTCAGAGATATTCGACAAAATCTCTCGAAATATAGTATCGTTCGCATTTATCATATTATCAATCGCCGATGTTATAATTTCTTTCGAGCACTCTTCACCCTCTACCGTATCTGCAAAGGCTTCATTAAATGTCCGCTGAATGTAATATGTATGACCTTTGAATAAGGTATAAACCCAGTCTACATTCTCAACCGAAATTTTCTTATTGCGTTTTTCAAAATGCTTCACAACAAACGGCACATAAATTTCAGATGGTATCGCCTTTAGCTCCAAAATATCAGAACTATGATAAAAGGGGCGAGCTGAAGATGTAAACATTTCTTGCATCAAGTGTCGCTCACTTCCCGCAAATATAAAATTGCTATTACTCAATTTTTGGATATGAGTACGCAACAATGCTTCGATATTCTTTTCGGGATATTTTGCAATTTGCTGAAACTCATCAATAGCAATAATACAGGGTTTATCCGCGTTGGCTAAATAGCGAAAAATTTCTTCGAGCGTGTATTCGGGTTTCTCTATATCTCCCAATTCCAAATTAAAGGTCGGCAAATTCGTTACTGGATCGAAACCGAACTTTCCACTAATAGATTTTATGGTTTGAATAAACAACGATGCCATTTTCCGACTACGAGGGAGAAGTGCGTCATAAATAGCACGCCCAAGCAGGTAGGTAAACTCCCTTAAGCTCGATGTGTGTAAAATATCAATAAAGAACGTGTAATATTCATTCGCTATCTCCGGCTTGTCGTAACAAAATTGAATAAGCCCCGTTTTGCCCATACGGCGAGGAGATATAACGACAAGATTATTCCCGTTTGAAACTGACTTTATAAGTCGATTCGACTCATTCACACGATCACAAAAGTATTCAGGTTCTATCTTTCCTGTAACAATAAACGGATTCTTTATTTTTGCCATGGTTTTTACATTTGCCTGCAAACTTAATTATTCATTTCAAATTATGCAAATCGAATTATTCGTTTTGCATAAAATCCGCCTCCCATTTTCTACAAAGCCACAAAAACAAAAAAGCACAAACCGATGGTTTGTGCTTTTTTACATATCAATAGATGAAAAATAGTTATTTATTTTCACCTATTTCTTTCCCTATCTTCATTTCAAATTTAAGTGCCTTGATAAAAATTTTATATGCTTCTTCATCCATATTTTTACCTTGTGGCTCTATACTTTCTTCTTGGAAGAAATTCAAACAAAACTCATGAAATTCTTTTAGAAAAGACACGCATTCATCACTACTAAATTCCTCACAAATAGGCGAATATACTTCTTTCATTAATTTCAGTTTGTGATATACCTTACCTAATAATTCGCGATTTATTTCGCAAACAGGATCTTCTACATCAGGAGAAAATACAGCGTAAATTGTACGATTAAAATTATTTAAAATATCTTTTTTTAGTCCATACAACCTATGTTTCTCCTCGTCTTCTGCAATCAGAATTGTTAATTTGTAAAATATCCAAACATTTAAAGCTGTTAGCAGAAAGACCCCTATTCCGTTGAATATATTGACAAATGCTGTCCAATCTGAAATTTCATGACTTAACTTACCATTAAATACTGCTCTGTACAGAATATAAATACAAACTAAAAATACAAAAATAGAAGCGAATACAATAGCGAATTTACATTTTAGTTTTTGTATTGACTTATTCATTCTATATTAAAATTAAATGGTTATTCCTATTGGCTTTATTTAGGGTTTTAAGCATATCTTGAATATGTCTCATACATTTATTAACAACATAAGTTACATTAAGTGCAGGATAACTTTGAACTTGTGTATGAAAATATTGTCTCAAATATATATCCAAATATTTCTGTACAGAACCAATATCATTATTTTGATCTTTAATAAACTGATAAGCAACAAGATACAACCTATCCATATCTTGATCAGAAAACCACTGTGGATTCTGTAAATTTCTACAGAAATTTTCTACTGCATTTGTCAATAAAGGTGTCATAAAGTTTATTATTTTATTCATTTCTTCTTATTTTTTTAGTCATAAACCCCTCGCACAAGATTACCGGTGTGGCGTTTTTCTCTTATGCAAAAGAAACTTTTAAAGGCATAGGGAGGGGGCTGGAGGGCTATGTTGAGAACGGAGGAGTCGGAGGCATAAAGTGAGTGGAGGGAACTCGTCCAATAAATTCCACATCTATAACCGTAATCAGAAAAATAATAAAAAGGAAAGAAGATGGAGTTACCATTAGGTCCAATAACCTTAAAACCTTTTTTCTTTGCTCTCCATTTACAACAACTTATCAATTCTTCAAATTCTTCTTTGGTTGGCATTCTCCAATAGCCACCCATATTTACAGCAGCGGCATCATCTTCTTTATCCAAAACAACCTTATTGCTATCAGTGTAATATTTAGTATATATACTATCTGAAGCATTATACCATTTATAATTACCCAAACTATAATCTTCTTTTGGTTCCACTTCGCCCCAAGCAAAAAAGTAGCCAATCTCTTCAGGTTTAGTTGCTCCTACATTGCAAGTTGCCCATTTCAAACCACTTGGTAAACCCAGATCTACGTACGAGTAACCATTACTACCATCTGAACCCATAAACGTATTTTGAGCAGAAATAGTTGTCAATACTGCCACAAAACATAACAAAACGACTATTATTCTTTTTCTATTTTTCATAATTTTAAAATTTAACAACTACCATCCCCCACCTATAGCAATATTTACTCCTACAACAAGATCTCCGTTGTATGCAAAATAAAAATCAGAGAAAAAGTTATCAAACCCCCAATTAAAACGTGCTCCAACAGATGCAGTAAACCATCCACTTACATCACCACCACCTACATCTATACAAAGGGTTGGACCTACGCCTGTAAATATAGCCCAACGCTCTGCTACTGGGATGTTCAAACGAAATTGAGGTTCCCAAACAAAATATTCTTTCATACAATCGTATCTAAAAGCAAGAAGTGCACTTTCAAACATTTTTACACGAAACGTAACAATTTCAAAACAAAAAGGGAAATCCGATCCAAAACCCATACCTAACTTCAAGCAAGAAACTTGCCAATCACCATTATGGTCGTAATACAAACTCCGAACCTTTCCTTTATTTGCTAAACGATAGTTTTTATTTGCTAACGCACTTTGTTCTTTATATTGTTTTTTATTTAAAGACTCTAAAGTTTTATCCAAGTCTGAAGCCATTAAGCAAGGAGAAACAGAAACAAGAAACAAGAAACAATAATAATAGCAATCTGTATTTCATCATCCCACTTTTATCAATACTACAAACTCTTGTAAAATTTTTATCATTTCGGGTTTTGTTTTACCCGACAAATTAATTCCTACAGGCAAATCGATTCTCTCTTGGCAAGCATCGATCAACGTTTGCAGGTAGATAGATTTCACCGCATAATTTGCATTATCAGCTATTCCTTTCTTCAATCCTCCGGAAGTTATTCCTACAAGGTTTCCCTCTGCATCAAACAGGGGTCCGCCACTGTTTCCAAACGTAATAGGAACAGATATTTGATAACGACGAATATCGCCTTGGAATCCACTCTTTGAACTTATCTCTCCTTTGGTGTATTTTATCTCTTCGCCCATCAAAAATGTCAGAGGATAACCCAACGTAAACACTTCGCTACCCACATCTTTTGTTTTATTATCAAAACGATAAGGAATTTCTGATACACCGGCGAATGCTTTATCATCAATTTTTATTATTGCCATATCGTTTGCTGCATCGGAAATAACTACCGAAGCCGAATAGACATTCTTTTTACCTCCTTGATAATATTCCACCTGCATTTTTGTAGCACCATCTATCACATGGTAGTTGGTAGCAATATATCCGTTCTTGCTTATAAAGAAACCGCTTCCCGTTCCCGACCACTCTTGGGTATCTTGAGAAACAGACGTACTCTGTCCTCCCGATACGGGAGTCGCTATAGGAGTTCCATCAGAAGATTCCGACTTAGGTTTCGAAGCTTGTTCTTTTTCCACATCTTCTAATTTCATCGAATTTCTTATATGTATATTGTTCCAATAAAAACCATTGTTAATATTCTCATTAATGGTAATCAACTCCACACCCAAAGGTAATGCGTCAAACTCCAAACGATAGATATTATACGAACCCGCATCAACGATATAAACCTTATCCAACTCGCGAGGCGAACCCAATTCTGTTTCATTGTCGTACATTTCCCATTTCTTTATTTTCAGATTAATATTCGACGTGGGAGATGTAAGTGTAGTTTTTGACGAGATAGAAAACGAAGGGCTCCCGAAACGAGATGCCGCATACTCGATATAAACATACGTTTTGTCTTTATAACACTCTACTACAAAAATATTATGCGACATTGTCGATTGAGAAAGCACCAGAGGGTTTCTTGTAAGTTGCCCTTTTATTACGCACGAGAGCGGACATAAAAGCAATAGGAGAAAAATCTTTTTAAGCATTTTTATTTTTTGTCTTTATATGTATGAAAAAGTAAATAATTAGCATTCCCAAGTGATATACCATAAGAAATATCTTCTATAAAAAAGTTTATTGCTTGACTGTTAAAATTCTTACTCAAATAAAAAAAAGAGGGACTTAATGATGTTTTACATTTCACAGTCCTTTTAGAAGCTCCCTCATCATTAATTTTTAAGGTAAAATTTCCCTTTTCAGCAAAAAGTTGTTCGAGCGAAGGATTTTCTATGTTATAAAAATACTCCATCTCGCAATTTTCAAAATTCCACCACTGTTCTCCCTCCTTTTCCACTTTCTTTGCAGTTTTTAAATCTGGGATTTGAAAATTATGAATTGTCACTTTACAATAATAATCCCATGGTTCCGATCCTCTATCGTACAACATTATTATAAAATCAGTACCTGACAATTTAGTAAACATCCCCATAGTATTTTGAGACGTACTACCCCAAATTCCACCAATACCAACAAATGTAGAAACAGGCATTCGTGCTGGTTCATAACCACTAAAAAACGTTGCATTAGCAGACAGAAATACACTTACACAAAAAGCAATAGAAATAAAAAACTTTTTCATTTTTCTTAAAATTTTAACGTAAAACAATAGGCAAAAATACGCTATATTACCCTTAAGCAACCGCACATTTACCGCCCACTTCGGGCAGTTGCCCGTAATGGGCAAGCGTCATTTAAGCGCATCGGAATAGAGGCGAAAGAAGTCGGTATTCAAACAGCGAGCTATCAACAGCAGTTGATGCGTATCGATGACGTTTTTCTGAAAAATTTTGTTCACCGTGCGCGGATTGATGTTCAGTTGCTCGGCAAACCATCGGTTGGTTTTCTTTTGTCGGCGCAGCTCTTGGCGTATAAGCCGACCAATGTGCGGTTCGTCCATAGATTTTTGCGTTTTTTCACACAAATGCCACTTATCGGTCTTGCAGGCTTCTCTCTTTTTTCAGGCACAAAAAAATGTGGACTTAAACATTATCCACATTCTGAGGCCCTAGGATAGCCCACAACACCAGATAAGCCAAGCCCACGTAAAAAAACGCAGACATCTGACTGACTTATTCTTGGTGTTACTTTTTCTAAAATTTCCTAGGTTTCAGAATGTTTTACCGAATAGTTAGCAAATGCTATATTTATTTCATTCTTATTTCATATTTCGTTTTATTCGTTCGTATTCACTGCATAGCGTCGCCATTTGTCGAGCAAGGCCTGCATGTCGGCAGGCAGTTCGCTGTCAAACTGCATCCACCTGCCCGTAACGGGGTGCTCAAAGCCAAGCGTTTTGGCATGCAACGCTTGCCGCGGACACACCTCAAAACAGTTTTGTATAAATTGCTTATATTTAGCCGTACGCACACCTTTCAGCACCTCATTGCCTCCATAATGCGAATCGTTGAAAAGCGTATGCCCTATATGCTTCATGTGTACACGTATCTGATGCGTACGCCCCGTCTCAAGCCGACACTCTATCAGGGTAACATACGCAAAACGCTCCAATACCCGATAGTGCGTAACGGCATGCTTTGCATTCGGGTTTTCGTCTTTGGCGAAAACGGCAAACGACATACGATCGCGAGGGTCGCGTGCCAATGCACCGCAAATGGTGCCTTCGTCGTTTTTCAGCACACCCCACACAAGGGCATTATAGGTACGCTCGGTCGTTTTATTGTAGAATTGCACCCCGAGTTTCGATTTTGCATCTTCGGTTTTGGCTATCAACAGCAATCCCGAAGTGTCTTTGTCGATACGATGCACCAGTCCGATACGGGGATCATTGGCATCGAACGACGAATCGTCGCGGAAATACCATGCCAAGGCATTCAAAAGCGTACCATCGGCGTTACCGAAGCCCGGATGCACCACCAACCCCGGCTGTTTGTTTATCACCATCAACACCTCATCTTCGTACACCACATGTAGCGGAATCTCTTGCGGCACAATCGTATAATCGGTTTTCGGATGGTCGAGTACGATGCTGATGACATCCGATGGTTTTACCCGATAATTGGATTTTACGGCGTTTTCGTTCACCAAAATAGCACCTGCCTCGGCAGCCTCCTGAATGCGGTTGCGCGAGATACCTGCCATTTTGTCCACAAGATATTTATCAATCCGCAACAAGGCTTGCCCTTTGTCCACAACAAAACGCTGGTGTTCGTATTGTTCCGACTCTAAAAAATCGTCAAACCTATCGTTAGCCGAAAACTCCGCCATTTATATTTTTTTAGAAAAAGATTTCTTCTTCCGTTTCCGAAACAACGGAATTACTAAGTTTCTCGGGGTTCTTTGTCAGCCACAAATCAATTCGCTTTCCCCGAGGCACCCATTCATCGGATTGTGGTGTCTGTTTCCACACAAACGCTTCTTGCTGCTCCGCGTCAGTGAGTATCGTTTCGTCATTGACAACGGCCCCCAACACAAATCCGGCATTTGCCAAGGCACGTTGCGCTTCCTCATAAGAAAGCGTCAGAAATGAAGGCACCTCCACCACGTCGTTACTATCATCAGACTGCCCAACCACAAGTTCCACCTTTGCACCATCGGGCAAACGTGTCCCCGCATCTACAATTACGTTTTCATAACGTACGTTCTGCACCAATCCGGGAAATTCCGACGGCACATAAACAACTCCCGACACCTCGAATCCTACCGACTCAAGCATCGCTTTTGCTTGTCTAAACGAAACATCTTTCAAATCGGGTACGGGCAACATCCGCTTTTGGCGAGCATTAACCGTGAGATAGATATGTCTGTTTTTTTTCACAAACGTATGCGGTGCAGGATTTTGCTCCACAATCTCACCGGGCCTGTAATCCCGTATTTGAACCGAATCGATAATGTCGGGCACAATGCCTTTTTGTGTTAAAAAGACACGAGCCTCCTCTTCGTTCAAACCGATTAAGTCAGGCACCTCAATTTGCTCTCCGTGACGAGTCAAACGATTGAGCATCAATATCGTAACAAGGAGCAAAAGCATCGACACAACGAATGCAATTCCTATATTCTTCCAAAAGAACTTGCTTTTCAAAAGATTCCAAATCGTACTCATATCACAAGCAAAAATTTATAACAGAAAATAGCATTACAAAAATACAATTCTTTTTGACAATACATCTATTTATCGAAAACTTAAAAATGGTATTAACCCGCCAAAAACAAAAAAAGTAAAGGAAAACCTTTACTTTTAACTCGTTCTATGTGAAAAAGAATTACGCCTTTTGGCAGTATTCGTCAGAAACCGTCAGTTTTTTACGGCCATGAGCACGACGACTTGCTAATACTCGGCGACCATTCGGAGTTGACATTCTTTCTCTAAAACCATGTTTGTTTTTTCTTTTTCTGTTCGAAGGTTGAAACGTTCTTTTCATGACTTATCTTTTTAATATATTTTTCTAAACAATTTGAGGGTGCAAAGATAACTAATTTTATCAAACAACCTTCAAAAAATCTTTTTTCTTTTAGAAAAAGAAAGCATTCACAAACGAATGCCTCCATTTCAATGGGTATTTGTGCGCACGAAGGGACTCGAACCCCCACGCCTCTCGGCACTAGATCCTAAGTCTAGCGCGGCTACCAATTACGCCACGTGCGCAAAAGCGATTGCAAAGATAAGATTTATTTGTAAAACACAAAAACAAATTATTTCAATTTGCTTAAAAACCGCTCTCTATCAACCACGAAACGCGTATGTTGTGCCGTTCCGATAACATTTTGGCAAGCATCGGTAACAATTATTTCAAAATCGAGCTGCCTTCCGGCAACCTCGACAAGCGTTGCTCGACAAAAAACGGTATCGCCGACAGAAGTGGCTTTCAGGTGTTTTACATCGATAGCAGTTCCCACCGAAGTATCGGTTGCCGACAAACAATTTTCAATCACTTTCGTTGCCGTATTCTCCATAAATGCCACCATGGCAGGCGTAGCAAATACAGACAAAGCGCCCGAACCCATCGCCACGGCCGTATCGGCGGTGTTTACTATTTTTTGTTGTTCAAAAAAAAGACCTTTTTCCAGCATCATAATTCACTCTCTTTTAGTCGTTCTGCATTTTCAGCAATAATCAATTGGTCGATAACGCCTTGAATCTCACCATTCATAAATGCAGCGAGATTGTATTCCGTATAATTGATACGATGGTCGGTGATACGCCCTTGCGGATAGTTGTAGGTACGGATTTTGGCCGACCGATCGCCCGTCGAAACCATCGTTTTACGACGTGCAGCAATGTCATCTACATACTTCTGATGCTCCATATCGTAAATCTTTGTACGCAAACGTGCCAAGGCGCGCTCTTTGTTTTTCGGTTGGTCGCGTGTTTCGGTACATTCTATCAATATCTCTTCGGACACGCCCGTATTCGGATTTTTCCAAACGTATCGCAGTCGAACGCCCGACTCCACTTTATTGACATTCTGTCCGCCTGCACCACCCGAGCGAAACGTATCCCACTTAATTTCTCCCTCGTTGATTTCCACATCAAATTCGTCAGCTTCTGGCAACACAGCTACGGTTGCAGCCGATGTATGCACCCTACCCTGCGTTTCGGTAGCAGGTACGCGCTGCACACGATGTACTCCCGACTCGTATTTCAACGTGCCGTAAACATTGTCGCCCGACACCGAGAAAACAATCTCTTTGTATCCGCCTGCCGTACCTTCGTTAAAACTCGTAATCTGCACATTCCAACGTTTCGACTCACAATATTTGGCATACATTTTAAACAAATCGCCTGCAAAAATAGCGGCTTCGTCGCCTCCCGTACCGCCACGTATTTCCACAATGGCATTTTTATTGTCTTCAGGGTCGGAAGGTATCAACAGCAATTTTATCTGTTCCTCCATCTCGGCAATGGCAGGCTCCAATTCGGACAATTCCGTTTTTGCCATTTCAACGAGTTCGGCATCCGATTCCGTTTCCAACAGCATTTTCGCCTCGTTGTAGGCATCAAGTTTCTGCTGATACGTTTTCTTTGCCTCCACTATCTGCTCCAACTCCCGATATTCCTTGTTCAGACGCACATAGCGTTTCATATCCGCAATCACCGAAGGGTCGGTTATCAAAGTCGAAACCTCATCAAACTTGTGCTGTATTCCTTCTAATTTTTCCAATAAAGTCGATTCTGCCATAAATATTATTTTTCACAAGTTATTACAATACGCTCTCCTTTCGACATCGGGACTTCTATCATATCCAAATTGTTGTTAATGGCAATCGTTACACCGCCTTTATGCATCATATAGCGTTTAAACCCTTCCGGCTTCTTTATTTTCAACGTATTATCCCTTGTATTAGAGACGATATTCACTGCCATTGCCACTTCATTCCATGCCACATCGACCACAAATCCGCCTCTTGCACACAAACCTCTGTACTCACCCGTTTTCCATGCAGATGGCAATGCCGGCAAAATTTCGATGCATCCCTCCTGACTTTGCAACAACATCTCGGCAATACCGGCGATTCCACCGAAATTGCCATCTATCTGAAACGGCGGATGCGAGCAAAAAAGATTGGGATAAGTTCCCCCTTCGTGATGTTTCTTATTTTTCGATATGGCAGGATTCAAAAGACTCTTCAAAAGCGAATACGAACGTTCACCATCGTGCAAACGCGCCCAGAAGTTCACTTTCCACGCACGCGACCACCCCGTTCCCGCATCGCCACGTCTGTTAAGCGTAACCTTTGCTGCTTCGGCAAGTTCGGGAGTTTGCGTTACCGATATCTGATTACTCGGATATAAACCATACAGATGAGAAACATGCCGGTGCGTTACCTCAACCTCGTCGTAATCTTTCAACCATTCTTGCAAATAGCCTTTTTTGCTTATCTGCATAGGAGGCATCAAACACAAGGCACTATCCAAAGCATTTACAAACGCCGTATCGACATTTAATATCTGAGCCGCGTTTTTTGTATTCTTAAACAACTCACTCACAAGTTGAATATCCATGGTAGGTCCCATACAGATTTGAACTTTGTCTCTCGAACGAGGCATATAAAAACTATTTTCAGGCGAAGAAGAAGGTGCTGTTACCAACCATCCGCTGTCTTTTTCCTGTATCATGCTCGAAAGATAGAATTTTGCAGCTCCTTTCATCACCGGATACACCGATTGCAAATATTCCGTATCCATTGTAAAAGCATAATGTTCCCACAAATGGGCACAAAGCCATGCTCCTCCCGTATTGGTCGAACCCCAAAGGGCATCTTCGCCGGGAGCCGTAAACAGCCACGGGTTGGACATCATGTGGGCCACCCATCCGTCAGCGCCATAAAAAGTAGCTGCCGTCTCTTCACCTGCTACCGACAAACGATTGATGTAGGCTATTAACGGATGATGCAACTCCGAAAGATTGGTTATTTCCACCGGCCAATAATTCATCTGGACATTGATATTCAGATGATAGTCACCATTCCAAGGTGTATTTACCGTATTTGCCCATAATCCTTGTAAATTGAGCGGCAAGGTATTTTCGCGTGTCCCTGAAATAAGTAAATAACGCCCATACTGGAAATACAATGCCACAAGCGACGGATCGTCATCTGTTTGAAAATTGTTTAACCGCTCATCGGTAGGTAGTTCTTTGCAATTTTCGCCAAGTGAAAAATAGACACGATTGTACTTCTCCTTGTACACGGACTCATGACGTTTTTTCAATTTCTCATAAGGTAAAGCCGATGCCTCTTGAAGTAGATTTTCCACTGTAAGTTCAAACTCTTTATCCAGCATATCGGTCGAAGATGAAACAAACAGATACGCCTCATCGGCATCTTCTATCATCATGTTGTTGTTGTCAAACGTCTGCTTTCCACCATACTGAACCACCTTCAGTTTTGTCCGATAACGAACTCCATCGACATTCTTCTGTCCGCTACTGAGCAGACCTTCCATGCAAATGGCATCTCCATCGATAAACGTTTTCGATTGTCGCGGACGATTCAATGTTGCATCGAAACTGATTTTCCCTTTCTTGTTTGCCGACAATTTAACAACAATCACGTCTTCCGAATGCGAAACAAAATATTCACGATAATAATGTGTACCGCCCAAACAGAACGAAGTGTATGCCGTTGCATTGTCCAACACCAATCCGCGACGATAATCCGTCAAAGAATCTTCCGGCAAATGATATGTCAATCTTAAATTTCCCAGCAGTTGATACGAACCATAAGGGCCGTTTACACCTGCGGCAGAGCCTTTACCTCCACACAAAAAATGTTTATACACTAATGCTTGCGCTTGTTTGTTTTTACCCTCTAACAACAATTTCCGTATTCTCGGAAGGTATTTTTTTGCATTTTGATTTTGTTGCAAACTATCAAAACTCCCCGACCACATCGTAATATCGTTCAGCACGATGTTTTCACTATAGACACCACCCGTAGGCATTGCACCCAAACGACCATTCCCCAAAGGCAAAGACTCTTCCCATATTTTTGCCGGAGCACGATACCACAACTCCAAATCCGGCGTTTCAGTTGTTTTATCGGAGCAACTGACAGCAAGCAAAAAGAGTGAAAAAACGGACAAAAATTTGATTTTTCTCATAACAAGTTTCTTTATTCTTCCAATGCAATTTGTATAACATCTTTAATATCCTTCACATAGTGAAATACAAGTCCTTTTATGTAATCTTGATTGATTTCGTCAATGTCTTTCTTATTGTCTTCGCACAAAATAATTTCAGTAATGCCGGATCGTTTGGCTGCCAAAATTTTTTCGCGAATACCACCTACCGGCAACACTTTTCCCCTCAAGGTAATCTCGCCTGTCATGGCAAATCCCTTGCGTACACGACATTTTTTCAATGCCGATACCAAAGCGGTTACTATCGTGATTCCGGCCGAAGGTCCGTCTTTCGGAATTGATCCCTCCGGCACATGCACATGTATATTGTAAGAATCCAACTCTTTCTGACTCACGCCTAACTCCGCCGTATGCGATTTGATATATTCCAAGGCCAATATTGCCGACTCTTTCATCACATCGCCAAGATTTCCGGTCAAAGTCAGTCTCTTTTCCTTTCCTTTACTCAAACTTGCTTCGACAAACAGAATTTCACCGCCTACACTCGTCCAAGCCAATCCCGTCACAACACCCACATAATCGTTACCTTGATATTTATCTCTCGAATAACGCGGTACTCCAAGCAATTCACGAACATCTTTTATAGTCAGCGTCGGCTTGTAACTTTCCTCCATAGCAACCTTTTTAGCGATTTTGCGAATCACCTTTGCGATTACCCTATCCAATTCTCTGACGCCCGATTCGCGTGTATACGACTCTATCAAATCGCGAACAACCGATTTTGAGAAAACCAAATCCTTTTTGTTCAATCCGTGAGCCTCCATTTGTTTCGGTATCAAATGCTTTTGGGCTATTTCCACTTTTTCTTCTGCCACATAGCCACTTACCTCTATCAATTCCATTCTGTCCAACAAAGGCTTACTGATGCCCGACAAACTATTGGCAGTAGCGACGAATAGCACTTTGGACAAATCATAATCTAAATCTAAATAATTATCGTGAAAAGCCACATTCTGTTCCGGATCGAGCACCTCAAGCAATGCCGCCGACGGATCACCTTTAAAATCCCTATTCACTTTATCAATTTCATCAAGCACAAAAACAGGATTCGAAGTCCCCACTTTCTGAACATTCTGAATAATACGTCCCGGCAATGCTCCAATGTAGGTTCTGCGATGCCCACGTATTTCCGCCTCGTCCTGCATTCCTCCCAACGAGATTCGGGCATATTTTCTATTCAAAGCCTCGGCAATTGATTTCCCGAGCGAGGTTTTACCAACCCCCGGAGGTCCATAAAGACATATTATCGGCGACTTAAAATTTTTCTGTAATTTCAAAATAGCCAAATGCTCCAAAATACGTTCTTTGACATCATCTAATCCGTAATGGTCCTTATCGAGAATGCGTTGAGCCCGCTTCAAGTCGAAATTATCCTCGGTATATTCATTCCATGGTAGATTCAATATGGTTTCCACATAATTTAATTGTACCGAGTAGTCCGGCGAATGAGGATTTGTCCGTTCCAAACGTCGCAACTCTTTTTCAAAGACTTTTTTGGTTTTCTCATCCCATTTTTTCGACTTCGCACGCTCTCTAAATTCGTCCAATTCTTGTTCCTCATCGACTCCACCCAACTCATCTTGAATGGTCTTCATCTGCTGTTGTAAGAAAAATTCACGTTGTTGCTGATCAATGCCCGAACGCGCTTTCGACTGTATATTTACCTTTATCTCAAGCAATTGAAGTTCTTTTGTCAGTAAATCAAGAAGCAGATTTCCTCGTTTTTCCAAGTCATCGAACAAAAGCAGACGCACTTTATCGTCCACTTTCAAATCGAAATTTGTACAAATAAAATTCATCAGTATACGAGGAGGTTCTATATTACGAACCGCAAACGTTGCTTCCGATGGCACAACACCCAATTTTATAATTTTCACAGCAACGTCTTTTATAGCCTCAACAAGTGCCTGAAATATCTCATTATTGGTCGCAGGCACAATCTCCTCTCGCATTTGTACGCGAGCATGCAAAAACGGAGTCGTTTTTGTAAGTTCCAACACATCGGCACGTTTTTTCCCTTGTAAAATAACAGTGGTTGTATTGTCGGGCATTTCCAAAATGCGTATAATTTTGGCTATGGTACCGGTCGTGTATAAATCGTCCAACTCGGGGTCTTCTTTTTTTGCATCTTTTTGCGTAGCGACGCATATTTCTTCATTATTGTTGTATGCAGAGCGAATCAGCCGCAAAGTTTTTGCCCTGCCTACCGACACTGGCAATACAACTCCGGGAAACAACACCATGTTTCGCAGTGGTATCAACGGCAATTCGTCACCGTCTTTCGACTCCACCATCAACACATCATCTTCATCGGCAACCACGGGAATAAACTCCGTTTGCGAATCAGCCACCCCTTCCAACAACATTTCTTCCAAAGATTTATTCATAAAAACTCCTTTAATATGCCAAAATGACAGAAACACAGATAACCTTTTCGCGACAGATTTCTACCATCTTGATTATAAACCACTTAAAATTTCACATTAAAAATAATGCCTCTATTTACAAGCTGTATGCCAAAAACTTTGTAAAAATACGAAAATTAAGCCTGAAGAGCGCATCTTTTGCACTTGATGAGCACTTTTTCATTATTAAAAATTGTGCAAGCAAACAAATAATCGTTTCCGCCATCTTTTAATTTCAATCTTTTGCTAAGCGAATCGACCGTTTCAGGGAAATTGCGAACAGAAAGATTTGCTTGTTTTACCCCTTCCAGCATCCGATTCAGACTTTTTTTAGAGAAATTACCATAAGTTGCTACTTCAAATATTCGCCCGGGGAATCCATCTTTCAGTATGTCGGATGTATATAAATGCGTATTCGGGTGCAATTTTTTCAAGCCAAAACGCTGTGCTACCAAACGAAAAGCACCCGATTTCAAAACTGCGGCATTTGGCTCATACAAAAATAGTCCTATTTCTTCGGCATACTCACACAAAGCGTTCTGTTCTTCAGCTGGAAGAAACGTGAATGAATGCCGACGGGATTGTTTCTGCAAATCGACTGCGACAAAACGAACCTCCTGCCTCTCTCCCCATTTTATCAGAAACAACAACTCTTTGCACTCTCCGTCAACTGCTACGATATGGACCTCGTTGGTTTCCGGGAATTGTCTTAACACAGAAGCTATATCAATCATGGGAGAAAGTTTTAACAACACCCTCTGCGACTTTTGCTTTAACAAAGTTCGCATTGATGTAATATCGGGCATACAATCGGTCAGAGCCACCATCTTTCGACCAAACACATCACGCCGTGCAGGGTCTATATACACCATATCCACAAAATCGACCGTATTCAAAAACGCTTCCGCATCCGTTTCAAAAATCTCCGCCACGGTAAAATCCAATACCGAAAAGTTGTGCCGCGCCAACGCACATAGTTTGGCATTGTGTTCCACATAAAACACCTTCCGAAACGCCTGCCCCATATAAAAACAATCGACCCCGAAACCTCCCGTCAAGTCTGCCAACGTGTTTCCCGAACACAATTCGGATTTATACAACGCCGTACGTTCCGACGAGCATTGCTCCAATGATAAACGAACGGGAAAACGCAGCTGTTTTTCGGCACACCACGACGGTAGTTTTGTCTGCATACGCCGACGAGCCTCAATCTGCGACACAGCCCATACCACGTCTATTGTCGGATATTTTGAAGCGTTAAGCAACAAACGATTGAGGTCGTCTGTCATGTGTTCTTCTATGAAATTTTCGGTAGAAACGCTCATTTTACAACAAATGTACAACGAATATTGCTTCAGCGCAAACAGCAATGAAAAATCGCAACAAAGAATCTCTCTTGTAAAGTTTTTTTCTATTTTTGCAGAAACAAAAAGCAATGCAGAAAAACATTGTCATATCGTCCATAAGTGATGTACAACAAGCCGCAAACGACTTTCTTAAAACCATTGGGAGCCATCGCATTATCGCTTTTTTCGGTGCTATGGGCGTAGGGAAAACAACTTTTATCAAAGCCATTTGTGAAGCATTAGGTACCGACGATGTTGTCAATAGTCCGACATTTTCTATTGTTAACGAATACGACTACGATACGGACAAAAAGATTTATCATTTTGATTTTTATCGCTTAAAAAATGCTGAAGAGGCTTTCGATTTTGGAATTGAGGAATATTGGAACAGCAACAACTTCTGCTTAATGGAATGGTCGGAAAAGATAGAACCCATTTTACCCGACAATTGCCTACGAGTGGATATTACGGAAGAAAACGACGGAACAAGAAATATTTTATTTCATATTTAATCACTAAAAATCTTACAACTATGAGTATTAAAGGAACACAAACAGAAAAGAATTTGATGCAATCATTTGCAGGCGAATCTCAAGCACGTATGCGTTACACTTATTTTGCAAGTGTAGCAAAAAAAGAGGGTTACGAACAAATGGCAGCCATTTTCAGCGAAACCGCCGACCAAGAAAAAGAACACGCAAAACGTATGTTTAAACTTTTAGAAGGTGGTGAGGTTGAAGTAAAAGCCTGCTTCCCTGCCGGAGTTATCGGCACTACGCTTGAAAATCTGAAAGCTGCAGCTTGTGGCGAACACGAAGAATGGGCAGAAGCCTATCCTCACTTTGCCGACGTAGCCGAAGCAGAAGGTTTTCCTGAAATTGCAGCAATGTATCGTAACATCGCCATTGCCGAAAAAGGGCACGAGGTCCGTTATCTTGCTTTTGTAAAAAACATTGAAAATGGTACTGTTTTCAAAAAAGACAAAACCACCATTTGGCAATGTCGTAATTGCGGTTTCATTTACGAAGGCGAGTCGGCTCCCGAGCAATGTCCTGCCTGCCAACACCCTAAAGCACATTTCGAGGTGATGAAGCAGAACATCTACTAAACAAAAGAAGTCCCGAAATTTCGGGACTTTTTTATTTCTCTAAAACAGTATTTTATTAAAATCACTCCTTAAAACGACAAACTATACGGAAGCCACTCGTGCTGGTTCCTAAATTAGGATTACCGCTATCGCGATTGGCAACACGGCAAAAATGCTTCACAGTAGCCCAACTGCCTCCTCTAATAACCCTTCGAAATAGTTTGTTTTTTTCATTTTTAGGTCCTTTAGGGTTCACCTGACTCTCTGTCGGATATTTATCTTCATACCAATCGTAGCACCATTCATAAACATTTCCGCTCATATCATACAACCCTAATTCATTTGGCATCAAATAAGCCACCGGATGTTCATTTCTTTTCGAATTGTCCCAATACCAAGCAACTTTTTTAACCTTCTGATGACCACTATACATTAAGCCGCGGCTTTTATTTCCTCCGCGAGCAGCATATTCCCACTCTGCTTCGGTAGGAAGTGAATATTCTTTTCCCGTTTTCAACGAAAGCCACTCGCAAAATTTCACCGCATCTTGCCAACTTACATAAACCACCGGATAGTACGAATAATCTTCGGCACTTATCAAATTACCCTCCTCTTTGCAACGCCAATTTACATTTTCTTTCTCTTCCATTATAGCCTTCTCGTCGTTCCAAATAAAGGAACGTCCTTTCTGTTCTGCATCTGTTATATATCCAGTATCTTCCACAAATGCGGCAAACTGAGCAACTGTTATTTCCGTTTTACCGATATAAAAACCATCTAACGTTACAGTATGCACATTTTCTTCATCAATCTCTCTGTACTTATCTCGGTTTGTACCCATTTCAAAAGTTCCTCCCTCCACATAAACCATCGTTATATCCAACAACGACGTATTTTCCACATAGTTATACAACTCTGCTTTTATTGGCAGAAGAAAACAAGAAACGACAAATAATGTAAATGCAAATTTTTTCATCTTCTATAATTTAATTTTATAATCTTACTGATAAATCGCTAATCTAAATCCATAATATATTCCCCTAAACTCCGGCATATTGGAACTTCTGTTCGTAACACGGCAACTACGAGCCACTCCTTTGTTGCAACCTCCTCGCAAAACCTTATACATACCTTGGGCTTTAATCGGGTTGGTCAACGGGTACGGCTCGTATAAGTCATAAAAATCCTGACACCATTCCCATACATTTCCGCTCATATCATATATTCCCAACTCGTTTGGTTGCTTTGTACCTGCACGACAATGGTGTTTTATCTCCGTTGTATTGGCTTCGTACCACGCAACATCATCTATATTATTGCTGCCGCTATACTTATAGCCTTTGCTATATTTACCTCCGCGAGCCGCATATTCCCATTCGGCCTCGGTAGGCAATCGGAAATTTTGTCCCAGCAATTTATTCAAACGGTTGATAAACAATTGGCAATCTTCCCACGAAATATTTTCCACCGGGTTTTTATAACCGCGAAAATGACTCGGATTGTAGTGCATAACGGCACGCCAAAGTTCTTGTGTAACTTCCAACTTCCCTATATAAAAATCTGCCAACGTTACTCTATGAATCGGAGCCTCGTCTTCGTAACAGTCAATATCGTTTTCAACCTCATCACCCATCATAAAGCGACCTCCTTCGACCAAAATCATTTCAAAGGTAATCCCCTCCACCGTAAATTCCAGTTTTTTGGGTTTTTCTTGTTTCTGTGCAGAAATACATCCAAAACAGAACACAAAGAGTACAAGCAACAAATATTTTATTTTTTCAGCCATTTATCAAGCCATTCAAAAAAAGTTCTCTGCCACAAAACACCATTTTGTGGCTGCAATACCCAGTGATTTTCGTCCGGAAATATCAATAATTCGGCAGGGATACCTCTTAACTTTGCCGCATTAAATGCCGACATTCCCTGTGAGGCCAAAATTCGATAATCTTTCTCGCCGTGGATACATAAAATAGGAGTATCCCATTTATCCACAAAGCGATGAGGCGAATTGTTAAAAGTTCGCCGGGCTGTTTCATTGTCTTTTTCCCAATAAGCGCCGCCCATATCCCAATTGGCAAACCACATTTCTTCCGTTTCAAGATATTGTTGTTCCATATTAAAAATGCCATCATGGGCGATGAATGCCTTAAAACGTTTCTCGTGGTGGCCAGCCAACCAATACACGGAAAATCCTCCAAAACTTGCTCCGACACAACCCAAACGTTCTTCATCGACAAAGGGCTCTTTACTCAATTCGTCTATTGCCGTAAGCAAATCGCTCATACACTGACCGCCATAGTCGCCGCTGATAGCCGCATTCCATTCACAGCCAAAACCGTCAAGACCGCGTCTGTTCGGAGCAACTACGATGTAGCCATTGGCTGCCATTATCTGCAAATTCCAACGATAACTCCAAAACTGACTTACAGGACTTTGCGGACCTCCTTGGCAATACAACAAGGTCGGATATTTTTTTGTCGCATCAAAATCGGGTGGATATACAACCCAAACCAACATTTGCTTGTTGTCGGAAGTTTCAACCCAACGTTCTTCCACCTTCCCCATTTTTAGTTGCGAAAGCAGATGTTGATTTTCAAATGACAATTGTTTCTGTTCCCCCGTTTTTTTATCAATCGCATAAATCTCATTCGGAATGCTCATCGAATGCCGCACACCAATCAACACATTACCGGCATCCGTTACCGACTCATAGTCATGCTGCCCCTCTGTCAGTTGCTCGATAGAATCATCTGCAAACTTCAAAGAATATATCTGAATAGTGCCATGCCAACAACTTGTAAAAAACAATTCCTGCCCATCATTTGACCACACAAACGAACCTATACTTTGGTCGAAAGCTTTTGTACAATCGCGTTTCTCTCCCGTTTTCAGGTTCATAACATACAGTCTATTTTTATCGCTCTCGTATCCGTCATGTTCCATACTGAGCCATGCAACACTATTCCCATCGGGAGAAAATGCAGGATTGACATCGTAACCTTCATTTTTATCTGCCGAATTGGCAGTTTTACAAAGGTTGATTGTCGTTTGATTTTCTATATCATAAAGAAATATGTCCGAATCGGTCGAAATGCTATATGCCAATCCCGTTTTCTTACGGCAAGTGTAAGCGATATACTTCCCATCAGGAGAGAAAGAGAGTTGTTCGATACCTCCAAACGGCTTCATCGGGCATTCGTATGGTTCGTTCGCCAACAAATCCTTAACTGTCGATAATTGTTCACCATCGAAATCGGCAAGAAATGGATGTGGAACCGTTGTAACCCATTCGTCCCAATGTTTGTACATCAAATCTTCAACGATAATTCCGGTCGATTTATCCAAATCGGGATATTTATCGTGAGTCGTCGTTCCGTATTTAACGTCAGATATATAAAGAATTTGCGTGCCATTCGGCGAATACAAAAAATCGGAAACTCCATTTTCAATGGCGGAAATACATTTTCTGCCCGAACCATCGGGATTCATTTCCCATATCTGCATTGTTCCTTTATGCGGAGCCAAGAATGCTATTTTCGAGCCGTTTTTTACCCATTTGGCAGCATACTCATTTTCAGACGTTGTCGTAATTTTTGTATTTTTTCCCTCTTTTAGGTTCAAAACATAAAGTTCTCTATTGCTTTTATTTTCTTTTACATCGAAATAAGTAACTCCATACACCAATCGGGTGCCATCTTGTGCTACAGAAACATCACCCAAACGCCCAAATGACCACAAAACTTCAGGAGTTAAAATTCCATCTTTTATTTCCATCTTACTTTTATCAATAATTGCAGACTCATGAGCACATGATAACAAGAAAAAACAGCACAAGAATAAACTCTTCCTCATCTTTTTATTTTATTGCAATTGCCTCAATTTCCACCATTGCTCCTTTTGGCAACGCCATTACGGCGACAGCCGAACGTGCAGGAGCCTCTGTCGTAAAATAACGACCATAAACAGCATTCACGGTCGCAAAATCATCTATATTTGTCAAAAATACGGTAGTCTTCACTACATCGTCTAACGAATAACCTGCAGCACTTAATACGGCATTCATATTCTTAAAAATCTGTTGAGTTTGTTGCTCTATAGTATTGCCAACTATCTGTCCGCTCAACGGGTCTAACGGTATTTGTCCCGACAAAAACAACACGCCATTTTTTTCTATGGCTTGGCTATACGGACCTACTGCTTTCGGAGCATCGGCTGACGAAATAACTTTTTTCATCTTTGCTTACAAACAAAAAAGAGAAAAAGAATCACACTATTGCGTCCGATTCTTTCCCTCTTTCAGTTAACTTTTCTTATTCAGATACTACTTCAAGAGTTACAGTTGCAGAAACCTCTTTGTGCAATTTCACAACGGCTTTGTATGTACCAACTTCTTTGATAGCGTCTTTAATTACAATAATTTTTCTATCAATAGAGAAACCTTGTTTTGCCAATTCTTCTGCTACTTGAATAGAATTAACAGAACCGAAAATCGTACCCGTCGAACTTGTTTTTGCACCGATGGTCAAAACCAAGCCATCAATTTTTGCAGCCAACTCTTCTGCTTCTGCTTTAATTTTAGCCAATTTATGAGCACGTTGTTTCAGATTCTCCGCCAACACTTTTTTAGCTGATTCCGAAGCGATAACAGCTTTTCCTTGCGGGATTAAATAATTACGACCAAATCCGTCTTTTACGGTTACGATATCGTCTTTATATCCTAAATTATGAATATCTTCTTTCAATATAACTTGCATAATTGTTCCTCCCTTTTTATTTCATCATATCTGTTACATACGGAAGCAATGCCAAATGACGTGCTCTTTTAACCGCTTGAGCAACTTTTCGTTGATATTTCAACGAAGTACCCGTTAAACGACGAGGAAGTATTTTCCCTTGTTCGTTCAAGAATTTTTTCAAAAATTCAGGATCTTTATAATCAATATACTTGATTCCGCTTTTTTTGAAACGACAATATTTCTTCTTTTTCGTATCAACCGATACCGGGGTCAAATAACGAATATCTTGGTTCTCTGCTGCCATAAATTAATTCTCCTTTTCTTTTGATTTCAAACTTTTTCTTTTTTCAGCATACTCCAACGCATACTTATCCAAACGGAATGTCAAGAAACGAATTACACACTCATCACGGCGATATTGTACTTCCAATTTTTCTACGATGGAAGAATCTGCCTTGAACTGAAACAACACATAAAAACCTGTTGATTTCTTTTGAATAGGATAGGCCAACTTACGCAAACCCATATTCTCCTCATTTTCAATCTCTGCTCCCTCAGAAATCAAAAAGTTTTTGAATTTTTGTACCGCTTCCTTCATCTGTGCATCAGACAAAACGGGAGTTAAAATGAAAACGGTTTCATAATGATTTAACATACTTAAAATGAATTAATTATTAAATAATAAAGTTTTTAAAACGAGTGCAAAGATACAGCTTTTTATTAAAATACAAAAAATTCTTTCTGTAAAAAACCGAGAGTTGGTTTTATCACGACTCCCAATAAAAATCATCTTTCGATGATTTCCTTTGTGTTGCATGTTTGTTTTTAGACGATTTTTCCCAATCCGCTTTCCTTTTCAAGTATTTTTCGTATTGTTTTTCCAAGTAGTTATCAGCCATATTCGTTTTTTCTGCAAAGGTAAAAACTTATCCATAAACAACGGAATGACTATTTTTGCAAAAAAAACAAAAATGAGCAGTATAAGAATAATAGGAGGAGTAACCAGACACCCTCTTTACAGATTTAACGAGCCGATAAACATTCAGATAAATCATCACGAACAAATTGCCATTGTAGGGCGTAATGCTTCAGGAAAAAGTCTTTTGGTTGACACTATTGTTGGGCGCTATCCTTTATTACAAAACGAAGTGTTTTTTGATTTTTGCGGCAATAATAACAATGTTTACGAAAACGTAAAGTACATCACTTTTCGCGATTCGTATGGCGACGGAGAGTATTTGTATTATCAGCAACGTTTTAATTCGCAAGATGCAGAAATAACGCCATTGGTAAAAGATTTACTACCAAATTCCTCCGACAAAACACTTGAGAAAGAAATTTATACGATTTTTGGAATCGACTCTTTCATCGAAAAAAACATTGTAGCCTTATCAAGTGGCGAACTTCGCAAGTTCCAACTTGCAAAGTCGCTATTGGGGAATCCGCGTATTTTAATCATCGACAATCCGTTTATCGGATTGGACTACCCGACACGAGAACAACTAAAAGACCTGTTCGAACAACTCATCGCTCAATTTGACCTCCAAATCATTTTAGTGGTATCGAAGGACGAGGACATTCCTTCGTTTATTACTCATGTAATAGAAGTTGAAAATCGTATTTGCAAAACAAAAATATCGGCAGACGAGTATTTGAACCAAGCAAATTCTACTCCCGAAAGAATTCTCTCCACCGAAAAAAGGGAACGTATTCTTAATTTACCATGCAAATTGTCGGATAACAAAAATCGACAAATTGTCAAACTTAACAACGTGAATATCCGTTACGACAATCGCACGATTCTACATAATTTGACTTGGGAAATACAGTGTGGCGAAAAATGGGCATTAAGTGGGAATAATGGTTCCGGAAAATCCACATTGCTCAGTTTGATTTGTGCCGACAATCCGCAAAGTTATGCCTGCGACATTTCGCTGTTCGGAAAGAAAAGAGGCAGCGGAGAAAGCATTTGGGACATAAAAAAACGAATTGGTTACGTAAGTCCTGAAATGCACCGTGCGTTTTTAAAAAACATACCTGCCATCGAAATCATTGCAAGCGGTCTGAAAGACACCATCGGACTGTACCAAAAAGCCAAACCCGAAGATATTGCTGCAAGTGAATGGTGGCTCGACGTATTCGGCATTCTACATCTGAAAGATAGAATATTTACACAACTTTCGAGCGGCGAACAGAGGCTGATACTGCTTGCAAGAGCATTTGTAAAAAATCCCGATTTAATTGTACTTGACGAACCCATGCACGGACTTGATGCCAGCAACCAGCGTTTGGCGAAAGATATTATCGAGGCATTTTGCCATCAAAAAGACAAAACCATGATAATGGTTACACACTACGAATCGGAACTACCCGACTGCATTACGCATCGTCTGTGCCTAAAAAAGGGGCATCTTGAACAAGTTTTAAATTCATTATCTTTGCGAAGAAACAACAACTTTTATTTGTCATGAAAAAAACATTTCTATTATTTTCTCTTGTTTTTACAAGTTTTTACGCTTTTTCGACAGTAAACTTTCCATCACCACAACAGCCGGGGAAAGCAAAAATCATCTCTAAAAAAAATTCGTGGAAATTATCAAACAACCTTTTTGAGGCAACCTATTCTCTTGACAACGGGCAACTGATTTTTGCGGGTTGTGAAGCACTCGGATTGAGTGGCGACAACGATTTGTTCCGTATCGCATTGACCGACAATACGGTCATCTCTTCATCTCAAATGCAATTAAGCGACATTGATGTTGAGGTTTTAAAACCCAATACCCGTGCCGTGCGACTTGTCGAAAAAGAAGCAGGGAAATCGCTCAAAGCGACATTTACACATCAACATTTGAAAGTTGTTTGGAGAGCGGTGTTACGCAACAATTCTCATTATTTGCGTACCGAACTCGAAATATCTACCACAAAGGACGTCGAAATGAATCACATCGTCGCAATGCTCTACACGCTTAACCACGAAACTCCGAAGCCTGCCGTTGTGGGCAATACGCGAGGCGCTTTGTTGGCAAGCGAAAGGATATTTGCAGGACTCGAAACACCGATGGGTATCAACGAAGTTGAGCAAGAAAATGACAACGTCAAAATAAAAGGCATTTGGAGTCGAAAAACCACACTCCGTGCCAACGACACTTGGGAAATTGCGTCTGTTGTGGGTATGATAGCAAGCGGACAACAACGTCGTTCGTTTTTGGCTTATCACGAGCGTGAACGAGCCGTTCCGTGGCGTTCGTTTATACATTACAACTCGTGGTACGAACTCAACATCGACCGCAACAACATTATCGACCAACGTATGAGTAAAGACGATTGTTTGGAAGTAATAGAAGCATGGAAAACAAATCTTTTCGATCCCTACAATGTTTACATTGATGCGTTTGTATGGGACGACGGTTGGGACGACTTCAACTCTCTATGGGATTTTTACCGTCCGAAGTTTCCCCACGGATTTGCAGAGTTAGATTCCTTATGCCGAGAATACAATGTCGGTACGGGAGCATGGCTCGGACCCGTAGGCGGATATGGGGCATCAAAACAGCAACGTTTGGATTTTTGGAACGCTACCCACGACAAACAAATCAATAATTTTGAATTGTCGCACAGCGAATATTTCAATGCTTTTGTAGGACGTTGCGCACAAATGATAAACGACTACGATATGTGTTATTTCAAGTTTGATGGTATCAGCGACATTGGCAATGCCGTTGGTCCCGACAACGAAGAAGATGCCGAATATTTTTTACGTCTGACATCGCGATTAAGAGACATCAGAAAAGACATCTTTTTAAATTGTACGGTCGGGACGTGGGCTTCGCCTTTTTGGTTTCAGTTTGCCGATGCTGTTTGGCGACAAGATGCCGATTGGAATACCATTGGCAACCAAGGCAATGCACGCCAACGTTGGATAACGTATCGCGACTATATGGTTTACAAGAATTTCACAATTGGCTCACCGCTTTGCCCGATAAATAGTCTGATGACTCACGGACTGATTGTGTCCGGATATGGTAATGCCGGCGGTAATCCGCCTCGTGCCATGGAAGATGACACATTGGCAAATACGGCTGAAGAAATCACAAAAGAAATGCGTTGTGCATTTGCATGCGGTTCGGGTATGGTGGAACTATACCTCGACCACAACCTGATGACAGAAAAATCGGACGGCAAACTTTGGAGAGAATTGGCACGTTGTATCCAATGGCACAGAAGCAATGCCGATGTGCTTGACGACACGCATTGGGTAGGCGGAAATCCGTGGGACGGCACCAATGCCAATATTTACGGTTGGGCTTCGTGGAATGGGAAGAAAGCGATTCTGACCCTTCGCAATCCGAGTGCCGACACACAATCTTTCACCACTACTTTGCGCAAGGCGTTAGATATACCTTATTATATAAAGGGTAACATCCACTTCTCTGATGCATTCGACGGACAAATGCCATACGCAGGAATCACAAATGCAGATATAGACATTGACGCTCCCATTACGTTCGAAATGCCCGCTTTCGACGTCGTGGTACTAAACGGCATCTGTTTACCTTCAAAACAACGTGCGAAAAGTTGCAAACACTCCTCAAAAAGATAAAACATCATTTCAATCATGACAACAAAGATTACACATAATTCGCTGATTATCTGCATAATATCTATCTTACTTACAGCTTGTAATCATTCCAAAACATCAGATAATTCCGATTTGACTTCCGAGCAAACGACAGAGGTCGTGTACGAATACGGCATTCCCGTCGATTCTTTCAACACAACCGAAGGCAATGTAAAAGCAGGAGAGACTCTTTCGGCTATTTTAGGGAAACTCGGTTGCAAAGGACAGGTCATCCATCAACTCAACTATTTTTCGTCGGATACATTCGATGTCAAACGCATAAAACAAGGCGATAGCTACACCGCATATTACAGCAAGGACTCTATTCCCGAATTGACTTATGTTGTTTATCATCAGTCGATTGTAGATCACATTGTTTTTCATGTTTGCGATACATTGTGTGCCCATCGTTTCAAAAAAACAGTTCGGACAGAACAGCGTATTGCTCATGCAGTTATTTCCACCTCGTTGTGGGACGCCATCGTTAGCAACAATCTGCACCGCCAACTTGCTCTTGAGTTGTCAGATATTTATGCTTGGAGCATCGATTTTTTCGGTTTGCAAAAAAATGATTCGTTTGTTGTTCTCTACGACGAACTATTTGTTGATACACTCTCTATCGGCATAGGGAAAATACATGCCGCAACATTCACTCATCGTGGGAAAACTTTCTCCTCCTTTTATTTTAAAAACGACCAAGTAAATGGTTTTTGGGACGAAAACGGGAACAGTTTGCGTAAGGCATTTCTGAAAGCTCCGCTGAAATTTTCGCGTATTTCGTCGGGATTTTCATACGCTCGTAAGCACCCTGTTTACAAAACCATTCGCCCACATACCGGTGTCGATTATGCAGCGCCGGCAGGAACGCCCGTCATGACTATTGGCGATGGTGTGGTTATTGAAAAAGGCTACAAAGGCGGCGGAGGAAATACGGTAAAAATCCGTCACAATAGTGTTTACACCACGGCCTATTTACACCTTTCGCGCTATGCCAAAAATTTACAAGTAGGTTCGCATGTATCGCAAGGCGAAGTAATCGGATATGTAGGCAGCACCGGCACATCGACAGGAGCACATCTCGATTTCCGCGTTTGGAAGAATGGTTCGCCTATCAATCCGCTGACAATGGAGTCGCCCTCGGTAGAGCCTATTCCTGAAAATGCCATGACAGAATTTATTGCTTTACGCGATTCTTTACAAAAACGGATTCAATAATTCTTTTTTTATAAAAACCACCCCTTTGTAAGTTCGGATAACGATAAAAAATTCTATATTTGCACAGTCAAACAAAAAAGAGGTGAAAGTGTTCATTTCGTTTGACAGACATATTTTATAGAAAGCGTTTCAGTTTCATCCTTCGTACGAAAAATTCGCCAAAATTTAACCAAGAAGGGAGAAGCAATCCGAACGGCTATGCATTCTCGTGAGTTGCGGTCTTCTATGCAGACACAAATACGGGTCTGCGTGGGGTGGTTGTTTATTTTCTTGGTGGGCGTTTGGCGATGCCTCGTACGAGATAAACAGAATTATTCTCCACGCTTTTTTTGTATTTAATTAATAACGCCAAAAGGAGACGAGGCAACTAAATTCTTTTTAAAATGAAAAAATTAAGTATTGTAGCTGTAATCATTGTTGCAGCTGTAGCTTTCACAAGCTGTGCATCAAGCGGAAAGTATTTTTCCAACGCAGTAAATGTAAATGAAACTCAAACTCAAGTAGTGCTTTCTCAAGCTAATTACAAAGTGGTTAAAGACGTAAGTACTGTAGTTATGTTTACCCAAAAATTTAAATTTAACAGTAAACAACTTTACCAATCAGCTTATAATGCATTACGCGAAGAAGCTGCACTAAAAGGTTCTCAAGCCTTGATTAATGTAACATTAGAAGAAGTTAATCAAGCTAAATACAACCTCAATGGTACAATAAGAAGTACAAAACAAGCTATTCTTGTTTCAGGCACAGTGATTGAATTTACAAAATAATTTTATTTCAAAAAGAGTGTCCGTTCCACTCTTTTCTTTATTAATTATTTCATTTAAATTTTAAAATCATGAAAAAAATCACATTAATTTTAATTTCTCTATTTTGCATATTACCTATTTATGCTGAAAAAGTAAAGAAAAAAGTTATACTTCCTGCAGGTACTATTGTCACAATAAGAACATTAGAAGTTGTAACATCTAAAGAACATAGCTCTCCTATATGCGAGGTAAATGCTGATGTTTGGGACGAGAACGGAGAGTTCATTCTTATAAAGGAAGGAACTCCTGCTGATGTGCAACTAATTACACAAAGAGGATCTATTTGGGGAGATGCAGGTTCCATACAATTTCAACCAATATCAACCAAAGCTTTTAATGGTCGTTTAATAGGTTTTGATCGACAAAAAGTTACTTTTTCTGGAAATGAAGATGCCTTAAGTGCAAGAAAAAGAAGAGCAAAAGTTTTGTCTGGTACATCTTTCCGTGCTTACACTGCTAACGATTTGTATTTTACTGTAGAAGTAGAAGAATAATTTTTCATATTTTTTACTGTTCTAATTATTATGAAGGGAGAGAAGGAAAGTTTGTTTCTTTCTCTTTTTTATACCTTAACGTTTATCCTATTTTTTGACAATTTATCGGCCATATAAAACGCACGTATTTTTTGTTCTGTTCCTTTTTAAAATATTGACGACCGATTGACAATCTACCTATCTTTGCAGAAAAAATCAAATTTGTCAAACTCAAGAAAACCAATTTTCGGAATATGTCCAAAATCCCCGAAAACGCTTTCCGAATGGAAATTCTGCTCGCACTATCGTTTTGGATTTGATATTTGGGGAGTTATCATATTTTTGGTGGTGATGCTGCCTACCTGCTTGTGGTGTGTCGTTCCTTCTCCGGCCGATGTGTTGAGGGTGGCATCCCGCACGCCCGTTGTCGATGCTGTAGGGTCGGTTTTTCAGGTGCTGCTGATTGCCGGGCTTTGCTGTGTTGTCAATCAAGAGCGGCAAAAAATCCGCTTTTCAAGGCTTGTTATTTGGTCGATGGTGTGCATTTTGATTTATTTCGCCGGCTGGGCGATTTACTATTTGGGCATTGCTACGCCGTTGGTCATTCTGCTGATGACGGTTCCGCCGTGCGTGGCATTGCAGCTTTTTGCCCTCGACCGCCAAAACCTGCCTGCCGTTGTATGTGCGTTGGGGTTCACCATTTGCCACTTGATTTTTGCCATCGTGAATTTTATGATGTAAGTGTGGCGTGGTTGTACTGCCTACTTTTCCTGTTCGTAGTAGTACGAGTAGTCGATACCTTTCATAAAGGTTTCGCGGTCGTTGATTTCAGTTGACTACATGTTGTAGCCAACTCGTCAAGATTACAATTCAAAGTGCCATTTTGGCTCTTTGAGACTATGGGCGTGGCACAACAAACATCTGGCAAATCTTATTGCTGATAAATGCGTATTGAGTCCCTTTCGGCTCTTCGTCAATCAAGTATGTCGTTAATGTTTTGCCCATAAGTATTTTTATCCCAGTGAATATCAAAATCTTTCTAAATCGTCAGGGTTAAATTTACTTTCCGATGCAAAATTTGCTAAAAATGTTGCCGAGCACTTCGTCGGTGGTGATTTGGCCGGTGATTTCACCCAAATAGTTGAGGCATTCGCGCAGGTCTTGCGACAGAAAATCGCCTGATATTCCGCTATTTAGCCCATCGATGACGCGCAGAATTGCATCATGTGCGTGCAGCAGGGCTTCGTAGTGTCGCAGATTGGTCACGGTTACATCGTTGTGCCCGACCTCCGGCACTTGCGCCGTCGCCGACAACTGCCGGCGCAGGGCATCGATGTGGAGGTGTTGTTTGGCCGAAATGCCGATACTTTCGACCTGCGCGCCCGCGTATGCGTTCTTGATTTCTTGCAACGCCGCCGGTGTTACTTGGTCTATTTTGTTGAACACCAAAATGATTTTCTTGCCTTCCGCCTCTGCTAAAATTCTGTCTATCTGTACTTTATCAACATTTTGCATAGCGGCTGCATCTACCACCAACAGCACAATGTTGCTCTTGGCAATGGCGCCAAACGACCGCTCGATGCCCATACGTTCGATGGTGTCGGTGGTTTGACGGATGCCTGCCGTATCGACAAAACGAAACAACACTCCATCGATGTTGACGCTCTCTTCGATAATGTCGCGCGTGGTGCCGCTGATGTCGCTCACAATGGCACGCTCTTCGCCGACCAAGGCATTGAGCAGCGTCGATTTGCCGGCGTTCGTTTCGCCGACGATGGCCACCGGTATGCCGTTTTTGATCACATTTCCAACGCTGAACGAATCTGCCAAGTTCCTGATTTTTAGCTTAATATCATTTGCTAACTGATACAATTCGCTGCGGTCGGCAAACTCCAACTCTTCGTGGTCGGCAAAGTCGAGTTCCAACTCGACGAGCGAGGTGAATTGCAGCAATTTGTCGCGTAACGCCGTCAGTTCGTTCGAAAATCCGCCACGCATCTGGTTCATGGCCAAGCGGTGTGCAGCGCGGCTTTGCGAGGCAATCAGGTCGGCCACGGCCTCGGCTTGCGACAAATCCATTTTGCCATTCAAAAAGGCGCGTTGCGTAAATTCGCCGGCAGCAGCCATGCGGCAACCTTGCGCCAACAGCAGTTTCAGAATCGTTTGCTGAATATAGAGCGACCCGTGACAGGAGATTTCGACCACGTTTTCGCCCGTAAACGAATGTGGCGCACAGAATTTTGTTACCAACACCTCGTCAATCGGATCGTTGCCGTCGCTTATTTGCCCGAAACGCACAGCATTGGCGGGCATCGTTGCTATGGTTACACCATCGGTGGTCGCGCGGAAAATGCGGTCGCACACGCCGAAGGCATCGCGCCCCGAAATCCGAACAACAGCAATGCCACCGATGCCCGGCGCCGTCGAAACGGCACAAATGGTTTGGTTGTCGATTAACATCAGAACACGATATTTTGAAAGATTATTTTTTCCAAACAAAACTCTATCACAAACGGAGAGAACACTATCGAAAGCGAATTTACCAACAAATAGAGATAGTATTTCTGTTCATCTTTAAGCAGACTATTGTCGACAGGCAACAATATTTCCATCGCAAAACGCAACATATACGGCGAAAAAAGGGCAAAAACCCGAACAAAGAAAAAATTCGGGAATAACGCTAAAATCATTCTGGTAAAAAAAACGCCCGTAAAACTATAACCGATGATTTTTTCATTTAACTCGTCAGGCATTTCCATACCATAAATTTTCTTCAACGAGAATTGCGATACCCAAAAAGCAAAAGGTATCGACAACAGGAAAATAATCAGCCACAATACGGGACGCAACAATATAACGACAAGCGAATCACCACTTAAAACCGCACCAAACAAAGCAAGCAAACAGATAAACAAAATCATTGGCATTACATACGTTTGTTTTGCATTTCGATTGTCGGAAGCAATTCGTTGCCATTCGTTTTCGCTGTCAACAAGCAGATTCCATGCACGAGCAAAGACAAAACGTATGCAGTCCCAGATTTTCCTCATATAATGTTATTTTCCGCTTAATTCGGCATGCATATTGGCTGCAGCCCTACGACCATCGCCCATTGCAAGAATAACGGTAGCTCCTCCACGCACGATATCACCTCCTGCGTAAACACCTTTATGGCTACTTTGCATCTGCTCATTCACCACAATGGTATTTTTACGACCCAATTCCAAGCCTTTTATCGAAGTCGGAACAATAGGATTCGGCGAAACGCCGACAGCAACAATAGCCATATCAATGTCCACCGTTTCGGTTTTCCCTTGTACGGGGACAGGGCTTCGGCGACCACTTTCGTCGGGTTCACCCAGCTCCATCACTTGCAAAACCACTTGTTTGACAGCACCTTTTTCGTCGGCGATATATTCTATCGGATTGTGCAAGGTTTTAAACTCGATACCCTCTTCCTTGGCATGCTTTATCTCTTCCAAACGGGCAGGCATTTCCTCTTCCGACCGACGATAGGCAATAAACACACGCTCGGCACCAAGCCTTTTTGCGGTACGACACGAGTCCATAGCCGTATTGCCACCGCCTACTACCATCACACTTTTTGCCTTATTGATAGGCGTATCCGTTTCCGCATTCGAGGCATCCATCAGATTCACACGTGTCAGATACTCATTCGACGACATTATGTTAATGGCATTCTCGCCGGGGATATTCATAAAGTTTGGCAATCCGGCTCCCGACGCCACAAAAATCCCTTTAAATCCTTCGTTTTCAAGTTCTTCAACACCGAGAGTTTTCCCTATGACACAATCTTTTACAAAACGGACACCCATTTTCTCAAGATTTTCAATCTCCACATCAACAATTCTGTTGGGAAGACGAAATTCGGGTATTCCATATTTTAAAACACCACCTATCTCGTGCAGGGCTTCAAACACCGTTACATCATAGCCGTATTTGGCCATATCGCCTGCAAAAGCCAATCCCGCAGGACCCGAACCAACAACCGCAATCTTTATTCCATTCGAGGGGGCTACTTCGGGTAATGCCATTTTTCCGCTTTCGCGTTCAAAATCGGCTACAAATCGTTCCAAGTTACCGATAGACACAGCAGGTTCTTTCATTTTCAGATGAATACAACGGCTTTCGCACTGTTTTTCTTGCGGACAAACACGACCACAAACAGCAGGCAATGCCGATGTTGCTTTCAACACCTTGGCAGCCTCCAAAAATTCTCCTCGTTCCACATTTTTTATAAACGACGGAATGTTTATCCCTACAGGACAACCTTCCATACACGTCGGGTTGGCACAATCCAAGCAGCGTTTTGCTTCGAGCAGAGCCTGCTCCTTTGTCAAACCGATATTTACCTCCTCCGTGCGTGTCGTTGCTCGATAAACAGGATCCAATTCGTTCATTTTGCAACGTGCAATTTGAGTACGCTCTTTCGGTTTCATCGCCTTACGAAGTTCCTGACGCCATTCGGCATCTCTGTTGGTCAACTCCGACAAAGGGGTGTTTTGTGTCATTTTGGCGGCATCGGCTTCCAATTCCGCTTTTATCATGGAGCCGACCACCTTATTATCGGTAGTGGTAATCGAATTTTCCAATTTTATCATTTCCTCTTTTTCCACCTCTTTAAACGCACCCATACGTTTAAACATCTCGTCGAAATCGACTGCATGACCATCAAACTCAGGTCCATCAACACACACAAACCTTGTTTTTCCGCCAACCGTAACACGACACGCACCGCACATACCCGTTCCGTCAACCATAATCGTATTCAACGAAACATCGGTCGGAATGCCATATTTTTTAGTCAGCAAACAACAAAACTTCATCATAATTGCCGGACCGATGGCAAAACATTTGTCCACTTTTTCACGTTTGATAACCGACTCAATGCCTTCCGTAACCAACCCTTTATTGCCATAAGAGCCGTCGTCGGTCATAATAATCACCTCGTCGGAAGATTTTCGCACCTCGTCTTCCAAAATAATCAGTTCCTTGCTTCGACCTGCCAACACCGAAACAACACGGTTGCCGGCTGCTTTTAACGCTTGAATAATCGGCAGCATCGGCGCTACACCGACACCACCGCCGGCACAAACCACCGTTCCGAATTTTTCGATATGAGTGGCCTGCCCCAACGGACCTACCACATCGGCTATCGTATCGCCCACATTCAAACGACAAAGCTTGCTCGACGACAATCCCACCGATTGAACCACCAGCGTTATCGTACCTTTTTCCACGTCTGCCTCCGCTATTGTCAAAGGCATTCGCTCGCCTTTCTCATCAACGCGAACAATCACAAAATGCCCTGCCTTACGCGATTTTGCAATAAGCGGGGCTTCGACTTCCAATTTGAAAACTTTTTCAGAAAATTGCTGTTTTGATACTATTTTATTCATAACGATTATATCTGTTTTGTCTTAAATTTCATTTACAAGCAGCAACAAAGGCATTCATCTCGTCCAAATGAGCTTCTATACTTTGAAGCAATTTGAATTGTGCCTTTGCACGTTGCAGATTATGTTCCGCCGATTTCGTTTTATAATACACATCGCCGTTGATGTAATCGGTCAGGAACCGAACGGTTTGCATATAAGTAAGCAATCTGCCGCCAAAAGGCAACAATGTTTTTTCCAACGGAGTAAGAAACGTTGCTGTTTCCAAATAACCTTTTGTGTAAGCTTTGAATATAGGCATATTCAAACGAACATTATCCAAATTTTCATCATCTTCGGCACCCGTATTGGCAGCCGTACGTATAAAGTCGCCAATATCGGACAACACAAACCCCGGCATCACCGTATCTAAATCGATGACACACAGAAACTTACCATCTTTGTCGAACAACATATTATTCACTTTCGTATCGCAGTGATTGATGCGTTTTCTGAGTTTTCTCTCTCTATAAAGTCGTTCGGGAAGACATAAATCGTATGCCCGTTTTTCTACCTCATCAATCAAATCCGCCACCTTGCAAACACGCTTCACGGGGTCGGTTACCACTGCCTCATAAAATTGTTGCAAACGAAACTCCATATTATGAAAATTCGGAATGGTTTCTCCCAACGGATCACCTGCCAAGTCAGACAAATCAGACTGAAACTGACCGAATGCACGCCCAGCATCGTAAGCGGAACTTTCTGTTACCTCATCCACCGAAATCGTATCGGGGATAAACAACATAAACCGCCAATACGATTCCCCGTCGAAATGATACAACTGCCCATCACGGGTAGGTATCATGGTCAGTACTTTTCTGTCCAAGTCTTCAACACCTCTTTGTTTGAGTTTTGTACGCAGGTGGGAAGTTACTCTATGGATATTATTCTGCATCATATCCACATTCTGAAATATCACATGATTGATACGTTGCAAAAGATAATCGGGAGCCGATGCCTCTTGCGTGCGTACAACAAACGTATCGTTAATAAGCCCCGCACCCAAAGGAGCACACGAGGCAAACGTGCCTTCTGTTGCAAACAAATCAAAAAGTTGTTGAGGATTCATAATTTTACGTATTTATGATTGCAAAATTAAAAATAAAAAAGCAAAATGCCACAAAAACCGCCTAATTCAAAACCTTTATGTTTTCTTAAAAAAAAGAGATTCCAATTGGAATCTCTTAAATTTTCTCGATAAAAATCGAATCTTACGCGTTTGCCACTTTTTCGATAGCTAATTTTCCTCTGTAGTAGCCGCATTCACCACATACCGTGTGATAAATATGCATAGCACCACAATTAGGACAAACGGCAAGAGTTGGAGCAACAGCCTTATCGTGAGTTCTTCTCTTGGCTGTTCTCTGTTTTGAATGTTTTCTCTTAGGATGTGCCATTTCAAATTATTTTTAATTGTTGTCTAATATACTTTTTAACCTATCCCAACGCGGGTCGGTTGTTGCTTTATCTTCATTTTTGCGTTCCGAAGTATCGGTTTCATCTACCAAACATGCTTGTAAACATTTCTCCATCGTTTTTTCGCATTCTCCTTCACGATGTTTATGCTGAATAGGGATTGCCAATGCAATCATTTCATACAAGAGCCAAGCCACGTTCAACTCTTCCGACTCGCTCGACACCACAATCGTATCGTCGCCATTGTCGCAATACTCTTCGCCAATTTTCACAAAAAAGGTCTTTTCCGTGTTTATAGGCAACGACATCAACTCCAAACACCTATCGCATGCAACTTGAATGCTCCCTTGCAGATGAAACAGAAACTCAAAGAACATCGTTTTTTTTGTAACGGTAAGTGTGACATCTATCAATCCGCCTTGTACATCCGTACTCTCTACCGCCGAGAAAAAATCGTCTGCCAACTTAAAACAAAACGTTTTGTTCTCTTTTATGTTTTTTAGCGATACATTATAAATTTCCAACTCGTCCATTTTTTAGAGGCTAAAAAACTTTGCAAAGGTAACGAAAAACAATCTTAAAAAAAACTTTTTACGCCTTTTTTACACACAAAACTGCAAGTATTTAAAACAAAACAGCTTACAAGAGCAAAAAGATTAAAAAATGTTATTAAAAGCACACCGGAAAGAAAATCTTCATATATTTCACCTACTAAATTTTTATAACTATGGGATCAAAAAAGAATTTCGTACTTGACACCAATGTCATTCTTCACGACTATCGCTGTTTGGACAATTTCGAGGAAAACGACATTTACATTCCTATTGTGGTACTCGAAGAGCTTGACCGCTTTAAAAAAGGAAACGAACAAATCAATTTCAACGCAAGGCAATTCGCTCGCGAAATCGACCTGCTTGCCGACGACAACATGTTCAAAGAAGGCGTCAGTCTGGGCGAAGGCAGAGGTCGATTGTTTATCATTGCCAAAAACGATTTCCCAAAAGAGTTGGAAGATACGTTTCTCACAAAAATACCCGACCATTTAATACTTGGAGCCACGCTCGCTTTGAGCAAACGCTTCCCCGAGGAAAAAACCATATTGGTGTCGAAAGATGTCAATCTGCGAATGAAAGCCCGTTCGTTGGGCATTCTTGCCGAAGATTACATTACGGACAAAGTTACCAACATCGACATTTTTGAGCGTTCGAATGCCGTGTTCGACGACATTGCACCCGAACAAATCGACGCACTTTACAGCTCGCACGAAGGCATCGACATTGACGAATTTCCGTTCCGTTCCGATGTAGAGCCAAACGAATGTTTCGTGCTAAAAAGCAATCGTGCAAGCGCATTGGCCCGCTATGTAGCTGCCACGCAAAAGGTTGAAAGGATAGACAAAATGCGTGCTTTCGGCATCGAGCCTCGCAACGCGGAACAAACTTTTGCACTAAATGTTCTTTTAGACGAAAATGTAAAACTTGTTGCCGTAACCGGTCGTGCCGGTACGGGAAAAACGCTGCTTGCACTTGCCGCCGCTCTGCAGCAACACGAACTCTACGAACAGATATTGCTTGCACGCCCGATAGTTGCCCTTGCCAACAAAGACCTCGGAGCACTACCCGGCGACGCACAAGAAAAAGTAGCTCCTTACATGCAACCGCTTTTCGACAATCTGAACGTTATCCGACGCAACCTCTCGTATCAAGGACCGGAGGTGAGAGTCATCGACCAACTGCAAAAAGACGGCAATCTGATTATCGAGGCGCTTGCCTTTATCAGAGGAAGGAGCTTAAGCGATACCTATTTCATCATAGACGAAGCACAAAACCTGACCCCACACGAGATTAAAACCATTATCACACGAGCAGGCGAAGGCACCAAAATCGTTTTCACCGGCGATATTTATCAAATAGACTCGCCTTATTTGGACATGCAATCAAACGGACTTGTGTACATGATTGACCGCATGAAAGGGCAAGATATTTTCGCTCACGTAAATTTAATTAAGGGAGAACGCAGCGAGTTGTCGGAATTGGCAAGCAATTTGTTGTAGAAAATATTCATAGATTAAATAAAACTATTATGAAAACAAAAACCAAAAAGACAAAAGATTTTACATCAAAGCTATTGGCTATTCAGCACAGCATGCTAAATTTTGCTTACTCGCTGACACTCAACAAAGACGATGCAAAAGATTTGACACAAGAAACAACGATAAAGGTATTGAGCAACGAAGAAAAATTTGTCAACAATACCAATTTCAAAGGGTGGGTGCTTACCATCATGCGAAATATTTTTATCAACCAGTATCGCAAACAACTTGTTGCACAAACCATTATTGATAGTCGTTTTGGCGATTTGTATGACATTAAGGACAATAAAGGCGAATCCTTTATTCAAACCGACAGTTTGTTTGCCTTAAACGAGATAAGAAAGGCCATCTCGGATTTACCTCAAGCACAACGGCAACCATTTGCAATGTTTGTCGAAGGGTTTAAATACGAAGAGATTGCCGAAAAACTGCAATTACCTTTAGGCACGGTTAAGAGTCGTATCTTTCTTGCACGAAAAATATTGCAGGAGCAGCTGAAAGATTACAGGTAAAAGACAACTGCTTACCAATAAAAAAAGCCTCGTATGAGGCTTTTTTTATTGGTTATTATTCAACACCGAACCTAAAGACCGATTCTTCTGTTGTGAGATTATAACTACCTAAAAACTCACTCAACAAATCGGGAGCCGGGGTATGATACAAAGCAGGAAGTATCTCTTCCGGTTGAAACAAATCGCCCATCAACTCTTCTTTTGAAAAACCTTTTTCTCCAAACCGTTGAAAATCATCGTTTGCAAGTTCTATAGAAACCAAACCTATTCCAAACTTTTGAGCAAATACTTTCAGTTTATCTGGAACTTTTTGATCTTGAGAATGCAAGAATGCAAAATAAGAGCGATGTACGTACATCGAATGCGATACAGCCTCAAAAATATATTGTTCCCAACCATCTAACGACTGCTTTACTTCTACCGAAATCACTTCTAAATAATTTTTCCCAAACAAATTCCCAATTTTAATACCTATTAAATCAGGATTTGCCCATTTAGCATTTCCTCTTTTATTTGCAACCTCATGACTACATCTATTGGCTTTAGTTTTTAGCCATTCCAACAAAATCGGATATAAATCTTTTTCCGTATTATGCTTTTTTGTATTTTTTTTAGGATCTGCTTCTTGAAGAATTTGCTGTTGAGATAAATAGTAGCCTTGCTTTTTGCCCGGACATATTATCAAAGAATCCGACTTACCTGCCAATATACTTGTCATTGTTACGATAGTATTCTCTGGCACTCCGATATTTAATTCCTTATTTAGATTTGCATATTCTTTTATTATATCGGATGTGGACATCGTATTAGAAGAATCGTGCTTCTCATTCTTCTCAAGAATATAACTGACTATCTTCTCTACTTTTTGAGAACAATTTAAATCGCTCCTTTCAGATAAGTTTTTTAACACATCTTTTTCTATTGTATCCATACTTTCTATTTTTTTACAAAACGTACTATAAATTTTCTATCATCATAACTATTACTTATTTTAAATGATGACCTAATAATATTTAAACAATAATGATAAGTACCGTTAGAACCTGTATAGGAATCCTTCGTCCAAAAACTACACGAAATACCTTTACCATTAGTTACCCAAGATAAACTTCCTGAAACAACTTTCCTAGACTGATAACCTGAAAAAGGTAAAAACAGGACATTATTATTAATCTTAGACTTTACAACCCAACCACCTGAACGTAGCAACCAATCACATTCGTCTATCAACTCTTGAGCTTGTGCTTGAGTTGGTTTTACTCCTCCTGATATTGATTCTCCTCCTTGTACAAATGATCCCGCTCCTCCTACGGCTTTTGCTCCATAGTCCCAAGTAGCCCATTTGGTACCACTTGTCAAGCCAAGGTCTATATATTCGTACCCATTAGTATCTAATTCTCCTGCAGTGGCATACCACTTTGGATACACTACAATATTTCGGGTTAGCATAGATAAAGTATCTGTAGTCAAATAATATATTCCAGTACCATCTGCTTTCGTATTCCACTCAAAGGAGTGATAACCATCCTTTTCAAAAAGATTAACAGGTCTAAAACCATAAGGAAATCCGTATAATACAGTATCTACTACAGCTTCACCTTCTCCTCCATTAGGCATATAGGTTACAGTGTAGTGGAAATCGTCGGTAGTGCTTGCTGCAAAATTGATACTATCTACATCCGATACCTTAAACTCGTACACGTTGCCATCGGTTTTGTGTACATACATACTCTGTGCCGCAGCTCCTGCCACAGCAAGCATAAAAGCAAAAACAAGTGTTAATTTTTTCATTTCTTTTTAGTTTTTTTTAATTGGTTAATAATGATTTATTTCTTGATAAATTTTACAAGCACATCGGCCACTTGCAGCACGTAGGTGCTTTCGGGCAGCGCGGCCACGTCTATGTCGCACCCTGTGCCGCTCAACACCACCCGCCCCGAGAGATCTATCACTCGGTAAGCAGCGTTCGGCTCCACGCCTTTCACTCGTAGCACACCGCACACGGGGTTTGGAAATACGCTCACTTGTACCTGCACGTTGTCCAATTCCGTCGTACTCATCTCCAAAAAATAGATGCGGCGGGCTGTTTTGCCCGTGCTTTGTGCATCGGGCACTTCACCGCAAAACGACAAGGCGCGTAGCGTGGAAATCTCGTACACGGTGGTCGTGCCATCGGTGGTTTCCACCACCATGGCCGTCTCTTCGGCTCGGCACAGGCACACGCCACACACACAAGCCACAAAAAAAGTAAGTAGTTTTTTCATTGTTTAACTTATTATTTGTTCTCTAAAAAATTTCTGCCACAAAGAAAATATAAAAATTTCTGATAAAAAAAGTCCTTGTTGGTCCTTTTTTGATATTCAGCAATCAAAAACATAACCTTGCAAAGGTAGGGCAAAGAGATTTGACAAGTCTGCAGTAAAAGAGCCTTAAAAGTTCGCATATTGTCACCAAAAAGTACACAGCGAAATTTATTCGTCTATCGAGTAGTAGCGGAAGAAATCGTGATTGAGAGCCTTCGAAATACGGAGTAGCAGTTCGGTATCAATCGAAGCACGAGCGTAGATTTTGTACACATTGCGTCGCTCACAGCAAATCTGCCGAGCCAACCAAGGCACCGTACGCCCCTGCCGTTGCATTTCCTCTTTTATCAAACTGCCTATATGAACCATAAGTGCATAAAAAAAGCGTGTTCCCTATCAAACCTATTCAAAGCCGAGGAAACCGCCAAGCACCCTGCACACAAATAAGCAGAAAGGGTTCACGCTCTATGCGTAAACACACCTATCCACTTATTCTTGTGTGCTTAAATGGCGGTTTTCGGCTTTAAGAATAAGAAGTTTTTACTCAAAAAAAGTCTGCAAGCCAATCGCTATCGGCCGACAAACCATTGCAAAAATAAGGATAATATTTCAATAGTGAGCATACCGGTTATATTACAAAAAACAGATAAAGCATTTCATAGGTTATACAAGAAAATTACTTACTTTTGCAAAAAACAGAAAAATCCGAGTGAGTCGGATGCAACAGAAAAAGAAGAAGTAAAACACTTAAATTTTCAACAGAAGTGAAAAACAAATACATAGACCTCATCGAGCAGTCGTTCGATTTCCCTACCGAGGAATTTTCGGTAGTAGACAATGAATTGACATGGTTTGGAATCCCGTTGATGGAAATCATCAAGCAATACGGAACGCCGTTGCGTCTTTCCTATCTTCCCCGCATCGGGCACAACATTCAGCGTGCACGCCGCATGTTCAATGTGGCGATGGCAAAAGTGGACTACAATGCGGAGTATCATTATGCCTATTGCACCAAAAGTTCTCACTTCTCGTTCATCATGGAAGAGGTGTTGAAACACGATGCAGAAATCGAAATATCGTCTGCTTTCGACATAAACATCATCGAATCGTTATACGAATCAGGTCATTTAAAGAAAGATAAGTTTATTATCTGCAACGGATTCAAGCGTCCTCAATACGCCGAAAACATTCGCAGTTTAATCAAAAACGGGTTTAAAAACGTCATTCCCATTCTCGACAACATTTTCGAATTGGACTTACTCACATCCGATCCCGAACTAAAATTCAATGTCGGCATTCGCATCGCTACCGAAGAGGAACCGAAATTTACATTCTACACGTCGCGTTTGGGTATCAGACAAAACAACGTCATTGCCTATTACAAAAACAAAATACAACACAATCCGAACATAGGGCTCAAGATGTTACACTTTTTTATCAACACAGGTATAAAAGACACATCTTATTATTGGAATGAACTAAATAAAGCGGTAAATCTTTATTGCGAACTGAAAAAAATCTGTCCGGAACTCGACTCGCTAAACATAGGTGGCGGATTCCCTATCAAGGCTCATTTGGATTTCGAGTACGATTACGAATACATGGCCGAGGAGATTGTTGCCCAGATAAAAAACATCTGTCAGCAAAACGAGGTTCCCGAACCTAATATTTTTACCGAATTTGGTACATTTACAGTTGGCGAAAGCGGAGCCATGCTTTACTCCATTGTCAATCAGAAACAACAAAACGATCGCGAGTTATGGAATATGATTGACAGTTCGTTTATGACAACCCTGCCCGACTCTTGGGCTATCAATCAACGTTATATTTTTCTGGCCATTAACAATTGGAATTTGGAGTACGAACGTGTACATTTAGGCGGATTGACTTGCGACAGCGAGGATTTCTACAATGCCGATGTTCATTCGAACGCCATATTCTTACCCAAAATAAAACAGTCGGAAGACACCCAATACGTAGGCTTTTTCAACATGGGAGCTTACCAAGAATCTCTTAGCGGTTTTGGCGGAATACAACACTGCTTGCTTCCAGCACCGAAATTGGTATTGGTAGATATCGACGAAAACGGCGACTACACGACAAAACTCTTTGCCAAAGAGCAAAGCTACAAATCAATGTTGAAAATTTTAGGCTATTAAAAACCCCAATCGGAAGGATTACATTCGGTTTTATCGACATCCACTTCAGGGAAAAACGTAAATCCCGTAAGGCTTTCGATTTCGGCAACCGACTTGCAATACGACTCCAAGTTGCCTTGTACGGCAGTAGCGTGCGAAAGCCAAAAACCTATGCACTTCAATTCCTCACGAGGGGCATCGAAAACCGTCTTTTTGGAATTGCCGGATCGTGTACGCAATAACACTTTATAGTAATGAGTAGGAATAGGGTATTTACCGGCTTTTTTAGTTGTATTTTCCCAATGCGCCCCCGTTACAACGTATATTGTATCGTTACACATATTCTCGCGCACCTTGTTTTCAAGATCGAGCCAAACACCTCCGTTGAAATCGTATGCTTGAGGTGTCATATTCGACATATAAAAAGTTTGTGCATTTAACGCTTGGTTTGCAGTTCTATCCGCCGATGGTATTTGATGACCTCGCGTATAACCGTTATATCCGCCTTTGCCAACAGCTTGTTCAGCATCAATATCCGGATCGGTAGGCCACACTTCCGAACTTGCGTACGACCTATCCGCCCCACCGCGATAACACTTATGCAACGGATAAGCCACCCAGCAAGCTGCATATTTTGTTTTGTCGAAACACAATGTAAAATTCCGCACCTGCTTGTTATTCAACAACTCGTAGTGTGTAGTGTAAAAAAACCGTTCATCATCGTTTTCGCTCGGAACTTCAGGGAAAGTTGGATAAGTACCTTCGTCGCGTACACCCCACGGGTCTGCATTCTTACAGCCACAAACAACTGCAGAAAAGAAAATTATTAAAAATATGTAATGTTTATTAGACATAGGCAGTTTGTTGATAGCAAAGATAAAAAAATGAATTAGAAATGAATAAAAACTATATAAAATAGATGTCTTTCAAGACAGAACTACCGACTGATTGATTGATTTTAGCGACGAATAAATCTTTTTGAAAAAGGAGATTCTGCTTTAACAACGAGGAGGTTATCTCCAAATAAAGAACCGCATTCTTTACATATATTTTATTTACATATTTTTTCATCGTATCGCCAAAAAGAGCATTCCATGCTTGAATTGCTCTTGTTTCATCAAGTTTTTTTTCAACGCCAAAATCCCTTAAAGAGTTCGGTAAAAGTTCCCCTATCAATTTAAAGTCTTGCTCACTACTCATATATAAAAGAAAAACTGCTTTAAAAGCAGTTCTTTTCTTAAAATTTCCTTTTTATCAGAACCAATAACCCGAAGAGGCTTTCGTTTTTCTAAATTTAGGTTTCGACAATGCAGAATAACATGTATAGCAATCGGTTTTCAGTATATAACCGACAGTAAAACTCAACGATGAGTACATATCGGGATACCACGAGCCAATCGGATTTAAATTATCCAAATAATCGTTTGTCGATATACGGATAGTATAATCAACACTCAGCAAAAAACGTTTCCCTATTCCCCAAGTTGCACCAATAGAAAGCGGAATCATTGGCGCCACTAACAATTTTTTGTCCGTTTGTATAATATCATCCGGATTCTCTTTCGACGAAAGCGTTCGTTGTTCTTCGTGTACAGCATTCCATTTGTCAATAGCCTCTTGTTTTGTAATTCCGACCTCGGGGAGTATGGTCATACCCAACTCATAATTCGGTTGAGACACTTTCGGATTGACACTCATTATTCCTCCAACACCCGCAGCAATATAAAAATCGGGGCAAGAACCGGAAACATTACGTTTAAGAATAAAAAATTGAATTGCACCAGAAAAATCAACCAAATGGGTAGATACCTCCCATCCGCGATGAGGACGCCAATTCCCATCTTTCTCACCTGCAAGACCATAATTTATAGCCGCTTTCACCGCCCAACGATCATGCATACGATAAGCGTAACTAAATCCGACAGCTATTCGAGGATTATAAAATTGAAAGACTCCATCTTTACCTGCATCAGAACTAAAAAAACCCGGACCAACAGAGATTTGCCCCGTATGTTCTTTCGCCAAAAGCAATAATTGGGCTTTCGAAACTGATGTAGGTAGAAAGATAAAGGCTACCAAAAGCACAATCCAATATTTAATATTCGTACGCATTTTAACTCCAACATCTAAATCAACGCCAAATATAAATATTTTTTGTTTAAAAGATAAAAAAATACCCTATTATTATACTAAAATATTTAAAAATTCAGTAAACAACAGGGTATTTTTCTAATTTATAATTTACTTTCCTCTTCTTGAAGCATTTTCTCGTAATCTTCTTTTGAGGCAACAATCAATTTATTAAAGTCACGCATACCGGTACCGGCTGGTATCAAATGTCCGCAAATGACATTTTCTTTCATTCCTTCCAAGTTGTCAACTCTACCACTTATTGCAGCTTCGTTGAGTACCTTGGTGGTTTCTTGGAAAGATGCTGCCGACATGAAACTTGTTGTTTGCAAGGCCGCACGAGTTATTCCTTGCAACACCTGACTCGAAATAGCGGGATTGGCATCGCGCGCCTCTACCAAACGCATATCCTTGCGTTTCAACATACTATTTTCATCTCTCAGTTTTCTTGCAGTAACAATCTGACCCGGTTTCAAATTTTCCGAATCACCGGCATCAACAACAACTTTTTTGCCCCAAATACGGTCATTCTCATCATTAAACTCATTCTTATTAACGAGTTGCTTTTCCAAGAATCGAGTATCACCAGGATCTTCGATTTGAACCTTACGCATCATTTGACGTACAATAACCTCAAAGTGTTTATCATTTATTTTTACACCTTGCAAGCGATATACGTCTTGCACCTCATTTACAATATAATCTTGAACTGCGGTAGGTCCTTTTATCGACAATATGTCTGAAGGAGTAATCGCTCCGTCTGACAAAGCTGTACCTGCACGAACAAAGTCGTTTTCTTGTACCAAAATTTGTTTCGACAACGGTACTAAATGTTTACAAACTTCTCCGGTTCGCGAAGTAATAATAATCTCACGATTACCACGCTTGATTTTACCAAAAGAAACTTCTCCATCTATTTCCGAAACAACAGCAGGATTCGATGGATTTCGAGCTTCGAATAACTCTGTAACACGAGGAAGACCTCCGGTAATATCGCCGGCTTTACCAATTGCACGAGGAATTTTTATCAACAAATCACCTGCTTTGATTTTATTACCTTCCTCCACTACCAAGTGAGCACCTACAGGCAAGTTATAAACTCTCGAAACTTCGCCTTTTTCGTCTAAAATATGTACTGCAGGTAGTTTATTTTTATCTTTCGACTCAATGATAATTTTCTCTTTCAAACCGGTGGTTTCGTCGGTTTCTACCTTAAATGTAACATTCTCAATAACCGACTCAAACTCTATTTTACCATCAATTTCCGAGATAATTACGGCATTAAAAGGATCCCATTCGCAGATTTTAGTGCCTTTTTCTATTTTTGCACCATTTTCGACAAACATTTTCGATCCGTAAGGGATATTTTGTGTCGAAAGAGCAATACCTGTTACCGGATCAATTATTTTCATCTCAGCCAAACGACCGATTACGATTTGGTATTCGTCAGATTCCTGCGATTTGATAGTTTTCAATTCGTCAATTTCAATAGTTCCGTCATAACGAGATACGATGCTTGATTCGGTAGCAATGTTCGAGGCAATACCTCCGACGTGGAATGTTCGCAACGTCAGCTGTGTACCCGGCTCACCGATGGATTGTGCCGCTATCACACCAACAGCCTCACCTTTGTTAACCATTCGACCCGTAGCAAGGTTTCTACCATAACATTTGGCACAAACACCATGTTTGGACTCACAAGTCAACACCGAACGAATTTCTACTCGTTCAATAGGAGAATCTTGTATCTTTTTTGCAGCCGATTCCACAATTTCCTCACCTGCTTTTACAATAATTTCTCCTGTTAACGGATGAATAATATCATGAACAGATACACGACCGAGTATTCTCTCATAAAGAGATGCCACTACATCTTCATTATTCTTGACTTCGGTCGCAACAAGTCCTCTCAATGTACCACAATCTTCTTCCGTAATAATCACATCGTGTGATACATCAACCAAACGACGTGTCAAATAACCGGCATCAGCAGTTTTCAACGCTGTATCGGCCAAACCCTTTCGAGCACCGTGAGTAGAAATAAAGTACTCCAATACCGACAAACCCTCTTTAAAGTTGGCAAGAATCGGGTTCTCAATAATTTGTCCGCCCTCGGCTGTCGATTTGGTCGGTTTTGCCATCAATCCACGCATACCCGAAAGCTGACGAATTTGCTCTTTAGAACCACGAGCTCCAGAATCCAACATCATATAAACAGCGTTAAATCCTTGATTATCATTCGATAGGTGATTCATCAACACTTTCCCCAAACTATCGTTTACACGCGTCCAAGTATCAATTATTTGGTTATAACGTTCATTATAGGTAATGAATCCCATATTGTAGTTATTCATAATCTCTTCTACGTCTTCATAACCTTTTTTCACAAGTTCTGCTTTTTCTTCAGGAATAATTACATCTCCCAAATTAAATGACAGACCTCCTTGGAACGCCATTTTATAACCCAAGTCTTTAATATCATCCAAGAATTGAGCGGTTTTTGCTACACCGCATGTTTCAATAACACGGCTAATGATACTACGTAGAGATTTTTTCGAGAGCAATTCATTGATAAATCCTACTTCTTTGGGAACATATCTATTAACAAAAACTCGTCCTACGGTAGTTTTAATTGTGTGTGATACAAATTCGCCATCAACGACATCATCAACCTTTACCGTAATATTGGCATGTATATCAACTTGTCCTTCGTTATAAGCTATCTCAACTTCTTCGGGAGAGTAAAAATTCAAGCCCTCACCTTTTACACCTTCTCTCGGCTTCGTAATATAATAAAGACCTAAAACCATATCCTGCGATGGGATTGTAATAGGAGCTCCGTTTGCCGGATTCAGAATATTGTGAGAAGCCAACATTAACAATTGAGCCTCTAATATAGCTTCGTTACCTAATGGTAAATGCACCGCCATTTGGTCACCATCAAAGTCGGCATTGAAAGCCGTACAAGACAACGGATGCAACTGTATTGCCTTACCCTCTATCAATTTCGGTTGAAACGCCTGAATACCCAAACGGTGCAAAGTTGGAGCACGGTTCAGCAATACTGGATGTCCTTTCATTACCAACTCCAATATATCCCAAACCACGGCATCTTTTCTATCAACGATTTTTTTTGCTGATTTTACAGTTTTTACAATACCTCTTTCTATCAGTTTCCGAATTATAAATGGTTTGTACAATTCCACTGCCATTCCTTTCGGAAGTCCGCATTCGTGCATTTTCAATTCCGGTCCCACAACAATAACCGAACGTGCAGAATAATCGACACGTTTACCAAGCAGATTTTGACGGAAACGTCCTTGCTTTCCTTTCAACGAATCCGATAACGATTTCAAAGGTCGATTGGATTCGGTTTTCATTGCACTTGCCTTGCGAGAGTTGTCAAACAAAGAATCGACAGCTTCTTGCAACATACGTTTTTCGTTACGTAAAATCACTTCCGGAGCTTTTATCTCTATCAAACGTTTCAAACGATTGTTACGGATAATTACCCGACGATACAAATCATTCAAATCTGAGGTTGCAAAGCGACCACCGTCAAGAGGCACCAAAGGACGTAATTCGGGCGGAATCACAGGTATTACTTTCATTACCATCCACTCCGGTTTATTATTTTTAGCCGCGCGGAACGATTCCACAACCTGAAGTCTTTTCAATGCCTCATTTTTACGTTGTTGAGAATTTGAAGTATTAGCCTCGTTTCTTAATTCATACGAAAGAGCATCTAAATCAAGTCTTGAGAGCAAATCACTAACTGCCTCAGCACCCATTTTGGCGATGAATTTGTTGGGGTCGGAATCATCTAAATATTGGTTTTCTTTCGGCAAGTTATCTACAATATCAAGATATTCTTCTTCCGTCAAGGTTTCACCTACGGCTATACCCTCTTTCCCCTCCAAAATACCGGATTGAATAATCACATATTTTTCATAATAAATAATATTATCCAATTTTTTACTTGGCATACCAAGCAAATATCCCATTTTGTTTGGTAACGAGCGGAAATACCAAATATGAGCGATAGGAACTACCAACTGAATATGACCTGCACGTTCACGACGTACTTTCTTTTCTGTAACCTCAACACCACATCTATCGCAGACAATACCTTTATAACGAATACGTTTGTATTTGCCACAATGACATTCATAATCTTTTATAGGACCAAAAATTCTTTCACAAAACAAACCATCACGTTCAGGCTTGTATGTACGATAGTTTATTGTTTCTGGTTTCAAAACTTCTCCATACGAAGATTCTAATATTTCTTCAGGCGATGCCAAACCTATCGTAATCTTCTTGAAATTATTTTTTATTTTATTATCTTTCTTAAAAGCCATAATTCTTAATCTTTTATTTCAACGAAAACCGAGTTAATCAAGATTTATACTCAATCCTAATCCTTTTAATTCATGCAATAACACATTTAATGACTCTGGAATACCCGGAGTAGGCATATTATCACCTTTGACAATTGCTTCGTAGGTTCTTGCACGTCCCATGACATCATCTGATTTCACAGTCAATATTTCTTGTAACACATGCGATGCTCCAAAAGCCTCAAGTGCCCAAACCTCCATCTCTCCGAAACGCTGACCTCCAAACTGAGCTTTACCACCAAGAGGTTGTTGAGTAATAAGAGAGTACGGACCGATAGAACGTGCATGCATTTTATCGTCCACCATATGACCTAATTTCAACATATAAATAACACCGACAGTAGCGGGTTGGTCAAAACGTACACCGGTACCACCATCGTACAAATATGTTTTACCATAATTAGGTACATTGGCTTTGGCTGTCCATTCATTTAAGTCATCTAAAGTTACACCGTCAAAAATCGGCGTTGCAAATTTCACACCCAATTCTTTGCCTGCCCATCCAAGCACAGTTTCAAATATCTGCCCTAAATTCATACGAGAAGGCACACCCAACGGGTTCAAACAAATATCAACCGGTGTTCCATCTTCAAGGAATGGCATATCTTCTTGCCTTACAATTTTCGAAACAATACCTTTATTTCCATGACGTCCTGCCATTTTATCACCGACACGGATTTTGCGTTTCTTTGCAATATATACTCTTGCTAATTGTACAATTCCGGAAGGTAATTCGTCGCCAATTGTCAAATTAAATTTTTTACGTTTCAAACGTGCATCTGCTTCCTTATATTTTCTTATATAATTAAGAATAACCTCACGTATCAACTCATTCTTATTGGCATCGGCAGTCCATTTCACAAGCTGAACATTGGTATAATCAATCTCACCCAATATTTTCTGTGTAAATTTTGTTCCTTTGGGCACTATATAAGCTCCTAAAGAATCTTTTACGCCTTGAGAGGTTTTTCCACTTGTCAAAACAAGTAATTTTTCTATCAGCACCGATTTCAATTTTGTTACCTCTTTATTAAATTCTTCATCCAATTGAGGCATCAATGCTTTATCGGCATTTTTCGCTTTACGATCTTTTATTGCTTTTGAATACAAGTTTCTTCCTATAACCACACCCGAAAGCGAAGGTGTCGCTTTCAACGAAGCATCTTTCACATCTCCGGCTTTATCACCGAAAATAGCCCTTAACAACTTTTCTTCGGGTGAAGGATCAGACTCTCCTTTCGGAGTAATTTTTCCAATTAAAATATCCCCCGGTTCTACATAAGCACCTATACGGATAATACCATTCTCGTCAAGATTTTTGGTTGCTTCTTCGCTAACATTAGGAATATCAGATGTTAGTTCCTCAAGTCCACGTTTTGTTTCTCTAACTTCCAACGAATATTCGCTCACATGAACCGAAGTAAAAATATCCTCACGAACAATTCGTTCGTTCAAAACGATTGCATCCTCATAGTTATAGCCTTTCCACGGAATAAATGCAACTTTAAGATTACGTCCTAAAGCAAGTTCCCCGTTTTGTGAAGCATAACCTTCTGTCAGTATATCACCGGCTTCTACTCGCTGTCCTTTTTTCACAATCGGACGTAAGTCAATTGTTGTATCTTGATTTGTACGTTGGAACTTCGGCAAAATATACTCTTTTTTAGAATCATCAAACGAAACGAATTTTTCGTCTTCTGTACGATCATAATCGATTATAATTCTTTGAGCATCAACGAAATCGACAACACCTGACCTTTCTGCCATAATTTGTGTACGAGAGTCTTTTATCATTTTCCCCTCAATGCCGGTACCAACAATAGGTGCCTCCGGACGTAAGATAGGTACTGCCTGACGCATCATGTTCGAACCCATCAACGCACGGTTCGCGTCATCGTGTTCCAAACACGGAATTAACGCTGCAGCAATAGAAGCAATTTGCTGCGGTGCAACGTCCATCAATTCCACCTGATCCGGTGCAACAACAGGGTAATCTGCATCTTGACGCGATTTTACACGCGAAAGGATAAATTTACCATTCTCATCCAACGGAGCATTTCCTTGTGCAATAATTTTACCAGTTTCTTCTTCTGCTGTCAAATAGGTTACTCCTTCTGGCGTTAAATCAACAACTCCATTGCTTACCTTACGATAAGGGGTTTCTATAAATCCTAAATCGTTAATCTTTGCATATACGCACAAAGAGGATATTAATCCAATATTCGGACCTTCTGGTGTTTCAATAGGGCACAGACGTCCGTAATGCGTATAATGTACGTCACGAACCTCAAATCCAGCACGTTCACGTGACAAACCACCGGGACCTAAAGCCGACAAACGACGTTTGTGAGTAATTTCTGCCAAAGGATTCGTTTGGTCCATAAACTGGGACAAGGCATTTGTTCCAAAGAAAGAATTGATAACAGACGAAATTGCATTTGCATTTATCAAATCGGTCGGAGTAAATACCTCATTATCACGTACATTCATTCTTTCTCGAATAGTACGTGCCATACGAGCCAATCCCACTCCAAATTGATTGTATAACTGCTCTCCACCGGTTCTAACACGTCGATTACTCAAATGATCAATATCATCAACCTCCGCTTTTGAGTTAATCAACTCTATCAAATATTTAATAATTTCAATAATATCTTCTTTTGTTAAAACTCCCACACTCATATCTGTGGTAAGCCCTAACTTCCTATTGATACGGAAACGCCCAACCTCTCCTAAATCATATCGTTTTTCTGAAAAGAAGAGGCTGTTTATCATTTCACGAGCTGTTGAATCATCTGCAGGGTCTGCATTTCTCAATTGACGATAAATATACCAAACAGCTTCTTTCTCCGAATTACTCGGGTCCTTTTGCAGAGTATTATATATAATTGTATAATCGCTCATATTTTGAGTCTCTTTGTGGAGCAATATGGTTTCCACTCCCGACTCAATAATTTGATCAATATGTTCGGCTTCTAATACTGTCTCACGATCAATCAAGATATTGATACGTTCAATCGTTACAACCTCACCAGTATCTTCATCAACTAAATCTTCATTCCAAACCGTAAGTACACGTGCTGCAAGTTTTCGGCCAATGGCTTTTTTCAGATTTGTTTTTGTTACTTTTATCTCCTCTGCCAAACCAAAAATCTCCAATATATCACGATCGTTTTCATAACCGATAGCACGCAAAAGTGTCGTAACCGGTAATTTCTTTTTACGATCTATATAGGCATACATCACATTGTTAATATCCGTGGCAAACTCAATCCACGAACCTTTGAAAGGAATGATTCTTGCCGAATAAAGTTTTGTTCCGTTTGCATGCATGCTTTGACCAAAAAATACACCCGGAGAACGATGCAATTGCGATACGATAACACGTTCAGCACCATTGATTACAAATGTACCTTTTTCAGTCATATAAGGAATCGGTCCTAAAAACACATCTTGAATCACCGTATCAAAATCCTCATGTTCAGGATCCATACATTCCAACTTCAATCGTGCTTTTAAAGGGACACTATAAGTTAATCCCCTTTCTATACATTCCTCAATTGTATAACGGGGAGGATCTATATAATAGTCTAAAAATTCAAGTCTAAAATTATTACGAGTATCTTCTATCGGAAAATTTTCAGAAAACACTTTATACATACCCTCATTCTTCCTTTTTTCAGGGGCTGTATCTAATTGGAAGAAATCTCTAAAAGATTTCAATTGAACATCAAGAAAATCTGGATATTCTAAAGAATTCTTGATGGAAGCAAAGTTAACTCTTTGGTTATCAGTATTTGAAGCCATTGGATATTATATTTAATTGAACTTAATTTGTCTATACATAAAAAGGTTTAGAGTCCCGCACAGGCGGGATCCCAAACCGTATCAACCTGAAAATCAGGAGGAAAGCTTATTTAAGTTCAACTTCAGCTCCTGCTTCAGTAAGTTGTTTTTTAAGTGATTCAGCTTCATCTTTAGCTACACCTTCTTTGATTGTTGAAGGAGCTGCATCTACCATATCTTTAGCTTCTTTCAAGCCAAGACCAGTTAACTCTTTTACAAGTTTAACAATTGCTAATTTGTTTGCTCCAGCTGATTTCAAAACAACATCAAAAGATGATTTTTCTTCAACAGCAGCTGCACCAGCAGCGGCGGGAGCAGCAACAGCAACAGCAGCAGCTGCAGGTTCAATACCATATTCGTTTTTTAAGATTTCAGCTAACTCGTTTACTTCTTTAACTGTTAAGTTAACTAATTGTTCTGCAAAGACTTTTAAATCTGCCATGATTTCTTTTTTTTATTGGTTATTTTTATTTTTATTTATCTCTCTGATAGTGTTGTTAATACACCATGTAATTTAGTTCCTCCCGATTGGAGTGCGGATACAACGTTCTTAGCAGGCGATTGCAACAAAGCAATAACATCTGCAATAAGTTCATTCTTGCTCTTGATACTTACTAATACATCTAACTGATCCTGACCTACATAAAAACTTTCTTCTACATAAGCTGCTTTTAATACCGGTTTTGGTGCATTCTTGCTAAATTCCTTAATCAATTTAGCAGGTGCATTTCCTGTATTGGTAAACATCAATGTAGTATTATTTTTCAATACGCCGAAAATTGGACTAAAATCTGTATCAGTAGCCTCTAACGCTTTCTGAAGCAAAGTGTTCTTTACAACTAAAAGTTTGATGCCCTCTTTATTGCAAGCTCTTCTTAAATCGCTTGTTTGTTGAGAATTTAATCCTTCTGTATCAGTTAAATAAAAATGAGAATATGCTCCAAGCGTTTCTTTCAACTGTGCTATAATCACACTCTTTTCTTCTTTTTTCATACCTCAGTCCTTTTAATTTTAAATTTCTTCAATTGCTTTTGTATCAATCTTTATTCCAGGACCCATCGTACTAGAAAGATATACACTTTTCACATAAGTACCTTTAGCCGAAGCAGGTTTCAATTTTATTATTGTTGACATAAAAGCTTTTGCATTTTCCATAATTTGTTCAGCAGAAAAAGAAACTTTTCCTATTGAAGTATGGACAATACCCGTTTTGTCAACCTTAAAATCTATTTTACCTTGTTTTACTTCCGTTACAGCCTTTCCTATTTCCATGGTTACAGTACCACTTTTAGGATTTGGCATAAGTCCACGAGGTCCTAATACACGCCCTAAAGCACCTATCTTACCCATAATAGCCGGCATTGTAATAATTACATCTATATCTGTCCAGCCACCTTTAATTTTCTCGATATATTCATCGAGTCCGACATAATCAGCTCCAGCTGCTTTTGCTTCAGCCTCTTTATCAGGAGTACATAATGCGAGAACCCTAATTTGTTTTCCCGTTCCATTTGGCAATGATACAACCCCACGCACCATTTGGTTTGCTTTACGAGGATCTACACCCAAACGAACATCAATATCAACCGACGCATCAAATTTGGTTGTAGTTGTATCTTTCACTAATTGAGCTGCCTCCTTCAACGAATAAGCCTTTCCAGCTTCAACCTTTTCTAAAGCCAACTTTTGATTTTTTGTAAGTTTACCCATAATTCAATTGAAGTTTAATTAATTATTAACAGGAAATTCGCCTTTAACAGCAATGCCCATACTTCTTGCCGTGCCTGCTACCATTTTCATAGCAGATTCAACAGTAAAACAATTTAAATCAACCATTTTGTCCGTTGCTATTTGCTTTACTTGTTCCCAAGTAATTTCAGCAACTTTTTTACGGTTCGGCTCTGCCGAGCCACCTTTAACTTTTGCAACCTCTAACAATTGAATTGCAACAGGTGGAGTTTTAACGACAAAATCAAAAGACTTATCAGCATAATATGTGATAATCACAGGCAATACTTTACCTGCTTTGTCTTGGGTTCTGGCATTAAATTGCTTGCAAAAATCCATAATATTGATTCCTTTCGAACCCAATGCAGGTCCTACTGGAGGTGATGGATTTGCTGCACCGCCTTTAATCTGTAACTTGATTTGTCCAGCAATTTCTTTAGCCATAATTTTAATTTTTACAATTAATTATTATTGTGATAATTGCGTAACCAAAAATCACTCTTTCTCTACTTGCATAAAATTCAATTCAAGAGGAGTTTTTCGCCCGAAAATTTTTACCATTACTTTCAATTTTTTCTTTTCGGAATTAACCTCTTCTATAATCCCTGAAAAACCGCTAAAAGGTCCGGCTATGACTTTTATCGATTCACCAACCATATAGTGAATATTCAAATCGTCGTCCATCTCATTCAACTCGTCTACAGAGCCAAGAATACGATTCACTTCCGATTGTCGTAACGGAGTTGGATTCGATGAATCGGTAGCACCCAAGAAACCTAAAACATTAGGCACATTTCTTAAATGATGCTTCACCTCTCCATTCAAATCTGCCTCTACTAAAACATAACCCGGCAAGTAACTTCTCTCTTTTACCACCTTTTTACCATTACTAATTTGATAAACTTTTTCAGTTGGAATTAAAACTTGAGATACGTAGTGAGCAAGGTCTGTATTTCGAAGTTCTGCATCGATATACTCTTTTACCTTATTCTCTTTTCCGCTAATGGCACGCATAACATACCATTTTTTTGTCGTCTCAGCCATCTTCAATCTCCTTCTAAATTAAAGCCTCATAAACAAACTTCATAATGGTCTCGAAACTTATATCCATAATCCAAACCACTAATGCAATTAAAAGGGAAGCTATTAAAACAATAACTGCACTATTGGTCAGTTCCTTAAGCGTAGGCCAAGAAACTTTATGAACCAATTCCGAATAAGATTCTTTGAAGTAGTTAATAATTTTCATCTTTTATCACAAATAGATTTGCACGGGTGGAGAGACTCGAACTCCCGACACCTGGTTTTGGAGACCAGTGCTCTACCAACTGAGCTACACCCGTAAGAAATCGTCGGAATCCCGACGATTTTCTTTTATTAGTCTAATAAAGCTGTGATTTGACCAGAACCTACGGTACGACCACCCTCACGGATAGCGAAACGAAGACCTTCGCTACAAGCTACCGGATAAATCAATTTTACCGAGATTTCCAAGTTATCACCAGGCATTACCATTTCACGTCCTTCTGGTAATGTAATCTCACCCGTTACATCCAATGTACGGATATAGAATTGAGGACGATATTTATTGTGGAATGGAGTATGACGACCACCTTCTTCTTTTTTCAAAATATAAACAGAAGCTTTGAATTCAGAGTGAGGTGTTACAGTTCCCGGGTGTGTAATAACCATACCACGTTTAATTTCATCTTTATCAATACCGCGAAGCAACAAACCTACGTTATCACCAGCTTCTCCTTCGTCAAGAAGTTTACGGAACATTTCTACACCGGTTACAACAGATTTTTTACCTTCTGCACCCAAACCAATAATTTGAACTTCGTCACCTACTTTCACAACACCAGTTTCAATACGGCCTGTTGCTACAGTACCACGACCGGTAATAGAGAACACGTCTTCAATAGGCATCAAGAATGGTTTGTCAACAGCACGTTGAGGCAACTCAATCCAAGTATCTACTGCATTCATCAAATCCATCACTTTCTCTTCCCATTGAGGTTCTCCATTCAATGCTCCAAGAGCAGAACCTTGAATAATAGGTGTGTTATCACCATCAAACTCATAGAACGAAAGTAATTCACGCATTTCCATTTCTACAAGTTCCAACATTTCAGGATCATCTACCATATCGCATTTATTCATAAACACAACCAAGCGAGGTACGTTCACCTGACGAGCCAATAAGATATGCTCACGAGTTTGAGGCATAGGACCATCAGTAGCAGCAACTACAATGATAGCACCGTCCATCTGAGCAGCACCGGTTACCATGTTCTTTACATAGTCAGCGTGTCCCGGGCAGTCAACGTGAGCATAGTGACGATTAGCTGTTTCATACTCTACGTGAGAAGTATTGATTGTGATACCACGTTCTTTTTCTTCCGGAGCATTATCAATTGAGTCGAAAGATCTAACACTATTCACCTCCGATGGAAGTCTCTTCGACAAAACTGTTGTAATAGCTGCGGTAAGAGTTGTTTTACCGTGGTCAACGTGACCAATTGTACCGATGTTAACATGCGGTTTCGATCTGTCAAATTTTTCTTTTGCCATAATTTAAAGTTTTACTTATTAATAATACAATGATGAATAAATTATTATGTCTTTATTTTATCAAATACTAAAAAATGAGCTGTTAACGAGACTTGAACTCGTGACCTCTTCCTTACCAAGGAAGTGCTCTACCACTGAGCTATAACAGCATTGAGCGGAAAACGGGACTCAAACCCGCGACCCCCAGCTTGGAAGGCTAGTGCTCTATCAACTGAGCTATTTCCGCAAAAAAGTGTGGGCAGTGATGGATTCGAACCACCGAAGGCGAAAGCCAGCTGAGTTACAGTCAGC
>JAFTIM010000014.1 GCA_017456885.1 Paludibacteraceae bacterium
TCCGTGTCACAGTACCAGTGTGGGGGACCTTCCTCTCAGAACCCCTAAACATCGTCGACTTGGTGAGCCGTTACCTCACCAACTATCTAATGTTACGCATGCCCATCCATCAGCGGCTGACCTTTAGCAAATATCTCATGCGAGACCCCTGCTTCATGCGGTATTAGACCGTCTTTCGACGGATTATCCCACTCTGATGGGTAGGTTGCATACGCGTTACTCACCCGTGCGCCGGTCGCCATCAAATCAAGCAAGCTTGATTCATGCTGCCCCTCGACTTGCATGTGTTAAGCCTATCGCTAGCGTTCATCCTGAGCCAGGATCAAACTCTTCATTGTACTTTCTCTCTTAACTCAGGTAGATTTATCGTAGTCTTGACGGTCGGGTTATTCCCTTCCTTTCCTTTTTACTACATTCTGTTGTTTCTCATTATCTCAAAGATCTCTTAAAATCCCTTTTCCTTACCAAAAGGACTGCAAAGATAGAACCTTTTTTCTCCCACTCCAAATATTTTTGAAGTTTTTTTTGATTTTTTTTTCAAACCAATACTCAAAATTTCAATCCTAACCATTACAGCCCCTCTCCCCAGAAAAGCGGTGCAAAAGTAGATACTTTTTTCTACCAATCCAAACTTTTTTACATGTTTTTTATGAAAAATTTACAAACGACTGAATATCAGAAACAATTAACTTTACTTCAACCCAATACGAGATTCAATCCAGTCAACTACAAGGTTTCTTCCCTCCTCTGAAACTTGATCCAAGGAGTTAAAACAAGCAAATTTGTAATCATTTCTTTCGGAGAAAAGACGCAGTTTATCTTTTATATACTCCACACTTTTTTTAGGTTTTAAATAAAGCAACACGGAAGAAGCACGGCGAAGTTCACATTTCCCTTGTTTATAAAAATCCAAGTATTGCAACTCTTGGGCATTAAACTGCTTCAAATTCCGAAAACGATGACTAATGTTTTGCATTAAATATTCAGGATGTTCCGAAAAGTATTGCTCATAATAACTTTTTAACAAAGCTTTTGGAGTATGGTATATTTTAATCATATAAAGATGCCGTCCGAGTAAAGCTGCCGCATTATCCATTGTTTCTTTAAAAGTTACACGCTTGCTGCCATCACAGCGATACTTCAACAACCCATGTAATTTTACAACAAACGAACTATATTTTCTCCCATAACACACCAACTTACCATCTGTCGTAAAAAAATCTTCGGGAACAACGGGAGCGGTTAAAATCAAGTCATCGTTAAATTCTATAAAATGCTCGCTCAACCCAGGGATTCTCCATGTCATCGTCTCTATACATATAGAATTGAACGTAGGCAAATACTGCTCATAACCACGAAAAATGATTTTATGATCAACAATTTCAACGGGAATATACCCTTCCGAAAAGTATTGTTTCAGAAAAGGTTCTACATTTGGATTTTGCTCATCAGTTACAATATAAATCTTGTTCAACCATGGCGCAAACCTGTTTAACGATGCCACACAATAGAATATCTCACCAACACTTTTATAACGCGTACTACCAGCGACATCGTCTGTATTCAGCATTTTTTGTGTACCATACTGCCGGCGTTTTTCCTTATGGCGAGGGTCGTCTCCATCGACCCATGTAATCACTGCGTCTATTTTCATAATTCAAATTTTGACTTAATAGGAAATGCGTCTTCAAATGCCGCGAGCAATACATTTCTCAATTTCGCATACCGATGTCGATTTAATTTCACATCATTGATGCACACCAACTTTTTAGATGGATTTTTAATGAAATTACATAATTGGGAAGCAGATGTTACCGCCACGGAAAAATGTTTTTTCGATTGGCGCTCATCTACAATTTTCCCTTGCAGATACAGATAATTTGTAAATACATACTGCGTAATATTTTCTTTAGAACGCACACGTGTAAGCGAGACTTTAATTTGAGGTTCTATTGTTGCATACAATTTTTCACACTCACTTTTCAGCATTGGAGCACAAGTATGCTGTGGACGAAGATATTTCAAAGAATGCCCCATACCAAGTGCCAAACGCGCCATGCGATCGGAGCGATGACATATTTGCTTAAAGGTATTAAGCACAAAAAAATGGCTGCTCATTCCGATTACCCCTTTGCCATCTCGAAAAAAATCTGTTGATTCACATTTTGCTACCGGAAATATATCATCGTTGAAATACAGATACTCCTCGTCCAGCTCTTTTATCCGATGCAAATGCATTTCTATCAAATTGCTATTAAAACATGGCAAATACTCCGCAGGAATAATATCTCGATGAAAAACCACGTTTACCTCATTGCGATTCACCCATTCGGGCACCTGACTTTCGCGAGCCACTACCAAATGAACTTTGCGTATAAAAGGCATATTCTTCTCGATGCCACGAAACAAGTAGCGCAGCGTACCCCAATCGCGGAAACGCTTTTCAAGCATCTTTACATTGGTATGTGCGGCATATTCTTTTTGCCAAAGAGGGTCAAGCCCATTGACGTAGGTTATTACAATGTCCATAGTTTTACTTTTTACATTTTTCCCCAAAAATACGTGCTTGTTTTGCAGGCGTATGTTTCCATCGCCGATGCGACCACATCCATAATTCGGGTTGAGCAATTATTTGTTGTTCCAAAATACGTGCATAACGTTCGTTTATCTCATGAGGAGCAACTTCGTCTTTTCCATTATATATTTCTACAAGTTTCAACGAGTATTTTCCTCTTGCAAGACGCGTGATATAAGCATAATAAATAGGTAAATGAAACTTTTGCGCAAGCAGTTCGGCTCCCTCGTTAAATATTGTATCTTGATTCAGAAATCGATGCCAATGGCTGTCGGCAAGCAGATGCGGACTTTGGTCGGAAACCAACCCAAGCACCCGCTTCCGATTGTCATTACGATTTTTCAGATAATAACGCACGGCCTCATTCATAGGAATTTGACGAACATTTTCCGAGAAACTGCGCAATCGAGCATAAAAGCATTCAAAAATTTCGCTATGAAGCGGATGATATACGCTCACGAAATCGCAATTTTTGTCTTGCCAACACCACATCGGGAAATATTCCCAACAGCCATAATGTGCCGCCATAGCAATCCAATCCTGCCCCTGTGTTTTTTTTAAAACTTCATCGGTATTTTCCCAAACGATAAACTCCGATTGACGCTTTTCGGTTACACCGGCAAGACTTATGGTGTCAACCACCACCTCCGCCAAAGTATTATAATACTTACGGCGAATAGAGCGAATGGCTCGTTGCGATTTTTCGGGAAACGATTTTTGTAAATTCGTAGTAATAACCTTACGCCTATATCCAAAAAGCATAAGCATCCCCGCAAAAAAAGGTTGCAACAAATAGTAACGAAACCAACGTGGCAAAACACTCACTATGCGACACATTGCCCATAACAAATTCAATGCAATGCGCTTATGCCACTTCAACTCCGTTTCGTTTACGCTTTGTTCGCTCACCTGATTTTTTTGTTAAAGATTGCAAAGGTAATGAAAAAGTTATGATATAAGCATTTTTCAAAAAGAAGGACAACTTTCCTATTCCTTCACTCCGAAGTATTTCATACTCTCACAGAAACAATCTTGAGCAGTAAGAATTGTTTCTCGCAGGAAACCATTGATTTTTCCCCAATTCTGAAGGCCTCGATAATAAAACAATCTCAAATCTTCCGTAATTATAAAAGGTGTAATACCACTTTGTAAGCACTGCCATAGCATCAACAATCTGCCTACACGGCCATTGCCGTCCTGAAACGGATGAATAGATTCAAAACGCACATGAAAATCCAATATATCATCCAACGTAACTTGCGACAGAGCATTGTATGCTGACAGCAAGTGCTTCATTTCTTGCTGTACATCAGCGGGTTGAGTGGTGATTTCTCCGCCAACCTCGTTAGCAAGTTTCTTATATGCTCCTACGGCAAACCACAATTTTTGACTATCAGAAGTATTGGTTTTCAACAACAAATGCAAATACTTGATATGAATTTCTGTAATTTTATCCATGGCATGCTCTATTACATAATCTATACAACGAAAATGATTTACCGTTTCCATTATATCATCTATACGAGTGTTTTCAGTTGTAATTCCAAGCGTATTTGTCTCAAAAATATAACGTGTTTGCTCTTTGGTCAAGCGACTTCCCTCTATATGGTTGGAATTATAAGTTAAATCTATTTGCAAGCGATGATAAATTCCTCCTTTCAATCGACTTTCTTTTTCTTCCCTCAAACGCGAAAGCAGAGGCGACACTTTTTTGTTTTTTGTAGGTAACGTAGCAGACGAAGGGATATTCCACGTTTTACCCACAAGAAAAGCCCCACTTATTTTCCCTGTAGCACAATAGTTACGAGCAGTTCGTTCACTTATGCCATACTTTTCTGCAAATTGTTTAACTGATATATATTCCATAGTTATCGGCAAGTTTTATCTAAAAAACCGCCACAAAGGTATCATTTCTTGCCGATATCGGCAAGAAATGATATTAATTTCCTTTTTGCTTGAAATATACTTTTATGAGAATATTTTTCTATTTTTGCAGAGAAGTTTTGCGACTCATTTTGTTGTGAAACTTCAAAAGACATATTAAAAAGGCGTTTATTGACGCTTTGTTCTGACGTTTTGAAACTTCGCAACTTTCAATTTCTCTATCAGGACTTAGCAACGATAGATGCCCAACGGGTATAAAGTTTTATGCCAACCATTGCGTGTTGGTATTAGTTTATATCGGCGTGGGCTTCAGCGTTGTTGTTCGATAGAGAAAGGCAATGCGAAGGCCTCAAAACGTGGAACGGCAACAGTCGAATTCCACGTTTTTTTATGTGCCTTTTCAGAACAATTAATTTTTATAAACCGCATAATCGGGAGTTCTTATGCAAAAAATTACTTCGCTATGAATATAAAAGTTTATTTAAAAAATTTCATTTTATTAAATGTATGTATTATTATTCTTTGTGGATGCAATAAATTCCCAACTACACCAATTTTCGAAGAGTTATCTCTTGACGAATTGCAAGAATGTATAAAAAAAGATCCAGATTTCGCTTTTTTTTATGATAACATAAATTCTGAATCTCTTTCTATAAAAATGACACCTTCTCAAAAAGTATTATTTAAAGATATTTCTTATGAAAGATTGTTTAAATATTTTAAAAATGATCTAGAATGGATTGATGGATATAAAGACTCTATATGTGAAAGAGAATGGAAATCCCTATATTCGGTAAAAATTGATTCAATTATTGCATATTGGAAACAGTACCCAATAGAAAGTTGTAAAGAAACACATCGTTATGCACAAGTACAAATAATTGATGTTACTGACACTACTATACTATTTAAGATTACTTCAAACCTTTCTTTTATAGACCGATTTGAATACAGTGTAAGATGGCCAGAAAACGATTACTATAGTGAATACTTAGAAAAAGATATTTGTTTCTCAAATGAGAATAATAACAAAATTGTTAAAAAAAAGAGATACTTCACATATGAAAAAAAACCAATACCAACGGAAGTAATTGTTACAACAATTCTTTTCGACGATAAGGAAGTCAAATCCAAATTTAGAGAATATAGTATTCCACATACAGTAAGAAAATATTTGGCAGAACCTAATGAATACAAATGGGAGGAAATAGCTGAAGATTTTTTTGTTTCTAAATATGATTACTTCAGAGAAAAGAGGGCAATCGATTTAATAAACTTTGATAAATTGTGTTATGAATTTATAGAAGAGTTAGATATTAATCTTTATTAACAGATAAAAATTCTTATTTGAAAAATATTTATGTCTCTATCAGAAAAAAATTATGATTATGATTCTATAAATCCTCAATATAGAAATCTATTAACCATAGACCAAAAGAATGTTATATGTGAAATATTTTCAATACAATCTGAATCCTTTAGATCAGATTATCCTGTTGACAATAGAGTAAAACGTAATATATGGAATAACTTAGTTATATCAATGCCAAAATGTAACCGAAAACTTGTATATAGATTTCTTAATACCTATGATAAAATGAATGTAATTATTGGAGAAGTATTAGTAATAGAACATAGTTTAACAACAACAAAAATAGGACGTGGATTTATGGGAAAAGACAAATATTTTGGCAAATATATAATAAACTGTAAATCAAAAAAGTATACAAAAGCTCATGATGTAAGCGTCTTATGGAATCCCAATTATTCTACATTAAAAGGAGAAAAACAAGTTAATTTTGAGGAAGGAACATCTTTTAAAGTTTATAAAATTATTGAGGTTTATGGAAAACCTTATATTTATCTAAATGAACTATAAATAAAAGTAAACAAGAGAGAACCAATAAAAGAGTCCGGTGGACTCTTTTATTGTATATATAAACATTTTTTACTCAATATTCTTTCGTACTTTTTTGAGGAAGGTCTGCATGGCATCAGTGTCTTTTTGGCGAATGATGTCAAGCAGAAGTTCCAGCTCGGTTTGTATTTTTTCTACCTGATTGGGTGTGTGTGGATTGAAAAGAATTTCGGAAAGCAAATAATCGTCTTCCGAGAGCAATCCGCGAGCCACCGCCATGTGTTTTTTGAACGTCGTACCCGGAGCATCTTGGTGCTTCATAATGGCAGAAAAAACCAACGACGACACAAACGGCAACGAAAGCGAATAAGCAATCGTTTCGTCGTGTTCTTCAAAAGAGTATTCAAAAATGTTCAGTTTGAGCGAGTTATAGAAATCTTTGAAAAACATTTTTCCCAAATAATCGGATTCGGCAATGATAATGGCATTTTCGCTCGAAAGATTGTCAAGTCGGGCAAACGTAGGTCCAAACATCGGGTGCGTAGAAACAAAACGCATTCCCGTTTTTTGGTAAAACTCAGGCAAACCTGTTTTTACCGAAGCAATATCGGACAAGATACAATCTTTGGACACATAGGGCAACACTTTTTCGAACGCCTCGATGGTGTATTTTATGGTAGCAGCGTTGATAACGAGTTCGGGATTGAACTCACGCACACTCTCCAATTCACTCATGCGTTGAGTGTTAAACACAAATCGCAAACGCGAGGCATCGGGATCGTACAATGCAACTTCGTGTTTCAGACAAAGAGCATCGGTAAAAAACGTTCCCATTTTACCTGCACCTAAAATCAATATCCTCATTTTACGGAGAATTTATTTATTAATGATTTCCACCTGCTGACGAACCGACTCTTCGTGAATAGCCTCAAAAACCTTTTTCATAAATTCGCTATCCATACCGCATTGCACAGCCTGAATGCCACGTTTGTTGATAATCTCGTCATAACGCCCCGACTGAAAAATCGTCATATTATGTTCTTTTTTGAATACACCTATTTCGCGCGAGATACGCATACGTTTTGCCAAAGTTTCAATCAGTTGATTGTCGCATTCATCAATTTGCGAACGCAATTCGCTCAAATTTTCAGTAGTTTGCTTTCCCTCACGAATAACCAAAAGATTCAAAATATAGCTCAAAATATCAGGCGTAACTTGTTGCATGGCATCGCTCCAAGCGCAATCGGGATTTTCGTGCGATTCCACCATTAAACCATCAAAATTTAGGTCCATAGCTTGCTGACAAAGCGGGGCTATCAATTCGCGTTTGCCACCGATATGGCTCGGGTCGCAAATAATAGGCAAATTCGGCAAGCGACGACGCAATTCAATAGGAATATGCCATTGAGGAATGTTACGATAAATTTTTTTGTCGTAGGAACTAAATCCGCGATGTATCACTCCAAGTTGTTTGACTCCGGCATTATTCAATCGTTCCAAGGCTCCTATCCACAACTCCAAATCGGGATTAACAGGATTTTTTACCAACACTGGAATATCTACTCCACGTAGTGAATCGGCAATTTCTTGTACAGCAAAAGGGTTTGCCGATGTTCTTGCTCCAATCCAAAGCAAGTCAATGTCGTATTTCAAAACCTCTTCCACGTGTTTTGCCGTAGCCACTTCGGTAGCCACATACATGTCTGTTTCTTCTTTTACGCGTTGCAACCACGCCAAGCCTTTTTCGCCAACACCTTCAAAACCTCCCGGTTTTGTACGAGGTTTCCAAATACCCGCACGAAAGATTTTGATTCCTTTGGCAGCTAATTGTTTGGCCGTGTTCAGAGTTTGTTCTTCCGACTCTGCACTACACGGACCTGCTATCACAATGGGACGTTTCTCTTCAACGCCTTCCATCTTTATTTTTTTCAATTCTAATTCCATATTTAAATATATTTTCTTACAAATTTTGTTTTATTCTATTCAATGCTTCTGCCAATTTTTCTTCTTTGGCACAAAGCGAAATGCGGATATACCGACTTCCGTTAGAGCCAAAAATAAACCCCGGTGTAATAAACACACGCGCTTCGTGCAACACTTTCTCCGTCAACTCTTCGGCATCGGCATACGTTGCAGGTATTCGTCCCCAAAGAAACATTCCCACTTGCGCAGGGTCAAACGTGCAATGCAGGGTTGTCATTATCTCTTCGGCAAAATTCCGACGTCTTCCGTAAACATTGATATTGGCTTCCTCATGCCATGTTTGACTATTATGATAGGCTTGTGCCGCTGCCAACTGCATAGCACGAAAAGTACCCGAATCGATATTACTTTTTATCTTCAAAATCCATTGCACAAATTCTGCATTTGTAGCCAACATTCCCACACGCCAACCCGGCATATTGTGACTTTTGCTCATCGAGTTGAACTCAATACAGCAATCTTTTGCTCCCGATACATTTAATATACTGATTGGCTTGCGATTAAGGATAAAACTATATGGATTATCGTTCACCACCACGATATTTTTACGTTTGGCGAAATCGACAATTTTTTCATACAAATCCAATGTTGCATTCGCTCCTGTCGGCATATTCGGATAATTGGTCCACATCAACTTTACACGACTCAAATCCATTTTCTCCAATGCCTCAAAATCGGGCTGCCAACCCGTTTCCTGTTTCAAATCGTAATGCACCACCTTACACCCCAATATCTTGCTCAACGACGTATAAGTAGGATAACCGGGATTAGGGACCAGCACCTCGTCACCGACATTGGCAAAAGCCAGCGTAACATGCAAAATGCCCTCTTTTGAGCCAATAAGCGGTTGAATTTCAGTGGCAGGATTTAAATCAACATCGTACCATCGTTTATAAAACGACGCCATGGCCTCTCGTAATTCAGGTATTCCGACAGTGGGTTGATACCCATGTGCATCTGCTTTTCTGGCATTTTCGCAAAGCACTTCTATCGTTTCAGGCGATGGCGGCATATCGGGGCTACCAATTCCCAAACTGATAATATCTTTCCCTGCGGCATTAAGCGAAGCTATCTCTTTCAGTTTTCTTGAAAAATAGTATTCGGTTATTGTACCAAGTCGGTTGGCCGGTTGTATATTCATATTCATTTTTATGCTGTAAATGCTTTGTATTCTCCAAGATTTTTAAACTCATTCGCAAAAGGTTTTATCGCACTCAATGCTTGCTGATAACGTGTATAGTTATCATATTCAAGCGTAATATAAAAGCGATATTCCCACTCTTTACCTATAATCGGCAACGATTGAATTTTCGATAAATTGATATGATAAAACGAAAAGATTGTCAGTATTTTTGACAAACTACCCTCTTCGTGTGGCACTGTAAGCATCAACGACGCTTTGTTCGTTTCGTTCTCGACATTCCATTTTTTTGCATTCTCGCTATTGGTAATCACCAAAAAACGCGTAAAATTACGTTTATTGGTTTCGATACCGTCGGCAAGTACGGCCAAATTATATATCTCCGCTGCCAAGCGACCACAAATAGCCGCCTGACCTTTCAAATTGTTTTCAGCAATTTCTTTTGCACTGAATGCCGTATCTTCACTTTCCACAGCTTTCATGGCTTTATGTTGAGCAAGAAATTCTTCACATTGCATCAATGCGATAGGATGAGAATGCACTTCCTTTATATCGTCAATGCTCTGATTGGGCAATGCCACCAACGAATGCTCTATTCTCAATTTGTATTCACCAATTATTTGCAACTCGCTGTTACTCAACAGATGATGATTTTGCAAGAGACTTCCGGCAATGGTATTCTCAATTGCCATTATGGCATAATAGTCGTTTTCAGGAGTTACCTGCTCAAATATTTCCTTAAAAGTAAGGCAGGGTATAATCTCTATATCCTCTCCGAAAAAGTTGCGAGCGGCAATTTCATGAAACGACCCTGCAATTCCTTGTATAGCTACTTTTTTCATTGTTCTTTATAAAAAAATCCCACTCAAAAATGAGCGGGATTTACCAAATTCTTGTTTCTTAAATATTTCTATAACAAATCCCGCTCTTATTTCTTAAAATAAAAGTAAAAATAGAAATATTCAAAAAATCGTACTATCATAACATCTTCTTTTTGCGATGCAAAGATACGAAAGAGTTTCTTCTTTTGCACAAAAAAATAGTTGATTTCTCAACTATTTCAAAAACTATTCTTCCACTACTCCTTCTTCTGAAGCATTCGCTTCGCCAAGTATCTCGCCAAAGTTTTCATTCTTAAACTCATAGCGGATTCCGCCTAAACGATATAGTTTGGCACGATCGCCAATAAATTTCAATTCCCATTTTTTTGAAGTAGGAATGCCTCCGTCCATCTCAACCAAACTCAAATTAGGATGAACCTTATCACGCACGATTCCACTAATTACTCTAAAAGAGATGGCTTTCCCGTCCATTTTTACAGTACACATATCATACAATGTTTCAGCATCTTTTGTAAGATTAATTGTGATAGACATCGGAGTTTCCGTAACACAATCATTTAAATTGCTAACACAAAAATTATAGCTATAATTAAATTTATCTTTTTTGCCATTTGCAGCAAAAACAACACAACTCGTTGCTATTAACAACAGAATAAATAATGTCTTTTTCATACTAAAAAATTTTTCCCTAAATGAATCGCAAACATAATATTTTATTTACGTTTATCAAAAAAAAGATTAAATTATTTTTATGTTTTTTCATTTTTCACATTCAACAAACAGCATTCTTTTATAAACTCATCTCAAAGAAAAATCGTAATTTTGCAAAAATTTTAATAGCAAGGAAATGATTGAGAGAATAAACAATCTGACAAAAGTCATAGAAAAATTGACCGCCAAAAACAACGAAGAGATAGAAGCCCTTCGTATCAAATATTTAAGTAAGAAAGGAGAAATCACCTCTTTGTTCAACGATTTCCGAGATGTCCCTAACGAGCAGAAAAAGGAAATAGGGCAAAAACTAAATCAATTGAGAAATCTTGCCCAAGAGAAAATCAAATCGCTAAAAGAATCTTTTGGGAACACCTCGCTAACGGAACAAGACCTTGATTTGTCGCGCCCATGCGAACCTATCGAAATCGGAGCAAGGCATCCGCTCTCTTTGATTAGAAACGAAATTGTAGATATTTTCTCACGATTAGGTTTTGCTCTTGCCGAAGGACCTGAAATCGAAGACGACTGGCATGTTTTTGAGGCTCTTAATTTCCCTGCTGAACATCCTGCCCGCGATATGCAAGATACGTTTTTCATCGAAAAAAATCCGGACGTTTTACTCCGTACTCATACATCGTCGGTACAAACACGCGTAATGACAACGCAAAAACCTCCGATTCGAGTAATATGCCCGGGACGCGTTTATCGCAACGAGGCTATTTCGTACAGAGCACATTGCTTCTTCCATCAGATAGAAGGATTGTACATCGACAAAAACGTTTCGTTTGCCGATTTAAAACAAGCGCTACTTTACTTCACGAAAGAGATGTTCGGTGAAAAAACACAAATTCGTCTGCGCCCATCATATTTCCCATTTACCGAACCAAGTGCCGAAATGGACATTTCGTGCGACCTATGTGGAGGAAAGGGATGCGCCTTTTGCAAACACACCGGTTGGGTAGAGATAATGGGTTGCGGAATAGTTGATCCTAATGTATTGGAAATGTGTGGTATCGACTCAAAAATCTACTCCGGTTACGCATTCGGATTCGGAGTAGAACGCATTGCCAACCTAAAATACCGAGTAAAAGACTTGCGTATGTTCTCCGAAAACGACGTTCGTTTCTTACAGCAATTTAAAAGTAGTCATTAAACAACAAAAAAACGTCTGTTATCATAAAAACGAGGAAGTGTCACTTCCTCGTTTTATAATGCAAAATATGAACCGTAACAGCTACAGCCACAAATAGCAGAAATACTCTTACGAAGAGTATTTTCACTAAAAAAACAGACAAAAGAATTGTCGCCCACAAAACAGTAACAGATATAACCTTCACGCGCAAAGGCAATGTACGATGCCTGCGAAAATCCTCAATATACGCACCCAAGCGGGGATGATTCATCAACCAACTATACAATCGTTCCGAACTTTTGGCATACAGAGTTGCCGTAAGCAACAAAAAAGGAGTTGTAGGCAATATGGGCAGAAAAATACCTACCAACCCAAGCACAAGCGAAAGAGTTCCAATTATTTTATATAAGGTTTTCAATGCTTTTTCTCTAAAACAAAAGAGCCTGACAATTACAAACTATCAAGCTCCAATGTCGCATGTAAAGCCTTTAACGATTTTTTTTCATTTGCTCACGCATAGCCTTTTGTTGTTGGCGTTGTGCCTCCTCCAAACGAGCCATAAAACCGGATTTTTTCATCGGTTTCTTTTTGTTGGCTTCCAACTTTTTCAGCAACTTTTCTTCGTCGATAAACAAGCGGAAAAGATAAGTTTGCAGTATCGTCAGCAACAACGAAACAAAGTAATAATAACTCAATCCGGAAGCATAATCGTTGAAGATGAACATAAACATTACCGGCATCAAATACATCATCCATTTCATCACCTTCATTTGGTCGGCAGCACCTGCCTGACTCGACATATTGATTTTTGTATAAACGATGTTTGTAATAGTCATCAGCAAACAAAAAAGGCTGATGTGATTGCCGAAGTAAGGTGTAATAATGGGGATATATGTACTCCACTCGAAAATGGCATCGTAGCTTGCCAAGTCTTTTGCCCAAAGGAAACTTTGTTGACGCAATTCTATACAAGTGGGAAAAAACATAAACATGGCAAACAAAATCGGCATCTGAAGCAGCATTGGCAAGCATCCGCTCATCGGACTCACTCCTACACGATTATAAAGATTCATGGTTGCCTGCTGACGCTCCATCGCCTTTTCGGGCGGATATTTTGCATTTATTTCGTCGATTTGCGGTTTTAGGACACGCATTTTGGCCGACGACAAATAAGATTTGTAAGTAAACGGCAAAATAATCAGTTTCACAACTATTGTCAAAAGCAAGATGACAATACCATAATTCGATATGTATTTCCCGAAGAAATTAAATATCGGAATTATCAGATATTCGTTTATCCAACGGAATAGCGTCCAGCCCATCGGCAACAACTGTCTAAACTGCATATTGCTGCCCGTTTCATTTTTGTATTGCTTATCGTATTTTTTTAAGGTCTGATATTTGTTAGGAATAAACAGATAGCTCAACGTTGTAGTGCTTTTTCCCGTAGGGTCAAAAGACAACGAAGCATCAGCCTGATAGTTTTTCAAATAATCAACATTGTCGGATATTTTACTCGACAAGGTTGTCGATGTAAACGACTGATCGGCTATCAATACCGTACTAAAGAATTGGTCTTTAAAGGCAATCCATTGTATTTTGTTCGAGAGTTGTTTGCTATCGTCTTTCGATTCACTCAAATATTCTACATCGTCCGAAGTGAATTTATAATTCAATGTAGCATAACGAGCCTCAAACTTACGTCCTTTTTCCTGTTGTTTCAGTTTACTTTTCCATACCATTTCCAACGAATTGGAATTATTGTCAAGCACATCGGTCAAATTGTGTGCGGTTATCGAAAAATCCACTTTATATTCATTATCAGGCAGCAAATAATTGAACTCGAGGTATTTATCTTCCTCCAAAACCAAACGCATTTGAAGTTGTTTCCCTTTTTCGGAAGTAGTTATTTGCGGCTCGAAATAAAAATTATTGGTATGTAGCACGCGATTGTTCGATGACAAGAAGGTAAAATCCAAGGCACTTTCGTCATTATCAAACAACACAAGCGGCAAAGAATCGTGCGTTTTATACTCTTTCAACTCTGCCGAATAGACGCGGCCGCCTTTCGTCGTAAAAACCAATTTCAACAAATCGTTTTCCAACTCCACAAATTGTTCGCTGCCTACAGCCGAAGCCGCAAATGCTCCAAACGCCTTTTTTGCCATATCGGCATCAACAACCGTATCCGTACGTTCTTGCTGCTTCAAAGCCTCTACCAACGCCGCTTGTTGGGCTTTTTCCAACTCCACTTTCTGTATTGAATCACGGTAACGTTGTTGAGCGGCAATCTGCTCTTCGCTCGGACGATTAAGCCAACTAAAACCTACAATTATTGCAAAAATCAGTACTAACCCGATAACTGTGTTTTTATCCATTTTTCAACTTTTTATTTTTATTATTAACTGTTGCTCTTACAAAATCCACAAACAACGGATGAGGATTGACAACCGTACTGCTATATTCAGGGTGAAACTGAACACCTATATACCAAGGATGCGAAGGCATTTCCAAAATCTCTACCAAATCGGTGTCGGGGTTTGTTCCACTACATACAAAACCGGCAGCCTCAAATTGTTCCTTATAGCTACTATTAAACTCAAGACGATGACGATGACGCTCCTTTACAAGAGATTTTCCATAAATCGATTTAACAAAAGAATCCTCTCTCAATTTGCAATCGTAAGCCCCCAAACGCACGCCTCCCGTAAGGTTCAACACGCTTTTTTGCTCGTCCATTATATCAAACACATTGTAAGGCGTTTTTGCGTCTATCTCTACCGAATTAGCCTCTTGCCACTGCAACACATTACGAGCAAACTCCACAACCATACATTGCAAACCCAACCCTATTCCAAAACAGGGGATTCCATTTTTGCGGGCATACTTTGCCGCTGCTATTTTTCCGTCAACTCCACGCAAACCCGTCCCCGGAGCAATCAAAATGCTATCGGCATCGTGCAAAGTTTCCTGCACATTTTCGTCGGTGATATTGTCGGACAATATCAAGCGCAAGTCGAGTTTACAATCGTTGTAAGCCGCAGCATGAATAAGCGATTCGATAATAGACTTATAAGCATCGGGCAACTTGACATACTTGCCTACCAACGCTATCGTAACGCTTTCTTTGGCATTATTCAGTTTGTCCAAAAAATAGTTCCATTGTTTCATATCGGCAACCGTGTCGTCGGGATTGAGTCCCAACTTACGCAAAACCACTTTGTCCAACCCCTCCTGCTGCATACGGATAGGGACTTCGTAGATGGTTTTTACATCGGCCGACTCTACAACGGCATCAGACGGCACATTGCAAAAGAGTGCCACTTTTTTACGAATGTCGGTCGAGAGCGGATGCTCCGTACGCAAAACCAACACATCGGGCTGAACGCCCTCTTGTTGCAATTCCTTAACAGAGTGTTGAGTAGGCTTTGTTTTGAGTTCGCCGGCTGCTGCCACATAAGGCACATACGTAAGATGTATGCAACAGCAGTTGTCACCACCCAACTCCCATCGCAGTTGTCGAACACTCTCGATATACGGAAGCGATTCTATATCGCCAATAGTTCCTCCTATTTCCGTAATCACAAAGTCGTATTCGCCTTTTACTCCCAAGCGTTTGATATTTCGTTTTATTTCGTCGGTAATGTGCGGTACTACCTGCACCGTACGCCCCAAATAATCGCCGCGACGCTCTTTGTTGATTACACTCTGATAGATACGCCCCGTGGTAATATTATTGGTTTTGTGCATTTCCACACCAAGAAAACGCTCATAATGCCCCAAATCCAAATCGGCCTCGTGTCCGTCTACCGTCACATAACATTCACCGTGTTCGTACGGATTCAACGTCCCGGAATTGATATTGATGTACGGGTCAAGTTTCTGATTGGTTACCTTATAGCCTCTTGCTTGAAGCAATTTGCCCAGCGAAGCCGAGATAATACCTTTACCCAACGACGAAATAACTCCTCCCGTAACGAAGATATATTTTGTTTCTCCCATTTTACAAAAATAAAGTGCAAAGGTAATCATTTATAGGCTTCACTCCTCGCTTTTTTTGAGTTAAAAAGAACTAACTCCGGTTTTAAGCGTTATAAAATCGACACAGCAATCATATAGCAATCGAAGTACCTCGTTGGCAGTTGTTGATGTTAGAAAAACCTATTTTTTTATAAAATGACTCCATCAAGCCATCTGAAACACAGCATAATCTTTGATATTTTTCTATTTTTGTACATCTTTTGGGCATTTTGCAATGGAAATACAACTTGAATTCATATTATTAGGACTTTCCTTGCTCTTTTTTGTGAGTATCATTGCAGGCAAGGCAAGTTCCCGTTTCGGAGTACCGGCTTTGTTATTGTTTTTATGCGTAGGTATGCTTTGCGGAAGCGACGGACTCGGCATTCACTTCAACAACATCGGAATAGCACAAACCATTGGTACCATATCGCTCTGCATCATACTATTTTCGGGAGGAATGGACACAAAGATGCACGAAATACGCCCCGTATTAAAACAAGGTGTTTTGCTTGCCACACTTGGCGTTTTACTCATGTCACTCATTACGGGAGTACTCATTTGGTTGATATTCGGCATGACTATAAAATCCGCACAAATAGGTTTTGCTTCGTCATTGCTGCTGGCCGCCATCATGTCTTCTACCGACTCGGCATCGGTGTTTGCCATACTTCGTTCAAAAGGGTTGCGGCTGAAAAACAACCTCCGCCCCACACTCGAACTCGAAAGCGGAAGCAACGACCCGATGGCTTACATCTTGGTTATTACGCTCATCGAAATTGTCAAAATAAATTCCATGCCAAACATTTGGCATATTCTCGGAATGATTGCCATGCAACTCTGCATCGGAGTATTGGCAGGATTCGTATTGGCAAAAATGGCCATTGTCATCATCAATCGTCTGAAAATAGACAACGCTTCGCTCTATCCGATTTTGGTGCTGACCTTTTGCATTCTCACCTTTTCGCTGACCTATTTTTTGAAAGGTAACGGATTTTTAGCTGTTTACATTGCCGGATTGATTATCGGTAACAACTCTTTTCAGCACAAACGTTCAACCGTCAATTTCTTTAACGGACTTACATGGCTTTGCCAATTACTTATGTTCCTCACTTTAGGTCTGTTGGTAAATCCGAGCGAGTTATTATCCGTGTTGATTCCCGGTTTAATCATCAGCATTGTGATGATATTTATAGCACGCCCCATAAGTGTTTTTCTGTGCCTTCTGCCTTTCAGAAAAATGGGAATTTCGAGCAAAATCTACATATCGTGGTGCGGTTTACGCGGTGCCGTACCCATCATATTCGCCATTTTGCCGCTGGCAGAAAACATTCCGAACGCAAGAATTATTTTCAACATCGTATTCTTATGCACGCTTGTTTCGTTACTCATACAAGGCACCTCGTTGCCCAAAATGGCGAAATGGCTCAAACTCGACGACAACACGCGGCAACTAAAAAAAGTGGAGGATTTCGATGTCGATTTTTCCGACGAAATCAAATCGGTAACCACAGAAATTACTATCACCGACGACATCCTTAAAAAAGGTAATCATCTTATGGATTTAGGATTGCCCGACAAAACATTGGTCGTAATGGTAAAACGCAATAAAAAATTCTTCGTACCGACGGGAAAAACCGTTCTATTGGCAGACGATAAACTGCTGATTATCACCGACGACCACGAGGCGTTGATGGAAACTTATAACACCTTGAACATTGCGAACAAATAAGATTAGTTCCCTTTTTCCAACTGCTTTATTTTGAATGCACAACGCCGATGATAAAGCACAGCGGCAAGTGTCAAACTGATGATAAACGCCACCCATACGCCCGCAACACCTATGCCGCATGGGAAAGCCAAAATATAACCCAACGGGATATTGATACAGATGTAAGTTACAAAGGCATAAAGGACAGGCTTTTTAACATCGGTCAAGCCGCGTAGAATACCTGCCCCAACGCTTTGCATTCCGTCCGAGAGTTGAAAAAGTCCTGCCAACACCAATAGTTGAGCCGTAATTTCTATCACCTCCTTATCGGTGGTAAATATCCACGGAATTTGATAACGAAAAACAATCATCAAAACCGCCATCAGTGCATTCAAAAACAGACATAAATGCACGCTGGCTTGTGCCGCCATTCGTAAAGCAGCGAAATCGCGAACGCCCAACTGATGACTCACCCTGATAGTCGTTGCCGCCGAAACGCCCACTACCATCATAAACGAGATAATCGCCACATTGTTGGCTATCTGATTGGCCGCCAAAGGCACTGCACCCAGCCAACCAACAATAATTGCCAGCAACGCCCATGCCGAACATTCCAACAGCATGTGTCCACCAATGGGAATACCCACCTTGGCTACGGTAACGACGCCCGATTTTGAAAGGGTATGCCACGAGAAACTTTTGAAATAACGGCTCAACTCCTCATGCCGCAATATGACCGCAAAAAACATAACGGGCATCAGCAGGCGAGCTATAAGCGTAGCAACTCCTGCACCGAAAGCACCTAATTGCGGGAACCCGAATTTTCCGAAAATAAACAGGTAATTCAGCACAATATTAAGCACATTGGCTGTTATCGTTATCAACATTGCCACTTTTGTATTGCCCAACCCCTCCAAAAATTGTTTGCAAACACAAAACAGCATAAACGGCAACAAACTACCGACCAATGCCAAATAATAAGGCTTGGACAAAGTTGCTACTCGAGGTTCCTGTCCCATTGCATCAATAAAAAAGTAACAACTGCCGAGTATCAGTGTCAGAGCAATACCCATCAGCAAACAGAAAAGCATTCCGTTGTGCAAAAGCGATGCCACCCGTGTATGGTTTTTCTGCACAAAAGCCTGTCCGACAAGCGGCGTGATTCCCATCGTAACTCCCATGGCAAATACAAACCCTATTACAAAAATGGAATTGGCAAACGCCACTGCCGCCAAATCGACCGCACCCAGATGACCAACCATAATGTTGTCCGCCAACTGCACAAGTCCTCCTCCCAACTGCGTAAGCACAATAGGGATAGCTACCTTTAAGTTTCGCTTATAATAGGGTATGTATGCGCTGATATTTTTCATAAAAGGTTGCAAAAATACACATTTTCATACAGACTAAAAATAGTATTCAACACACACAATTGCATCTCATCGAAAAAACTATATTCAGTAAACGGCATTTTTTGTACTTTTGCAAACTTTATTATCATACAGAAAAAATATCATTTTTATGAAAAAGTTTAAGGAATATTCCCACTTCGATTTGTCGGCTATCAACAAAGAGATGTTGCAACGATGGCAGGACGAGGATTTGTTTCACAAAAGTATCGATGAGCGCGAAGGCGCGCCGGCATTCGTCTTTTTCGAGGGACCGCCTTCGGCCAACGGCATGCCCGGCATTCACCATGTGATGGCACGCACCATCAAAGATACCTTTTGTCGCTACAAGACGATGCAGGGCTTTCAGGTGCGCCGCAAAGCCGGATGGGATACGCACGGACTGCCTGTGGAACTCGGCGTGGAAAAAATGCTCGGCATCACCAAAGAGGATATCGGCAAAAAAATCAGCGTGGACGACTACAACGCCGCCTGCCGCCGCGAAGTGATGAAATACACCAAAGAATGGACGTCGCTCACCGAAAAAATGGGCTATTGGGTCGATTTAGAAAATCCGTACATCACCTACGACAATAAATACATCGAAACGCTGTGGTATCTGCTCAAAGAACTCTACCACAAAGGGTTGCTCTACAAAGGCTATACCATTCAGCCCTATTCGCCAGCTGCCGGCACAGGACTGAGTTCGCACGAACTGAACCAGCCCGGCTGCTACCGCGATGTGAAAGATACCACTTGCACGGCACAGTTCAAACTGAAAGGCGACCGCTTTGGCGCCGATGCCTATTGTCTTGCGTGGACAACCACACCGTGGACATTGCCCTCGAACACCGCCTTGTGCGTCGGCCCGAAAATCGACTATGTGGCCGTGAAGGGCGAAAATCCGTACACCAAAACCGCCGCCACTTACATTTTGGCCGAAGCACGCCTGTCGGCTTACGCCAAAGAGTTGGGCGAACAGCCCGAAATCGTTTGGCGCGGCAAAGGCACCGACTTGGTGGGCGAGGCATACGAACAACTCATTCCGTGGGCAAACCCGGGCGAGGGCGCATTCCGCGTCATTGCCGGCGACTACGTTACCACCGACGACGGTACGGGCATCGTGCATATAGCACCCACGTTCGGTGCCGACGATGCTTTCGTGGCAAAGAAAGCGGGCGTCCCCGGCTTGACGTTCCTGACCAAAAAAGGCGAAACACGCCCGATGGTCGATATGACGGGCAAATTCTTCGTGTTGGACGACTTGGACGACGATTTTGTGAAAAATCACATCAACGTCGATTTGTACAAGGCCTACGAAGGACGTTTCGTGAAAAACGCCTACGACCCGAACCTCACCGACAAAGACGAAACGCTCGACATTGCGCTCTGCATCATGCTGAAACAGCAAGGATTGGCGTTCCGCATCGAAAAACATGTACACAACTATCCGCACTGCTGGCGCACCGACAAACCCGTGCTGTACTATCCGCTCGACAGTTGGTTTATCAAAACCACAGCCGTGAAAGACGAGATGATCGCCCTGAACAAAACCATCAATTGGAAACCCGAATCGACGGGTACGGGGCGTTTCGGTCAGTGGCTCAACAATCTGAACGATTGGAACTTAAGCCGCAGCCGCTATTGGGGAACACCGTTGCCCATTTGGCGCACCGACGACGGACAAGAGGAGATTTGCATCGGATCCATCGAGGAACTTTTCGAGGAGATAGACAAGTCCGTGGCTGCCGGATTCATGAAAGAAAATCCGTGGCCGAATTTCCGCGTCGGCGATTACAGCAAAGAGAACTACGACCCGAAAAACATCGACCTGCACCGTCCGTATGTCGATAGCATCGTGTTGGTGTCGGCTTCGGGCAAACCGATGCACCGCGAACTCGACCTCATCGACGTGTGGTTCGACTCGGGTGCCATGCCGTATGCACAAGTGCATTATCCGTTTGAAACAGATCACGATTCAGGGGGTTGGGGGGCTGCCGATTTCATCAGCGAAGGCGTTGACCAAACGCGCGGCTGGTTTTTCACGCTGCACGCCATTCACACGATGATAGAAAACCGCGTGGCATTCAAAAACGTGATTTCCAACGGTTTGGTACTCGACAAAAACGGCAACAAAATGTCAAAACGCTTGGGCAATGCCGTCGATCCGTTTACGACAATCGAAAAATACGGCAGCGACCCGCTGCGTTGGTACATGATGACCAATGCTTCGCCGTGGGACAACCTCAAATTCGACACCGAAGGCGTGGAAGAGGTGCGCCGCAAATTCTTCGGCACGCTCTACAACACCTATTCATTCTTTGCACTCTATGCCAATGTCGATGGCTTTACGGGCGACGAAACAGCGGTGCCCGTGGCCGAACGCCCCGAAATCGACCGTTGGATTTTGTCGCTGCTCAACACGTTGGTCAAAGACGTTACCGAGCAATACGAAAACTACGAGCCGACGCGCGCCGGCCGTGCCATCAGCGATTTTGTGCAGGAGAACCTGTCGAATTGGTACGTTCGCCTCAACCGCAAACGTTTCTGGGGCGGCACGATGGACGCCGACAAATTGGCTGCTTACCAAACACTTTACGAATGCCTAGTGACCATCAGCAAATTGATGGCTCCTATCGCTCCATTCTATGCAGACCGTTTGTATTGCGATTTAACGGGAGAGGGCTCGGTACATTTGACCGACTTCCCAAAATGCAACGAAGCACTTATTTCGCAAAACCTCGAAGCGTGTATGCAACTTGCACAGCAAGCCACTTCGATGATTTTGGCATTGCGCAAAAAAGCCAACAAAAAAGTGCGTCAGCCGCTGCAAAAAGCCGTCGTGCCGGTGCCAAGCGAAAGCGTGATGCAACAACTGCAACATGTGGCCGATTTGGTCAAAACCGAAGTGAACATCAAAGAGTTACTGATTGTTACCAACGAAAATTCGACCATCAAATTGGTGAAACGCATCAAACCGAACTTCAAAACATTAGGTAAAAAATATGGCAAACAGATGAAAGAAATTGCCGCTGCTATTGCCGTGCTTGCTCAAGAAGAAATTGCCACTATAGAAACACAAGGAAGCATTGTGCTCGCCTTGGCAAGTGGAGAGGTTTGCATAGAAATTGCCGATGTGGAAATTGCTACCGAAGATATGCCAGGCTGGCTTGTAGCCAACGAAGGCAACCTGACCATTGCTCTCGACATTGAGGTGTCCGAAGCATTGCGGCAAGAAGGCATTGCACGCGAACTCGTCAATCGCATTCAAAATCTGCGCAAAGCGAACGGCTACGAAATAACCGACAAAATTGCGGTAACCATCGAATCAAACGACGAGGTGAACACCGCCGTGGCAAATTTCAAAGATTATATCGCAGCGCAAGTGTTGGCGCAGTCGCTCATCGTTGCCGACAAGGTGGAGAACCCGATTGCACTCGATTTTGAGGATTTTATCGTGAACATCAGTATCGAAAAAGCTTGATTTTTATAATTGTATAACCAAAAAAGTGTTGCCTATGAAATAAAAGCGTATTTGTGATACGCACATCTTGAAAATAATTGGAAAGCGTTAGCTTTTTATTCGGGATTCCGAAACTTAGACACTTTCAGAAATGCCCCAAAGAATAAAAAAACTAACTCACGTAGATGCTACGTGGGATTTATTCTTGTATTTGGGGCAATAGGTAGTCTAAGACCTCGGAATCCGAAGAAAAGTATAAAGTCTCACGTTTTTTATGTGCGTATATTTTTAGGAAATGAGACTTACGGAGAATCCCCGAAGCCGTTATTAAAGTGAGGGAAAAATCAAATTTTATAGAAAATGAAAAAATTATTTAAGCAAATTTTATTTGGAGCCGCTCTTTTGGTAAGCATGAGTATGTTTGTTGGTTGCGACACAATGACAAACGACGAAATAGAAAAACTTATCAACGATAAATTAAATGAAAGCTCAAGCAACGCAACTGCCGATGCAACACCTCCTGTTGAATTAGCAGGAACTACTTGGGTTTCTTATGGCCTTTGGATAAAAGATGTTGATGAGGAACCAGGATATATTGAATTTGAGGGGGAACGCTTTTTACATTTTACTGAAACAACTATAATCGATAGTGGTAAAACTTACAAAGAAGATGATAGTTTAGTTGAGTGGGAAGAATCTATAGGAGAATATTATGTTCAAGGAAATATAATTATAGTAAACACTGAAGTTCTGCCTTTTTACGTTCCAAAAAAGGATTGTATAATATTTTGGGGTCGTGAATTTTATCGTGTAGAAGAATAAAAATAGTTGTAAAAAAAAGAGAACTCCGCTTTTTCTTACGAAGAGCGGAGTTTTTTTATATTTTCATATCCGGCAGAGAAATTGTAATTTTGTCGGAAAAGAAAACGATATGAATAAATTCTTACCACTACTTGTATTTCGCTGCGTGGCGTTGGGGTTAGGTCTGGGTGTACTCACACTGCTCGGCATGGATAAAATAGCTACGGAAGAAGCCATTTGGCTACTAGCGTTGGCAGTTACATGCCTTGCTGCATGTTCACTCGGGGAAAACAGTAAAAATCAAAAAAAGAAATGAAAAACAAACTTACCTTTTGGATAAAAAACGCTCGCTCGATAGCATTGCCGCAAAGCATTTTACCAGCAGTTTTGGCTATTTCGATGGCAAGTGGCTACGAAGGTTTTTCGTGGTGGTTGGCACTCATCGCCCTATTTGGCGTTGTTTGTGCTCACCTTGGCTTTAACCTTGCCGATGATTATTTCGACTATCGCCACAACGACGTAGAAGCCCGCAAAAAAGTAACCGAACAGGGTTTCCGTACGCACATGGAAAAATGTCATTACATAGAATCAGGAGCTGCTACACTTAACGATTTACTTTTGGCTGTTTGTTCGTTTTTGGCTGTGGCGGGAATGGCAGGGATTGTTGTGCTGATTTTTCGCGGATGGGCAATAGCCGTTGTTGCGCTTACGGGGCTGTTGCTTGGCATCTCCTATTCGGGCAAACCGCTCGAGTTGGGGTATCACGGGTTCGGCGAGTTGGTTATCGGGGTGATGTTCGGTCCGTTGCTGATGATGGGAATGCACTATGCCGCCTGCGGTGTGTTCGGCGACGAGATACAATGGGTTTCGGCAGCCGTAGGATTGTTGGTAACAAACATTGTGTATTCGCATGCCGTGCTCGACCTCAAAGCCGACACCCAAGCCGAGAAAATGACCTTTGCACGACTGCTAAAAACAAAGCCGGCAATGCTTGTCTGTTCGGCATTGTTCTGTCTGTTGCCATTTGTAGTGATAACGCTCGGCGTGACACTCGGCAAACTGCATTGGGCATACCTTTGCGTGCTGCCTTTACTTCCGATGGGCATCTATCTTGTTTTTTCGCTAAAAGCACATTTAGACAACAAAGAAGTTGCCTTTGAGCCTCGCTGGTGGATGGGACCGATGGGCAATTTCGACCTCTATCGCCAGCACAACATGGATTGGTTTCTGTTCCGTTGGCTCATTGCACGCAACTTGGTTACTTTTTTCTGTCTGATACTGACCATTGTCGGCATCGTATCGACCATTTGCCGATAATGCAAAAAAGATAGGGAGAACATTCGTTTTCTCCCTACCCTTTCACTGTTTTTTCAAACAATCAATCCATTTTGACAAACTGCATTGTTACACGCTTATCGGGCGAAGACAACTCCAAAACATTACCGGCAACGGTATATGTTTGTATCTCCTCCAACGCCGAAAAAAAAGCTTCTTCCAACGCCATCGATTCATGACAATAAGCTTTGGTAGAGCCTTGCGGCGTGAGCTTAATATCGCAATCGACCATGGCATATACGCCAAAATAGCGGTTACAGCCAGCAAATCCGTTGATTTCGCCTTTTTTTGTAAAACCCAAGGTAGGCACACCGCTTCCAATCGTCATTTCAGCCCCGTTTTTTACAAACGATTGCATTTTCCACTGCGTATCAGCCAAACAATCGGGCTTATTGGCACACTTTTTTTGCGACGAACACGACAACATTAACACACTCATTAATAATAAATAACAAACTTTTTTCATAAATACTTTTTTTCTTGCAAAGGTAGGAATTATCGGAAGAGATACAAATCCCTCCCCTTGCAAAAAACAATTTGTCGTTTCGCGTTGTTTTATTGTAAAAACCTATTGTTTAACTATCAAAAAAAGGAGGTATGAAATGAAACTATCGCACATTTTTGCATTTGTCGGCGGAGCTTTGGCCGGCGTTGCTGTCGGTATGCTTTTGGCACCCGAGTCGGGAGCTGAAACCCGACAAAAAATTGCTGACGTATTGCACGAAAAAGGCATTACGCTCGACAAAGAGCGATTCAAACAATTTGTGGACAAGGTGATTGCAAAACTCAAAAACGGATTTACCGATGCAGAGTTGCACGATGCCGTAAACGAAACCATCAACGAACACGGTCATGAATGACGAAAACCACTACAAAGAGTTGACCGACGAGGTGAAAGCGTACATGCAGACACGCTACAATCTGTTGCGTATGGAGTTGCTCGAAAAAACGAGCCGGATTGTTGCACTTGTGCTTTTCACCCTTGTTGCCACCTGCCTTGCATTGGCTGCTTTAGGTTATTTTTCGATGGCTTTGTTGGTATGGTTAAGCACGATTTTCGGATCGATTGTAGAGCCTATCTGCATTGTAGGCGGTGGTTTTCTGATTCTGCTGTGCGTGGTATGCTTGGCACGTAAAACGCTGTTTGTAAATCCCATTGTTCGACAGCTGAGCAAAATTATGTTCAAAAAAAACAAAAAACAGCAGCACGATGAGTAACACGTTTTCACCCCCGCACTCGCTCAACGACATTGCACACGAGAAAGCCGCACTGCGTGAGCAACTCGCACAACAAGAAAAGGCATTGAGCAACCGCCTTGCATACTTCAGGCAGCGCAACGAGGCGACCTACAAGACGGTTCACCTTTTTTGCACGGGATACCGCCTTGCACACCTGCTGCTCTCGCTACGCAGAAGCAGGCGATGACGCCCCTACCGACACAAAGAAAAAACGGCCTCCGAGAAAAAAAGAGACCGTTTTTTGTTGTTCGTGCAATGAAAAAAACAGTTATATCTGTAAAAACTTTTTTTATGCTATTTTTGCAGACGGCAAAAGGTGTTTTGCTTATTTTTTTACAGCATTAGCTATTATTCGCAATCAAACCAAAAGCATCGGAAACTCTTGGATTTGAACCGAGAAGTCGAATAAAAAAGCAATGGCGTGGCAGCTCGTTTTTAGGGGAGCTCCCGTTTTACACAACATGAAGTTAATGTTCGTACCTAACAAGGTGTGAACATATTCTAGTTGTGTGGCGGGGTTTTCCGATGCTCCTCGCGATTGCGATAGAGAGGTTCACACCTTTCTCTTTTTTCGTTCGAGGTGAGGGTGGAGTGATAGAGAATACACCAAACCCTCAATTTTTTACGACCATGAACGAAAACGAAATTCCGCCGCTACACATCGGCAGCCTGATAAAAGCGCAACTGCACGAGCAACGCCGCTCGGTGGCTTGGCTCGCCACGCAGATAGGCTGCAAACGCGACAACGTGTACAAACTGCTGCGCAACTACTACATCACCACCGACATGCTGATGCGTATCTCCTACGCCTTGAATTACGACTTTTTTTCGGCACTATCGGCTCACTTCAAACGCACCAAAAATGTATAGCATCAGCATACGTTTTGTATAGTGCTGGCATACAATATCGTAACGAGTATAACTTTATTAAGTTATAGTTTTGTGATGTATAAATAACATCTAATCATTTTTAACAATTTAAATTCATTACGATGAAAAAAATCAAATTTTTGGCAGCCGTATGCTGCATGCTGGCAGTGTTTACTGCGTGTGAGAATGATACAAAAAGCAAAATCGAGGAGTTGGAAAATCGTATTGAGGAGTTAGAGAATGGCGGTAACTCCAATACGGGGAGTGATAACGCTACGGGCACTGCCAACGGCCACGAATGGGTCGATCTCGGCTTACCCAGCGGTACCAAATGGGCTACCTGCAACGTAGGCGCCACCAAACCTGAAGAATATGGCAACTACTACGCTTGGGGCGAAACCGAACCAAAGACGACTTACTCTTGGGCTACCTACAAGTGGTGCAACGGCAGTTATGGTACCCTAACCAAATACAATACAAGTAGCAGTTACGGCACCGTAGATAACAAAACCGTGCTTGAACTCGCCGACGATGCTGCCCGTGCCAACTGGGGTGGTCAATGGCGTATGCCTACCAAGGAAGAATGTGAAGAACTGCTTGATAACTGCACATTGAAATGGGTATATAGTTACAAAGGTACAGGCGTAGCAGGACGAATCGTAACGAGCAATATCAACGGCAACTCTATATTTCTCCCTGCGGCGGGCTGTCGCAACGACGATGTCTTGAACGACGCGGGCCGCAACGGCATCTATTGGTCGAGTTCGCTCTACGCGGGCATCCCGAACGACGTGTGGGACGTGTACTTCAGTTCGGGCTACGTGTCCATGGACTACGGCAACCGCGTCTACGGTCGGTCCGTCCGCCCTGTTCTTTAAAGCCCCCCAGCCCCCTGAAGGGGGTGTGGACGCACTGCGTGCGTCTGAAATCGTAGGGACGCATCGAATGCGTCCGCCGAAAAAATTGTAGGGACGTGGCGCGCCGCGTCCCTATGGTTGTTTTATTTTTGTATTTAAAATCCCGATTTTTTTTACTCTAAAAGTAGCTCCGCATCGTCGGGCGAGTGTAGTTTTTATCAAAAAAACTGCGTTTTCCTACAAAACCGAAGCTCAAAAAACTGCGTTTTCCGTTTTTTCAGACAACGCCTTGTGCAAGCATGGCACGTGCCACTTTCAGAAATCCCGCCACATTCGCCCCTTTTACATAGTTGATATAACCGTCGGGGTCGGTGCCGTGTTTCACACATTGGGCATGAATGTCGGCCATTATCTGTTGCAGGCGGCAATCCACCTCGGCGGCACTCCATGCAATGTGCATGGCATTCTGTGTCATTTCGAGCCCCGAAGTGGCCACACCACCGGCATTCACGGCTTTTCCCGGAGCAAAAAGCAACTTGTTGCGGGTAAAAATATCGATGGCCTCGGCCGTACAACCCATATTCGATACCTCGCCCACACAAAGTACGCGATTGTTCTCCAATTGTTGAGCATCGTCGGCAGTCAGTTCGTTTTGCGTAGCACAAGGCAGCGCAATATCTACGGGAAGTTCCCAAGGTTTTTTACCGGGGACAAACTTTGCTCCGAAACGTTCGGCATAAGGCTCCACCACATCGTTGCACGAAGCCCTCAACTCCAGCAAATAGTCTATTTTCTCGCCCGAAATGCCCGCTTCGTCGTATATATAACCGTCGGGACCGGACACGGTAACTACCTTGGCACCCAGCTCCGCAGCTTTCTTAACAGCCCCCCAAGCCACGTTGCCAAAGCCCGACACGGCAACGGTTTTCCCCGCAAGGGTATGCCCTGCATTTTCGAGCATTTGTTTCACAAAATACAAAGCTCCAAAGCCCGTTGCCTCGGGACGCATAAGCGAACCGCCGTATTCTATGCCTTTGCCCGTGATGACGCCCGTATTCTCGCAAGCCAATTTTTTGTACATGCCATACAAATAGCCCACCTCGCGCGCGCCCACGCCAATGTCGCCGGCAGGTACATCGGTGTTATGCCCTATCTGTTTCCACAACTCCAACATATAAGCCTGACAAAAACGCATTACCTCGGCATTGCTTTTCCCCTTGGGATTGAAATCGGAACCGCCCTTGCCGCCACCCATCGGCAGTGTGGTAAGCGCGTTTTTGAAGGTCTGCTCAAAGCCCAAAAATTTCAGAATGGAAAGATTGACCGACGGATGGAAACGCAAACCGCCTTTGTACGGACCAATGGCGTTGTTGAACTGCACGCGGTAGCCCAAATTGGTTTGCACCTCGCCATAGTCGTCCACCCACACCACGCGGAAAGTAAAAATCCGGTCGGGTTCCACCATCCGTTCTATAATTTTTGCCTTTTCAAATTCGGGGTGTTCGGCATACACCTCTTCGATGGAAAGCAATACTTCGTGTACTGCCTGCAAATACTCTTGCTCACCCGGATGCTTTGCCTGCAAAGCCGCCATCAGTTTATTCACGTCCATAACCTATCTTTTTTAAAAGTTAAACAAGAATTGTTCGGACAATGATACCGTTATTTTATGAGAAAAGCAATTTTTCTCGCGGTAAATAAGGTTATTTTGAAAAATCAAGCTGCACACCCAAAGCGTTCACCTCCAAACGGCAGTCGTAGTTGAACAACAAAGGATGGTTGTTGCGGATATGCCCCGACGGGAAATCGAATACAACGGGAAAACGATAGTCGGCTACCACGTCGGCAATGAGTTCGGGAAGCGTTCGGCAAAGCCCGTTGTCTTCCTCATAATCGGTAAACTGCCCGACAATCAGTCCTCGTATTCTGTTGAAAACACCCGCCAATTTCAGGTTCCACAACATACGCTCCACGCAATGAGGTTTCTCGCCAATGTCCTCGATAAAAAGTATTTTTTCGGCAAAATCCAAATCGAGAGGTGTACCACGCAATGCCGAAAAAACAGCCAAATTGCCCCCGACGATTTTTCCTTGCGTTTTGCCATAGCGGTTGAGCGGATGCTGTTTTCTCTTGTACGAAGGCTCTATTCCGAAAAGCATTTTGCGATAGGTTTCGAGCAACGTATCGGGAAGTTCGGCACGAGCCAAATTGCGTAACATTGGTGCATGCATCGACGCCACGCCATGCGCGCAAACAGCGTTGTGCAACACCGTAACATCGCTATACCCCACTATCCACTTGGGGTGTGAAAGAAATCCCGACCAATCGATTCCGCCCACAATCTGCACCAAACCATAACCGCCGCGAGCACAAAAAACAGCTTTCGTATCGGCATCGTCAAACGCCTGCTGCAAATCGCACAAACGTTGTTCGGGACGCCCCGCAAAACAGCCATACTCTTCGGTAATATGCGGCATTGCCACCGCAACCAATCCCCACGATTGCAATATCGCTGCCGCTTGCTGCACTTCCGCCTCGGCAACTCGCCCCGCGGGAGCCACCAACGCCACTTTATCACCTTTTTTCAAAAACGGAGGAATCATCAGTTTTTATATTTAATCCATTTCCACAGCTCGCGCCATGTTACTTTTTTGCCATACATAAGAATTCCCGTACGATATATTTTCGCTGCCAACCAAGTGGTAATCAAAAACGTGATAACCAAAACGACAATCGAAACGATTTTTTGCCAAAGGGCGACTCCAAACGGCAAACGTACCATCATCACAACGGGCGAAGTAAAAGGTATCATCGAACACCAAAAAGCCAACGGGCCATCGGGATTCTCGATACTGTAGATAGCTGCATACATTGCAAACAATATGGGTATCATGATAGGGAACACAAACTGCTGCGTGTCCGTATCGCTGTCAACCGCAGCTCCGATAGCGGCAAACAGCGAAGCGTAAAGCAGGTACCCTCCAACAAAATAGACGAGAAAAAGGGTTATGATTTCCGCAAAATTGATGCTCATAAGGTGCTGCATCATTTCTGCCATCGTATTCGGATTGTCCAACGTAAAATCGGGCTGCAGCGGAATGTCGAACAAATAGCCGCCTGCAAAAATCAAAGCAACCACAAAGAGCAACCACAACAAAAATTGCGTCAAACCGACCAACGCAATGCTGATAATTTTTCCTAACATCAACTCAAAAGGTTTTACACTGCAAATCAACACCTCCACGATACGATTTGTTTTTTCTTGCAAAACACCATTCATCACTATCGACCCGTAGGTAAACACAAAAAAGTAAATCAACATCATAAACACCAATCCGACCACACTTGCAACTTCGGAGGAGGAGAGATTTGCCGTACCGTTTTCGTCCATCTTAACGGTGGTTACCTCTATTTCCGTATGCAGTTGTTCTACGATTGCTTTCAGATTCGGAATCGCGTACGATGCCAATTTCTCGTCTTCCACGAATACCGCCAATTGTTGTTCTACATATCGTTTCAATTCCGGCGTAACCTGTTTTTCGGAGAATATGGTTACCGACGGTTTAACCAACAAATCGTTGTCTATCAAAATCACAGCATCGTAGTTGCCGGCAGCGGGGATTCCCCCAATGGCATCGGAGAGCGGCTCTACGACATCAAACTTGAAATCGGTGGTGTTTGCCAACACTTGTTTGTATTTGCCCGTTCTATCGACAACGGCAATATGCTCTTCACGATGGCTGTCGATACCCGAAAGCCACAACGGAATAAAAAAGGTTGCCGCAAACAAAATCGGCACTAAAAATGTCAGCAGAATAAACGACTTTTTTGCCACACGACGCAAATATTCACTTTTGATAATCAATCCTATTTTACTCATGCTGCGAACCCTTTATAGCATTGATAAAAATTTCATTCATGCTTGGCACTTCCTCGAAAAACGCAGTTATTTTATGACCTGCCATGACTTGTGCCAAGACTTCGTTGGGCGACGGAGTGCGAAAACGCAACGTTGTAGCGCCGTTCCGTTCGCAAGAGGAAAGTACCTCGCAATGCCGCAACTCCTCGCCCCGAAAAACACCCTCGCAAGTCAGCGTATAGGTATCGGTTTTAAATGCCGCACGCACTTGAGCCACATTGCCCTGCAACACAACCTTCGAGCGGTTGATAAGCGATATTTCATCGCAAAGTTCTTCCACCGACTCCATATTGTGGGTAGAAAAAATAATGGTTGCTCCTTTTTCGCGCAATGCCAAAATCTCTTGTTTCAAGAGATTTGCATTCACGGGGTCGAAACCACTGAACGGTTCATCGAAAATCAGCAATTCGGGTTCGTGTAACACCGTCGTTATAAACTGCACCTTCTGTGCCATTCCTTTCGACAGTTCCTCCACTTTTTTGTTCCACCAAGGCTGTATTTCAAATTTTTCGAACCAAAACTTCAAACGCTCCAAAGCATCGGACTTCGACACCCCTTTCAGTTGAGCAAGATAAAGCGCCTGCTCGCCCACCTTCATTTTTTTGTAAAGTCCTCGCTCTTCGGGCAAATAGCCGATACGCGAGACATCGTTTTGCGAGAGCGGTTTCCCTTTAAACAACACCGTACCGCTATCGGGAGCCGTTATCTGATTGATGATGCGAATCAACGTAGTTTTACCGGCTCCATTCGGACCCAACAGACCGTAAATAGACTTTTCGGGAATGGTAAGCGACACCTTATCCAATGCCAAATGACCATCGTACTGCTTCGACACATCCGCAATGTTCAGAAAATCCATACTATTTCAACGTTTTTTTAAAATCGAAAATATTATGAATGTGCAAAACACCTATAATCAGTGCATTCGAGGCATCGCTTTCGGGCACCACCAACGAGGTGATTTTGTTTTCGTCCATCATTGCCAAAGCATCGCTTATCATAGCCTCCGGCAGAATTTTTTTGAAGCCGTTTGTCATTATATCCGTAGCAACAATCACTTTCAAATCATCGTATTTCTGCACCGCCCGACGAATGTCGCCGTCGGTAATTATTCCAACAGCCACATCGTCTTTGTATACAAGCGTTACACCCTGCCGCGACTTGCTTACCTCGTAAATAACGTCTTTGAACAAGGTGTTTTCTTGTACGCGAGGAACATTTCTGTTCATACAATCGGACACCCTTGTCAGCAAGCGTCTTCCAAGAGCTCCTCCGGGGTGATAAAATGCAAAATTCTCCATTTTAAAAGCTCGATGTTCCATCAAACACATTGCCAAGGCATCACCCATTACCAAAGCAGCCGTAGAAGAACAGGTCGGTACGAAAGATTCCTCACCTGCTTCGTGTACGACACCGCAATCAATTGCAATATCGGCACGCTTTGCCAACTCCGACTGTAAATCGCCGGTCATTGCCACAATCGGGCAGCCGATTTTTTTTATCGGAGGCAAAATATTCAACAATTCCTGCGAAAAACCGCTGTTTGAAATTGCAACCACCACATCATCTTTGCAAATCATGCCCAAATCGCCATGCATTGCTTCTGCCGCATTCATAAAAACAGAAGGCGTACCTGTCGAAGCCAGCGTCGAAGATATTTTATGACCGATGATACCCGATTTTCCGATTCCGGTTATCACCACTTTCCCTTTCGATTTCAGAATAAGATTAACCATATCGGCAAATTCACGCCCTATACGATTACGAACATTTTTCAGTTCTCCAATTTCTGCATCAAAAACCTCTTTGCTACGTTCAATAAAATCCATACCATATACAAATTTTCAAAACAAAGATACGCATAATCGCCGCAAACCAAAAAATCTTGCATTTTTTACATCTAAACACACACAAATAAAACGTACATTTGTATACAAACTGAAAAATGATGAAATACGATTTCAACAAAACGATTGAACGCCGAGGCAGCAATTCTGTAAAATGGGACGCAACGGTCGCCTTTTTCGGGGAAAAAGATGTTTTGCCCATGTGGGTGGCCGATATGGATTTTCAAACTCCTCCGTTCGTTATCAATGCCATACAACAGCAACTCAATCGAGCCGTTCTCGGCTATACCTTTGCCGGCGAAGAGTGGTATTCGTCAATCATCTCGTGGTTAAAAAAAAGGCACGAATGGGACGTTGAAGCAAAGTCATTGACATTTGTTTCAGGAGTTGTGCGCGGTCAGGCACATGCCTTGCAGTGTTTTACCGAAGCATCTGACAAAGTGATGGTGATGACGCCTGTGTATCATCCGTTTTTTCAGGTTACCAAACACTTGCATCGACAAGTCGTTTTTTCGCCACTTCACATCGAAAACAACCAAATCGACATCAATTTCAATCGATTTGAAAACGACATCAAAGGGTGTAAAATGCTGATTTTATGCAACCCGCACAACCCCGGAGGGCGTGTTTGGACAAAAGAAGAACTGCAAACAATCGCTCATATTTGCCACAAAAACAACGTTTTAGTTATCTCCGACGAAATTCACGCCGATCTGACACTACCGGGCTATCGACATCTCCCATTTACCACCGTATCGGCCGAAGCCGCAGAAATAGGCATCACTCTAATGGCTCCAAGCAAAACATTCAATATGCCGGGTGTGTCCAGCTCGTTTGCCATTGTCGAAAACGAACAACTGAACCGACAATTCCAAACATTTATGCAGGCAGGCGAATTTGACCAAGGCAATATGTTTGCTTATGCAAGTACAGTTGCTGCCTATCGGCAAGGCGAGGAGTGGCTCGAACAATTGTTGCAATACGTTCAAAACAACATCGACTTTACAGAGCATTTTCTTCAAACAGAACTACCTGCGATAAGCATGATTCGACCTCAAGCCTCTTTCCTGATCTTTTTGAATTGCAAAAAGTTGAATTTGGAACAACCCGAATTAGAGAAATTGTTTTTGAACAAAGCTCGTTTGGCACTAAATAGCGGCACGACGTTCGGACAAGAAGGCGAAGGCTTCATGCGGTTAAATGTGGGGTGTCCTCTCGGCACGTTGCAAGAGGCATTGTATCGGATGAAAACCGCTTTAAGATAAATTGTCGGCATCGGGTGTCAAGCCCGAAAATTGCTCCAATACCCGAGTGCTATAAATTTTTGAAATCGGAATATTCGGAATGCCATCGTAATCGAAATCGATACACAAACCCTCTTCGGTTTTACGAATGATTCTTACCTTGTTGGCATTTACAATATACGAACGATGACAACGCAACAACTTGCGGTCGGAAAAGGATTTCTCAATATTCTTCAACGAATTTCGCAACAAGAAATTCACAATTCGTCCTTTGTTCAAGTAATGAATATCCACATAGTTGTCGGAGGCTTCGATATAAAACAAACTATCGGCAGCCACCACCAAACGCACATCGCCACGCTCGTTGCAGAAACTCATTTGGTTGTTTGCCTGTTCGCTCTGCGAGGCAGCCTGCTGGTTGCCCAACATCTTGATAATCTTATTCTTCTCCTGCAATTCAAAGTAAAGAAACAAAATGGTGTACGGAAACAAAATAACCAACGAAGTGTACGATATGGCCTGCTTGTACAATTCCCCAAAATCCACATTTACTTTCAGTGCAAAAATCGGGAACAAGGTAAAGAAAAACGACATTGCCAAAATTTCGCCTAAAATCCAAACCAAATAGCTTACCAACGAAATGTCGTGTTTTTTGGCATAATAAAACATCACTACACGGCTGATGGCAATTACGCACATGGCCGTCAGTATAATAAGACTGGAAAACAAAAAATAGGTGAAATCATTTATGTTCGGCACCCAATTCCGAGAATTGAATGGTTGGAATATATTGATAAAAAACAAAGCGAAAACTGCCGTACCAAGAATTAAGGTTATGACATTTTTTTTATTGTTTATATGACGCGGTATTTTCAGCATTTCGCCCGACATCGCAGTATTTTAATTAAACGAAATGCAAATATATGTTTTTTCTTTTGGAATAAAAAAAGCCCGTTTTTGGCAAACGAGCTTTAAAACAACCGCTATAAATCTCTTAATTATAGAGGTATCGCTTGATACTGCGTTTAGGCGTTTTCTCAAATTCCTTGTCCACAAGTTCCAATTTTGAGAGTCGGCAAAACAGCGGTAAAAGCTTATTGACACGTACTCGCAACTCCTCCATTACCTCGTCAGAGGTTTTACCCGGCAACTCTTGTTTCATTTTATCGGTATCAGCATAAACAAGTGCTACAAGTTTGCCCTCACGTTCAACCACAACAGACTCTATCACATAAGGCAGATTGTTTACCTTACCCTCTATTTCTTCGGGATAGATGTTTTGTCCCGAGGGGCCGAGTATCATACTTTTTGAACGCCCTCTAATAGACAAATGCCCATCTTTGTCAATCACGCCAAGGTCGCCCGTACGCATCCAGCCATCGGCCGTAAAGGCAGCATCTGTAGCTTCTTGATTTTTGTAGTAACCCATCATCACGTTATCGCCACGCACCAAAATTTCACCTACTTCTCGTTGAGGATTTGCCGAGTCAATGCGTATTTCAATGCCATCAACAGCCTTTCCGCATGTGCGCAGTTTGAATTTTGTCCAATCTTCATAACAAATCAAAGGTGCACACTCCGTCATTCCATAGCCTACACAGAAGGGAAATTTGATGGTTTTCAAACATTTTTCCACTTCGTGATTCAATGCCGCACCACCAATAATCAAATAACGCAAATGACCGCCAAAAGCATTCATCAATTGATCATACACTTTTTTATGAATCAAGCGATTGATACCCGGTGTGTACCACAAAATACGCACAAGCGGTTTGTGTATGGCAGGGAAAATTTTTGCTTTAAAAATCTTCTCGATAACCAACGGGACGGTAAGCATCATGTAAGGTTTCACCTCCGACAACACTTTCATCAATACGGCCGGCGATGGAGTTTTGTTCAACACCGTAACGTGTGTACCTCCTGCCACTTGATACAAAATCTCGATAGCCAACCCAAACATGTGCGCCATGGGCAACATGGACAACAAGTTGTCCGACGAATTGTTAGGAATTGTTCTTTGCGAGAAATCGATATTCGAGTCGATGCTACGCCAATTAAGCATAACGCCTTTGGGCGATCCCGTACTTCCCGACGTATAGTTAATCAACACGGGAAGTTCGCTGTCGAACCGCTCAAAATGGACATCGTTACTCGAATAACCTTGTGGATATTTTGCTTCAAAGGCCGAATTCCAATTGTTAAATCCTTGTTCAAATTGCTCTTGATTCGATTTTAATATCACTAACTCCTCGATAGCAAGAATACCTATCAAATTGGGCATCGAGTCCGGATTCAACTGCTCCCAAACCAAAGGGCCTGCCAACAAAAGTTTTGCATCGCTATGATTAACCAATGCCTGAATGCCTTCCGAATCGAAATCGGACAAAATGGCGACAGCCACGCAGCCATAACTTGTTACAGCCAAAAAGTCGACTGCCCACATCGAGCTGTTTCGCCCACAAAGTGCGATTTTATCGCCTTTTTGCAACCCAACCTGCTCGAACAACACATGCAAACGGGCAATTTTTTCAGCCATCTCGCCATAAGTAAATGCCGTAGTGCCGTCATAATCATTCAACGCGGGAGCATTCCAATTCGTTGTTATCGAATTTTCAAAATAATCTAAAAAACGTTTATTCATAATATCTCTGTTTTATTTTAACGACAACAAAAGTAGAAACAAAAAAGACGAGGGACTAAAAAAAGTTTTTGACATTGGATTTGAGGTACAAAACAGCCCTTTTGTGTGTGAAAATTCAAATATAGGGGCGAAATTAGAATTTGCAATTGGTCAAATAACCATTTTTGAGCCAAAATTCAGAACAAATTAGACAGTGTGGAACAATAAGGAAAATGATTCCGCGTTTTTTGCTAATTTTGCGTAAAATTTAGAAAATAGAAATGCCAAAAACATCTACAAGAGGACTACAAATGCCCTCTTCACCTATCAGGAAACTCGCACCGCTTGCCGAAAAAGCGAAAGAGCGAGGAGTTAAGGTTTTCCATTTAAACATCGGACAACCCGACTTGAATACGCCTCAGGTAGCACTTGACGCGCTGAAAAACATAGACCGTAAATTGTTGGAATACAGTCCAAGTCAAGGCTTCAAGCATTTACGCGAAAAGATGGTGGACTACTATCAACGATTCAACATTCACGTTTCGGCCGACGATATCATCATTACCACAGGAGGCTCGGAAGCCGTAAATTTCGCTTTTTTGAGTTGTTTAGACCAAGGCGACGAAATTATTGTACCCGAACCCGCTTATGCAAACTACACCGCTTTTGCACTCGGTGCCGGCGTAAACGTGCGACCTTTGATTGCCACTATCGAAAATGGGTTTGCCCTGCCGCCCATCTCCGAATTCGAAAAACTAATCACTCCCAAAACAAAAGGGATTCTTATATGCAACCCCAACAATCCGACAGGATATTTGTATTCAAAAGAAGAATTGCAACAACTCTGCGAATTGATAAAACGATACGATTTGTTTCTTTTTTCCGACGAGGTTTATCGTGAATTTTGCTATACGGGAACGCATTACACATCGGCACTCTCATTCAAGGAGATAGAGCAAAACGTAATCCTTATCGACTCTTTCTCAAAACGTTACAGCGAATGTGGAATAAGAGTGGGAGCCTTGGTTTGTCGGAACAAACAGGTACGCGAAAACGTGATGAAGTATTGCCAAGCACGGCTCAGCCCGCCGCTTTTGGGTCAGATTGTGGCCGAAGCATCGTTGAATACGCAGGATTCGTATATGCAAGCGGTGTACAACGAATACCTTGAGCGACGCAATCTGCTCATCGAAGGTTTAAACAAGATACCCGGCGTTTACAGTCCTATGCCAATGGGGGCATTTTATACGTTGGCACGGCTACCCATCGACAACTGCGAGAATTTCTGTCGGTGGTTGCTCAGCGATTTTGAGTACGAGGGACAAACGGTCATGTTAGCACCGGCAAGCGGATTCTATACCTCGCAGGCTCTTGGGCACAACGAAGCGCGCATTGCCTATGTTTTGGAAAAAGAGGAACTCAAACGAGCATTGTTTATATTAGAAAAAGCCTTGGAAGCCTACCCGAACAACACATTGAAATGAACTTCAGCCTTTTCATAGCAAAGCATTTTCATTACAATCACGACAACACACAGCTCGTATCGAAACCGGCTGTGCGGATTGCCACAACGGGTATTGCCATCGGGTTGACCGTCATCATTATTGCCGTATCGGTGATTGTCGGTTTCAAAAAAGAGATTCAAGACAAAGTCATCGGATTTGGTACGCACATACAAATTTCGAACTACGACAGAAATTCGTCGTTTGAAACCGTTCCTATTACGGTGAGCGATTCGTTACTCAACAATCTGCGCAACCTGCCGACAATAAAACAAGTGCAAGTGTTCGGCACAAAACCCGGCATTATAAAAACAAATACCGACTTTATGGGCATTATTCTAAAAGGCGTGGGCAAAGAATACGATTGGGCATTTATGCAAGAGAGCCTTTTAAGCGGCACGATTCCTGCTTACAACGATTCGACGGCAAGCAACAAGGTGCTGATTTCGCAACCCATAGCCAATATGTTGCATTTACAGGTAGGCGACGATTTTTTCACCTATTTCATGCAAGAAAACATACGGGTCAGAAAATTGGTCGTTGCAGGCATTTACCAAACAAACATTGCCGAATACGACAAAAATTTCATCATTACCGACATCAAACAAATACAACAACTCAACCGCTGGAACAAACACCAAGTGAGCGGCATAGAAATGCAGGTGAACGACTATAAGCATTTGGACGATGCCTTCGACGAGGTGTTTATGACCACCGCCAACCGCTTCGACGACAACGGCTCCACCTACTACATACAGACCATCAAGGATTTGAACCCGCAAATTTTCGGCTGGCTCGACCTTTTGGACATCAACACGTGGGTGATACTCATACTGATGCTTGCAGTGGCTGGATTCAACATCATTTCAGGGTTGCTCATACTCATTTTGGAACGCACCAACAGCATTGGCATACTCAAAGCCTTGGGGTCGAGCAATTGGAGCATTCGCAAAATTTTTCTTTATCAGTCGGCTTTTCTCATTGGCAAAGGTATGCTCTGGGGGAACATCGTCGGGGTGAGCCTCTGTCTGATACAGCACTTTACACACCTGATTCCGCTCGATGCCGAAGCCTACTACATTGCCTATGTACCTATTTCGCTCAATGTCGGCTATTGGTTGCTGATAAACATTGGCACAGCCTGCATTTCGCTTGCAATGCTGATTGCTCCCTCGTACATTATCACGCATATTTCGCCGGCAAAAGCCATTCGATTCGAATAAGAGATGAACAACAAAGAGATAAAAAACATATTGAAAGCCGTCAAACGCGACAACCGAAATTACGAGATTGAACATTTCGGGAAAACCTTGTGCCACACACGCGTGCAAAAAAGCAAGAAACTCTACACGCGAAAATGCAAACACAAAAACAGGGATTTGTAAAAAATATTCAACACACGGCGTCTGATTTTTGAAAATTACAACTCTTTGAGTATGTCAATAAAATCGGTAAGTGTGTATGCTCCGTCTAATTTGGTTTGGTCGAAAACCATAAAATAACGAAAATTTTCGCCTGCTTTGTTAGCCCAATAGTTACCGAGTTCGAGTTTATTGCGACTATCGGTATTGTCGCGGTCGTCGCCTTTGGTTTCTACTACAATAATTTTATCTTTCCGAGTACGGATAATGAAATCGGGATAATGGTTGATGAAACCATTGATGCAAAAGCCTTGTCCGCGTTCGGGATTGCGATGCCAGAAATGTATGTTTTCGAGATTGGCGATAGTGCTAATTACTTGATATTCAAAATTGTTCATATCACCTTCTTCGATGTATAAACCTTTCGACAGTCCCATAGATTTTTTGTTTAACGTAAGCTGATCCGGAAAATCATATTGTGGCTTGCATTTGATGATGTCTTTGTCTATCAGTTCTTTGAATTTTTTATATTGGTGTTCGGCAATCAGATTGAGGATTTTGTTTTTGAAAGCTTGTTCGGTTTGCAATTCGTGGTCGAATAATTCGGTGAGTTCCTCTGCCGATTTTTGCTCCAATACGCTTTTTATATAATTGGTTATATGTGGTTCGTGTACATCATCGAAACGTAGTCGTTTGGCGATTTGCCCCGTGAGTTGTCTGCGTTTGCTTTCGAGGTTGTATCCTGCAAACAATTCGCGCACGGCATGCAGTTGTTGTTCGTTCATGGTGTATTGTTTGGGTACATATTCGTCGTGCGAACGTTCTTCCAAGTCGATGCGCACAACCTCTTGAGCGGTACGCGTAAAATCGATGTTTTTGTCGGCATTTTCGAGCAGAAAACCTTCGGAAAGCATTGTTTTAGTGAGAAGTACGATGTTGTTATCTTTAAATATTGATTGGTTGCTTACTTCTTGAACAAACATCGGAAGTACTATTTGGCGCACCGTATCGCGAAAATCGTTTTTTATGGTATATGTTTTCATATTATCGGCTATTTCGATTGGAACAAACACGTTGTTCGATTGTTGATTTTCGTTTTCGTATTGTTTGTTGGCAGCTTGTGCTTGTGCCAACACTTGTTTGATGCTTTCAGTTTCCCCATTGTTTGGTGTGCCCGATTGTGTTAATTGGGTTTTGAGTTGTTCAACATCAAAAACAGGTTCTTGTGCTACAGACGATATACTTGCAGGCGTGCCAAACAATTCGTGCGATACAACTGCTTGGCTTGCAACCATCGTTGTTTCGACCGGTTCGGCCAAACGATAGTCTTTTGACGAAAAACCTGCGTTGTTTAAACTTTTGATAACGGCTTCGATGGTTTCTCTAAAATTTTGCGACGCTGTAAAAACATACGACAAATTCAAAAATTCATCGGCGTGTTGAACGGTGTATGGTAGTCGCAGTATTCGCCCAAGTATTTGCTCGACATCTACTTGCGACGATTTGTTGGCTAACGATGCCAAAATATAGGCAAACGGACAATCCCAACCTTCTTTCAGTGCATTGATGGTGATGATATAGCGCACTTCGCACGATTCACTCATTAGGTCAAGCCCTTTGAGCTCGTCTTTTTCGGCTGTTTTTATCTTTATTTGCTCTTGCGGTATGCCTGCTTCCACCAAATTGTTTTTCACTTTTTCGAACGTTTCGCTATCCTTGTCACTTTTCGGTTGCGCCTGAAAAAGCACAATCGGACGAATGTAGCGACCGCCATTTCCCCGCATCGTCGTAGCACGCTGCTCCAAAGTGCGTTGCAACTGTATGGCATCAATCAGCACCTCGTTGGTCGAAGCGCGGTTGTAGAGTACAACGGGCAATTTGACCATGTGTGCATCTTTCAGTTTTTTTGCATCGACAAAACTGATGATGTTGCTTTTTTCGCGCGGGGTGGCTGTGAGGTCAAGAATAAAACTCGGATTGATTTGTTGGAACATTTCGATACGGAGTTTTGCCTCGAAATTGTGGCTCTCGTCGATAATGACTACCGGATTGAGATGGGCAATGGCTTGAATGAGCGATGTTTCGTCGGCACCGTCTATCTGATTGCCCCGACCAAAAGCATGCGCATATTCGGCTAATGACGAATTTTCGCGAAATACGCGTCGCCCATCCTTGTTGTTGGCGGCAAACGACTGTACGCTCAACACAAAAATGGTCAGTTGGTCGGCTATTTGGTTGGGTTGAATGCCTGTGCCGCTCAAGGCGGTTTCCTTATCGACAACCACCACGCGGTTGTTAAAGTGGCTGTTGATGCGCATCCGATACGGGTGATTCGGATTTTTCAGATTCTGATAGGTCTGTTTGAGAATCGAATCGCTTGGCACAAACCACGCTACCACTCTCGGACGGTCGTCGGGCAAATGGTCGAATATCACCCGCAACGCATTGCAGGCTATAAATGTTTTTCCGCCTGCCGTCGGTACCTTGAACATTACGCGCGGAACGCCGGCAATGCTGTTGTCGTAAGCGTGCAAAAAACGGTTTTGCGACAAGTCGGCAAGGTCGATGCCCTTTTGTTTCCAAAAGTTGGCGTATGCCGCCAGCAGATTGTTGTCGGCAGCAAGTTGCTGCATGTAGACAGCCAAGTCGTTCAGCGTATCTTGTTGATATTGTTTTAGTTCCATAATTCAAATTGGTTAAAAACGACGAATGTCGCGCGGTATTTTTTTGAAAACGATGTGGTGATTGTTCAGCCACTCTTTGTCGATAGTGCAGCGGTCGGCATAGATAACGTAGGCTTCGGCTGTGCGTTCCACAATGTTGAGCGTGTCGTGACTGAGGGTTGTTATGCGGTCGGGTTCGTAGTAGAAGTAGTAGTCCGTGCTGTCGTGGCAACCCAGCAGATAGCTGTTCAACGCTTGCGATGTGTAAGGCGTGCGTGTTTCGCTGTACCAAATGTATTCGCGCAGTTTCTGCACGCCGATATTTTCATTCAGATTGTCGTCGGCAAAAACAGGCTCGCCCAGTTCGTAGTAGGCAAAGCCGCCGCCCGTACCTTTCACCGCATTCTTGCCCTCGCCATAGCCATTGATGACGCGCCGCACACGCTCGGCGGTGATTGTTTCGGCATAATCTTCCATCTCCACGAGGATAAACTTGCGGTTGCCGCCGTCTTGTTTGTTGAGGTTTAGCACGGCGTGGGCTGTGGTTCCAGAACCTGCGAAGGAGTCAAGGATGATGGAGGATTTGTCGCACAAAAAGTTTATCAAGTATTCAACTAATGATGGTGGTTTAGGGAAGTCGAAGACTTTGTTTTTATCAAATATTGAATCAACCATTTTCCCCGCTTCTTCTGTAGTTGTTACCCCAACAGATTCGTCAATTAAATTAGGGGGTACTTCTGGGTCATAATTACTTTTCTTATATGATAGCACCAACTGCTTTGAACAATTGATGATTGTGCCATTTGCTATTTGTTCATTTAGTGTTTCTTGTATCCAAATGAATCTGTTTTCAAAAGAAACTGCATTGGCGTTCTTCCCATCTTTTATTTCAATGTCATTCAAAAGTTTATTGGGATATTTTACAGTTCCATAAACTCCAGCATTTATTATACGATCATCAATACCCTTAAAATTTATAGTATTAGGTGGGAATGTCAATATTTTGAATGTGTTTTGGGGCTTTGTTATAGGGTCATCACTTTTACTCGTTTTTTGGACGCCTTTATATTTTATGCTTGACTTGTTTTTCTCATAAGCTAAAATATACTCAAGATTTTTTTTGATTTTGTAAGACAAATTAGGAGGTGTTGCAGAACGATACCAATACCAAACTCCCACAAAATTCCCCGCCCCGAAAATTTCATCGCAAATGAGTTTGAGGTTAGCTTGTTCGTTGTCGTCGATGGAGATGAAAATGGCGCCGTCGTCGGAGAGCAGCTCTTTTAGCAGCGCAAGGCGCGGGTACATCATGCAGAGCCATTTGTCGTGGCGTGTGAGGTCGTCGGCCTCTTTGCCCACCACTTGTCCGAGCCATTTTTGTATTTTGGGGTCGTTCACGTTGTCGTTGTACACCCAACCCTCGTTGCCCGTATTGTACGGCGGGTCTATGTAGATGCACTTGATGCGCCCTTCGTATTCGGGCAGCAGTGCTTTGAGTGCTTCGAGGTTGTCGCCATGAATGATTTTGTTTTCGGTCGTGTTGTCGCCAAACGTATATTTGCGTTCCAACGTGCGGAACGGCACTTCGCGGTGGTGGTTCGTCACCTTGTCTTTTCCAATCCAATTGAGTGTGGGCATAATGGCATTTTTTCTGATGCTTTTGCCCTTAATTCTGACAAACAAAAAAGCGTGAAACTTTTTGGTTTATCTTCATCTGAGGATCTCGACTTCCCTTGTATATAGATAAGTTCCAAAAGTCCACGCCGTAGCGTGAACCTTAACTTGACTTATTCTCATATACAGATGAAATTGTCGAGATTTCAGATGAGAGAATAAGAGCTAAAGCTCTGTTTAGTATGTTAGTTTAGTTTTCTCTGTTTTGCTTGAATTTTTTGTTTGTTATCATTTTGTTTTTTCGCCTTGTACGCTCCGAAGAGGCGTTGCAGCAAGGCATTTTGTTCGGCTTATATGCTTAATTCTTCGGAGGCTTTCAGCTCTTCGTAAAAATGGCAATGTGCAGTTTTCATATAAGGCACAACCCAAAGAAGTCCAATACCAAACGTCAGAATACCGAGCAGTATCCAACCGATAAAACTCAAGTCGAGAAGGAATAACTCCATTTTGTGTCCGTTCATCATTTTCATACTGCGATTGATACACTCTTCGGCACCAAGTTCGGGATTGTCGAGAGCGATATAGTACGTCATGGCATACGAATAGGATTTGACAATGCCGGGAATGTACAACAGCAATGTCCACAAAAAGATGTAAACGGCTCTCAACAATTCGACACTGAGTGCACGTCCGTAACACTTGAAGCCATCGAACATTTTTTCGATAAGGTTGTCTTCTTCGCCACGCACAAAACGCAAAAACAACTGTTCTACACCGAAATTGACAGGCAGAAAGGCAAAAATAGTTGTTACGATGCCAATGCCCGATGCTCCCGAAATAACGAGTAAAAGAAGTGTAACAAGTGCAAGCATAGTCCATTTATCGGACAAGGATTGGCGAGCCAAAGCTCTGATTTCAGCATTAGATTTCATATCAAAAAAATTTAAGGATTAGTTGCTAAAAAATTATTTAGTCCAACGTAAAAGTTTGCGAGCCGGCCAAATTGCCATCGATAAAAATATCGACCCGATAAGTACCCTCTATGAGTACTTCTTCAACGCTCCAATAAAGCGTTTCGACCACCTCGTCGCCCATGTATTCGAACTGTTTTTTGCAAGAGAATGCTATTTGCGAACCCTCGAACTCGAACACATCGGCAGCGTTCTTGGTCAAAATGCGTTCGTCGGGCGTAACGATGCGCAAATACACCACTTTATTGCCCGTTGGCGTGGTAATGTTTTTCAGCACCACAAAGTCAAACTTTATCAATGCTATTTTGCGTAAGCGTGTCGTTTTGCGTTCACGTTCGTTGAGGGTGGTAACCACCACGTCGCGCACCTCCAACATCGAAGCCAATTTTACCTTTTCGGTCAGGTTTTCTTTCTCTTGCGAAAGCGTAGCCACGGTTTGCGTAGCCTCGGTGTAACGGTTTTTGATGTCGGTATTTTCGCGCATCAAATGCGTATTTATCTTGTTCAGCGAATCGATTTGATTGATGTACGACACCATGACTTTTCGCACCGAAGCCAACTCTTTTTTCAACTCGGCAATACGGCGCGCATTGGTGGCTTTGGTTTGTCGAAGCTCCTCCAACAGCAGCTGAACACGTTTTTTCTCGTTATCCAAAAGTTTCAGTATCGAATCGTTTTTCAGCGTATAATTAGCACCCTCGAAAAAAGCCAAATCCGAATACTCCTCCTCCAACGACTCTTTTTCGTAGTTGAGTTGCTCCACCATTTCCTGCATCTCTTTTTCGGTGTTTTTTGCATTGCGAAAAACAAAAAACAGAGCGGCAGCCAATCCTATAATAATACACGAGGCAATGATGATTATAATCGTTTCTTTTTTCATGATATACGAGCTAAAAACGCCACAAAAATAACCATTTTATTTGCAAAACGTGTGATTCGAATAAGTAATTTCACGTCGGTATTTTGCCGGTGAAGTCCGCATACAATTTTCAAACACACGCGAAAAATGGTATCTGTTGAGAAAACCCGAACAGTGGGCAATTTGTTCGATACTCATATCGGAATGTGCCAAAAGAGAACACGCCGTTTCGATGCGTTTTTGTTGTACAAACCGATGCAATGGACTTCCCGTTGTTTGTTTAAAAATCTTTGCAAACGAATTTTTTGCCATGCAAACTTGTTCGGCAAGCATATCGCACGACAACTTTTTCCGAATATTCGCCTCGATATAACTTATGATACGCAAAACGCGTACATCTTTGTTGCCCAAATCCCAATGCGTACTTTCAAAACACGAAAGAATCTCGCAAATAAACGTCTGTATGAACAAATAGCCTCTGAAGTCGAATTGCGAAGTGTTTGTTTTTATCTGCTTGATAATGGTTTCAACTTTCTTTCTTAAATTGTCGGTAAACGGAAATTTATAAATCCCCGATGTTGCATTATCGTAGGGATAACCTATCGTAAAGTGAATGAACAACTGCTCCACTGCCCCCGACAACAACAATTGCTGCTCTTCCGACGAGGTCAAATCGGAAATTCGTCCACCCGTCATTTTGAAACCCTCTTGCGGAATTTCGTTGGAATGCAAAAAAGTGGCATAATGCGTATTCGGCGAAATCACATACAAATATTCGGGCAGCAACTCCATCTCAACACCATTGGCAACCACGTAAGCCCCCGGTTGTTTGTTGTAATAAATCCGCCAATAAGGAAACGCCTGCTCTCTGAACTCCCAATTGCTCAACCACCAATAACGACAGCAGAGTAATCGTAAATTGAAAGCAGGAAACTGCTGCAAAATTTCGGAAGGATCACCTTTATAAGAACTATCCATACAAAAAACAGGTTTAAGTTTAAAACAGACACAAAAATAAGGAAAATAGATATTTTTCGTACAATACATTTACTCTACTTTTACGCAAATAATTACAAAAAAAATACAGACTTATGGCAAAAAACAGATTGATAGGAGATTATCCCGTAATTGGTATCCGCCCAACCATCGACGGACGACGAGGTGAACTCAAAGTTAGAGAGTCGCTCGAAGAGCAGACAATGAATATGGCAAAATCGGCGGCAAAGTTGTTTGAGGACAATTTACGTTACAGCAACGGCGAACCCGTAAAAGTAGTGATAGCCGACACCACTATCGGCCGTGCCGGCGAGGCCGCTGCCTGTGCCGAGAAGTTCAAAAAAGCAGGTGTGGACATCACTCTGACCGTAACTCCTTGTTGGTGCTACGGTGCCGAAACCATGGATATGGACCCCATGACCATCAAAGGCGTTTGGGGATTTAACGGTACGGAGCGTCCGGGTGCCGTCTATTTGGCCTCCGTTTTGGCTACGCATACGCAAAAAGGTCGCCCCGCTTTCGGCATCTACGGACACGATGTACAAAATGCCGACAACACCGAAATACCCGACGACGTAAAAGAAAAACTCCTGCGCTTTGGGCGTGCTGCCGTAGCCGCTGCCACAATGCGAGGGAAATCGTACCTGCAAATAGGATCCATTTGTATGGGTATCGGAGGCTCAATTATCGACCCCGCTTTCATCGAAGAATATCTTGGTATGCGGGTAGAATCGGTTGACGAGGTGGAACTCATCCGCCGAATGGAAAAAGGCATTTACGACAAAGCCGAATACGAAAAAGCCCTTGCATGGACAAAAGCCCGATGCAAAGAGGGTTTTGACAAAAATCCCGAATTTCTGCAAAAAACACGCGAGGAAAAAGATGCCGATTGGGAATTTGTGGTAAAAATGATGGTCATCATCAAAGATTTGATGAATGGCAACCCGAATCTACCCGACGGCTGCGAAGAAGAGAAAGTAGGACACAATGCCATTGCAGCAGGATTTCAAGGGCAACGCCAATGGACAGACTTCTATCCGAACTGCGATTTCCCCGAAGCCATGCTCAACACCTCGTTCGATTGGAACGGCGCGCGCGAACCGTACATTCTTGCCACCGAAAATGATGTATTGAACGGGCTTGGCATGCTGTTTATGAAATTGCTTACCAATCGTGCACAAATTTTTGCCGATGTGCGTACCTATTGGAGCCCCGAGGCGGTAAAAAAAGCTACCGGCTACGACATCGAAGGCAAAGCAAAAGAGGCCGATGGATTCATTCACCTTATCAACTCGGGAGCCGCCTGCCTTGATGCTTGCGGATTGGCAAAAGACGAACAAGGCAACGCCGTCATGAAAGAATGGTGGAACATAACCGAAAAAGACCAAGAAGCGATTCTCAACGCAACCACATGGAACCCTGCCGATTTGGGTTATTTCCGTGGCGGTGGCTACTCCTCGCGTTTCATTACCGAAGAGCAAATGCCCGTAACCATGATTCGTTTGAATTTGGTAAAAGGTCTTGGACCCACATTGCAAATAGCCGAAGGTTGGACGGTAAAACTCCCCGACGAGGTGTCCGACATTCTATGGAAACGCACCGACTACACATGGCCGTGCACTTGGTTTGCTCCACGCTGCACAGGCAAAGGCGCTTTCAAAACCGCTTACGATGTGATGAACAATTGGGGTGCAAACCACGGAGCCATCTCGTACGGACACATAGGAGCCGACCTTATTACGCTTTGCTCCATACTACGAATACCCGTATCGATGCACAACGTACCCGAAGAAAAAATTTTCCGCCCATCGGCTTGGAATGCTTTCGGCATGGACAAAGAGGGGCAAGACTATCGTGCCTGTGCAGCCTACGGACCTATGTATAAATGACAAAAACACGAAGTTATGGTTATCTTTCGGGATAACTATAACTTTGAAAAGTGAAAGCATATAAAAAACATTCGATATGACAAGAAGATTTGTACTAAACGAAACTGCTTGTTTCGGAGCAGGAGCACGTTCGGCAATAGCCGAAACTATGAAAGGCATGTCGAACGAAGAGGCAGCAGACGCAGCCGTAGCAGCTGTCAATGCCTTGTCGATAAAAGTCGGCATCCTCCAAACCCTCGGCAAATTAGGTATTACTGAAAAAGACATTGACGCTTTAGCAACATCGGCGATAAAAGATGTATGCACCACCGGCAACCAAAAAAATATTGATAAAAAAACTATTAAAGAATTGTATAAAAAATTACTCTGATGAATAACATAAGCACTGTTCATTTTCAAGAATTTATAGAGGCTGCACATCGTGCCGGAAACGAGCATTTGATGCTGTGTAGCAGTGGAAATATGTCGTGGCGAATCGGTAATAGAGTTATGATTTCGGGAACAGGTTCGTGGTTGCCGACAATACAAAAAGAGAAAATTGCCGTACTGAACCTTGCCAACGGAGAACCTCTGAACGGCATAAAACCGTCGATGGAACACGGATTCCATTTAGGGGTGTTACGCGAGCGAACCGACATAAACGTGGTGTTACACTTTCAGTCGGAATATGCCACAAGCGTTGCGTGTATGAAAAACAAACCGAGCAATTTCAACGTAACGGCCGAAGTGCCTTGCCATGTAGGGAAAGAAATTCCCGTGGTTCCGTACTACCGACCGGGGTCGCCCGAGTTGGCAAAAGCCGTAATCGAAGCATTAAAGGAACACGATTCGTGCCTGCTCACAAATCATGGACAGGTAGTTTGCGGCAAAGATTTTAATGCGGCTTTTGAAAAGGCCATGTTCTTTGAGATGGCATGTCGCATCATTGTGCAATCGGATATGAACTACCAAGTGCTGACCGAACAAGAGATAAAAGACCTCGACAAATATGTGTTAGGAAAAATCACCGACTAAAAAACGACATCAATCATGTACTACATAGCTGCTGATTTTGGAGCCGGAAGCGGACGCGTGATTGTTGGGTGCATCAACAACAACGAGTTGACACTCGACGAGATACATCGCTTCCCCAACCGACAAATAAATTTGGGAGGAAGGGTTTATTGGGATTTTCTCGCTCTGTTCGAAGAGCTTAAAAACGGACTTAAAAAGGCTTTTAAGAAATACGGCACCCACATACGCAGTATCGGCATCGACACGTGGGGTGTCGATTTCGGGTTAATCGACGAAAACGGCAGACTGATTTCAAACCCCGTATGCTACCGCGACACACGCACCGCAGGTATTCTTGCAAAGGCTTTCGAGCAATTGCCCAAAGAGCAGTTTTTCCGATTGGCAGGTAATCAGTTTATGGAAATAAACACCGTATTTCAGCTATATAGTGCAGTTTTAGAAAACGATGCAGCATTAAAAAGCGCAAAAAAGTTGTTGTTTATGCCCGATTTGTTCGCCTATTTTCTCACGGGAAAAGCAGCAAACGAATACACGATAGCTTCCACCTCGCAAATGATGAACTCCATTAGTCGCGAATGGGACGATACGATATTTTCCAAGTTGTCTCTCCCGAAAAATTTAATGCAGAAAATCGTACTGCCGGGGACAATCATCGGTGAAATAACGGGCGATTTACAAAAAGAGTTGGGAGGCACTTGCAATGTGGTGGCCGTAGGCTCTCACGACACGGCATCGGCACTTGCAGCCATCGCCGCAGAGGGCGACGAATGGGCGTTTATCAGTTCGGGGACGTGGTCGTTGATGGGAACTATTACCCCAACTCCACTTCTCACACCGGAGGTTTTGGCTGCCGACTTTACCAACGAAGGAGCCGTTTCGGGCGATATTCGTTTGCTAAAAAACATTACAGGGCTATGGTTTTTGCAGTCGTTGGTAAAAGAGTGGACGGCACAAGGTATGAATTGCGACTACTCACGCATGGTGGCCGAGGGAGAAAAATCGGACTGCGAAAGCACCATTGACGTAAACGACGGCCGTTTTACCGCACCCAAGAGCATGAAGCAAGCCATTGACGACTATTGTCGCGAAACAAATCAACGCATTCCTCAATCGCAAGGCGACTATATGCGGTTAGTTTGTCTATCGTTGGCAAACGAATATGCAAGAGTAAAACAAGAATTGGAATTGTCAACCGGTCGCCGAATAACAACCATATACATAGTAGGCGGAGGCTCGCAAAACGGACTATTGAATAAACTCACAGCACAAAAAACCGGTTGTAAAGTAGTGGCAGGACCGGTTGAGGCAACCGCCATTGGAAACATAAAAGTACAAGCCCGAGCAGCAGGAGAATTGAAAGACAACGACACGCCGATACTGAAAGGGAATGGCATGGCATTAAAAACCTATTTACCACAATCGTAATCCTCAAAATTCTATCATCATGAGCAACAACAAAGAATCACTTTTAAGACACAATGGCGTAAGTTATGTATTGCCGTTTATTCTTATCACATCGCTTTTTATGTTGTGGGGATTTGCCAACGACATTACCAACCCGATGGTAGCCGCCTTTCAAACCGTGATGAATCTATCGGCAGCCAAAGCCTCGCTCGTGCAGTTTGCATTCTATGGAGGTTATACGACAATGGCATTGCCGGCAGCATTTTTTATCCGGAAATACAGCTACAAGAGTGGTGTCTTATTAGGATTGGCACTTTATGCCGTGGGAGCATTCTTGTTTATTCCGGCTACTTCATTCGAGAGTTTCACTTTTTTCTGCATCTCGTTGTACATACTGACATTCGGATTGGCTTTTTTGGAAACAACGGCCAATCCGTTCATCATGTCGTTAGGTTCAAAAGAAACTGCCACGCGAAGGCTCAATTTTGCACAAGCGTTTAATCCGGTCGGGTCGCTTTCGGGCATGGCCGTTGCCTCGCTGATTGTCTTACCGCAACTTTGGTCTGACAAACGCGATGCTGCAGGCGAGATTATTTTTAACACGTTGAGTGAAGCCGAACAAGCCGCCATCCGTACACACGACCTTGCCGTAATTCGCAATCCGTACGTAGTTATCGGCATATTGGTATTGTTGGTATTTGTTGTTATTGCTTGTACAAAAATGCCTAAAACCATACAACAAAGCAGACAAACAAAGGCGAGCGAAACACTTTCACGATTGTGGCATAACAAACTCTATCGAAACGGCGTTGTGGCACAGATTTTTTATGTGGGAGCGCAAATAATGGTTTGGACTTTTATTATACAATATGCCAACCAATTGGGAATAAACAAAGCCACTGCTCAAAACTACAATATAGTTGCCATGATAATGTTTCTTGCGAGTCGGTTTATCACCACTTATCTGATGAAATTTATCAAATCGCACACACTGCTTGCCGTATTCGGCATCGGAGCTTGCTGTGCCACTCTCGGAGCCATTTTTATCGTAGGCAGAATCGGGCTTTACTCTTTGGTGGCAATCAGTTTCTTTATGTCGCTGATGTTTCCGACCATTTACGGCATTGCATTGGAAAACGTCGATGAACACGATACCACTCTCGGAGCGGCATTTTTGGTAATGGCTATTGTAGGAGGTGCACTGATGCCGCCGCTTCAAGGAATGATAATAGACAAAGGCACGATAGCAGGGTTGCCTGCCGTGAACATTTCGTATGCGGTACCTCTGCTCTGTTTCGTAATGGTTACGCTCTACGGATTATACGCCAAACGTGTGAGAGAGAAAAGTTAAATAAAAAAGGGAGCGCGCTCCCTTTTTTTGTATTTGATTTAGTTTTTACAAATCCTCTCCATTTGCTTTATTGTATTCATTATCATAGTACATAGCAATATAATATTTGCCATAAATTTCTTTAATAGTAAACCATACATTTCTGTTGGAATTAAATTTTAGGAATGCTATTGGTAAAAAGTTTTCTGCTATGTTTATTAATGACTCTTCTGGTAATGCTGCAAGCGTTTCATAATTTTCGTATCGTTTTAAAAGTTCTTTTTTTAAGTATTTTGCAATAAGTATAGAATCTGATTCCGAAAATTTTTGATAAAAAATTGCCTGATATTGTTTGTTGTTTACAGACATCTCATAAGATATATCCTCATTATCAGGAATTCTATAACTAATAGAATCATAACTAATATATTTCGAATTATTTTCAAATTGATAACAAAGATTATTAAATCTGATTTTTATTTGAGTCTCGTCAACACAGTTTTTATCTGCTAAATAGATGCGATAAACTTTATTATTGTTAGTAGCAACATAAACATCTACATCTTTTCCATTAAATTCACCTTCTAAAACTTCAAAACCAGCACGTTCTGTTGCGTCATAATTACGAACGAATCCTTTTGCTTTTAGTTTTTGATTAACTTCAAATCTTGTTCCATCAACAGGAATACCCAAAAATTTAGTACAAAGGTTTCTACTGTCTTGAAAAAATGTCGAATCTATTTCTTGACCAAACGCAGAAACTGAAATTGCCAAAGAGACAACTAATAAACCTATTTTTCTCATAGTGTAAATTGTTTTGTGTTCTTCAGTTCCAAAAGAACATTTATAAATAAGGAAGCGTGGAACTGCAATGCCACGTCTCTATATGAAGGTGCTAGGAAAAACCCTTGAAAACAGAAATGGAATAACGGTTCCACGCTGTCGCGTGAAGACCATTACATCGCTTCTTGTTTTCAAAATGAAGAAAGTTTCCTAGGCTTTTCATATACAAGAAGAAGACATAACGCCTCTTTTTCAAAAAATAATCTCGGAAAGAGTTTACTCTATCCGCTCGCGAAAGTAAACATTTTTTACAAGAAAAAATAACCCCATCGGTTTTTCTTATCCAGCCATTTTTCATGTTTTTTTATTGCCAAACAAAAGAAAACATGTAACTTCGTGAGATTTTTTGTCTTACACAAAGAAATAATATTTAAACATTTAATAATTAAATAATTAACTTTATTATTATGCAACCAAGTTACATTGAACACATCGGCATTGCCGTAAGTAAATTGGAGGAGGTAATCCCCTATTACGAACAAATTTTAGGTACAAAATGCTACTCTATCGAAGAGGTAGCCGACCAAAAAGTACGCACAGCTTTTTTCAAGGTAGGACAAACCAAGATTGAACTTTTGGAGCCGACTTGCGAGGAAAGCACCATAGCAAAATGGTTGGAAAAGAATCCTCGTGGTGGTGTTCATCACATTGCTTTCAACGTAGATGATGTGCAAGCGGCTCTGACCGAGTGCGAAGCAAACGGTATCCAACTCATCGACAAAACCCCACGCAAAGGAGCTGAAAATTTGAGTATCGGCTTTTTGCACCCGAAATCGACACACGGAGTTTTAACAGAACTATGCGAACAACCAAAATAAAATAAAAAAAATGGAAAATCAAGAAAAACTAAAAAAACTGGTTGACAAACGCGCCCAAGCCTTGCTTGGTGGTGGCGAAAAGGCTATCGAAAAACATCACGCAAAAGGTGCATATACCGCGCGCGAACGTATCAATATGTTGCTCGACGAAGGAAGTTTTGAGGAAATAGATATGTTCCTCACCCATCGCTGTACCGACTTCGGTATGGAGAAGAAAGTTTTCCTCGGCGATGGTGTTGCCGTTGGTAGTGGAACAATCGACGGAAGATTGGTATTTGTCTTTGCACAAGATGCTACGGTTATCGGTGGTTCGTTGTCGGAAACAATGGCACAAAAAATCTGCAAAGTAATGGATATGGCCATGAAACTCGGAGCTCCCATCATCGGATTGAACGATTCGGGTGGTGCTCGTATTCAAGAGGGAGCATGTGCTTTGGCAGGTTATGCCGAGATATTCGAACGCAACATTTTGGCGTCGGGCGTAGTGCCTCAAATTTCCGTCATTTTCGGACCTTGTGCCGGTGGAGCAGTTTATTCGCCAGCACTTACGGACTTTATTCTAATGACCGAATCCAACTCATACATGTTCATCACGGGACCGAAAGTAGTGAAATCGGTAACCAACGAAGATGTAACCGTTGAGGAACTCGGCGGTGCCCGCGTGCATGCTACAAAATCGGGTGTAACCCATTTTACGGCTCCTACCGAAGAAGAAGCGATTGCAACCGTTCGACGTTTGGTTTCTTTCATTCCTCAAAACAACATGGAAGAGGCTCCTCGCATGGAATGCACCGACCCAATCGACCGTCTTGACGATGTACTGAATTCGATGGTTCCTGCCAATCCGAACGTGCCTTACGATATGAAAAACATCATCTACACAATTGTGGATAATGGCGATTTTATGGAAGTTCAACCCGACTATGCAAAAAATATTATTTGCGGTTTTGCCCGTTTCAACGGACAATCGACGGGTATCATTGCCAACCAACCGAATTGGTTAGCGGGAGTTTTGGATTGCAACTCTTCACGCAAAGCAGCTCGCTTTGTACGTTTCTGCGATGCGTTTAATATTCCTATTCTGACGTTGGTCGATGTTCCGGGATTCCTTTGCGGAACAGGTCAAGAGTATGCCGGTATCATTGCTCACGGTGCAAAATTGATGTTTGCTTACGGCGAAGCCACCGTGCCAAAAGTAACGGTTACCATTCGCAAATCGTACGGCGGTTCGCATATTGTTATGAGTTGTAAGCAACTCCGTGGCGACCTTTGCTATGCTTGGCCAAATGCAGAAATTGCCGTTATGGGAGCTTCCGGTGCTATTGGCGTTTTGGAAGCAAAAACGCTTAAAACGATTGAAGACCCCGAAGAAAAGAAAAAATTCATTGCCGAAAAAGAGGCAGAATATCAAGAGAAATTTGCAAGTCCGTATCAGGCTGCATCGCGTGGATACATCGACGACGTTATTGAGCCGCGCAATACTCGTTTCCGCATTATTCGCGCATTCGAAATGCTGAAAACAAAACGCTTGAACAACCCTGCAAAAAAACATTCTAACATTCCACTATAAAACCGTTGTGTTATGATGATTTTAGCAGTTAATTGGACAAACGTTACTATCGTAACATTGTTTGGGATAGGAATGGTATTCTTCATTCTTTGTGTTCTAATCCTTACTCTTAACCTTTTTAGTGTTGTAATGACAACAAGTGTTAATAAGAAAACTAAGACAAAAAAGGAAGTTGCAACACAAGTAGAAGAAGCTCCTATTTGCGAATCTTCCGCTTCCGAAAGCGAAAAAGCAGCCATTGCAATGGCTCTTCATTTGTATTTTGCTGAAGTTCACGATACTGAAAGTTATTGTTTGACTATTCGTCAAAATCCTAACTCTGCGTGGAACTCAAAAATTTATGGTATGAATAATTTAAACAAATAAGAAATGAAAAATTTTAAATTCAAAATAGATGGCGTTGATTATGAAGTTTCAGTAAACGAGTTAGAAGGAAATAACGCCGAAGTTGTTGTTAATGGAAAATCATTTAACGTAGAACTTGACAACGAACAACCTACAGCATCAGCCCCAGTAGCACGCGTTGCTCAATCGGCTGCAGTTCCTGCAAGTAAAAAAGTTGCAGCAAACATCAAAGCTCCTCTTCCTGGTAGCATTATCAAAGTGTTGGTAAGCAATGGTCAAAGTGTAAAACGTGGTGATGTGTTGCTTACTATGGAATCAATGAAAATGGAAAACAACGTGTGTGCAGAATCTGATGGAACAATCAAAAACGTACTTGTAAAACAAGGACAAAACGTTATGCAAGACGATGTTCTTATCGAATTCGAAGGTACTGTAGTAGAAGCAGCGGCTCCTGCTCCTGCACCGAAACCACAAGCAAAACCAGCTGCGGCACCAAAAGCAGCTCCTGCTCCAGCAGCAGCTCCAAAACCAGCAGGCGGTGCAAGTGCTGTGAAAGCTCCACTTCCTGGTAGCATTATCAAAGTGTTGGTTAGCGAAGGTCAAAGCATCAAACGTGGCGATGTGTTGCTTACTATGGAATCAATGAAAATGGAAAACAACATTATGGCAGAAAAAGATGGTGTTGTTGGCAAAATCTATGTTCAAGCAGGAAAATCTGTTATGCAAGACGATGTTTTGTTGGATTTAGCTTAATTTAAAACCCTAAAAACGATGAAACGATTTATTAAAATTCTTTGCTTAACATTTGCACTTGCTCTACCTACAAATCAGTTGTGGGCAGCGGAACAACAAAGTGCAACTTCCAACGAAAAAGAAGACATCGTGATGTCTGAAAAAATTATTAACGTTGGAGAAACATTAAGTGATTTTGCTGAAAGTTCTGGTATTGGCAAAATGCTAAATACAGAAAACGAAGGCGATTGGCGAAACATTATGATGATTGCCATTGCTTGTTTGTTGCTTTATTTGGCAATTGTAAAACAATTCGAACCATTGCTTTTGTTACCTATTGCGTTTGGTATGTTGCTATCAAACATTCCTGGTGCAAATATGTTCCACGAAAGTTTGTTCGCTGGCGGACACGTACATTGGGGCGACTTTTATGCAAATGCAGGATTACTCGACTACCTTTATTTAGGTGTTAAACTTGGTATTTATCCTTGTTTGATATTTATCGGTATCGGAGCAATGACCGACTTTGGGCCACTTATCTCTAATCCAAAAAGTTTATTACTAGGTGCTGCTGCACAATTAGGTATTTTTGCGACCTTCATCGGTGCTTTGGCATTAGGTTTTACAGGTCCTGAAGCAGGTTCTATTGGTATTATTGGTGGTGCAGATGGTCCAACAGCTATTTTCTTGACATCGAAATTAGCACCTCATTTACTTGGTCCTATTGCTGTTGCGGCATACTCTTACATGGCACTAGTACCAGTTATTCAACCTCCAATTATGAGAGCCCTAACTACACAAAAAGAGCGTGTCATTAAAATGCCACAACTACGTACCGTTTCTAAAACTGAAAAAATCATTTTCCCTATAATGATTACAATTGTAGTGGCTCTTATTTTACCTGATGCCGCTACTCTTATCGGTTGTTTGATGTTTGGTAACCTATTGAAAGAATGTGGTGTTACTGAACGTTTAAGCAAAACGGTTCAAAATGAGTTGATGAACATCGTTACTGTATTTCTTGGCATTACCGTTGGTGCAACTGCCACTGCAAGTACATTCCTTGCATGGGGAACTATAAAGATCATTGTTCTTGGAGTTATTGCATTTAGTATTGGATCGGCAGGAGGTGTTTTGCTTGCAAAATTCATGAACTTATTCTTGAAAGAAAAAATTAATCCATTGATTGGTTCTGCTGGTGTTTCTGCAGTGCCAATGGCAGCTCGTGTATCTCAACAAGTTGGACAAGAATCTGACCCAGGAAACTTCCTATTGATGCACGCTATGGGACCCAACGTAGCAGGTGTTATCGGGTCGGCAGTAGCTGCTGGAATCCTTCTCTCAATGTTAGGATAAACGCTACTTTTATAAATAAAATAAATCCCTTTACAATTGTAAAGGGATTTATTTTTTAATTTTCCGGAAATGTTCCTATCGAAATATTTCTTGAAGTTTTTCTTCTAAAGAAGCATCGTTGAGTTGTTTTGCAAGAATAGTACCATCAGGTCCTAACAGCATTAAATGCGGAATGGCATTAACACCATAAACGGAAGAACCTAACGACTCCCAACCTTTTAAATCGGACATTTGGTGCCATGGCAACTCAAGTGCCTGAATACCCGAAATCCATGCTTGTTCGTCGTTGTCAAACGATATTCCAACCACATCAACGCCTTTTGCTTTATATGTTTCATAAATACGCTTCAACTCGGGCATTGCACGACGACATGGTCCGCACCACGAAGCCCAAAAATCGACAACAAGATAGTTGCCTTTGCCTGCAAAATCGGATAAATGAACTTCATTCCCTTGAGGATCTCTCATTGTAAGATCCACGAAGACATTCCCAACCGCAACTTTTTTTACAATCTCCAAGCGTGCTGCAATACGGGCAATTTCAGGCTGTATCAGAAATAATTCTCCCGCTTTGTCCAGCAAGCCTATCTGTTCCTCATCGCTCAACGAACGATAAATCTGGACAAACGCATAAGCACCTGCCACATTATTCAAATTCTCATCAATAAACGAAATTACCTTTTCATTATACTCTGTTTCAAGCACATCATACTGATTCTCTATCGAGTTACGTTTCCCGATATTCGTTTCTTCCGTCTTAAAATATTCGGTAATCAGTTCTTCGAACAAAGGATTGTACTGCTGCTCCAAAAGCAAGTATTTCTGCAAAACATCGTTATTACTCGTCCCCGAAACAGTGGCAACGCCATTGGTAAAATCAACACGAATAGTCCCTTTCTCCAACACAACAGGCGCAACAAACGTCCGTTTCGATTCCTGACTCAAAACAATGGTACGAAACAATGCCGTATCTTGCACCCCTTTGAAAGTTGCAATACCATTATCAACCAAAACACTATCGGTAAAAACCACATCGCGACCTATCTGCTTTGCAAGATATGCCGTTGCACCATTAAAATCGTCCGACACCTCAAGCGTCAACTGATACTCATTTTTCTGACAACTGCACAAAAACAAGGCAGCAAAAAATAAAATTTTAATTTTTTTCATTGATCTATCTTGTTAAAATTATAAACTCCACTCAAAACCGTCTTTTGTATCTTTTATTGAAAAGCCAAGAGCCGTCAGTTCGTTGCGGATTTTGTCCGAGGTTGCCCAATCTTTGTTTTGTTTGGCTTGCAAGCGCAAATCCAACAACAAATCAACTGCTTTTTTGTAAGCATCGTTTTTATTGTCATCGGCTTCGGTTTTTATTCCCAAAACATCTTCCACAAAAAGCGAAAATACCGCTTTCAGTTCCTCCAAATCGACTGCTGAAATGCTCCCTTTGCCGTCAGCAACGGTGTTGATGGCTTTGCACGCGTCGAATAGGTGCGAAATCACAATCGGCGTGTTCAAGTCGTCGCACATGGCCTCTTCGCAGCGGTCGCGCAGACCTTTCACATCGATGGTCGATTGCGCCGCCGGCACTATTTTTTGCAGACGTTCGTAGGCTTCCAACAGGCGCGCCAAACCTTTTTCCGACGCTTGCAGCGCTTCGTTGCTGAAATCGACCGTGCTGCGGTAGTGTGCCTGAAGAATGAAAAAACGAATCGTCATCGGCGAAAATGCCTGTGTCAGCAACGGATGCGAACCGGTGAAAAATTCGTCGAGCGTGATGAAGTTGCCCAACGATTTGCCCATCTTTTGTCCGTTGATGGTTATCATGTTGTTGTGCATCCAATAATGCACGGTTTCGTGACCGAGAGCAGCCACACTTTGAGCAATTTCGCACTCGTGGTGCGGGAACATCAAGTCCATGCCGCCGCCGTGTATGTCGAACTCTTCGCCGAGGTATTTGGTGCCCATGGCCGAACATTCCATGTGCCAACCGGGGAAACCTTCGCTCCACGGACTCGGCCAGTGCATGATGTGTTCGGGCGCGGCTTTTTTCCACAATGCGAAATCGATGCTGCGCCGTTTTTCAGTCTGACCGTCAAGTTCGCGTGTTGTTTCCAGCAACTCGTCAATATTCCGCCCCGACAGTTTGCCGTAGTGGTGGTCGCGGTTGTATTTTTCGACATCGAAATAGACCGACCCTTCGCTGACGTACGCGTAGCCGGCATCGAGAATTTTTTGCACAAACGCAATCTGTTCGATAATGTGCCCCGATGCGTGCGGTTCGATGCTTGGCGGCAACACGTTCAATTTCTCCATCGCCTTGTGATAACGCAACGTATAGTGTTGAACGACCTCCATCGGCTCGAGTTTTTCGAGGCGCGCTTTTTTGGCTATTTTGTCTTCGCCCTCGTCGGCATCGTGTTCCAAATGACCGACATCGGTGATGTTGCGCACGTAACGCACTTTGTAGCCGAGATGCGTCAGATAACGATACAAAACATCGAAAGTGATAGCCGGCCGTGCGTGCCCCAAATGTCCGTCGCCATAGACAGTCGGACCGCAAACGTACAAACCGACGTGCGGCGCATGCAGCGGTTTGAACTCTTCTTTTTTGCGAGTCAACGTATTATAAATGTAAAATTTGCTTTCCATAATCCACTTTTTTAGCGCAAAGGTAATATTTTTCAATGTAGTCTCGAAATAGATAAAAAGCGTTTTTATGCCCTCTCTTAATTTATATTAACGAGCTTGTTAATCTCGGCATAAAAAAGTATTTTTGTATGATATTTTTAGTCTTTTGTTTATGCAAACATCAGAATTACAAGCTGTAAAACAACGATTTGGAATCATCGGGAATAACTCCCTGCTGAATCGTGCCATCGATATTGCCGTGCAGGTTGCCAACACCGATTTATCGGTTTTGATTACAGGAGAGAGCGGCGTCGGGAAAGAGAATTTTCCGCAAATCATTCATCAATATAGTTATCGCAAACACAATAGTTTTATTGCTATCAACTGCGGTGCAATACCCGAAGGGACCATTGACTCCGAATTGTTTGGACACGAAAAAGGTGCTTTTACAAGTGCCACATCCGATCGCAAAGGATATTTTGAAGTGGCCGACGGAGGAACCATTTTTCTTGACGAAGTAGGCGAACTTCCTCTTTCCACTCAGGTGCGATTGCTACGCGTACTCGAAGCAGGAGAATTTATGCGTGTTGGGTCGTCGAAAGTGCAAAAAACAAACGTGCGTGTTGTTGCTGCCACCAATGTAAATATGTTGGAAGCCATTCAAAACAAGAAATTCAGAGAAGACCTTTACTACCGACTGAATGCCGTGCCTATTTATGTACCGCCTTTGCGAGAACGTAAAGAAGACATTTTGCTCTTATTCAGAAAATTTGCCAACGACTTTGCAGAGAAATACAATATGCCTCCCATTAAACTCTCCGAAGAAGCACAAATCCTGCTTCAGAAATACTATTGGAAAGGCAACATCAGACAACTGAAAAACGTGACCGAGCAAATTTCCGTCATTGAGCACAATCGGGACATTTCGAGCGATATTTTAGCCAAATACTTGCCCGATAGCGAAACACGGCAAATGCCAGCCCTGTTTTCACATGGCTCCTCACACGACAAGTCGTTCAACGACGAACGCGAAATTCTTTATCAGGTCTTATTCGATATGAAAAAAGACATGAACGATTTAAAAAAACTTGTCAACAATATTATCAAACAAGGAAATATCAACATCAGCGAGGACCCCGTGTACGAAGTACCCACTATTTTCGAACAACAGCAAGAAACACACATTCCGACCATTATCGACAGACAACAACCCGTATCGCGGATAATCAACCCGAATGATGAAATTCAAGACACCGAAGAATATACCGAAGAGTCTCTTTCGCTTGAAGAATCGGAAAAACGAATGATTGTCAAAGCATTGGAGAAACACAAAAAAAGAAAAGATGCCGCAAAAGACCTCAACATATCGGAGCGAACACTATACCGAAAAATCAAAGAATATGGATTGGAATAAAGCAAAATATTACCTCACGACAACAATTGCAATTGCTGTGATTGCCGTGATTATGAAATCTTGTGCCGTTTCATTTAAATTCAACGGAACTTCTATTGATTATTCAAAAATTAAAACCATCTCCATTTCCGAATTTACTAACACCGCCACATTGGTTTATCCGCCATTGGTCATTCAACTCAACGAAGCTTTGCAAGATATTTATCGCAAACAGACACGATTGAACTTTGTCAATCAAGGAGGCGATTTAGAAATAGAAGGAGAGGTAACAGGTTACACACTGACACCGCTTTCTATTCAAAGCGATGCTTATGCTGCCGAAACCCGATTGACAATGACCGTTCGCGTGCGATTTACAAACAATGTAAATCCTGACGAGGACTTTGAGACCAATTTTACGGCATTCCAAAACTTTGAAAGCAGCAAAATGCTTAACGATGTACAAGACGAACTTATCGGCGTAATGATTGAAGAGATTGTTGACCAAATCTACAACAAAACAGTAGCGAATTGGTAAATGCGTATTTTTAAGAAAAATGCAGAAAATAGTTTTTAGTTCCGATTTATTCTATATCTTTGCAAACTCTTAACGGTATTTTGTATTATTTAAATATATAGAACAATGAAAAAGGGAATTCATCCAGAAAGCTATCGACCCGTAGTTTTTAAAGACATGTCAAACGGCGATTACTTCATTACTCGTTCGACTGTTACTACGAAAGAAACCATCGATATTGATGGGGTAACTTATCCGTTATTGAAGCTCGAGATTTCAAGTTCGTCACATCCTTTCTACACAGGCAAATCGAAGCTTGTGGATACGGCAGGGCGTGTCGATAAATTTATGAGCCGATATGGGAATCGTGGAAAAAAATAACACAAGTGTAGATAGTGCGAAACGCCTCGAACAAATGTTCGGGGCGTTTCTGTTTTCTCGGAAATATCAAGTTTTAATCTTGAATACCGCAAAAATCTCTCACTTCATTATAGTCGTCAAGATTAAGAGATGTAGTACTTACCGACTCGCCATTTATCCAAACAATTCGCACTTGAATAGCACCATTTATACTCTTTGTTTGTAATGTGGCAGGATCCATATATGTAATACCTACTTTTACCCACGAATCACTCGTACTAAATTCATATGCATATATAACATTTACATCTGAAGAACAAACCGGTAAAGATGTGTATGCTCCATTACTTTTTGCATAAACTAAAATAATTTTAACTTAATCCGATTTTTTCAGGCATCTCGGGTTTTCCTTTTTCTTTCCTTCAATACTACGCATATAAGAAAACGCCAGGGACTCTTTACAAAAAACAGCGGGCAATTACTTGCTCGCAGAAAGAGGTCCTGAGAAAACCATACACCAAGAAACATAGTAAAAACCCGCATTATACAATGCGAGCGCTGGCTTTACCATTCTTGGTGCAGTAAAAAAATTTCTCAGGTTCCTTTCTGCCAAAAATAAAGATAACGCTTTCCCTAAAATTCATGATATGCGCTTACGCACAAAAAATCTATATCATAGGCATTCCATTTAAAAATTCGGATAAAGATAAACCATTTTTTATACATAAACTTGCTGAACAACACATTTTTTTCTCAAAAATAAATCTATATCTTTGTTCAAATTAAATATCAAAATAAACTAACACTAATAATAAGTATTATGACTGTAACAGAATTAAAAACAGCATTTAACGAAACCTACGGCAAACAAGCCGAAGCCGTTTACTTCTCGCCCGGACGTGTAAATCTTATTGGCGAACACACCGACTACAACGGAGGATTTGTATTTCCCTGTGCATTAAGTTTCGGCACTTATCTTTTGATAAGTAAAAATACGGATAAAAAAATGCGATTTAAATCGCTTAACCAACCGGAGATTGTTGAGCTTGAACTTAATCAACTAACCACCCCGCTTGAGGGTCGCTCGTGGGTAAACTATCCGTTAGGATGCATCGCTCAATTTGTAAAACGCGGTATCAAAATCGAAAATGGCTACGATATACTTATTTGGGGTAATGTACCCAATGGTGCAGGGCTTTCATCCTCTGCCGCTTTGGAAGTCGTAACAGCATACGCTTTCAACGAACAACTCGGCACAGGATACGACCGCACCGAATTGGCAAAAATTGGACAGCTCTCCGAGCATGAGTTTGCATTGGTCAATTGTGGTATTATGGACCAATTTGCAAGTGCTCAAGGCAAAAAAGACCATGCAATATTCTTAAACTGCGACACGCTTCAATTTGAACTTGTGCCAGTAAAACTACAAGGCATCAAAGTAGTTATCAGCAATACGCACAGCCCTCATAAGTTGGATTCGGGAGCTTACAATGCACGAGTGGCAGAATGCAAAAAAGCCGTTGAACAACTCAACAGCGTACGTCCTTTGAAATACTTGGCCGAACTTACCGAAGAGGAATTTAAGAATGTAGAGCATGCCATCACCGACGAAGTCGCACACAAACGAGCACGCCACGTCGTTGGCGAAGTACAACGTACTACCGACGCCGTTAAAGCCTTAAAAGCAGGCGATATAGAGGCTTTCGGGAAATTGATGAATGCATCGCACGTTTCTTTACGCGACGACTACGAGGTTACAGGCTTGAAACTTGACACCATGGCCGAAGAGGCTTGGAAGATTAAGGGTGTTATTGGCTCCCGCATGACAGGTGGCGGATTTGGAGGTTGCACCGTTTCTTTGGTAAAGGACGAAGCAATTGACACCTTTATAGCCGAAGTGGGCAAAAACTACAAAGCGAAAACAGGTCTTGATGCCGAATTCTACATTGCCGAAATAGGCGATGGTGCATGCCGAGTAGAGTAATTTTCTTACATCAACAACACTGATAAGCCAATAATTTAGTTGGCTTATCTCTTTATTTTATAAGATATGATTAACAGAGCTTCTTTCAAAAAAACAATCGACGGGAAACAAGTCGATATTTTTACACTGAAAAACAAAAATGGGATGTCTGCCGACATTACCAACTATGGTGCCAAAATTGTTACACTATTTGCACCCGACAAAAACGGGAATACAGCCGATGTGGTTTTAGGGTTCAACACACTTGAAGAATGGATTGAAAAAGAAACCTACTTCAATGCTGTCATCGGACGTTTTGCAAACAGAATAAAAGATGGTAAATTCACCTTAAACGGCAAAAAATATCAATTAGCCGTAAACAACGGCACCAATCACTTGCATGGAGGCGTTTGCGGTTTCAATCAAAAGGTATGGGATATTGTCGAGCACACGGAGTCTTCTCTGAAATTACATTATTTATCTGTTGATGGCGAAGAGAATTATCCGGGCAATTTAAATGTTTTTGTAACCTATGCTGTTACCGACGACAACGCTTTGAGCATTCACTACGAGGCCACTTCGGACCAAGATACGATTGTAGGGTTTACCAACCATGCTTATTTTAACTTAAAAGGAGAAGGAAACGGTCATGTTCGCGACCATATTTTACAAATAAATGCCGATCTCTTTACGCAAGTTGATGACAGCTTTGCTCCCGATGGCGTAATACTTTCGGTAAATAATCATCCGATGGATTTTCGCCAACCTACCACAATCGAAAAACGCATAGACGACGCATTTTTCAAAGCAGGACGAGGATTGGACAACAATTGGATTTTAAACAAAAACCAACAAGGGGAATGCGTCTTAGCCGCTACCGTATCGGCAGCCGAACGCACAATGGAGGTGTTTACAACCATGCCCGGATTGCAGGTTTATACAGGCAACTGGGTAGAAAAAAACATAGGGAAAAGCGGGAACATGTACGATGTGCAACACGCTATCTGTTTGGAAGCACAAGGATTTCCAAACTCTCCCAATCAACCCCATTTTCCATCGCCAATTTTGCGTAAAGACGAAAAATACGACGAATGGTGTATTTACAAATTTAAATAATCGCAGTTTTTTTAACATTTTAATTATGTTTAACGTTGTTTCTTTTATGATAGAAACAAAAAGCTGTAAATTTGCAACATTATGAACAAAATAAGTTATGCATTAGGCTTGAACATTGGGAAAAGCCTAAAAAAAAGCGGTATTAAAGAATTGGATATAGATCGATTTTCAAAAGGCGTTAAAGACGTGCTTTTGAATGAATCTTTCGATATTTCAGAAGAAGAATCAAGAGCCATTCTCAACGATTTCTTTACTCGATTGCAACAAGATTTGTTGGAGAAAAACAAAACACAAGGGAAACGTTTTCTCGAAGAAAATGCAAAACGTGAAAGTGTAAAACAAACTCCTTCCGGTCTGCAATACGAAATCATAAAAGAAGGCAACGGTCAAAAGCCGCTTGCTTCGGACAGAGTTAAGGTACATTATCACGGCACATTGATAGACGGAACCGTATTCGACAGTTCGGTGCGTCGAGGAGAACCGGCAACGTTTGGTGTTACACAAGTCATACAAGGTTGGGTTGAAGCACTCCAAATGATGTCGGTAGGATCGAAATGGAAACTTTTTATTCCTCACAAACTTGCGTATGGTGCGCAGGGTGCAGGAGAACTTATTGAGCCGTTTTCGACTCTGATTTTCGAAGTTGAACTTTTAGAAATTATTAAATAACATTCAAAATTTAAAGAGATGAGAAAAAACAGTTTTATTTACTTGGTAACACTTTGCTTTTTAGCAAGTGGATTTGTTTCGTGCAACAAATGCTGTGCAAAAGAGGCAAAATTGCAAAACGAACTTGACAGCATCAATTATGCTTTTGGTGTCATCAATGGGGAACAAATCAAAACTTATTACTTGCAAGGCGATACAACAGAGGCTAATATCAAGGCTTTGATTAAAGGTATCAACGATGCTGTAAAAAAACAAGACGAAACAATGCGTTTCTATGCTTTGGGATTAAATGTCGGATCGGGCATGGCTTCTCAAACAAAACAAGGTTTGATGGGAGATTCCACTCTGACAGCAAACATCAAATTGATTCAACAAGCTCTTATCGAAGCCCTTAGCGGAAAAGAAACCAAACTTTCGGGAGACGAAGCCATGGAGTTTTTGAACACAATTATGGAAAAACAACAAGCCAAAAAAGCAGAAGCAGAATTTGGTGAAAACAAAGTTGCTGGCGAAACATTCTTGGCTGAAAATGCAAAACGCGAAAATGTAGTTGTTACCGAAAGTGGCTTACAATATGAAGTATTAGTTGCAGGAAAAGGAGAAAAACCGGCAGCCACCGACAAAGTAAAAGTACACTACAAAGGCACGTTGATAGACGGAACCGTATTTGATAGTTCTTACGACCGCAACAAACCAGCTGAATTTGGCGTAACACAAGTAATCAAAGGATGGACGGAAGCCCTTCAGTTGATGTCGGTAGGTTCGAAATGGAAACTCTACATTCCTTACGAATTGGCTTATGGTTCTCAAAATCAAGGAAAAATCAAACCATTTTCAGCTTTGATTTTCGAAGTTGAATTGTTAGGAATCGAAAAATAAATTTTTCCATATTACAAGAAAAAAAGAGATTGCTTAAGGTAGTCTCTTTTTTTATGTAAAAAATTGCACTATTCTCACTTTTCGGCTACATTTGTACAAAATGATATCAAAAATCAGAAAAAATGGAAAAAATAGATGATTTAGACCGAAAAATTATACAAATTATCACAAAAAACGCCCGAATACCTTTCAAAGATATTGCTACGGAATGCAACCTCTCGCGTGCGGCAATACATCAGCGTGTTCAACGATTGATAGACTCCGGTGTCATTACAGGTTCAGGCTATATAGTCAATCCGAAAATGCTCGGTTTTCAGATGTGTACCTATATCGGCATCACGTTGGAGAGAGGCTCATTATACAAAGAGGTTACCGCCCAGTTGGAACAAATTCCCGAAATAATAGAATGTCATTACACATTAGGTCCGTACACCATGCTCATAAAACTCTATGCAAAAAACGATGAGCACCTAATGGAACTCCTAAACGGGAAAATTCAGGAAATTAAAGGAGTGGTTTCCACCGAAACGCTCACTTGCCTCGACCAACGCATAAAAAGGCAAGTCCCCGTAGAGTCGAAATGAAACAACCACTCATTTCAATTTTAGGATTAGTAGCAACCACAACTGCGCTTGCTCAATCGGACAACCAACCAAATGTCATTTTGTTGGTAGCCGACGATTTAGGTTATGGCGATTTGTCGTGCTATGGGGCAACACGCGTTTCGACACCATCCGTCGATAAGCTGGCTGCCAATGGCGTACGTTTTACCAACGCCCATGCTTGTGCTGCCACAAGTACACCCTCACGCTATAGTCTGCTCACCGGCGAATATTGCATACGCAACGCAAATTCGGATGTGGCTGCCGGCAATGCCGCAATGATTATACAACCCGACCAATACACCATAGCCGACCTATTTAAAGACAATGGTTATACCACTGCCGCCATTGGGAAATGGCATCTCGGCATAGGAAGCACCACCGGCCAACAAAACTGGAATGGGAAATTAGACCAATCGCTTGCCGACATCGGATTTGATTACAGTTACATTATGGCAGCCACTGCCGACCGCGTACCCTGCGTTTGGATAGAAAACGACAGTGTGGCCAACTACGACCCTTCGGCACCTATCGAGGTGAGTTATATCCAAAATTTTGATACGAAACCTACTTTACTCAACTACAAAGGAGAATTATTGGTAGCATCATCGCACGGACACGACCAAAGCGTGATAAACGGCATTGGGCGCATCGGCTATATGCGCGGAGGTGGGAACGCCATTTGGAAAGACGAGCATTTGGCAGACACCATTGCACAAAAAGCCATTGATTTCATTACCAAAAATCACGAAAATCCATTTTTTCTGTATCTCTGCACAAACGACATACACGTTCCGCGTTGGCCAAACGAACGCTTCCGTGGTAAGAACGAGATGGGGCTGCGAGGCGATGTTATCAAGCAATTCGATTGGACGGTAGGCGTCGTCATCGATGCTTTGCAAAAACTCGGTTTAGAAGACAACACCATCGTGATACTCACAAGCGACAACGGTCCGGTTTTAGATGACGGTTATCAGGATTATGCCGAAGAACTACTTGGCAATCACTCCCCATCGGGCAACCGACGAGGAACCAAATATAGTGCCTACGACGGAGGGAGCATCGTTCCTTTTATTGTAAGTTGGGGCAAACATACACCGCAAGGAAAAACCAGCAATGCACTCGTATCACAGATAGATTGTTTCGCTTCGTTGGCACAACTGATAGAAGCCCCTTTGCCAAAGAATGCAGCTCCCGACAGCCGAAATTTTATCAAAACATGGTTGGGACTGTCAGACAAGTCGGCACCCTATGCCATTGCAATGGCTCAAAACAGGACACTGAACATTTGTACCGACAAGTGGAAATACATAGAGCCAAGCGATGGTCCCGAACGGCTCTCGTGGAACACGAAAATTGAAACAGGCTACAAAGAAGTACCGCAACTTTTCCGTCAAGGCAAGGATTTAAAAGAAGAACACAACCTTGCAAAACGCTACAAAAACGTAGTAAGAAAACTCCAAAAGATACTTGATGCTGTAAAAGCAAATAATTAAATACCTCTTTTGATTTTTAGTCGAAGCAACTCGTCCCGCTCCAAAAAGCCGGTATCGAGCAACGACTGAACAACCTGCAAAACGACATCTTCGTTGCCTGAGATTTTGCGGACAAGTTCGTTGACCGACAAGGGAGCAATACGCAACTCCACCACGATTTTTGTTTTTAACTCTTCGCGCATATTTCCCGAAAGAGTACATTTTTTTGTTGTTAAACAAACATCGCATTGTCCGCAGTCGTGCGACTCGCGTTCTCCGAAATAAGCCAACAGCAACCGACTACGGCACACACTGTCCGACTGCGCATAGTCGAGCATTGCCATCACCTGATTTTCGTAGCGCTGCTTTCGCTCATCGTAGGCAGCTGCCGGCAACCGCAAATCGACTTGGTCTTGCCGCTCCTGCGAATAAATGATAAACGGTGTTTTCTTAAAAGGAATGTATCGCACAATACCCTGTTTTTGCAAGTCGGAAAGTTTCTCGTAAACGTCGTTGCGAGTCGTGTTCAGCCGCTCGGCTATCACATCTTCATCAATATGCACATAGTCGGAAAAAATGCCCGTATAAGAACGCAACAGCACTTGTATCAGATTTTCATATTTTTTTCTCTTCAAAAACTTGTCCAATTCCTCTTTTGAAATCGGGAACAGCAACTTTGAGGGATTGTCCAACTCCTCGGTCAATTCCAAATAGCCCGACAATTCCAATATTTTCAAAGCATTGTAGGTAGGATTTATCGGCAGGGCATTTTTTTTACAGAATTCATTCAAATTGAACGCGTAAATTTTCTCTAAACCAAAGCCCACACCCAATTCAAAGAAATTTCCCAATCGCTCGTAAACCTTAAAAATAAACTCCTTTGATGGGAATTTATCGGCAATGCGTTTTTTCAGTTTCGTAGCGTCCGCATTGTTGCACAACAATACGGCATACGCCTTTCTGCCATCACGACCGGCACGACCCGCCTCCTGAAAATAAGCCTCGATAGAGTCCGGCAAGTCGATATGTACAACGGTGCGTACATCTGCTTTGTCGATGCCCATGCCAAAAGCATTTGTGGCGACAATCACACGGCAAAGGTCGTTTTTCCAATTAGTCTGTTTGCGGTCTTTCTCTTCGTCGGACAATCCGGCATGAAAAAAATCGGCTTCAATGCCGTTCTGCATCAACAACTCGGCAATCTCTTTCGTGCGATTCCGACTGCGTACATACACCACCGATGTCCCTTTCACAGCATTCAATATTCGGAGCAGTTGGGTAAATTTATCTTCCGTACGTCGTACAACATAAGCAAGATTGGCACGCTCAAAACTTTTCCGAAAAACATTTTTTTGCTTAAATCGGAGTTTCTCCTGAATGTCGTCCACCACCTCGGGCGTAGCCGTTGCCGTAAGAGCCAGCACAGGGGCATCGGGAAAAAACTGCCGCACTTCGGCTATATTCAAATACGAGGGACGAAAGTCGTATCCCCATTGCGAAATGCAATGCGATTCATCAACCACAATCATGCTTACACGCAAAGCCTGTATCCTTTTCCGAAACAACTCCGTCGATAGACGTTCCGGCGAAACGTACAGAAATTTGTAATCGCCAAAATAGCAGTTGTCGAACACCGTGAGTATCTCTTCGCGCGACATGGCCGAATAAATCATAGTAGCCTTGATACCCTTGCGTTTCAGGTTAGCCACTTGGTCTTTCATCAAGGCAATTAAGGGTGTAACCACCAAACACAATCCCTCTTTTGCCATTGCAGGCACTTGAAACGTGATGGACTTGCCGCCACCTGTCGGCATCAAACCAAGCGTATCACGACCTTCGCTTATCGACTTTATTATGTCCTCTTGCAAAGGGCGAAACGCTTCGTAGCCCCAATACTCCTTTAATATTTCGTGAAAAACAGACATCGAAAACAAAAGTAACTCATTTCCTTGAAATTTTTTTTTGATTTTTATTTGTTCAACAAAAAAATATCCTTATATTTGCAATGATTTCAATTTTGTATTTATTACAAATAATGAACGTACAACAATACCTCATAGAAAACGGAGTAAAGCCATCGCTTCAGCGAATAGCTCTGATGGAGTATCTGCTCACGTACAAAACGCATCCGAGCGTCGATGAGATGTACGAAGCATTGCACGAGGAGATACCTACACTTTCGCGAACGACCGTTTACAACACAATGAAGCTCTTTGTAAAGCACAAGGTTGCTTCGCTTGTGAGCATTGAGGAGAAAAACGCTCGGTTTGACGGCAATGTTTCGTTGCACGGGCATTTTGCGTGTCAAAAATGCAATCGGTTGTACGATTTTAGCATAAATGACCAATTATTTAATAAAAAAGAACTAATTTCAACACTTGATAATTTTACCATCGAGGATATTCAAATCTATTGTAAAGGAATTTGTAAAAATTGTAAATAACATTATTAACTAACCATTAAAAAACAAAAACTATGAAAAAATTTATTTGTACCGTATGCGGTTATGTACACGAAGGGAACGAAGCTCCCGAATTTTGTCCTCAATGCAAACAACCAAAGTCTAAATTCAAAGAATTGGACGAAAGTGCAGCTCTTTCGTTTGTAACCGAACACGAAATCGGCGTAGCAAAAGGCTGCGATGAGGAGATGATAAAAGACCTCAATGCTCACTTTATGGGTGAAGCAACCGAAGTAGGTATGTATTTGGCTATGAGCCGTCAGGCCGACCGCGAGGGATATCCCGAAGTTGCAGAAGCTTTCAAACGCTATGCATGGGAAGAGGCTGAACACTGTGCTAAATTTGCCGAATTGCTTGGCGATGTAGTTTGGGACACCAAAACCAACCTCGAAAAACGTATGAATGCCGAAAGCGGTGCTTGTGCCGACAAAATGCGCATTGCCAAACGTGCAAAAGAGTTGAACTTGGATGCCATTCACGACACCGTACACGAGATGGCAAAAGACGAGGCTCGCCACGGAAAAGGCTTCGAAGGATTGTTCAACCGCTATTTCAAGAAATAATACACAGCACGTTGTAACAAGACAAAACAAAGGCAAACTTCTTTAAACGGAGGTTTGCCTTTTATCTTTTCTGTCGGGGAAGACTATCTTTTTCGTTTCGCAAGTGCATAAGCCAATGCCGAAAGAAGCAACAGCCCACAACCCTCTCCTATAGGAGCATCGGGAGGGTCAATAATTGCGGGATCATTTGGATCACCAGGAAAATCATCTTTCGGCATAATCACATTAAACGGCATTGACATGCTACCACCATCTGCTACATCGGCAACCGTTTCGGAAGCGTTCCTTTTTGACAAGCCACCCGAGGCAGAGAGCCTTTGCGAGAAGCGAGAGCCTGCTGCCACCCTCGAAAGCGATGTGCTGCCTACCGACAAAATGCCGGATGCAGCGGCAACTGAGCCGTTTTGCCCGCTTAACATTTGAACCTCGTTAGAGGCAACCGCTTCTTGCCCGTCAAAAATCGAACTCCTAACGTTTAACGTATTCGCCTCGTCGCCCCACGACAAGTTGTCGGGAGCGGACGAAAGCGGACTATTTTTCGAGAATGTATATTTCGCACCCGACTCTATAAGCACACCGGCTTGTATCGAGCAGAAAAATCCCCCACAAACAAAACTTAACAAAATAAGTTTCCGTACAAACATCTTTCTAATAACTTACAACTTTATAAACCGACTTACTATCCTTTGAGAAAATCTGAACATGATAAACACCCGGCATTTGCAACTGATAAACCACGGTTTCGGCATCGATTTGCTCCGAAACGACCTCGCGTCCCAAAGTGTCGTACACACGCACGAGGCTTCCTACCGGAGCATTGTCGATACGCAATGTGCGACGATGAACCACCGGTGTTACCGCCCCAAGCAAAACATTATCGACGGCTGTAGCCGAACGCACCACAGCCAAACTGAAACGCGATTCGTTCCATGTCGCACCCGAGGCAAACGAGTAGTCGTCCAAGAGTAGATTGGTTACCGTACCCGTTACGTTGTCGGTGAGATAAACGCCTTCCAAATTTTGTGCCTGCGTGGTGTTCATTGCAATGGTATAGGTATCGGAAGCCGGTGCATAAAAACCTAACGGAACGGCACCCGAAGCCGACGCAGAGGGCAAAGCATTGAATGCCAAACGTATGCCCGACTTCAAGGAGTAGAGTTGCGGCAATGCAGCACGACCCAACATTTTTTCCAAATCGGCACCGATTTCATAATCGGTCGTTTTGTCGTCGTCCACAATGACGGTAGTGGCATCGCTGCCTAAGGCATTGCTCAAAGTCAGTTCCACCCACACTGCAGCATCAGCGGCAGGTGCTTTACGCGGTGCTTTGCGATTGGCAGACGAGAATGCCACATCGCTAATAATATTTCCTACTTTACCTACCTGCACAAAGAAACTTCTGAACGGTTGCAAGTCTTGCGAAGAAGCCAACTTCTGCGTATAGGTTTTACCATCGGTATTCGGCATCGTAACATAAGGTATCGTAACCGAGGGATTGTAGGTAAATATTTTACCGCCGTCGTCCCATGTTCCGTCCTCGTACGTACCTACTTTAAGTCCTGTTGCATCTATCGGAGAATAATTGCTCATAAACGGACACCCAATCAAGTTCCAACCCTTATGATTGTCGCCGATAGAAGCATTTCCAACACCATACGTTCCTACCGCAACGGTTTTAGTGGTCGTTTCGGATAAAGCGTTTGTCATCGGGAATAGCAACTCTTTTTTCGGATTGCTTTCAAAAGAGCCATTCAGCGAAGCACTGATTGCTACAATGTAACCCTTACCCGCCTCGAGCAAGCTGCCTGTATAAACCTCCCAATGTCCGGCATTTTGACCAATGGCACGCCCTGCACCATCATAATACTTAATAAGATAACCGTCACCGTTTCCTGAAAGCACTTCTCCATTATAATAAGTGATGTCGGCTACGTTGCAATCGTACGGCAATGTAAAGAAATAGAATCTTGCTGCGTCGATACGCTTTGCATGGTACAACTTGTCGGCAATGGTAAGCGTTCCATTTATCTCGGCAACAGGAACTTCGTCGCCCTTGCTGCGCATTACCAACTTGTTCACTTTAAGGTCTGTCGCCCCACTTGGCACTTTTAGTTTACCGCCTGCATACACTTCCATATCGCGGAACTCGTTTCGGTCACCGGCGGCTCCATCAGGAGCTTTTTCCAGCGTAGCTCCTTTGAGCACCACCACATCGCATTCGCTGCAATCAGCCACTTTATGTTTTGTGAAAATGGCATTGGTAGTGGTTACACCCGAGGCATTGACCATGATAGGCACTTTGTATTCCGAAGAAACAAGCGGCGAGCTGCTGCTTCCGTCAAGCACATTGATACGTATTTTGCTGCACGAGATATCGTCAAGACCCGAAACCTGTATCGTATATGTGCCATCGGCATTCTGATTGCCACCCAAATCGACTTTTGTCAATTCCTGATAGGTGGAGTAGTAGCCGTTATAGTCGAATAGTCCTAATTCAGTATATGCCGCACAAGTCAAGTCGCCATCTGCTCCTGCTCTACAAACTTGACGTACTTGCCACTCGGTAGAGAACGTTGCAAATGTACTTGTGTTGTTTGCCACTGCATTGGCTCCGCTCTGCACAGAATTGCTGCGGAACATAATTACACGTGCAGTATAAGCGGTAATATACTCATCGTCTATATTAACACCATCAGGTATTGTCCCACCAAAATCTTCAGCCGTTTTTCCGTAATCCATATTGGAAACATTGTCTGATTTCCAAGATTTTTCACCTCTGCAATTCGTAGTTGTAGGTGCTGTTGTATTTGAAGAAACACCAAAAACATCGATATTCGTTCCGTTCTTACGCAGTATAAGCGGATCATCTCCATTGAAATTCAGTTCTGGGAAAGTTATTCCATTATGAGCAAATTTATCACACAAAATCCAACGTGGATTTTCATTCTCACCATATTTCGTTTTTTTATCTGCTAAAAACGTTTGTGAGCAATCATATGGATCTTCTGAAGAAGTTGGTTCTGCAAAAAGGATAATCTCTTGACCTTGTTTTATGGTTCCTAATTGCGAAAGATCATAATTTGTACCAGAAGTGCCATTTCCATTACTTCCTTTCAATAAAGTATAATTTGTAAGATCAATATCTGTATTGGTTCCATTGAAAATACCTAAAAGTTTCAACGAGCCGCTTCCCTCAAAATATTTCGAGAAGAATAAGTCATCAGCCACCTTTCCTGTGCCGCTTCCGGAGGTTACCTCGTTTTCTATCTGCACTTGTGCAGCCCCTCCGACACCGATTTCTACGGTAACGGAATTAGGATCCCACTCCACAACATCTACGCCTGCTTTTTTCGTGTAACGTGCCGTAAGGGTAATGTCGGCAGTAGGCGTATAGGTATCGCCGGAGGCATAGAGCGTTGTGCCGTCGTACCATCCTTCGAACGTATGATTGTCGGGCAAGGTGGTAGGCTCGGGCAAAGTAACACTTGTGTTGCCACAACCCGACGTCCAACTGGCGGGCGTGCCTGTTCCTGCACCATAGTCGAATGTAACCGTAAAACTGTCGGCAGCAGGTGTCGCCTTTACGGTAACAACCTCCGAAGGACAGACAGCCGTGCCATCGCCATTGGCTCGTACGGTGAAAGTATATTCCGTGCAGTTGGTCAAACCCGTAAACGTGTAAGAGGTTTCCGTGATGTCAGCGGTTACGCCACCCACACAAGTAACCGTATAATCAGTTACTTTGCCTGCATCGGCAGGCATTGTCCAATTCAAAGTAACCGAGCCATCGGCTACCGAAGTGGTTACAACGGGATTCTGCAAGTTGACAGGACAACATTTCGGCGAGGTGGTGTAATAGGCAGTGCCTGCAGAAAGTTTGTAAATGGCTATAGCATTTTGACCACTTGAATAACAACTAAAAATAGAAGAACTAGAATTATATTTTAATAAATTGCGTGTGTTTGTACCTTGAGCTGTACAGGTGGCAATGCCTGCAGATGTAATCGTTATTGCCCAACTTGAATTGGCTGATAGCGTAGTTTCTGTTTTCAAATAGTTGCTGCTTGATGATGCCGCATAGAGGTAACCGCTACCGGTATAGAACGCATAAGTACCTGTAGTAGTACCTGCTTCGAGAGTCAGTATCTGCACACCTGCGCTAACAGCAGAAAGCGTTTTTGTTGCATCATCTTTTGTAATTGCAGATTGACCACGGTTATTACTGTTTTGCGTAGTACTAATAGCATAATCGTAATCCGATGCTGCAATGATAATAGAAGAACCTACTGTCAAATTTGCCGCATCGGTTACCAAATGATATAGACCATCGCCGCTTCCATCCGTTTTTTTCCATACGGCATGGAAAGTAGCATCGGCAGTGATTGGGGTAGATGCCGCAACAAGCGTCGGGCAAGTCGTGGTTGCTCCCGATTGCTCGTCAGATGCCCACCCTACAAACGTATAACCTGCACACGCATAAGTACCGGCATCGGGGTCGGTGGCAGGCAATTGGAGCGCATCGCCGCTACAATATTTATCGGTTTGCGTTACGAATGTCTGTCCGTTGGCTATAAAAGTTGCACTATAAAGTTCCGACCAATGGGCGTAGAGTGTGATGTTTGATGTCGGTTTATTGGTGTTGCCCACATCTTCCCATTTTGTGCCGCCGGTCTGTTCGGTGTACCAACCTTCAAAACGAAATCCGTCACGCGTAGGTGTAGGCATTGCAACAACAGCACCATCGTAGGTATAATCAACCGTTGTCGGTGTAACACTACCGCCATTGGCATCGAAAGTTATGGTATAGATGTTGGCTTGCCACTGTGCCGTGAGCGTGATATTGGCTTGTACATTCGTTATCGTTTCACCTGTCCCATAAGTGTTTGTGCCGTCTGACCAACCATTAAATGTATAACCCGTACGTGAGGGACCTTCGCTACAAATAACATAATTATCTCCTTTGGTTACAGTTCCGGAAGTACATGTCCCGTTACCTCCGTTATAATCGTACGAAATCATTGCCTTGCTATTATCGCACTGCGTTATGTAGTCGGAATAGGTAGTGGTGGAGCCGGCAGTATAGATTTCCACTTTCGAAATACGGACACCAGTGCTTGATGCAGTACCCGAATTGGAAGTAATACGCAATTTGCCAGTTCCACTGAGTGCCGTTCCGTCAGTATAAGTATTCTTACCGGTTTGGCTGCTACCCGATACGGTAACAGACTTCCAAGTGTTGGTACCATCGCCAATGGTAAGTTTGTTGTATGTGGTGCCGCCAAACGTACCGCCATATATAATTACTTTGACCAATTTACTTAAATCAAATTCGCCCGATTCGATGTAACTACCACTATGAAAAAGTCGATAACCTGACTTGTTGGTAGTAGATCCCGAGTAAGTCCATGTGTCGTATTGTAACGTTTCCTTAAGTACTTCTTCTCCGCCGCCCGTTGTTGTTGCCGTAGCGAATACGGCGTAGTAGATTTCATCTTTGGTCGGTACGGTTTCGGCGGTAATGTAGGTAATGCCGGTGCCATCGGCATTAACCGACGGGGCAGCCGTCCAGCCCATAAACACTTTGTCGGAGCAGGAGGAGGGTGCCACAGGCTCCGTAGGCAGCGTAGTAATGGCCTCGCCTTGGGTTACTTGGGTTTGCGCATGTTGCGAGTTATTACTCATCCAAGTGATGGTGTATTTGGGGGCTGCGGCGGTGGTAAAATCACTTCCGGCGGCAGCCGAACTATTACTATATGTGCCGCTATTGTCAACAGCCGTTACCGTCCAACTATATGTAGTGTTTGCCGACAGACCTTCGAGTGTTGTTGTCGTTCCATTCACATCTTTTGTCTTTGTTACATCGCTTTCATCTATATATGTAACAATGTATCCTGTGGCATTGGTAACCGCATCCCACAACAAATCCACAGTCGTGGATGTAACATTAGAAACAGACAGATTTTGTGGCGCAACTAAAGGGGTCGTTGGAGGTGTGCCAGTTTCGTAGGTGAATACGACTTTTATTGATTTTAATCGTATTTGCTTTCCCGGTTTAGTGATTTTTATAGCAAGGTCATTAGAAAATGTTGTTGCATTACTTTGAGTGATAGTATACGTTACATCTTTGTAAGTGCTACTTGTGGGAAGTGTTCCACCTTGTGTAGCAGTCACGGCAGTTGCACAATCAGATGCTGTATATACAGCGAAAGTGTTTGCACTTGGGTTTGTACCACTACCATACGTTGCACAATTTATGGTTATTACCACATTACTTGTTATGGTCTTTCCCGTAAATATACCAGAAATAGTTGCTACACTTGAAGTACCAGAATTTGGCACTAAATAGTAAGATGATTTATCGCTGTAGTTGGTTAATGACCAATCAGTCAAACCATAACTATAAGTTTGCGAAAATTCCGCTCCCCACGCATTTCCTGCGCCGAGCAGGAGTGCAGCCCATAAAACCAATAAGTGTTTAGTGTGTTTCATCATCGTGCTATTTTGTTTTGTTGGTTTATAAGTTTCAAAAAATCAAAATTCGGTGCTTTTCGTCTTTTACGCCGCACACTTGCAAAGCCCTCATTTCGTTTCTTGCATTGTAATGTCGTTTCACACCACTCTCATTGCTGAAAATGAGGAACAAATGTAGTTAAAAATACTTAATTCTATGTTAAGAAATCATTAAAAAAAGGGATTGCCTCTATAAAATAAAGACAATCCGCAAAAACGATTCTTCAGACAATGCTTTCCGACAACAAAAAGCGTGTCGCTTAACGCCATTCGGCCTTGGCATCGACAAAGAGCATCACCCCGCGATTGCTGTCGTCGCGCCCAACGATAGCGATATTGTTGTTCGAAAGTTTGAACGCTATCAAAGCCTCTGCATTGGCTCGGTCCGTGCCGAATTGTTGTTTTACGAGGTTGCCTGCCTCGTCGAGCAACACCACGGCAACACCCCGCTTGTCGGTATGCCGGCTTTCGAGGGTTGTCGCATTCAGTATCAACATGTAGTTCTCGTCTACCGCAACCACATCTACTACCTCGGCGTCTGTTTCGAGCTGTATTTTCGAAACAACACCACCATCGAAGTTGCATCGCTCTAAAGTCAACACCGAACTATTTGTCGTTGCCACCCACACGTCTTGAGTTATTTCGTTGTATTTTAAGAATTTAGGAGCACCTACGCCCACCTCTACAGACCTCAACTCTTTGCCAAACGCATTGCACTCTACAAGTCGGTTCGACAAGGCGCTGCTTTCGACAAAAAGTCGGTGTTCGTCGGCCACCTTGCAAGAGAGCGGATCTTGTTGAGCCACATAGTTTTCCACATTGGTTTTCACATTGTCGAACAAGGTTTGAGCCTTTTTTGCACAACAATCATCTATGCTGTCGAGCACCTGATCGATTGTTTTTTCGGAGAAAAATCTCTCGAAAAAGAGAGCGTATTTGTCCTTCTCGTCAATTCTTTCAAACACGTTGGCACGGTCGGCGTTCATCACTTTTGTACGGCTTGCCACATCGTATCCCAACAACACTTGTTGCAAAAGTTCCTCTTCGGAGAGGTCGGCATTCAACACGTTGGTCGAAGAGCAAACCTCCGCCACCACATTGACAGCCTGTTCCATAAAATCGAAATAATCAAGCATAAACGACCGATAATCCATCTTATTGATTTTGTTCAACAAAACACGGTCGGCAAAAACAGGCTCTTCCAAATCGACTTTGTCGGTTTCGGGGAGCCATTTCTGCCACAACGACGAGAGGCGTTTTTGCTCCCTGTTCATCTCCTCACGCCAAGGGTCGATCAACTCTTTGTTGTCGGCAAGAAATGTTTTCACCCACAAAGAGTAATCCCAAAGGCGAATATCGTTTTTCAGAAAATCGGAACTTGTCAAACCATCGAGTCGATAAAAGTCGATTGGCTCAAACACAAAAGTCGGGTTGTAACCGTCTATCGGATAATGTTTTAAGGCTTCTTTAAAATCGCCAATAAGGTTGTTCAGCGTATCGGCATTCAAACTCAAATCGGTAAGCAAACGAGCATCGGCCTCCGAAAAGAGCAGATGAGCCGTTTTTATTTTCATATAGCGTTCGTTGAAAGTGCTAAACAACGCCGTACAATTGTTGTAGCAATCGACCATGCAATAAAAAGCGGCGTAAAGATTTTTCAGATGCTGTTCCTTTTCCTTAATCTCTCCGATTTTTGTTTTCAGCACAGCAGCGAGTTTATCATAAGTTGGCGGTTGGTTTTTGTCAGCCACATCGGAATAATAGCGAGCATATTTTTTGACATCGTCGGCATTCGAATAATGAATGCAATTGCCAAAATAGACCCGTGCATTGTACATGTAAAGCATTATCTCGCCATAATCGTACAACGGATGCACGGAAGGTATCATCTCATCGAAAATCTTTCCCAACCGATAATAAACATTGCCAAAAGAGGGATTCTCTTTTTGATATTGTATCAGCAACGAAGCAGCCTCGTAAGGTGGTTTTTGAGAAACAGAAAGCATCAAATCACCGTATTCGTCAGCAAAAACCGTCGAACAGCTTAAAAGCAATCCCAAAAATCCTATTTTAAAAAGATTCTTTGCCATAATTCTGATTTTTAAATGTTTGTAACTTTAAATTCCACCCGACGGTTTTTAGCCCGATTTTCTTCGGAAGTATTCGGCACCAAAGGCATTCGCTTACCATAACCAACCGCCGTAATGCGATTTCGAGCAATGCCTTTACGCACAATGTAGTCCATAGCCGCATTTGCACGAAGCAGCGACAAACGTTCGTTGTAAGCATCGGCTCCACGGTCGTCGGTATGCGCCGAAAGTTCGATGGTCAGATTCGGATTCTGTTCAAGAAGTTCAACCACACGGTCGAGTTCCAAAAACGACTCCTCGGTCAAATCGGCCGAATTATAACCAAACACAATGTTTTGAATCTGTAGTTTTGCATCGTTTTTCAGTATATTCATAGCCACCTCGCACGTCAGCAGCGACGAATCTTTCGGCATAAACACCAACGAATCGAAATAGAAATACCCAACGGAAGCCACCTTCAAACGATAGGTATCGCCCTTACGGGTAGCAGCGGAATAGACACCCACCGAGTCGGCTTTTTGGGCATTGAGCACCTCGCGACGGTCGGTGTTCGAAAGCACGACATCAGCCTCAAGCGGCAATCCCGACAACGCATCTTTTACACGCACCGACAAACGCAATTTGCCCGGATTCAACTCCACATCTAATTCCGACTGCGTAAAAAGAACCGATTTTTTCGTATCCATCTCGAACACAAATGGGTCGTAATTCTCTTTCTGAAAATCAATTTCATAAGATTCCCCAATGGGCATTGTGATAAAATAGCGACCTACATTGTCTTTTCTTATCGAAGCCTTTGTTTTCTGCCCTGTTTTGGCATCTTTAATCGTTATTGCAGGGTCGATAGGCAACATCAACTCTTTGTCGAAAACGTTAAACAACATTTCCACCTCCGAATTAAGCACGACAGACTCTTGCACCACACGATTGTCGGAAAGTGCAAGCGTTGCAAAAGTTTTGTACACATGCGAATAGCCGGACATGGTAAAATCAATTTTATAGTTATACCCCGCAGGCAACGCCACACGAAAAGTTCCTTGATAATCGCACCGATATTTCACCATCATTTCCGAGGTTATCGCATTATAAACATATATATCGGACTGCAACGGTTTCCCTTTGGCATCGGAAACCTTTCCCGTGTAACAGATGACGGGTCCGGGTTTCATCTGTTCATCCAAAGCAATTGACTCGACAGAATAAACCGTATCTTTTTTCTCGCAAACTTGTTTGACAAAAAACAACGAATCCGAAGCAAACGATGCACTCGGAGCCATACAATTGACATGCGGGACATTGGTCGGCGTTATCAACGAGGGCGAAAACCAATCATATTTGCTTATCCGCTTGGCATAAAACAACGCATAATTGTTTTTCTTCTTCTGCTCGGTCAATCGTTTTGAGGCAAAAAGGAGCGTTTTATTGTCGTTCATAATGCGCGGAGCAATGTCCTCACCCGTCGAAAAAACCAACATTAGGGGTTCTCCCCACTGCCCGTCGGCCGTACGCATTGCATAAAACAGATTCGATTTTCTTTCGATACGCCTCCCAACCGCTTTTTCGGTTTGTCTGACAAAATAGGCTGTTTGCCCATCGCTGGCTACCGAAAGCCACAATTCATCGGCCTCGCTATTCAGCGAACTCGCAAACAATTCGGGCAAAGACCACGCTCCTTGTTTTTTACGAATAACATAAAAATCGTAATTCGTAGCACCTGCCGGCTTAGCCGAAAAGTATATTTCACGACAATCGAAACTTGCAGAGACATTTTTTACCGCCCAGCCTTGTTGCAACAAACTATTGAGTACACTGATAGGTTTTTTCTCGGACAAACGATTGTTTTTATATTCGGCATGGTATATATTCGAGTTGTGTGCAACAACAATTTGGCTCCCATCCGAACAGACAAACAACTCTTTTTCGCCGGCTGCCCACAGTGGAAGTAACAGCCAAAGAAAAAAGAAAGTAGAAAACAATTTCTTCATCTCATTCAAATATTTTAATTGTTCAATGCTTATAAATACGAGTCAAAGATAATACTTTGTTAAAAAACAATCCACTTTTTAACATAAGTCGAAACAACCGTATTAAAAGAATAAGCCGCAAATGTGTTTGCGGCTTATTCTTCGTATCTCCTGATGTCGGAAATGATTTTTAATCTTTCAGTTTTGCACAAATAAACTCGCGATTCAGACGTGCGATATTGCTCAACGAAACGCTTTTCGGACATTCGGCAGCACAAGCACCCGTATTCGTACAGTTACCAAAACCGAGTTCATCCATTTTTGCCACCATTGCTTTTGCACGGCGGGCAGCCTCAACCTTACCTTGAGGAAGCAATGCCAACTGGCTTACTTTTGCCGACACAAACAACATGGCCGAACCGTTTTTGCAAGCAGCCACGCACGCTCCGCAACCAATGCACGAAGCTGCATCCATAGCCTCGTCGGCTACCGGTTTGGGAATAGGTATGGCATTTGCATCGGGCACACCACCCGTATTCACCGACACATAACCTCCGGCTTGAATAATCTGGTCGAACGCATTACGATTCACCATCAAATCTTTGATAACGGGGAATGCTGCCGAACGCCATGGCTCTACGGTAATGGTATCGCCATCTTTGAATTTGCGCATGTGCAACTGACATGTTGTTACGGCAGAGTCGGGTCCGTGAGGATGCCCGTTGATATAAAGCGAACACATACCGCAAATGCCTTCGCGACAATCGTGGTCGAAAGCAACCGGCTCCTTGCGTTCACGAATCAACTGCTCGTTCAACACATCCAACATTTCCAAAAAAGAGCTGTCGGTAGAGATATTCTCCAATTTATAGGTTTCGAAGGCACCTTTGGCTTTAGGTCCTGCCTGACGCCATACTTTAAGCGTAATATTGATTGTTTTTTCCATTTTTTTAAGATTTATAATTTCTTGTTTGACGAGTAACAAATTCATAATCAAGAGGTTCTTTCAACAACGTAGGTTCTTTGTCTTCACCGTTGTATTTCCAGCAGGAAACATAAGAGAACTTATCGTCTTGGCGAAGAGCCTCACCTTCCGGTGTCTGATATTCTTCGCGGAAGTGTCCGCCACACGACTCTTCGCGGTTGAGTGCATCGCGTGCCATCAACTCGCCTATTTCGATAAAGTCAGCCAAACGAAGTGCTTTTTCAAGTTCCACGTTCAAATCCATTTTATCGCCAGGGATAAATACATTGCTCCAAAACTCTTTACGAACAGCTTTGATTTTCTCCAAAGCAGTTTCAAGGCTTTGTTTTGTACGTCCCATACCTACAAAATCCCACATTACCAAGCCCAACTCACGATGAATGCTATCTACCGAACGTTGTCCTTGAATAGCCATTAACCGGTCGATTTTTGCTTGTACAGCTTTTTCTGCCTCAACAAATTCGGGCAAATCGGTACTCATACGCGGCACCTGAATTTGGTCGGCCAAATAGTTTTGAATTGTGTACGGAAGCACAAAATAGCCATCGGCCAAACCTTGCATCAGAGCCGAAGCACCCAAGCGGTTAGCTCCGTGGTCAGAGAAGTTTGCTTCACCAATACAGAACAAACCTTTGATCGAAGTTTGCAATTCATAGTCAACCCAAATACCACCCATTGTATAGTGAATAGCAGGGAAAATCATCATTGGCTCTTCGTAAGGATTTTCGTCAACGATTTTTTCATACATCTGGAACAAGTTGCCATAACGTGCAGCAACGACCTCTTTTCCAAGTCGATTGATTGCATCGGAAAAATCCAAGAACACTGCCAAACCCGTTGAGTTAACGCCATAGCCGGCATCGCAACGCTCTTTGGCGGCACGCGAAGCCACATCGCGAGGCACCAAGTTGCCGAATGCAGGATAACGACGCTCCAAATAGTAGTCGCGATCTTCTTCGGGAATATCACGCCCCTTGATTTCACCACGTTGAAGACGTTTTGCATCTTCCAATTTCTTTGGTACCCAAATACGTCCGTCGTTACGCAACGACTCCGACATCAAAGTCAGTTTCGATTGAAACTCTCCGTGAACGGGAATACAAGTTGGGTGAATTTGAGCAAATGCAGGATTTGCAAAGTAGGCTCCTTTTTTATAAATCTGAACCGCAGCCGAACCATTCGACCCCATTGCATTGGTAGAAAGGAAGAACGTGTTGCCATAACCGCCCGTACCCAACACAACAGCGTGAGCAAAGAATCGTTCGATACGACCTGTAACCAAGTTACGAGCAATGATACCGCGAGCGCGACCATCAATAATTACCACATCGAGCATCTCGTAACGAGAATACATTTTTACCGTACCTTTCTTTATTTGACGGCTCAATGCCGAATAAGCACCCAACAAAAGTTGTTGTCCTGTTTGACCTTTTGCGTAGAATGTACGCGACACTTGCGCACCACCAAACGAACGGTTGTCGAGCAAACCGCCGTATTCGCGAGCAAAAGGAACACCTTGAGCCACACATTGGTCGATAATGTTGTTTGAAACCTCGGCCAAACGATAAACATTAGCCTCGCGAGCACGATAGTCGCCACCTTTTATTGTATCGTAAAATAAACGATAAACAGAGTCGCCATCGTTTTGATAATTTTTAGCAGCGTTGATACCTCCTTGTGCAGCAATAGAGTGAGCACGACGAGGAGAATCTTGTATGCAGAAATTCAACACGTTGAAACCCATTTCGCCAAGCGACGCAGCAGCCGAAGCTCCTGCCAAACCCGTTCCCACGACAATAATGTCCAAACGACGTTTGTTGGCAGGGTTCACCAATTTCTGATGAGCTTTATAGTTTGTCCACTTCTCGGCCAAAGGTCCTTCAGGCACCTTGCCATCAACGTATTGTTCATCGGCAACGGCTTTCTTTACGGCTTTTTCCACCTTTTTTGCAGCTGTTTTTACTGCTTCCACCGCTTCTTTTGTTGCTTCGTCGGTTACAACATCTACCACTTTTTTCTTTACGGCACGTACTACTTTTTTAGTAGCTTCCATCGCTGTATCTTTTAGTTCTTCAGTTTTCTTTGCCATCTTTTTAAAGTTTTATCGTTAAACAAAAGTTAAGCCGCACAACATGAACTGCCACAACAGCCAAGAGAAGCCAAACCATAATAAATCACAACCGAAACAAACATTAAAACCACCAAAGTAGAAATGATGTTTGAAATACATTTCACACGAGGCATCCAAGTGTTGTTGTTCCAACCCAAAGTATGTAACGCACTCCAAACGCCGTGTGTCAAATGAAACCAAAGAGCGCCTAACCAAACCAAATAAAGCACTACGTAAACAGGGCAAGAAAAGGTTTGCTTAATCCAATACACGCCATCCGTAGCTTTCGCTATGTCGTTGATAGAGGCACCTGCCGAATGCATAATTTCGGTAAACTGCATTTTATACCAAAAGTTAAACAAATGCAATCCAATTCCCAATACGATAATGATACCAAGTACCAACATGTTTTTTGATGCCCATTCAACATCTTGCTGACGAGTCGAAACCGCATAGCGTTTATTTCCACGTGCACGATAGTTTTGTGCCGTAATGAAAAATGCATATAAAATATGCACCAACACCAATACAGCCAACCCCACTGTTCCAACAAGTGCATACCAATTGGCTCCCAAAAATTCACAAATCATGTTGTAACCATCTTCAGAGATAATCGCAACAAGATTCATTGTTGCATGAAACAACAAAAACAGGACTAACGCCGCCCCCGAAATACTCATAATGAGTTTTCGTCCAATAGAGGAATTAATTAACCACATAGATTTTTTTGTTTAGTTAGTAAAAATTTAATTATTAGAATTTTATATATTTTTCGCAATAAAAAAACATCTTTCACAAAGGTAAATCTTTCCTTTCATTCTGCAAATGAATATTTACCTTATTTAAACATCAATACGTTTTGTGCCTACTCCTTCATCCACCACTACCTTTTCGGGAGGAGCAAACAATTGCTCGGGGTTTGCAAGAATTTTTTCAAACAAACGCATACTCGAAGCATAATAAAAACCATCGCAAACACGCTCGTCAATCACAAATTTCAGTGCAATGCTTTTCGTGTCTTGCACCTCACCTTCGGTGTTCATCTGTTTTTTGCGACTCTTTTTGCCCATCGCCACAAACAAACTGCACGTCCCGAATTCGTACAAATGATGATAGATGGACTCAACGCCTATCGACCCGATATTCGTAAGAAATATACTCGAATGCCATGGGCTGATTTTATTCAACGCTTTCGGCAGAATGCCTACCTTGTCCATCCAACGAAACAGAAACACTGCAAAACGCAACAAACAATCGGGCAAGTAGTTCAGCAGTTTTGCAATAGTGTCTTGTGCATTTTGTTGTCCCCCGGGCTGACTCGCAAGTTGCTCCTTACGCACCTGTGCAACCACATCGGACAGTGTGTCGGTCAGCTGAAAATAGGGTTTGATAATCGTTTCTTCGCCATCATCGCAGAGCGAGCGTTTAATTGTCAGTGCAATGCTCAAATGGTTGCGTGCAAAAAGTTTATTCCAAATAACAAACCTATTTAAATGCGGACGTTGCGAAAAGAGTCTGACCAAAGCTGCCATGATGACATGCATGATCGACAAATCGGGAATTTCCGTTCTGTATTTTTTTATAAAATCCTCGATATGAGCAATTTGTACGTTCGATTCGTAAAACACCTGCGAATCCATACGCGTACGCAAGAAATAGGGAATCATACGACAAAACGGGTCGATTTTTCGTATTCGCCAACCATCACCTCTATCGCCCCAACGACGTTTATAATGGTTAAATTGATGCGGATCTTTCATATTTATTTTACTTTCATCACGTCAAAGCCCTCGCCATAGACGCCGATAGCCGACGTTTGCGACACAAAGGCGTGCGGGTCAATCTCCTTTACCAAACGGAAAATCTTTATCGACTCGTTTTTTCGAGCCAATACGGTAACCACCTTTATCGGCTCTTTGGAATACCAACCCATGCCATCGAGTATCGTTACACCCCGATGTACTTCCGAATTGATTCGGTTGGCTATTTCTTCGTATTTATGCGAGAAAATAAAAAACTGAACCGACTGACGGAATCCGTTCACCACCAAATCGACCGTAAACGAGAAAATGACCATCACCACCAAACCGTACACGATTTTTTCCAAATTGTGAAACACGAAATACGAAGAGCTAATGATAATTACATCGCAATAGAGCAACATTCTTCCCATCGTTACATTGCGGTATTTGTTCACCACCTTTGCAATAATATCGGTACCGCCCGAGCTGCCGTTGGCAATAAAAACAATGCCCGTGCCAAGCCCCATGCAAATAGCTCCCAACGTACACGACATAAAAATCTCCGACGACTGAATGAACATATTTGGCGGGAATTGCGGCATAATGGCAAAACCTAACGTAATGACCGCCACGCCATAAATGGTGCGAATCATAAATTTCCACCCCACGGTTTTCAATGCAACCAGCAACAAAACACCATTGATAATGGCATAAGTGGCGGAAACGGGAAATCCCGAATAATAGTAAATAAGCGCACCGATACCCGTCACACCGCCGCCCGTCAGTTGAACGGGCAACAAAAACGCATTCCACGCAAAAACATAAAACAACAAACCTGCCGTTATCAGCAAATAGTCTTTCGCCTCTTCGAGTAATTGTTTTTTAGTTAGTTTCATCAAAGTACGATATTTACGATTTTACCCGGCACCACAATTATTTTTTTCGGTGTTTTTCCATCAAGGTGTTTTTGAGTCAGTTCGTTTGCAAGTGCCAAACGCTGTATTTCATCTTTGTCCAATCCGGCAGGCAAATCGAGTGTAAAACGCACTTTTCCGTTAAACGAAATCGGATATTTTACGGTTGTTTCCACCAGATAGTCCTCATTGCAAACGGGAAATTCCGCATCGCACACCGTCGATTCGTTGCCCAAACGATGCCACAACTCCTCGGCTATATGCGGAGCAAACGGCGCAAGCAGAATCACAAGCGGCTCAAGCACGGCACGTTTGTTGCACTTAAGCTGCGAAAGTTCGTTCTGACAAATCATAAATGCCGACACCGATGTATTAAACGAAAAATGTTCGATGTCAAACGTGATTTTCTTAATGGTTTTGTGCAACACTTTCAATTCCTCGGGTGAAGGTTGCTCGTTGCTTACATTGTCGTACATAGCCCAAAGACGGCGCAAAAAACGATGTACCCCATCAATGCCGTTCGTATCCCAAGGTTTCGATTGCTCAAGCGGACCGAGGAACATCTCGTACAGGCGCAACGTATCGGCTCCGTATTTCTCGACAATGTCGTCGGGATTAACCACATTGAACATCGACTTCGACATTTTCTCTACTGCCCAACCACAAACATACTTGCCGTCTTCGAGAATAAATTCGGCATTTTTGTATTCGGGCAACCAATTTCGGAAACGTTCGATGTCGAGCACGTCGTTCGACACAATATTTACATCGACGTGTATCGGCTGTGTTTCGTAGTTGTTCTTTAAATTGTACGACACAAACGTATTCGTTCCTACCACACGATACACAAAATTGCTTCGTCCTTGTATCATACCTTGATTTATCAACTTTTGGAAAGGTTCGTCTTTGCAAATCAATCCCAAATCGAACAAGAATTTATTCCAAAAACGGCTGTAAATCAAATGCCCCGTGGCATGCTCCGTTCCACCAATATACAAATCGACATTTTGCCAATAGTCATTTGCCGTTTTACCCACCAACGCCTCACTGTTTTTGTTATCCATATAACGTAAATAGTAGGCTGAAGAGCCTGCAAAGCCCGGCATGGTGCAAAGCTCCAACGGGAATATGTTTTTATTATCGATTTCAGAAACAGATGCCAGCGACGATTTTTGTTCGTTCCATGCCCAACGTTTAGCATGACCGAGCGGAGGCTCTCCCGACTCGGTAGGCAAAAACTTGTCCACCTTGGGCAACTCAAGCGGCAAACACTCCTCGGGAATCATATACGGCATACCGTCTTTGTAATAGACAGGGAACGGTTCTCCCCAATAACGCTGACGACTGAACACCGCATCACGCAAACGATAATTTACCTTTACGCGTCCCATTTTGTGCGATTCCACATAAACTTTTGTGGCAGCAATCGCCTCTTTTACCGTCAATCCGTTCAAGTTCAAATCGCAATAAGGCTTTACACCCGCTTTGGGCGAATTGCATACGATGCCCTCTTTTGCATCATAACTTTCGGTGCTTACATCGCAACCCTCAATCAAAGGCACTATCGGAAGGTTGAAATGGCGTGCAAAAGCGTAATCGCGGCTATCGTGAGCCGGCACAGCCATAATGGCTCCCGTACCATAGCCCGCCAATACATAATCGGAAATCCAAATAGGCACCGCCTCTCCCGTAAAAGGATTGATGGCATACGAACCCGAAAAAACGCCTGTTACGCTGCGGTCTGATATACGCTCACGCTCGGTGCGTTTTTTTGTACGTTCCAAATAAGCCTCAACATCAACCGCTTGAGCAGGCGTTGTCAGTTGCGGTACCAATTCGCTCTCCGGTGCCAATACCATAAACGTAACACCAAACATCGTATCGGCACGAGTGGTAAAAATCGTAAACTCTTGTTCACTGTCTTTTACTCGGAAACGAACCTCGGTTCCTTCGGAGCGACCTATCCAATTGCGTTGCGTTTCTTTCAGCGAAGGAGTCCAGTCAATCTGCTCCAATCCGTCGAGCAGACGTTGGGCATAGGCCGACACACGCAAACTCCATTGACGCATTACGCGCTGTTCAACAGGATAGCCCCCGCGCACCGAAAGCCCTTCGCTCACCTCGTCGTTGGCAAGTACACAACCCAACTTCGGGCACCAATTCACTTTTGTATCGGCAAGGTAGGCAATGCGATAATTCATCAGTATTTCCTGTTGCTGTTTTTCACTCCAACTTTTCCATTCCTCGGCAGTAAAAACAGGCGTTTCACTTGCGGCAGCACGCACCTTGGCATTGCCTTGCTCGTTAAAAATGTCTATCAACAACGAAATAGGACGGGCTGCATTGGCACGATAACAATACCAATGGTTAAACATCTGTTGAAAAGCCCATTGTGTCCATTTATAATAATCGGCATCGCAGGTGCGAACCTCGCGATTCCAATCGTAGCAAAAACCTATTTTGTCGAGTTGTTCACAATAACGTGCGATATTCTTTTCGGTAGTAATGGCAGGGTGCTGACCCGTTTGAATGGCATACTGCTCGGCAGGCAATCCGTACGCATCAAAACCCATCGGGTGCAATACGTTATAACCCTGCAAACGCTTGTAGCGACTATATATGTCGGAAGCGATATAACCCAACGGATGCCCTACATGCAGACCCGCTCCCGAGGGATAAGGGAACATATCCAATACATAAAATTTAGGACGGTTGCCACCATTTTCCACCTTGTAAATGGCATTCTCTTTCCAATATCGTTGCCATTTCTGTTCGATTTCTCTAAAGTTATATTCCATACTTCTGCACTTTGCTTAAAGTGTGCAAATTTATGAATTTTTATGTTTAAAGCACCGCAAGCGAAATGAAACTTGTCGGCACGAACGACTTTTTGCTTTTACAAAAAATAGGGACGCCGCATGCGACGTCCCTACATTGTTTTCTCCCCTCGGACGCATTCGATGCATCCCTACTCCCCCTTCAGGGGGTCGGGGGGCTTTAAAGAACAGGGCGGACGGATAGACCGAAGTAGCGGCCGTTGCTGAACCTGTACACGCTGCCCGAGTCGAAGAACACGACCCACGCGTCGCCCGGGTAGCCCGTGTCGAGCGAACTCGACCAATAGTAGCCGTATCTGCCCGCGTAGACCAAGCCATCGTAGCCGCGACAGCCCGCCGCAGGGAGAAAAATGGAGTTGCCATTGATATTACTCGTTACGATTCGTCCATTTACGCCTGTGCCGTTATAGTCGTCTGTCCAAGTCCATTCGCAGTTTTCGCGCAATTCCGTCCATTCGGCATCGGTAGGCATACGCCATGCACCGCCCCAGTTGGTACGGGCGGCATCGTCTTCGGGGTCAAGCACGGTTTTGTCATCCACAGTGCCGTAATCGCTATCTGTGTTGTATTTGGTAAGAGTAGTATTACTTCCGTTACACCATTTGTAGGTAGCCCAAGTGTAAGTCGTCTTTGGTTCGGTTTCGCCCCAAGCATAGTAGTTGCCGTATTCCTCGGGCTTGGAAGCACCTACGTTGCAGGCAGCCCATTTCAAACCGCTCGGCAAGCCGAGGTCAACAACAGTATAATCGAAAATAGCCGTAAGCTCCAAATCTTCCGCCACGGTCAGTGCACGAGGGTTGTCCGTATTCTCGTCGCTCCACTTCACAAACGCATACCCATCACTCGTAGGTGTAGCCGTAAGGGTTACTTCCGTGCCTTCTTCGTACGAGCCACCA
>JAFTIM010000015.1 GCA_017456885.1 Paludibacteraceae bacterium
GAAGACAAAACGCGTGTAGGTGTTTGCATTGATACGTGTCATACCTATTCGGCGGGTTACGACATTGCCACGCCTGAAGCATTTAACGAAACATTCATGCAGTTCGATAATATTATTGGATTCAATTATTTGCGCGGAATACATCTCAACGATACCAAAAAACCGCTTGCCTCGCGTGTGGATAGGCACGAGAGCATAGGTTTGGGATTGCTTGCAGGCAATTTGTTTTCGCTCTTGATGCGTGATGAACGTTTTGATGAGTTACCTATTATTCTCGAAACGCCTGACGACACCAAGTGGGCAGAAGAGATAGCTTATTTGAAGTCGTTAGCAGAATAAAAAAATCCCGAATCTTATGATTCGGGATTTTTTAGTTTAAGTATTATTTTATTCAGCAAGAGTTACTTCAATTTTCTTAATACGAGCTTGAATATTGTTGCTTGAATCTCCATTATTTGTTATTGTAACAGATTTAGCAGAACCAGTCCAAGTCCCTTTTAGTGTGCTAGAATCTGATGTATATGTTCCTGTATTAGCAGAAATTTCATATCCCATACGCTCTGCAGAAGAGAATGTAATTACAATTTTTTCAATATTTTTTGCTGCAGAAATAGTCATGCTATTGTAACGATAAAGTCTTAATTCTTGAGAGTTTGAATTATATGCAGTAGCATTTCCTCCATTTGCTGCACATTCAATAGTAACACCACTAACAGTTGTATTTGTTTCTGTTACTGAAGTATAGTCAATTACGACAGTTCCAGATGCTACTTCTCCACCTTCAGATCCAGAGCCTTCTCCTTCTCCTTCACCTTCGCCTTCACCTGAACCACCTTCTCCGCCACCTACAGCTTCAATTAGTACGTAAGTAGCACCTTGATTCATTTGAGGAGATGTGCCTTTGTAGTTTGTTAAGTTACCAGTAACTTTGATTTTGTCTCCTACTTTCAATGCACTACCGCCTTTCATACGATAAACATAGAAAGTTTCTTGTGTGTCTAGGTTGTCCGACATGTAAATAGTGATGTTGTCGTGTTGTGAACTATAAGCAGTTGCAATTTTAGAAACATAACCGGTTACACCAGCCATGTTGCTTGAAACAGCACCTGCTTGCAATTGAGTAGCAGCAGCATTAGCTTCCGATGGAGTCATATTGTCGTTCACTTCTACGTCAGTAGCACCCGGAAGTTCTACTTCTATGCCATCGATGTAAACTTTTTCAAGATTTACAACACCCGATACGCCGCAGTATTTTTCAACAACACCATAAACTTTGATTTTTTTCTTCAAGTTAGCAGGAACATTCAAAAGACTAACAAATGTAGAGTAGTTTCCTAATTTCAAAGCAGAAACAGCGTAGGTGTCAGTGCTGTTTGCATCGTCTGCAATCAAAACGTTATTTGCATCAGCAGGATCTGTACCAATAACGTATTTAGGGTCGTTGTCGAATACGTAGCTACCTACAATGTAACCTTCTACCCAAGCTTTTTCTGTACCTGCATATTTTTCTGCTAATTCGCCGCTTTCTTTTAAACGCAAAAGATAAGCTACATTGTAAGGATCAGCTTCAGTGCCTGTGCCTGTAACTTTAGCATTAAAATCAAAAATAGCAGTATAGGTTGTGTCCTTATTTACTTTAATAGTACGAGGGTTATCAGTATTACCATCGCTCCACTTTACAAACTTAAAACCAGGTTTCGGCGTAGCAGTAATGGTTACTTCTGCCAAGTGGTCGTAAGTGCCAGAGCCCGTTACTGTTCCATAAGAACTATTGTTACTATTTACAGTAAGCTTTACATCCAAATGCACAGAATCTACCTCGCCATAGATGTACTTCATATCAACCATTGCATAGGCACTATAGTAAATAGTAACACCTCCTGTCAATTCAGCACATTCTATGCTGAACTCATCGGCATTTTCGCCTTGTAGTTCTGTAGTACATTTCACTTTTGTAGTCTCTGAATGCTTATGCGATTCTACAGACTCACGATTGTAGGCATACTCTATACCCCAACCCGTTACATTTCCTACCATCGGCAAACTATCGGTATTTAATCTCCCCCAAAGCGTTACACGGCTATACTCCACATCAGTTGCCGCTCCCGTAGCTACCAGCGTAGATGATATGTCAGGGATAGGACGTTCAGATTCATCGCCATTATTACTATTATCTCCTTGGTTAGGATTGTTGGTTGTAGAATCGTTGTCGGTAATACTACTGTCATCACCATTGTTCAAAAGATCGCCCGGGTTTTCGCACCCTACAAAGCCAAATGCCAAAGCAGCAAAAAAGAGTGCTGCGAAAAATAAATGTTTCTTGTTCATTGTTTTTTAGATTTAGATTGTTTTTTTGATTTATAATTTTCTATACAATTTGTAATTACTTTTAAAGTAGCATCGCCGATATACTCTTTTGCAATATTTTTTACCATATTAACAGCTCCATCAACAAAAATATCGCCATAACCTGTTGGCAACTTATCAACTTCTTTTTTATTTGCTTGATTGATAATTTCATCTATCTTGTCTTGAGCAAACAAAACTGTAAGTAAATAGCAAAAATCAGATATATGCATCGATACTATACTCGAATTGAAAGAGGTATCGAAAAAACGATTGTCTTGAGCTAACTTATCAGCAATATATTGTCTTAAAAGTTTGTCTGTTACAAGAAATTGAATTTTACTTGATTCTTCCTTGTACTGAAGTTTACTCAATAAAGCACCTAATTCTTTTTTTTATATCATCGTCACTTTTTGAGTTACACATCAGCGAAGCATTATACCTCAATTGTTTAACCTTCGATTCTGGAATTTTTAGTTTTACAGCAATTCGATAATCCGAGAGCCCCTTAATGCTTGCTTTTTCTTTTTCAGGTTCTACTTTTAATAAATAATTGAAAATCCACACTTCGATTTCGGATTTATTCATCGAACCAAATCCTCGCTTAAGGTATTCTTTAAAAAATTCTTCCATATAAATAACTACATTTTTTCCTCCACTTCTATTATTCGGCTATCGGCATTGCTCCGCAGCACCATCAGTTTGAGTTCGTGTACGCACATAAAAACAACGTGGTGCTAAACTCTTCTTTAGGTCTTTCGAGGTCTTAGGATACCCACCACCAAATATTGAAGTAAAGCCCACGTTTTACACGTGAGCATTAACTTTACTTCTCTGGTGGTTTTTACAAAAAGTTCCTAAGTTTCTGAAAGACCAGAATATCAAGTTAACGCTTGTTTTCTATTATTTTTCAAGATGTGCGTAAAAATTACGCTTTTATTTCATAGGCAAAATGTTTTTATTTGTTATAAATCCGTACAAATATAGTAAAAACGTGTTTACACAAAACCGTCATTGGATAGATAAAAAAGAATATCCCTATTGTTTTGGTCCGTTGTTCAACATTTTGAACATCAAGCGAGGAATATCGACATTGTCTTTGACCTGTTCGAACATATCAGCCTTGCACCCAATTGCATACACAGGCACTACGCCCGCCGAATGTCCGTAACTCGTCCAACCGATTTTTGCTTTTCGGTTCAGAATGTCGATGGCCGTTTGTGCTATAAGTTCATTATCGAAATAGAGATTATGTACTTTCATCATCTCCATTGTTTTTAAGGTTTGCTCGTACAAGGACACAAGGCGATACTCTTCCTCCTCGGACAGAGGGAGTTCTTTCCAAAATCCCAAATTGTCCTGCAACAAGCGTTTCAAGTTGTCCCAATCGAACACACCGCCCTCTCGTAAAGCCGAGATTTTGTTTGTCAGTTCATTCACCGAGCATTTCTGATATTGCAATACGTTCAAATCAAGACAATAATCGCCCGTACCGAGAGCGATTCCACCTGTTTCGTGGTCGGCAGTTACCACAATCAGTGTTTCGTCGGCATGTTTCTTATAAAAATCCAGCGCCTTGGCAATTGCATCGGAGAACTCCTCTACTTCGGCAAGAACGGCCGCCGCATCGTTGTTATGACAAGCCCAATCGATCAACCCTCCTTCTATCATCAAAAAGAATCCATCGCTGTTTTTATCAAGGTATTCAATCGCTGCTTCGGTCATTTGCGGCAACGACAAATCTGCCGGTGTTCTATCGATCACATAAGGCAAATTCGACATCGAATCGCATTGCAAAAGCACTATTTTGTCGGCAATGTTTTTTTGTTGGAAGTATTGTTCGATACCTCGTGCAACAAAATACCCCGAATCGCTCAACAACGAGATGATATTCGGCTCGTTCTCTTTCTTACATTGAGAAAATCCCGAGCCTGCAAAAAAATCGAAATTCGAAGCGGCGGCATCTTTTGCTATTTCGAACCCCATCGAACGATTCGGCTGATGAGCATAAAACGCAGCAGGAGTTGCATGGTCGATGCTCACAGTTGTAACAATACCGACCGATTTACCCGCTTTTTTGGCATTATAAGCCACGCTGTAAAGCGGAGTTTGCAACAAACTATCCATACCGATAGCGCCTTTCTTGGTTTTATAACCCGACGCCAACGCCGTACCGGCAGCAGCAGAACACGTTACTGCATTGTATTTGGAATAGGTGGAGATAAAATTTCTGACGGGGAAATTGGTAAACGACAAACTATCCACACCTATATATCCTTTTTGAGCCGCCAAATACATCTCTGTTGCCAACACCTGATTAGCCCCCATGCCATCGCCTATAAAATAGAATATATACTTAGGCTGTTTGGGTTGACAAGCTGTAAAAACAAATACAATAATCAAAAAACAGATTTTTTTCATCATAAAAAATTTTGTTTAGAATGCAAAAAAGGGTTGCATAATACAACCCTTTTCTTAGGAAATAAAACAAAATTATGCTTACTTAGAAATAACGCGAGCCATTTCGCATACTTTGTTTGAATATCCCCATTCGTTGTCATACCAAGAAACAACTTTAACGAAAGTAGAATCCAATTGGATACCAGCTTTTGCATCAAAGATAGAAGTACGAGCATCATTGCGGAAATCGGTAGAAACAACAGCCTCGTCGGTATAACCAAGAATACCTTTCAATTCGCCTTCCGAAGCAGCTTTCATTGCTTCGCAAATCTCTGCATAAGTACATTCTTTGTTCAACTCTACTGTCAAATCAACTACTGAAACATCAGAAGTAGGAACACGCATCGACATACCTGTCAATTTGCCGTTCAATTCAGGAAGAACAACACCTACAGCTTTAGCTGCACCTGTCGAAGAAGGAATAATATTTTCCAAGATTCCACGACCACCGCGCCAGTCTTTTTTAGAAGGACCGTCAACTGTTTTTTGAGTTGCAGTAGCAGCGTGAACTGTTGTCATCAAACCACGTTTGATTCCGAATTTATCGTTCAACACTTTAGAGATAGGAGCCAAGCAGTTTGTTGTACAAGAAGCATTAGAGATGATTTTCTCTCCTTTATAAGTTTTGTCATTAACACCATAAACAAACATTGGAGTTTTGTCTTTTGCAGGAGCCGACATAATTACTTTTTTAGCACCGGCTTTAAGGTGAGCTTCAGCAAGTTCTGCTGTCAAGAAGAAACCTGTAGATTCCACTACTACATCTACGTCAAGAGCACCCCAAGTGATTTGAGCAGGATCTTTCTCGGCGAAGATTTGAATTTTGTTACCATCTACAATCATGTAGTTGCCATCTACTTTGATGTCATGATTGAACTGACCATGAACAGAGTCATATTTTAGCATATATGCCAAATAATCAGCGTCCAAAAGGTCGTTGATACCTACTACTTGGATATCGTTGCCAAAGTTCTCAACTGCAGCGCGGAATACCATACGGCCAATACGGCCAAATCCATTAATACCTAATTTAATCATTGTTTTAATTATTTAAAGTTATCAATCTAATTTTTTGTGCAAAATTACAATATTTTTTTGAACATTAATAAGCAATATACCTTTTATCCTTTATGTTCGATTTTTCTTTCAAAACCTCCATTGCCAAATAAGGAACCGGATATGCAAAACGGCTCTCCAACATCTGTTTTTCCTTCGTTTCAGACAAAGGATCTTCCACATTTGTTCGTTGGAGTTTTTTAAATATATATACCCCGTTTTCTCCTTTGACAGGATTTGCATCAGCTCCCAATGCCGCTAATGCAAACAATTTAGGTTCGTTGCCTACTCGTGACATTTGTTGTGTTTCAAACATCACGTTTTTAAGCGTATCAATACGCAACCCTTCTCCCACCAACGAAGCCAAAGTTTTCCCTTTGACTGCCTCGGCAAGATAATCGGCTTTTTTCTCTTTTAACAATTGGTATTTTATTTCGTCAGCAACAGAAGACAATGTCCTATATTCATCTTCATTCATATCGGAAACTGCTGCAACGACAAACTTATCATCACACTCAAACACATCGGAAACCGCACCGTCTTTTTGCGTGAATGCCCAGCGAACTACTTGTCTCGAGTTTTTAATATTTCCAATTCTATAATCATTGATAGTTGCATATACAGGAGTTATATCCACACCCTGTTCTTGAGCTTTCTGATCGAAAGCCTGCTTATTTTTACAACCTGCAACAAATTGTTTTGCTTCACTATAAATAATGTTTTGAGATTTTGAACTTGGAATCAATTCTCTTTCTATTACAGCTAATTTTACTTTTGGCACCTTCGGGCTTACTTCATCAACCCTAAAGATTTGAATACCCGAAGCGTTTTCTATCGTAAATACTTTTCCAGCAAGTGTATGAAATGCTTTCTCTGCAATTTCAGAATCAACTACAACCTCTCGTACCCAGCCTATTTCACCACCACGTTCAGCCGTCTGCGAAACACGAGAATATTCTTTTGCCAAATTTGCGAAATTACCACCTTCGTTTATTACTTTCAGCAAACTATCTGCCAAGGCTTTCGTATGTTCTTTTGTATCTTCCACCACATATATGTGTGATAACTTGACAGAGTCGGGCGATTGGATTCCCGTTTCTACCAAACGAGCAACCTTATAAACATTATTTATGAATATAGGTCCAAAAATATCGCCTTTTGTCCCAGCAAAAGCAGAATCTCTAAACTCAACATCTACATCAGTTTTTGCCAATGCCACATCTACATAACGATTGTCAGAGTTAGCATTTACAATACCGGCAATATCTGTTGTTGTTGCAAATTCAGGAATCAGATTTTTTATCCATGCCTCCAACTCGTCATAATCAGCAGCCAAAGGTTTTATATCAAATGCGGCATAACTGATTGTACAAGTCGATATATTTTTCTTATACTGTTCTTTCGTTGCTTTATAGCGATCCTCGATTTCTTTATCGGAAACAGAAACTACCGAATCAGGAACTGCATAATAAGGCTGTACGGCATATAAGATATCAACTTTTCCCGCATTCAAATCAGCAGCCAATTTCACATCCAAATCGTTAGCAACTAACATTTTAGACAAAAGAGTATTATACTTATCTTCCAAAAGGAAATTTTTAACGGCATGTTCCCAATAACGCCAATATGTTTTATAATCTTCAGGAATATTTGCATTCGGATCGTCTATATATGAAATAAATTGGGCCAATACGTTTTTATCAAACATCCCTGTTTGAGGATTAAAAAATAGTTGTCGTTGCAATATGACAGGATGAATGTTCTCGCCTAAAATGTGGTCAAACAATTCATCTTTTGTAATGACCATACCGACTTCGGCAGCCTCTTCTTTCAGTACTTTCTCACGCACCATCGTTTCCCAAACAGACTGATGAACCTGCTCCGTCATCTCTTCATTCAAACTCGGAGTATTCATCTCTATTTCATAAACCTTTGTGGTTTGTTCAACAGCCGATAGAAAATCTTCCAATTTTATATCCTCACCATCAACCTCTGCCACCACCATTTTTTTCTGATTAAAGAACGATGACCCCGAATTGACAAAGTCTCCAATAATAAAAGCCAATAAAGCAAGCCCTACGATAATCAATAATAAAACGCTTTTGCTTCTAATCTTCTCTAATGTTGCCATTTCCTATTGTTTTACTTAAAATAAATGTCCTAAAATTTGGGCACGAATGTACAAAAAAAACGCCATACAACAATCCCCATCGTCTCTTTTTTTATTTTTTATCTAACATTACCCGCACCAATTCTATAAGATTCCGACTCGCTTTCATGATAATGAATGTTTTATCTCCGATAACAATGACATCATTAACTCTCGGAAAATTTTTGTACTCAAAAAGAATATATCCCGCAAGTGTTTGATAATCATCTGATTCCGGAATATTAAGATTAAATTTTTCGTTTATATCTGCTACGTTCAATCGACCGGAAAAAAGAAATTCTTTTTCAGACAATTGTTTAGCTACATATTCCCTATTGTCATGCTCGTCTTCTATCTCGCCAAAAATTTCTTCCAATATATCTTCCAAGGTTACAATACCTGCTGTTCCACCAAATTCATCGACAACCACGGCTATATTTTTTTTCTTTTTCATGAATATTTTCAACAATTTATTTGCTGGCATCGTTTCCGGAACGATTGGCAATGGTCGGATGTATTGTGGCAGGTTCTCCGGATTTTTAAAAATCACTTGTGTATGAATATAACCGATAATATTATCTATAGATTCTTTGTAAACCAGCACTTTAGAATATCCTGTTTCGGAAAAAACGCCTTTCAAATAGTCCAACGTAAGATTCTGCAACTCACATGCCACAATTTCCGTTCGCGGTACTTCACAATCACGTAATTTTACCGATGAAAAGTCCAACGCGTTCTGCAAAATTTTGACATCTTGTTCCATCCTTCTGTCATTTTCCAATTGTTCCATATTCTTTTTCAGCAGATGCTCCAAATCAACCTTGTTTAAATACCCCGTTTCATCATCAACTTTTTTATAAACCTTAAACAAACGCAATATGACAATAGACATTATATGGCAAAATCTTGCTATCGGCCATAATAAAATGTAGAAAAACAACAATGGGAAAGCAAAAAATGTCAACCATAAATTAGGCGACGACTTAAAAATAGTCTTCGGCAAAAATTCACCTGTAAAAAGAACCAAGATAGTTGCTATTATCGTCTGCAAAAGGGTTACAACGTAGTCCGATGCTATAAAATGCTTAAAATAAGGTTCTAATAATTCCGCCATTTTCAAACTATACACCACCAATACGATATTGTTGCCCACCAACATTGTTGTGATATATTGTTCACTGTGTTTATAAAATATGGCAAGAACTTTTGACGTAAGAGACTTTTTTTTCCGTTCTATTTCGAACAACAATTTATTGGAAGATACAAATGCTATCTCCATTCCCGAAAAAAAAGCGGAAAGTAATAATGAAATCGTTATGGTAACGATTGTATTCATAACTATATGCTATCCTTATCTATTGGGAATATTCCCTGTGGTTTCTTTATAAAATAACGAGAGAAACTTTGATTGGATTCGAACCCTAATCCTATGATGATTTTATCTTTTTGCGTTATTTTTATCAACGAATCGGAATAGATTTTTTCGTGTTTCTGGTCCCAAAACATTTGTTGCGTTTCAAACATCTCATCATTAAGGTTTCGAGCAACAACATCACCATCCAATTTCCATAATTGCGGATGCTCGAAATATTTGGCTTTATTGCTTTCGAGGTAAGCATCTACCACATATTCTTCGTTAAACCGTTCAAAATAAATGCCTTTCGGAAAATCCCAATAAGGTTGTGTATCACGATCGAAAACCAACCACTGTTGTGCCGATATACGATAACGAGTTATTCCTGAATCTGAAATCAGTGTTGTTATTATATCGGCTTTTAGTTTTGGAGTCAGCATACGGTTTTCTACCGACGAAGTGATTTCCACCTTGCTTTTTGAACACGACACGATAAAAAACAACAGCATAACAACTGCAAAAGATGCAATTGTTATGCGTATTGTTGAGCAATATGAGTTATTTTTTCGCAACTTATCGAAATCAACGACAAACGGTATTCTCACCGATCCACCCTTCTACTCGGAAGGTTTGTCCATGTTGTAAATCAGGATGCATAAACACCTCTTCTTTTGAAGGGAAATACTTACGATAGGTGTTTATCATTCTATTTGCATCTTCTGCACAGTTTTCAGGATCTACGCGTTTTGCTTGTTCAAACTTATCAACAGCAACCCAATACACGGTTTTCTGCAAAGTTGCATCATCGTAAATTTTTGATTGTGCGTAAAGATTGCCTATCAATAAATACGGACGACCATCATTCGGATTGTTTGCCAATGCCTGACGTGCATATTCTCTTGCTTTTGCATAGCGATTCATTTTGCTGCATATTTGAGCCATTTTAAACTGATAATCAGCCTTTTGCAACGCATCAGACGATAAGTTTACGGCTTCCTCATAATATGCAATAGCGTCATCATATTGCCCGTTCTTATACGACATTTCTGCACACCCATTGGCTGACTCGGCCGTTGGTGAAATTTTGTGAGCGAACTCCGATGCTTTAAAAAATATAGGCGATTCGTTACAACGCAAGCGACGGTAGCAGGTCAATATTGAATTCAAATAATCTACATTCGTTGCATTTTCATCAACTTTCTGACCGAAAATAGTATCTAATGTAGCACAATCAGCTACTCCCGAGGCCAAGAATAAGGCATCGGAATTGTTTTTCACTTGTGCATAAGCAGCCTTATTTTTCTCTTCCGGATTTTTTGACCTTGTATCGGTTATTTCCGATACGACCAAATAATCATTGATAAATTGCTCTGCAAACGATTTGTCTGATTTATACTTCTCATACGAAACAATTACAAATTGTTGCAATGCATTCAATTCCGAATTAACACCCTGTAAATCAATCGATTCTTTTAACCAATCGTAAGCATTCACTTTAGAATCCTCATTATAAGCGATATAAGTACAAGCCTTACGACCTAAAATTCGTCCTTTTGGATATACATTATCAGCTTTATATTTTATCCACTTATCATATAACTCAACGGACATTGCCTTCAATGCTTCCTTTTTTACAGGATCTTGTTCATTGGATATTTTCCACTCCAATATTTTTTCTCCGTAAGTATAAATGGCTCTGTTTGCGTTAGGACAATTTTCATAAACCAGCAACCAAGGATCATAAGCTCCGGCAAAATCTTTTTGTTTATAAGATGTAGCGAACAGACTTGCATTTGCCAAGCATTCTTCTGTAACGACCGGTTCGGGTTCTTCTACGACAACTTTCTCTGCTTTTGCTTCCAAAAGTTCCTTTTCCACGCCTTTTTTATCACCTTTCTTTAACTCTCTTTTCGGCTTTTCTGCCACTGCTTGTCCTCCTACAATAAGGATTGACATAACCAACAATAATAATTTTTTCATTTTCTCTTGATTTATTTTTGTTTTACTTTATTTTAGACTTAAAAAACCATGTTTCGTTTATTGTTGCACTAAAAGACAATTTAAAACAATCTTCTCGAATGCCACCTTTTGCCGAACTACCTATTTTATCGTACTTAAAAGCCACATTCAATATCGTTTTTGCTGTTTTTAAAGGGAACCCGACCCCAACTGTCAAACCATAATTAAGTACGTCTGAAACATACGGCGTTGTCAATTCGGCACCAATACGCCAACGCACTCTATCCACATAACGCATTCCGTTAGGATTATGTATGTATTCCGCACCAAGTACACATTTATGACGATTATTTAAAGAATCTATTTCATTGACATTAAAAGTTTTAGCCTTCGAAAATTCATACAACGAGTAATCCACTCCAATTGTCAGGCGGTCATCGTAAGTATAAGAAATTCCTGCTCCATAAAAAGACGGAAACTGCAACGGAACGCTCGTTGATAGCATTGTCGTATCTACATCTATCAATGTTTCTTCGTAGGTTCCATGCAATCGGGAGCGATTCTCGTATGCAAAACCCAATGTCAACAGATGTTTTTTGGCTATGCGCTCTGTATATTGCAACCCGTAACGAAAGTTAAAACTATATACATGCAAATTCGAAGTAAAATTTGAAGAATAAAGGCTTGACGACTCAAAAGACAATGTTTTATTGTGCATCATTTCTCCCCACAAAAAATAGGCATTTGCCCCTATCGACAAACGTTTCCACAAATTAAACGACAACCCCAAATACACTTGTGAAATTCCACCCGTACCCTTATAACTCCGATTATATCGGTAATAATCGGAGTTCATTGCGACAGAGTCGGTGGAACCAAAATCATAACCGACCGATGAATACGGCATCAATCCCAAACTTATTCCCATCCATTTTGTGGCAGAAAATTGTATTGCCAAGTAGTCAAGATTACCCGTTCCCGTTGTTCGTTGCGAAGCTCCGTCTTTAAAATGAGAAAGCGACCCCGAAACACCCATATCAAAAATAAACGTCATACTATCAACAGCACTATACGAAGCGGGATTGGCAGGATTCACATTTGTATTCCCTCTCATGCCTATCGACAATCCCCCCATACCAAAACAACGTCCGAAAGCGGGGTCTTCCAAACGACCGAAGCCATAACGCGTATAAGGAGAGTTCGTGTTATTCTGTGCCACAAGCATCTCTCCCGCAACACACATCAGCAAGATACATATAAGCAAAAGTTTACGCATTATATTCTATCAGTTCGTTAAGTCCTATCAATGTTAAATTTTCGACTGCAAAGATACGATTTTTTAAGCATTTTTCGAAGAAATGACAATCTCCTCCCGTCAAAAAAACATTTAATTTTCCAAATCGCTCTTGTATTGCTGTTATAAATCCTTCCATTTCATAAACGATACCATTTTGTACTCCTGCTCGAATAGCGGATATCGTATCTTTTCCAAACAACAAATCACCCTCTTGCGGATTCACCATCGGCAACCCTGCCGTGCCGCTACTTAATGCTTTAAAACGCATCTGCATACCGGGAAGAATATTTCCTCCTAAATAACAATTATCAACAAAAACCTCATAAGTAATACAAGTACCGCAATCAATTACCACAAAATTTTCTTGCGGATTCAGAAAATATGCCCCCAAAACAGCTGCCAACCGGTCACTTCCTAACGTTTCGGGTGTAACATACGCCAGTTTGATGGGCATTGGCGTCTTGACCGTAAAGAGAGTAAAATTACACTGCGAGGACAAAAAATATAGAATAGAGCCATCTATCCCCGACACGGTCGACAATATGGCATTAGAGATTTGAAACTGCCGAAACATTGATTCCAAATAAGGAATCGAAAGTATCTCCTCCCGCTGACAAAAAATCATCTTTTTCCCATCAAAAACAGCGATTTTCGAGCAAGTATTTCCTTTGTCTATAACCAGATTCACAACAAAAACAATTTATGAACAAAATTACGGTATTCCTTTCAACAAATCAAAGTTATTTGTTTGAGAAAGACATAATTACTTTTTTTTAACAAAAAAAGAATCCTATACCAACCGGCATAGGATTCGCTTGCTCGTAAAAAACAACCCTATTTGAATATTATATCCACACGGCGATTTTTGCTTCTATTTTCTTCTGTGTCGTTTGGATAAAGAGCATTTGCTTCACCCGTCCCTAATACGGTTATTCTCTCTGTATTTATACCCTTCTTAACCAACAACTCTTTAACTGCTTCAGCACGATATTTTGATAACAAAAGGTTATATGAAACATTACCTAAATCGCAAGTATGTCCTATCAGTTCAATCTGTAAATCAGAGTTTTGCTGCATTATTGCTGCCACCTCGTCAATAACCGGATCATCAGTAATATTCGACTGATTCAAGCGGAAATAAATACTTTTTTGTTCAGGAATTTCGGCAACGACTTCAACAGCTTCCGGTTCTTCTTGTGCAACCAACGGTTCTGCTTCTTCGATAGGAGATTCTTCTATGCGAATTACCGTATCTGCTTCAGCAACCTCTTCAAGAGCTTCTTTCATATTCTTAATTGCATAAATTAGTGTTGGAAAATGGTCGCTATAACCATTTTTCCAAACTCCTCCCGAATGTGTTCGAAGCGGATAGCCCTTGCGTTTGCCTGTCTGTTCGGTCAAAAACGGTTTATTAAAAACCTCCGGCTTTACAAATTTGAGCGACGAATAATCGTTGCCAAGCCAATCGTAAGAGATAATGATTTGATCGTACAAACACCATGTATCTTGATAGCCAAGCGAACCATTCCCTTTGGCAAAAATCGACCACATTGCGTTATACAAACCACCCTTTTCCACCTCCGAAATGTGTTGTTTTGCATTTAATACCTCCGCACAACTAACATTAGTTGGGTCATCATTCAAGTCTCCCATTATGACAATTTTTGCATCGGGATTTATTGCCAACAATGAGTCTGCAATGGATTTTGAGAGTTCGGCAGCAGCCACCCGTAACGGTCGTGAAGCAACCTCTCCTCCATAACGCGAAGGCCAATGATTGACAAGTATATGTATTTCCTCTCCTGCCAAAATACCGGTTACCAACAATTGGTCGCGCGAACGGAAAGTCGGTCGGTCTGCTATTGTAAAAGGAATCGACTTCCAGCTCGTCAATGTAAAGTATTTAGGATTGTACAGAAGTGCGCAATCGACACCACGTCTATCGGGACCATCGTGATGTACAATCTGAAAATTACGGTCTGCTATTGCCGGCTGTTTCACCAAATCCTCCAAAACAGACCTGTTTTCAATTTCAGAAACACCCAATACGGCAACACCATCTGGAGTATATTGCGTAACACCTATTTTCGAAATAGCATACGACATGTTTTTCAATTTCGCATTATATTTCATTGTGCCCCACTTATTGGTACCTGTCGGTGTAAATTCATCATTATTTCTCAACGAAGGATCATTTATCGTATCAAACAAATTCTCCAAATTATAAAATCCTATTGCAAAAGTTTCCAACTTGTCGGCTTTGGCAACACCGCAAAGCAGAGAACTAACAAGCAATACAACTAAAAAAGAAATTCTACTTTTCATAAATCTATAATGTTAAATTTTAATTTACACCCCATTGTGATGGCTCACTGCCCATATCGAGTTCGAGAACAGCTCCATTCATTATATTCTGATGAGATAAGAACGGTTCATTTAACGGGCAACCATTCAATTTTGCCGATTGAATATATTTATTCTGTTTAGAAACATTTTTTGCCACAACCACAAATTGTTTTCCATTAGTAAGATGTATCGCCATACGATCAAATATTGGTCGTCCGATGGAATAAACCGGATTTCCGGGAGCAACCTGATAGATGCCCATCGCATTAAGCAAATACCATGCAGACATTTGTCCGCAATCTTCATTGCCCGACAAGCCATTGACATCGTCGAAATATAGATTATACAAAATACTGTCTACCAAGTTTTGGGTTTTCCATGGTTGCCCCACATAGTTATATAAATGTGTGATATGATGACTCGGCTCGTTACCATGCGCATACAATCCGATAAGACCGGATATATCGCTTGATATTAGTTCTCCTTCCAATCTTGACTCCATTGTAAACAAAGAATCCAATTTCAAAATGAAGTTTTCTTTTCCACCCATTAAATCGACCAATCCCGGCACATCGTGAGGGACAAACCACGTCCATTGCCATGCGACTCCTTCACAATAATCGTCGGCACGATGATTCGAAGCTATAGGATTGAAAGGCGTCCGCCATTCTCCTTTTGAATCCAATCCACGCATAAATCCCGTAGAAGCATCATAATAATAGCGATAAGCCTTGCCCAAATCGTCGAATCGTTCATAGCGGACATCATCACCCAAAGATTTTGCCAACAAAGATATACACCAATCATCGTAGGCATATTCCAAACCTTTGGCAACCGTTTCGTGCTCCAAATCGCAAGGTGCGTATCCCAGTTTGTTCTTATAATATTTCGATTTCAAGACAAGTGCATTTTTTACCTTTTGCGGAGTAACGATATTCGTCGTATCGTAATCCGAACTTTTCAGACACGCTTCATAAGCCATATTTACATCAAAATCGCGACAACCCTTCATATAGGCATCAACGATAACAGGCACCGCATGATAGCCCGTCATTGTCGCCGTGTAATTTCCCGCCAATTCCCACATTGGCAACAAACCTCCTTCTTCGTATTTAGTCAAAAGAGAACGCACAAAATCGGCATTTTTCTCAGGATCAAATATCGTCATCAATGGATGAAATGCTCTAAAAGTATCCCACAATGAGAAAATCGTATAAATAGGTTTATCTTCTGTCGTATAACGAATTGTATGATCCATTCCCAAGTACCTTCCGTCGGCATCCGAAAATATATTCGGATGTATTGCCGTATGATACAAAGCCGTATAAAAAATCCGTTTTTGCACATCGTCGATTGTTTCCACCTCAATTCGCGATAGCAAATCGTTCCACTCTTTTTTCGCATTTTTGCGAACGGAATCAAAATCCCAGTCGGGGACTTCGCTCAAAACATTATTCCGAGCTCCATCTACATCAACTGCCGAAACACCAACCTTTGCAAAAATCTGTTTACCTTGGGTTGTTTTCTCAAACTGCACCAACACTTTCGATTGAGGCTGCAAACCATTTTCTGTCATCACAGAATCCGTAATGATCTGATACGAAGAAAATGGCTCCGAAAATTTTGCATAAAAATATATTTTTTGCTCAAAAGCCCAATATACAGTCATTTTGCTTCCAGCTATTTCAGTGTCACTGATTACCTCTATCGACATATTTTCATTTTTTTGTCGCTGAAGTGAATAATCCAAATCCACAATCATACCTGCTTGGTTTGTTTCAGGGAACGTATATCTATGCAAAGCAACACGCTTGGTAGCTGTCAATTCGGCTTTTACACCATAAGTATCCAGAAAAACCGAATAATAACCGGGTTCTGCCACCTCATTTTCATGAGAAAAAACAGACGCATAAGCCATTTGTTGAGACGATTTCCCCAAATAAGTAATTTTTTGTTCACCTACGGTAGGCATCATCAATACATCGCCGTAATCGCAACAGCCCGTTCCGCTAAGATGTGTATGAGAAAATCCGTTGATAGTTGAGTCCGAATAATGGTACCCCGAACACGCATCCCAACCATCAATACGAGTATCGGGACTTGGTTGTATGCCTCCATTAGGCACTACTGCTCCGGGGAATGTGTGTCCATGCCCACCTGTTCCAATAAATGGATTCACAAACTGGGTATAATCTTTTTCTTCATTTTTATTACCACATGCAACAAAAAATATTGTCGCACACACTATCACAACGATTTGTTTTAGTTTCATATTTTTATTTCTTAGTTTTATACAATAGCGTTCCACAAGTTGTAAGTTCCTCATGCGTAATTGCATATCCTTTCAATAGTTTTTCACCAGCCTTGACATATTGAATATAAGGTAATTTATCTGTTTTTTCAATCACTAATTTACCTTTAGGATAATATTTTTCATTTAAATTTAACACCACCTTGTCAAAAGTTGGAGTAGTTAGCATGTAGCTCGGTTTTCCCGGACAATCGGGATAAAATCCCATCATAGAAAACACAGCCCATGCCGACATTGTTCCCGTATCATCATTTCCGGGAATACCATCGGGAGCATTTCGGAAATAAGTTTCAAGCAGTCGCGTTACCTCTTTTTGCGTTCGCCATGCTTCATCATTAAAATTACTAAATAAATACGGATAAGCGATATCCGGCTCATTCGCCGGATCATAATAATTTTTATCAAACACCATTTGCAGTTTTTGGACAAAATGTTTTTTCCCTCCCATCAATTTTGTAAGACCTTTTATATCGTGAGGCACATAAAACGTATAATTCCACGCATTCCCCTCGTGAAATCCGGCAACAGGTTCAAAATTAGCACCTTGTAGAGGATTAAACGGTTCCAAAAATTTCCCATCGGCACAAAGCGGACGTAACGTACCGAATTTAGGGCAGTAGTAGTGTTTGTAACCCATCGAACGCTTGTAGAACATTTTAGCATCTGCTTTTTTACCTAACTTATCAGCCATCTGACTCAATGCCCAATCTGCAATATAATACTCTAATGCGTGCGACACCGAGTTATCGCCTGAAGCATCTGCCGAAAAGAACCCCAGAGGAACATAGCCCTTTTCTATATAAGGGTCAATATCCGGACGCATTAGATTGTCTTTACCCTGCGTGGTTGCACCTTTACACATTGCCTCATAGGCTAAGTCCACATCAAAATCGCGAAGCCCTTTCATCCATGTATCCACAATAACAGGAATGGAAGGGTCACCCTCCATCGTCAGCGTTTCCCTACCATAAAGTTCCCACTTCGGGAGCCATCCATGTTCTTTATACATAGCCAGCATTGTACGAATCATATCCAATTGACGTTCCGGATACAGAAGCGTAAGTAACTGATGTACATTCCTATAAGTATCCCATAATGAGAACACGGTATATCGATTTCCTTTCGTAGTTAGGACTTTATCGCCCTCCATCTGTGGATACTCGCCATTGACATCCTGCAACACATTCGGGTGAATCAAAGCATGATAAAGCGCAGTGTAGAACACCGTTTTTTGGTCAGCCGTACCACCTTCAATCTGCACAACGCCCAAATCTCTTTCCCATTTGGTGCGAGCAAGTTGGTGAGTTTTTTCAAAATCGAATGTTGGCTGTTCGGCATCAAGGTTTTTTCGTGCATTTTCCATACTCACGAACGAGACACCGATTTGAACTTCAATCTGTTCGTTTTCCTTCGCATCGTAACAGAAATAAACGCCAATATCATCACCCGAAATCTCTCGGGAATAGTTTGTATAGAATTTGTATTTACCCGAATAAATATCCCATTCCGCCTCTACGCCTTGCATCGGACGTTGTTTTTTCCAATAACCAAAATTTTTGGGCGATTTACTCACTCGCATCACAAAATAAATAGGGAAAACCGCCTGCGGATTGTAGCAAAACGTACCCAAAAGTTTTACGCCTTCCACTTCTGTCTCAGAAACTTTGCGCACCATAGCTCCGCTTTCGTTGGTCAAACCCTCGCCAAGATTCAACAAAATGTTGGCCTCGCCTTTGGGAAAAGTAAATCGTGCAATGCTCGAACGTTCCGTGGCCGACACTTCCGTTGTAATGCCATATTTCTCCAGAAAATTGGAATAATAGCCCGGCGTAGCATATTCGTTTTTGTAATTCGAACCGTATTTCTTGTAATCGACTTCCAAAACACCGGTTGTCGGCATCAAAAGCAACGACCCCAAATCGGGGCAACCGACACCACTCAAATTGACGTGCGAATAACCTGTAAAAAAGCAATTTTTATACTCATAAGGGGTTGAAAACCAACGAGCATCTTTATCGTAAACATTCAAATCGGAACCCATCACATTGAACGGCACCACCGACATCATACCATTCGGGCAAACAGCTCCAGGGTTACAAGTCCCGAAATTTGTAGTTCCAATAAACGGATTCACATAATCGGTAACAGACTCCGCAAAAATTTCAACTCCAACAACAAGAAATAACGACAATAAAACTTTTCGCATAGGCACTATTTACAAATATTTTTGGCAACGCAAATATAACTTTTATTGCATAAAAAAACACAACAATAATTGTATTTTTGCACTCGAAAGAAATGTTTCTTATGATTTACCCTGAAAACTTTGAGCAAAAAATAGGATTCCATCTTATTCGCAAAATTTTAAGCGAAAATTGTGTAAGCGAACTCGGGCAAAAGCATGTCGAAAAAATTGCTTTTCTGACTGATTTTGAGTCTATTTTATGCGAGCTTTCAAAATGCGATGAATATTGCAGAATATTGTCCAACGAAGAAGAAAAAATACCTGTTGCTATTGTTCAAAACTTGGAACCGACGTTACTCCGACTTCGTATCGAGGGGGCTTACATCAACGAAAAAGAGTGCTTTGAACTAAAAAATTTGCTTGATACAGCACACCACATATCTCGCTATATACAACTACGCAAAGAAAAGTACTTTTATCTGAATGGTATTTCCGAACACATTCAACCTATTCGTGAAATAACCCAACGAATTGAGCAACTTTTCAACAAATTCTGGGAGGTACGGGATTCCGCTTCGGAGAAACTTTTCGCCATCCGCAAGAACTTGAAAACAGCTCAAGCATCGGCCACCTCCACTTTAAACGCAATTCTGAATCATGCAAAGGCAAGCGGATACATCGAAAAAGATACAAATCCAACGCTACGAGAAGGACGATTGGTAATCCCTCTGTCGCCCATGTATAAGAACAAGATAAAAGGCATCATTCACGATGAATCCGCTTCGGGGAAAACCATTTTTGTAGAGCCGACGGCCGTTGTCGAAATAAATAATCACATACGTGAATTGGAGGGGGAGGAACGCCGTGAAATCATACGAATTCTAACCGTTTTAAGCGATTTTATACGTCCCTTTATACCGCAAATCTTACACACTCAAGATTATTTAGGAGCAATTGATGCCATTCAGGCGAAAACTCTTTTTGCACAACAAATAAACGCCATAAAACCCTATTTATCAGACAAAAGTGTAATCGAATGGGAAAATGCCTTTCACCCGTTACTTTATTTGTCGTTGAGTTCACAAGGAAAGAAAATTGTTCCTTTAAACATCAAAATTAATGAGCATCAACGCATTTTAATCATCTCGGGAGCAAATGCAGGCGGTAAATCGGTTTGCTTGAAAACGGTTGCTTTACTCCAATACATGTTGCAATGCGGCATACCGATACCCATACACGAAAGCAGCAAAGCAGGAATTTTCAATCATATCTTTCTTGATATAGGCGATGAGCAAAGCATTGAAAATGATTTATCTACTTATAGTTCGCACCTGCTTAACATGAAATTTTTTATGCAAAATGCCACACCGAAATCGCTATTGCTAATTGACGAATTCGGGTCAGGTACAGAACCGCAAGTTGGAGGTGCCATAGCCGAAGCCATCTTGAACAATCTCAATCAAAAAAAAGCATTTGGCGTTATCACGACACATTACACCAATCTAAAACAATTTGCAAAAACCAACGAAGGTGTTGTTAATGGAGCCATGTTATACGACCGACAAGGAATGCGTCCGCTTTTTCAGCTGCAAATCGGAAATCCCGGCAGCTCTTTTGCCATTGAAATTGCTCATAAAATAGGACTCCCCGAATCGGTAATTGCAGAAGCTACACAAAAAGCGGGAAATGATTTTGTCAATTTTGATAAATATTTGCAAGATATTGTTCGGGACAAACGCTATTGGGAAAACAAACGGCAACAAATCAGACTGAAAGAGAAACAAACAGAAGAACTACTTGCTCGCTACGAACAAGAACTTACAACTTTGCATAAAAACGAAAAAAATATCATTCGTGAAGCAAAAAACAAAGCCGAACAACTGATTTCAAATGCCAATGCTGAAATCGAAAAAACGATTCGGCAAATAAAAGAATCGGCAGCCAACCGCGAAGTTACACAAGCGGCTCGCAATGAACTTTCGCGTTTCAAAAACGAACAAAAAAAGGAGAGTATAACTCCTACCGAACAAAAAATAAAAGCAATGCAGAGGAGAAAGCATTTCTCCGAGAACAATACGGCAAAAACAGACAACTCTTTTTCCATAAACGATTATGTTGCGATTAAAGAAAGCCCAAATGCGATAGGTAAAGTTTTAGATATAAAAAACAACATTGCAACCGTTGCTTTTGGCAATATAAAATCAAAAATAGAGATAGAGAAGTTAGAAAAAGCACGGCATCAGCAACGAAAAAATTTTCTACAAAATCAGCCTTCCTTTACAATAAACGAATCCGGCGTCAAAGAACGAAAAGACCACTTCAAACCGGAAATTGATATTCGAGGAATGCGTGCCGAGGAAGCCTTGCAAGCCCTGATTTATTTTATCGACGATGCTTTGATGATGAACATCGGAAGAGTGCGTATCCTGCATGGCACAGGCAACGGAATTTTGCGACAACTAACCCGCAACTACTTAAGCGGCATTGGCGAAATTCGTTTTCACGACGAGCACGTTCAGTTTGGCGGAGCCGGCATCACGGTTGTCGAATTTTAATACTTCTTCAACGAAAAATCAAAACACAACCCTCCGCCGGCAACATTCTTGGCAACAATATTGCCATGATGAAAAATAACGGCATTTTTCACTATCGAAAGCCCCAATCCTGTACCTCCCGATTTTCGATTTCTGCCTTTCTCGACACGATAAAACCGGTCGAACAAATGCGGCAAATGTTCTTCGGCAACACCCTTGCCCGTATCCGAAAACGAAAAATTGTAATAACGTTTGGCATTCTCCGTCAGCCGAATAGACACAGCTGAATTCTCACCGGCATACTTCAAGGCATTGTCCAATAAATTACGAAAGATGGAATACAACAAAGCATAATTTCCAAAAATAGGCAAGTCGTCAGGTATCGACAACTCCAACGTGCATTGCTTTTGTTCTATCAGGAATTCCAAATCATGCACAACTTCCTGTATAATTGAAGCCAAATTACAATGTGTTTTCTCATACAAATCTCTTGCATCATCAAGTTTATTCAACATTGTAATATCTTCCAGCAAAGACTGCAAACGTTTTGCCTGCACATAAGAACGCTCTACAAACACATTCTGCTGTTCTTGCGACATCGTTTTATTTGCAAGTATGGTTTCGGTATATCCCAAAATAGTGCTGACAGGTGTTTTCAACTCATGAGAAATGTTCTGTGTCAATTGACGCTTCAAATTTACCTCATCGCGATCCACTATCGTATAAAAACGTTTAAGCAAGAAATAAACGAGCAATAAAACCGCCACCGAAAGCGACCCTACAAAAGTGAACAAGATGGCATTTTTCTTGTGTAAACCGTCAAAACTTTTGGCGTACGGCAATGCCGTACAAACCGATAAGTCATTCATTTTGAATGAGGAATAATAATAAATCTCGTCATCGGATTTAGAAACGAACACACCCTGTTGTTTGCCTTGGGGTTGAAAAGGAATCCCTGCCGAAGCAAAATTTTCAAAAAAGACATTGCCTTGAGAATCCGTAACTGCAATTCGCAATAAACTATCGGGGAACGCCAATAAACGCTTACCGACCTCATCTGTAAAATCGGATTCTTCAAAATAACCGGCTAAAATTTTATTATAACCATTCAGTGTCTTAAACAGATATTGCTCTCGCGCGGATTTCTCCTGACCACGTTGAAAAAACAGAACAGCAAGAATACTGCAAATAAATATTGCAGACAAAAGAAAGAACAGACTCCTATTCGGCTTCATAATCAACTGTTAAACGAGTAACCAAATCCCGAGCGAGAGATGATGTTTTTGCCATAACGTCCTATCTTTTTACGAATGCGAGCAATGTTTACATCAACCGTACGGTCCAATACACAAACCTCGTCGGTCCAAACCAAAGATAGGATTTCCTCGCGTGAGAACATCCGATTTTGATGCTCCAACAGCAATTTCAAGATACCGAATTCCTTTTTCGTAAAAGGTATTTTAAGGCCATCAAGCGTTACGTTTTTCGAGTCGATATTTATCGACAATTCGCCATACGAAATAGTTGTCGGTTGCTCTTGTGCGACATTGCTGCGAGCTAAAACTGATTTTACACGTGCCAATAATTCCTTTACCGAAAACGGCTTTTTTATATAATCGTCGGCACCTATGCCAAAGCCTTCCAGCATATCGTCTTCGGAGGTGCGTGCCGTAAGAAAGACAATAGGTATTCTCTTTGTTTTCGGATTATTACGCAGATGTTTTGCCACATCAAATCCCGACAAACTATCCATCATTACGTCAAGCAAGATAAGCGAGCAACCCGACAAATCGCGTTCCAAAGCCTCTTCGCCCGAAAAAGCCACATCAACATCATAACCTTCCGCTTCTAAATTGAAACGCAGAATTTCACATAAATCAAATTCGTCATCTACTACCAGAATACGCTTTTTCATCGTTTTTTTTGTTCAAAATAACAAAATTATACCTGACACAAGGCTCTAAAAATCATTACAATTTTGTTAATTTTCACTCTTTCTTGTTTGACGTATAAGAGTAAGGCAATTGCCGAATACTTACACCACGTTTCTTATTCGGTTGATTTGACATATATAAATCAAAGCGTCCTCCCGACAAAATTTGTGTGTGTGTCAAATAATTATTCTCAAAAACTTTACCATTCAACAACGCTTTACGAATGTAAAAATTCTCCGGTGTATTTTTCGGAGCATTTATTTCAAAAAGCCTTCCTTCCGGTAATAATAAAGTCGCTTTTTTGAAAAGAGGCGAGCCTAACACATATTCTGCCGAGCCGGGGCAAACCGGATAAAAACCTAATGCACTAAACACATACCAAGCCGAGGTTTGACCATTATCTTCATCTCCACAATAGCCATCAGGTGTAGCTGCGTATAGTTTTACAAGCACATCGCGCACCCGTTGTTGAGTTTTCCAAGGTTGTTGCAAATAGTTGTATAAATAGATGGCATGCTGAATAGGCTGATTGCCATGCGCGTATTGTCCCATATTGAGTGCAACCATTTCGGTAATTTCGTGAATAGGGAAACCATAAGTTCCATAATTGTATGTATTAGGTGCAGTAAATACCGAATCAAGGCGTTGTGCCATAGCCGAATGTCCACCCATCAGTTGCGCCAAACCCTCGACATCATGAAAAACGCTCCATGTATAATGCCACGAACAACCTTCGGTAAAAGGTCCTCCCCATTCGGTAGCATCGAAAGGCTCTATCCACGCACCTCGACGATTTTTGGCACGCATAAAACCAAGTTTGGAGTCAAACAAATTGCGATAATTTTGCGATTTAAGAAAATAATCGTTAGCCACTTCGTCTGCATCTATACTTTTTGCAAATGTTGCCAAACACCAATCGGCATAAGCATATTCAAGTGTTTTTGCCGTGGCTTCGGGATAATCAGGATAAGGCACATAGCCGAGTTTGTGATAATCGTTGTGTCCGTTGCGTCCCACAGAAGATTCTCTGCCTTGTGCCAATGCTTGATTTAGCATCGCTTTTAGAGCTTTTTGCTCATCTATATTTTTAAAACCTTTCTGCCAAGCGTCCGTAATCAAAGAAATAGAGTTGTTTCCAATCATACAATTTCGATGTCCCGGGCTTGCCCACTCCGGCAAAAAACCGCTCTCGTCGTAAGCATTCAGCAACGACTGCAAAACTCCTTCCGTTATTTCCGGATAAAGCAAAGTAAACAAAGGATGTACCGCACGAAACGTATCCCAAAAACCATTGTCGGTAAACATCACTCCCGAATGAATTTTTCCATCATAAGGACTATAATAGATGGGATTGTTTTCCGTATTGTATTCAAAAAACATACGGGGAAACAACAATGCTCTGTAAAGGCAAGAATAAAACGTGCTAATGCTATTAGGAATAACTTCTCCCTCGACACGAATCCGACCAAGTTTTTCGTTCCACTCTTTTTTCGTTGCCGAGGCGACATCAGCAAAAGAGCGGTTCGCTACTTCACGTTCAAAATTGAGCAACGCTTGTTCTTCTCCGATAAAAGAAGATGCCACACGAATCACCAACGAATCTGCTGTATCTATGTTAAACTCCGCAAATGCTTGAACAGCAAAATGTTCTGCCTTCAAAGAATGCTGCATCACCGAATCGTTTGTTCTTGTTCCGAAACTAACAATATCATGGTCAAAATCCACAACAAAATAGTTCGCAAAATTGGTTGGGACACCACCGCAATTACTTTTTGTATAACCGGTAATGCGATTGTTTAAAGTATCAATGCTTACGGAACTTCCATTGTTGTAAGCATCAACAACCACGTATTGTCGGGACTTTTCAGCAAATTTTATCACAAAAACGGCACCCCGTTCCGTTGCCGTCATTTTCACCTTTGTACCATCATCGAACAACACCTGATAAAAATAGGGTTTTGCGACTTCATTGGCATGCGAAAAAGAACGTCCTCGTAATCGGTTATTTATCTGCAATTCGCCCGAAAGCGGCATCACCGAGAAAGTTCCATAATCGTTTATCCAAGGACTTGGCTGATGGGTTTGTCTAAATCCCCGTATCGTATTTTCGGCATAGGTATACATCCAACCACTTCCATTCTCTCCCGTTTGCGGCGACCAAAAATTCATTCCCCACGGTCTTGCCACCGCAGGATAGGTGTTCCCATGCGAAAAATCGAACGTCGAAGCCGTACCCATCAGTGTATTGACACTATCGACAGGCGAAAACGCAAAACTCTCAAGTATAGAAACCACACAAACGATTAAACATAAAATCTTTTTCATTCTATTTTTCATAATAATAATTGGTATTTTAACTTTTCAAAAGAATCAAATGGTTTTGCCCAATAGGTTTGAAATCCCAAAGAGTCTGCCGTTTCGATATTTGCCCGACCATCATCAATAAACAAAGTTTCCTCTGCCATAATATTTTCAGACTCCAACAAGTAACGAAATATCTCGGCATGAGGTTTTGACATTTTCAATTGATACGACAAAAAACATCTGTCAAAAAAGTCGGACAACGCATTGCCGTTTTTGCAAAATTGCGTTTCCACAATATACGGAAAATGTATCGGATTGGTATTACTCAACAGAAATACTCGATAGCGTTGCTTTAACTGTAAAATAAATTGCAACTTCTCATCGGGTATTGACAACAAAAATTGCAGCCACGCACGGCGTATTACTTCGTCTGAAACATCGGCATCGACAAGTACTCTCACTGCATCATAAAACTCTTTTTCGGAAATTCGCCCCTCTTCCAACTTTAAAAAGATGTCCGATTGTACAAACTCGCCCACATAATCATCTATATCGGTAAACCCTAATTGACGAAATGCCTCCACACATGCCTTTCTGTCTAAATCAATCAGCACTCCGCCCATATCAAACACTATATTTTTCAGCATCTTCTATTAAAGAAAAATCAATGATAAATGTAAAATCTTTTACCTATTTTATATAATAAAAATGGTTACTTTTGCATTCGTTTTGCAAAGATAAAAATTAATAATACGAAAAGAAAAGAATGAAAATAATCAAAACAAAAAGCGAACTTCAAACACTTGTCAATCAGCTCAAAAACAGCGGGAAAACGATAGGTTTGGTGCCGACAATGGGAGCATTGCACAATGGTCATTTGCAACTTATAAAACGCTGTGCAAACGAAAACGATGTTTGCATTGTCAGCATATTCGTCAATCCGACACAATTTAACGACAAAAACGATTTGGAAAAATATCCCCGCACGCTTGAAGCCGATGCAAAATTACTTGAGCAGAACCATTGTTTTGCTGTTTTTGCTCCCGAAGTTGATGAAATTTACGACAAAGAGGAGTTAACTTCCGTTTTTGAATTTGACTTTGGCGGATTAGATAAAGTAATGGAGGGAAAATACCGTCCCGGTCATTTCAATGGTGTTGTTCAAATTGTGGGAAAATTGTTTGAGCTTTCAACTCCCGACAGAGCCTATTTCGGGGAGAAAGATTTTCAACAATTGGCCATTATCCGCCATTTGGTTGCAACGAAAAAATACCCGCTTGAGATTATCGGCTGCCCCATTGTCCGCGAAGAAAGCGGATTGGCACTCAGCAGTCGCAATGCACTTTTAAATGCAGATGAAAAACTTACAGCCACAAACATTTACAAAACGTTGAAAGAAAGTGTCAAACTGCAAAAATCGGTAAAAGAGACTATCAATTGGGTTGTAACAAAACTCAACAATATTGATGGACTTCGAGTAGAATATTTCGAGATTGTAAACGGTAAAACGCTTCAATCAATTGACAATTGGGACGATGCAGACTACATAGTTGGCTGTATCACAGTATTTTGCGGAACAGTTCGTTTAATTGACAACATTCAATACAAATAAGATGTACGTAGAGATTTTAAAATCGAAAATCCATCGGGTAACAGTTACCGATGCCAATTTGAATTACATTGGGAGTATTACTATTGACGAGGATTTGATAAATGCCGCCAACATTCTACCAAATGAGAAAGTTTTCATTGTTAATAACAACAATGGCGCACGTTTTGAAACTTACGTCATAAAAGGCAAAAAAGGCTCCGGCGAGATTTGCCTCAATGGTGCTGCTGCACGTTTGGTGCAACCCGGCGACATCGTCATTATTTTGGCTTATGCTTGGATGGATGCCGATGAGGCCAAAACATTTAAGCCAACAATAGTATTTCCTGACACAAAAACCAATAAACTGATTTAATTATGAAAGGAATTATTCTTGCAGGTGGAAGTGCAACAAGACTTTATCCTCTTTCGAAAGCTATTTCGAAGCAAATTATGCCGGTTTACGACAAACCAATGATTTACTATCCGCTTTCTACATTGATGCTGGCAGGAATAAACGAAGTACTCATCATCTCCACACCTCGCGATTTACCTATGTTTCGCGAATTGCTTGGCACGGGCGAGCACCTTGGAATGCGTTTCGAATATAAAATACAGGACGTACCAAACGGCTTGGCACAAGCCTTTGTTCTTGGAGCCGATTTTCTTGCCGGCGAAAAAGGATGTCTTATTTTAGGAGACAATTTGTTTTATGGACAAGGATTCTCGGCAATGCTGAAACGTGCCGCAGCCATTGAGAAAGGAGCTTGCGTATTTGGTTATTATGTAAAAGACCCTCGTGCTTATGGCGTTGTAGAGTTCGACAATGAGGGGAAAGTACTCTCCCTTGAAGAGAAACCTGCCGTACCCAAAAGCCATTACGCCGTACCCGGACTCTATTTTTATGACGAAACCGTCACTGAAAAGGCAGCCAACCTGAAACCTTCGGCACGTGGCGAATACGAAATTACCGACTTAAACAACCTCTATTTAAAAGAGGGAACATTACATGTAGAACTATTCGGAAGAGGGTTTGCGTGGCTTGATACGGGAAATTGCGATAGTCTGCTCGAAGCTGCCAACTTCGTAGAAACAATACAAAACCGACAAGGTTTTTATGTAAGTTGCATCGAAGAAATTGCGTGGAGAAACGGCTGGATTGATAACCATCAACTACAAAAACTCGGAATGGAAATGGGAAAAACTGAATACGGGAAATATCTTTTAGAGTTGGTAAAATAATGGAAATCATAGAAACACCCATTAAAGATTTACTTATCATAAAACCTGCCGTTTTTGCTGATGCAAGAGGTTTTTTCATGGAAACTTTCAATGAAAAACGTTATCAAGAAGCGGGTATTACACAACGTTTCATACAAGACAACCAGTCGAAATCGTCGTATGGCGTTGTCAGAGGATTGCATTTCCAACATCCGCCATATAGTCAAGCAAAACTTGTTTCGGTAACGGTAGGAAAAGTATGGGACGTAGCGGTCGATTTAAGGGCAAAATCTGCGACCTACGGTCAATGGTATGGAGTGGAACTAACCGATGAGAATCATTACCAATTTCTTATTCCACGCGGGTTTGCCCACGGATTTTCGGTGTTGAGTTCAACTGCAATTTTTAGTTACAAATGCGATAACTTTTACAATCCTGCAGCCGACGGAGGAATTATGTTTAACGACCCCGATTTAAACATCGATTGGAAAGTTCCTGCCGAAAAAATGATTTTATCCGAAAAAGACAAGAAACATCCTCTATTGAAAGATGTTCTTCTAAATTTTTAAAACGATGAAAGTTCTTATAACAGGTGCAAACGGACAACTTGGCAACGAAATGCGTATTGTTGCAAAGCAACATACTGAAGTAGATTTTGTTTTTACCGACGTTGAAGAACTCAATATTTGCAATGCCGACGAAGTTGACTCTTTCGTTAAAAATCTTCGTCCCGATTACATTGTAAATTGTGCGGCCTACACGGCTGTCGATAAAGCTGAAATCGACATCGAATTATGCCAAGCCATCAACTGCGATGCGGTTCGAAATCTTGGCATTGCTGCCGAGCAATATCAAGCTAAAATCATTCACGTTTCTACCGACTATGTTTTTGATGGGACGAGCAACATTCCTTATACAGAAACAATGCCCACAAATCCGCAAACCATTTACGGAAAAACGAAATTGGAGGGCGAAAAAGCCTTGTTATCAGTATGTAATGCAAGTTTCATTATTCGAACATCTTGGCTTTACTCATCGTTTGGAAACAACTTTGTAAAAACAATGCTGCGTTTAGGCAATGAGAGAGACAGCCTTAATGTTGTTTTCGACCAAGTAGGAACCCCGACTTATGCTGCCGATTTGGCAAATGTTATTTGGAAAATTATCATCAGCGGGGAAACCGATTTTGGTGTTTATCATTTCTCAAACGAAGGTGTTTGCAGTTGGTATGATTTTGCAACAGCCATTTTTGAGCTTTCCGGTGTTGATTGCAAGGTTTCTCCTATAGAATCGAGTGAATATCCGACAAAAACGCCGCGTCCGTTTTACAGCGTACTCAACAAACGCAAAATAAAAAGCTCTTTTGCAATCTCTATTCCTCACTGGGAAGTAAGCTTACAAAAGTGCCTACAAATACTGAAAGAAGATAATTAATCAAGTAAATCGGGGCGAAGAAGTTTTGTACGCTCCAAGGCTTGTTCCAAACGCCACTCCTCGATTTTCGCTTCGTGTCCCGAAAGCAATACATCGGGTACCCGCCAGCCGTTAAATTCCGCAGGGCGAGTATATTCTGGTGGAGCCAAAAGATTGTCTTGAAACGAATCGGAAAGTGCCGATTGCTCATCACCGATAGCTCCCGGCAACAATCGCACGATAGCATCAGTCATTATTGCAGCAGGCATTTCGCCTCCCGTAAGTACATAATCGCCTATCGAATATTCTTTGGTAATCAGATAATCGCGTACTCGTTGGTCAACACCTTTATAATGTCCGCAAAGAATTATCAAATTTTCCGACAAAGAAAGTTTGTTGGCAGTTTGTTGAGAAAAACGCTCTCCATCCGGCGAGGTATAAATAATCTCATCGTAAGTTCGCTCGCTTTTCAATTGCTCTACCAACTTAAAAATCGGCTCAATTTGCATAACCATACCCGCTCCTCCGCCAAACGGATAATCATCGACACGACGATGCCGTTTGTCCGACGAATAATCCCGTAAATCGTGGACAAATATCTCAACCAATTTCTTATCTTGAGCACGCTTTACAATAGAACAATTAAGCGGGCTTTGCAATAATTCCGGCAATAATGTGATAATATCTATTCGCATATCCACGCAAAATTAAACAAAAACTATATAAGGCAAAAAAAATAAATCCTCTTCGAAAAGAGGATTTAGCAATTTTATTTACGAGAAAGAAGCTACTTTCTCTGTGCTTTATGATTTTCTTTTACAAACTGCAATAATGCAGCAGCCATTGATGGGCATTGCGGAGTCGGAACCTCTAAATCTAATCGCAATTTTGCTTCTCTTACTGCTTGTGCCGTGGTCATTCCAAAACAAGCGATTTTTATTTCACCTTGTTCAAAATTCGGGAAGTTTTTAAGTAAAGAATAAACTCCTTGCGGCGAAAAAAATACCAACATATCGTAATCAAAGGGTTCTCCCTCTTTAAAGTCGTTACTTACCGTACGATACATCAAACCGATATGATAATTTAAATTTAATTCATCTAATACCTTAACTATTTCGTCGTTATATTGCTCGGACAAAACAACCAAAAATTTTTCATCGGCATGCTTTTTTATCAACTCAACCAAAGCCGGTAATTTACCCGTTTCGCTCAAGAATATTTTTCTTTTTCTGAACTGTATGTATTTCTGTAAATACAAGGCTATCGACTCCGACAAACAAAAATATTTCATTGTTTCAGGCACCGTAATACGCATCTCCGTACACAATCTGAAAAAATGATCTATTCCCGTTTTCGCCGTAAAAATAACCGCAGAATGCTCAAGAATATTTACTTTCTGAGTTCTAAACTCCTTTGCCGAAATAGGGTCAACTTTAATAAAGGGTCGAAAATCAATCTTAACACCATATTTTTCCGAAATATCAAAATATGGAGATTTTTCGGTAGTTGGTCGCGGTTGAGAAACCAGTATCTTCTTAATTTTCAATGATTTAAAATCTAAAATCCTACAATCAAATCTGTTTCGCCAAGCATTTTTACAAATGCAATAAAAGGTAAAATTTTCCAAATGCAAAGATACAACAATAAATAAAAAAGAGCGACAAATTTTTCAAAAAAGATTTGTAATAATTTATAAATGAGCACTATTACAAATATTGCTATCAGAAGAATGGACAACCACGGAAAAATAGCCCCGATTTCCGTTGGTGTATAAATAGAAAGTATCTCCAATGGGAACAACAATACACCGGAAAAAGCAATTATAAAAAACTGTTTTTTAAGATATTGTGTTGCATGTTTTTCACGAAAAAAAACACATCCAATCAAAAACAATAAAAGATCGCTCAAAAGCAGAAACACCAACAATGCTACCGAAAAGACAAGAATCAGAGTCGTACTTTTGCTTTCGACAAATAAATGAACGAATCTAAAAACAAAATAGCCGATGCTCAATACTGCAAGAATGGAAAAATACAGTTTTGCATAAGTATATTGAGGTGGGAACGACATTGAGAAAGAAGCTCGCTCTTTTTCCGAGAAAAAAGTTCCCATCTCCACACTCAAGTAGTTCAACGAAGCGGATAAGGATAAACAATAAAGGCAAAATAATACCAAAAAACAAAGAACAAACCATGGCGACGAAAAAATATCATTTTGTAATGGTATCATTGAAAGGGCGGTTTCCGCTTCTACCTTTGGCATCTTCACTACATTTTGTAATGTGTCTATACAGAATATGGGAATTGTATCAAGCATAAGTTTTTATATGGCAGCATTTTTTCTAACACCTGCATCCCAAGGTTTTGCATCTTTAAAAGCCTGCATAATATCTTCAGGTGAATCTATTACAGTCCAAATATCACGATGAATCGGGCGCATAAATTGTCCATCAATAAGTTGTTCAAGATAATTCAACAACGGAGTATAAAAATTCTCAACATTTACAATCACAATCGGTTTCAGATACAAACCGAGTTGCTTCCATGTAATAACCTCAAACAACTCTTCAAGCGTTCCGCATCCGCCAGGCAAAGCAACAGCAGCATCAGAGAGTTGCATCATCCGGAGTTTCCGCTCGTGCATAGTGTCCACAATTTCCAAATCGGTAAGCCCCTTATGCTGCCATCCTTGTTCACACATAAAACGCGGAATCACTCCCGTAACTTTACCTCCATTTGCTAAAACCGCATTGGAAACAGCCGCCATCAAACCCATATTACCGGCACCATTGCAACAACGGATATGGTTCATTGCAAAAATCTCACCCAAACGTTCTGCCGCTTTGAAATAACAAGATTTTATTTTTGTACTCGAAGCACAATACACTGCAACTGTGTTTATCATTTTATCCGATTTTTCAACAAAAATACAACAATTATATTGTAATTTTGAACTCACGAAAATAGTTTTAGAAGTATTTAGCATGAAACTGACATTTCAACCTTACAATCTAAACTTAAAACACACTTTTTCCATAGCCAATTTTTCAAGAACATCAACTCCGATAGTTTTGACACAAATAGAGCATAACGGCATCGTCGGTTACGGGGAAGCCTCTCTGCCTCAATACTTAGGAGAAACGCAGGAGTCGGTATGTGCTTTCCTTCAAAAAGTAAATTTATCGGAGTTTGACATTCAAGACGATATGGATAAAATTATGCAATCAATAGATGCCATCGACAAAAACAACACAGCCGCAAAGGCCTCTATTGACATTGCTTTATACGATTTAAAAGGGAAGTTCTTCAATCGGTCGGTTCGAGAAATGCTAAATATTACTGCAAAAAATACTCCTTTTACTTCTTATACAATTGGGATTGATAGTGAACAGATTATCCGACAAAAAGTAAAAGAGGCTACTCCTTATACAATACTGAAAATAAAAGTCAATCGAGAAAATTGGAAAAAGATTGTTGATATTATCCGCACAGAGACTCAAAAACCTTTATTTATTGACGCAAACCAGAGTTGGATATGCAAAGAAGAGGCTTTGGAAAATATCCATTATTTATCCACAAAAAACGTACTGCTTATTGAGCAACCACTTGAAAAGCACAACATTTCCGACCACAGATGGCTATCGCAACGAAGTCCGCTGCCCATTATAGCCGATGAGTCTGTTCAACGTTTAAGCGATTTAGAATTGATAAAAGATGCTTTTAATGGTATCAACATTAAACTTATGAAATGCACCGGTATCAACGAAGCCTACAAAATGATTCTATCTGCCCGAAAATACGGTTTAAAAGTAATGCTTGGATGTATGACCGAAACATCTTGTGCCATATCTGCAGCAGCACAACTCTCACCATTGGTCGATTTTGCCGATTTAGATGGCAATCTTCTTATTACAAACGATTGTTTCCGAGGTGTAGAAATAGCGGAAGGCAGAATACTTCTCAATAATAAAAACGGAATCGGGGTTGACAAAATTTAATCGGCAGCTGCTGATATCCATAAAAAATAAACGGTAGAATAATTATTCTACCGTTTTACTTTCAAAACAAGATTTTGTTAATCAATATGCAATTTTTAATACACGATTTACACCGTTTCTTTCTATATGAAGTATATAAACACCCTGCATTGGCAAAGAAAATTGTTCTAATGACGATGCCACTGTTCGTTCCAATATGACACCGGAAACATTCATCAACGTCAACACACTACCTTTTTCTATACCCTCTATTATCCAAACATTTCCATTAAGATAGCTCAGAAAGGCATTTTGCTCCACTACGTCCATACCCGATTCCGTTTCTTCTTGCATTTCTACAAGAATTTCGTTCGATACAGAATGTCCCAATGGAGTAACGGTATAATAATAATCTGCAGTTGTGTAATTGACTCCTTCCACCAGATAATATTGTACATTGCCTACATTTTTAGGATAGCCAGAAATTGATACATTGTCGATTACAGTTCCTCCTATTATCACTTTCACATTATTCACATTTACTCGTTTGCGGGTTGCCAAGTTTTCAATTTTCAGACTTACTGAAGTATTAGCACTATTTGCCGGAACAATCAACTCATAATCGGCGAAATCAGCTGTTAAATCAAATGTTTCCGACACGTCCCCTACCGTCACTTTCATTTGAGTCCCTGTATCATTGCTATAATATTTTGCATTAACAACCACTTTACAACCATCTGAAACATCTAATCCTGAATATGTAATAGAGCCGGTTTTACTTCCCGATCCCAAACGAACACATTCTGATACATCGTAATTGACACTACCTGAAGTCGTTGCTTCTGTAGATTGGTTACATGGATCTTCCATTAAAACAGCCTCTTCCGTACCCACAATCTCTTTAGTATATACATTTAACGAATAACTTTCAGTACCCGCATTCGTCCAATTCGCCACAAAACTATTTTGTGTCAATTCAGTGGCAGGAAGAGCCTCAAAAGTACAAGCTCCGACAAGAATTGTTGTAGTTGAAATAGAACCGGACGTAGCAACAAGTTTGGCCGTATCACTACCAACCTCTTCAGGAGTATAAGTTATCGTCACATTTGTTCCATTTTTAATTTCGTTGGCGGTAAACGAGGTTTGCGATAATGAGAATTTTGTACTCTCTTTCAGAGTTAACGTCAATCCCGATACCAAATTAGTACCCTTTACCAAAACTTCTTCTTGAACAACCGATGTTGCATCCTCTGTTTCAAAATAGATTGTCCCTATCGGACTTACAATAGACTCCTTACAAGCACCATTTAATGTTGCTGTAATCGTTGTCGCACCTTGAGAAGCGATGGTCAACGTTGCTGTATGGTTGCCTATTGTTGTCGGTCTATATGACAAAGTTATATAAGTACCATTATTTACAGCAGAAGCGGTAAGCGTTGCCTGAGAGACTGAAAAACAAGACGCATTCGATCCTGAAATCGAAAGAGTAACATTCCCCACAAGGTTTCGTCCACTCACCAATATGGAGGTTGTTCTCGTTTCATTTAAATTTGCATCTCCTACAAATACGGTTGTTCCTTGTTTAGGAGTTACAATGATTGGGTCATTATTCTCACATAAGCATCCCGATTTATCACTACTTGAGGAATATTCTGTCGAATAGGCAGAAATCAATTTTGAAAAATCAACCACTTCACCTTTATGTTCTCCCCAAATATACTCTGCCAAGCACGGATAATCAATGAAGGGATTACGGTTACCTTGCTTATATCCCGTTGAATTGTATGTAGGATTCCCATAAATTGCCTCATTTCTAATAAGTTCTTTTTCTGAAACAGGATCTTCTCGATGCCACTTCAAAAACAATGCAACCGAATAATTTGTAAGGCCGGAATTCGCACTGCCAAAATGGTTCCCCCAACTTGAACATTTGCTTGCGTAACGTGTTGCCATATAAAAATAAGTACGTGCAAAATCTCCCTTATATTCATCATCAGGCTCAAAAACCTTTCCTGAATAAGATACTTCTGTAAATGTAGAACTCCCTAAACGTCCTAATGCGTCACTATTAAGAGATACTCCTCCAGAGCACTCCCCAAACATATAATTACTTCGTTGATTATTGACCTTGCCATCGGTAGGATAAACATGGAATGCATCACTTTTCATTGGAGAACCTTCATTAAACCAACTTTGAGGAACAGAATGTTCTCGATTATAACAATCACACACTTTTGAATAATTACCGCATTTTTTACTTCCATGTTGCCAAGAACAAGTAGAATACATATCCCAAAGCGAGCCATCAGGACGAGAATCGCTTGCTACATATAGCAAGTATAAATTATCATAGGAAACAACCGTATGACCATCAATAATTCCCTCCAATGCAGTACGAATCGCATCACCCGACTTATTGTTTGCGGCTGAATAATATTGAAGTAAATTTGTTGACGAAGAAACCTCTGCTGCTGAAAATCCAATCAACAAAAACAACATGATTGATGTTGTAAATCCTCTTAAAATTCTATTCATCATATTTTTTTATTTTATACAAAACCAAAGTTATAGTTTTTAGGTAAAAAAAAGACACCGAATGGTGTCTTTTTTTTATTGAATTGCTAAATAGATTTTATTCAGCTGTTTTTTCTTCCGGCAATTCGTTTTTTTCTTCTTCTACAACAGTTGCATTTTCTGCAACTACAGCAGCAGATTTTTTACTACGACGCGTACGAGTTGCTTTCTTAGCCACCTTTTCTTTCAACATGTTTTCATTGTAATCAACCAATTCTATGATACACATTTCGGCAGCATCACCCAAGCGGAAACCTGTACGTAAAATGCGAGTGTATCCTCCTTGACGATTCGCAATTTTCTCTGAAATATTCTGAAATAATTCTGTGACAGCATCTTTACTCTGCAAATAAGAGAACACAACACGTCTGTTAGCAGTTGAATCTTCTTTTGCTTTTGTCAAAAGAGGTTCAATATATTTCTTCAAAGCTTTAGCTTTTGCTGTTGTCGTTGATATTCTTTTATGTTGTATTAAAGAACATGCCATATTTGAAAGCATTGCACTGCGATGAGATGCCGTTCTTCCCAAATGATTATTTTTTTTATTATGTCTCATATCTTTTTATTCTTTATCTATTTTATATTTAGAAATATCCATACCAAATTGGAGATTCAAACTCAACAATTTAGCATCTAATTCTGTCAACGATTTTTTACCAAAGTTTCTAAATTTAAGTAAATCGTTTCTACTAAATTGACATAATTGACCTAAAGTCTCAACCTCGGCCGACTTCAAACAATTCAATGCTCTAACCGAAAGATCCAAATCTGTCAATCTTGTTTTTAATAACTGACGCATATGTAAAACTTCCTCATTAAACTCGTCAGAATTAGCTTTCGAAATTTCAAATGCCATTTTTTCATCAGAGAATAACATAAAATGACAGATTAAAATATTGGCTGCTTCTTTAAGTGCGTCTTTAGGATGAATCGAACCATCTGTTTTTATCTCAAATAGCAATTTTTCGTAGTCAGTTTTTTGTTCCACACGATAGTTCTCAACTGAATATTTCACATTACGTATTGGAGTAAAAATCGCATCAATAGCAATTTGTCCTATCTCATCATTCGGATTACGACTCTCTTCAGCAGGAAGATATCCACGTCCCTTATTGATTGTTACCTCCATTTTAAATTTAGCTTTCGCATCCATATTGCAAATCACTAAATCAGGATTTAAAACTTCAAACTGAGAAAGAGAGCTTCCTAAATCACCAGCAGTAAAAACTGTTTTCCCTGCTATATTTATTGTAACTTTTTCTCCTTCCGTATCTTCTACGACTTTTTTCAACCGTACCTGTTTAAGATTCAATATAATTGAAGTTACATCATCAATCACATTCGGTATAGTCGCAAATTCGTGATCTACTCCATCTATTTTGATAGAAGTAATTGCATATCCCTCCAACGAAGACAAAAGAACACGACGCAAAGCATTTCCTATTGTAATACCATAACCTGGTTCCAATGGACGAAACTCAAACTTACCCTCGAAATCTGTCGATTCGAGCATAATCACCTTTTCAGGTTTCTGAAATGTTAATATTGCCATGTCAATTATTATTTAGAATACAACTCAACAATTAATTGTTCCTTAATATTTTCAGGAATATCTGCACGTTCTGGCATGTGCAAAAATTTACCACTCTTCGTATTTTCATCCCATTCCAACCAAGGATATTTGCTATGGTTAAATCCACTCAAAGCATTGGCTATCACCTCCATTGACAAATCCTTTGTTCGTACTCCCACGATTTGACCTTGCTTAACCAAATAAGAAGGAATATTCACAACTTGTCCATCAACGACAATATGTTTATGAGAAACTAACTGACGTGCAGCTGCACGAGTAGGAGCAATTCCTAAACGATACACAACATTGTCTAAACGAGATTCTAACAACTGAAGCAGAATTTCACCCGTAATACCTTTCTTGATTTGCGCTTTTTCAAATAATATACGGAATTGTTTCTCTAAAACTCCATAAGTATATTTTGCTTTCTGTTTCTCTCGAAGCTGAACACCATACTCAGAAGTTTTTCTCTTACGAAGAATACCATGTTGTCCCGGAGGGTAGTTTTTCTTAGATAAAACTTTATCTGTACCAAAAATAGGTTCTCCGAATTTACGTGCAATTTTTGACTTTGGTCCTATATATCTTGCCATTTTTAATTTCTTTTTTAAGGTTAAACTCTTCTTCTTTTTGCAGGACGACAACCATTGTGTGGCAATGGTGTAACATCAACAATTTCCAACACTTCTATACCTGCTCCGTGAACAGTTCTTATTGCGGATTCACGTCCATTTCCAGGACCCTTTACATAAGCTTTTACTTTTCTTAAGCCCAAATCGAAAGCTACTTTAGCACAATCTTGTGCTGCCATTTGAGCAGCATAAGGTGTATTTTTTTTAGACCCTCTGAATCCCATCTTTCCAGCTGAAGACCAAGAGATTACTTGTCCTTCGCTATTTGCTATACTAACAATTATATTATTAAACGATGAATGAACATGCAATTGCCCTACTCCATCTACTTTAACAACACGTTTTTTCGCTGCTACTGCTTTTTTTGCCATATCAACTATTTTTATTCAGGTTATTTTACTTTGTCGCTTTTTTCTTATTTGCAACAGTTTTCTTCTTACCTTTACGAGTACGAGCGTTATTCTTTGTACTCTGACCTCTCACCGGTAATCCAATACGATGACGAATACCACGATAACAACCGATATCCATCAAACGTTTGATGTTTAACTGAACTTCTGAGCGGAGATCACCTTCCACTTTATAACCTGCACCGATAATCTCACGAATTTTAGCAGCTTGTTCATCTGTCCAATCTTTAACTGCGATATTAACATCAATACCAGCTTCTGCTAAAATCTTTCTAGCACTACTGCGACCTATTCCGTAGATATAAGTCAAACCAACTTCCCCTCTCTTATTTTGGGGCAAATCTACTCCTACTATTCTTATTGCCATAAATAAATTTTTTGCAAAAATAATTAAATTATCCTTGACGTTGTTTAAATTTTGGATTTTTCTTGTTAATTACATACAAACGACCTTTTCTTCTCACTATTTTACAATCGTCTGTTCTCTTTTTAATTGAAGCTCTAACTTTCATTGTGTTTTAATTTTTTTATTTATATCTAAAAGAAATTCTTCCCTTTGTTAAATCGTACGGAGATATTTCCACTTTTACTTTATCTCCTGGTAATATTCGAATATAATGCATACGCATCTTACCTGAAATATGAGCCGTTATTTCATGCCCATTTTCTAATTCTACACGAAACATCGCATTGGAAAGGGCTTCCAATATAATACCATCTTGCTCTATTGCAGCTTGTTTCATTATTTAATTATTATTTTGTTGTTTTAGAACTTGTTCTATTATATCAAAATCTGACAAAACATCAGCGTACCCTTTTCTTATAGCTACTGCATGTTCAAAATGCGCAGAACATTTACGATCTTTTGTGCGTGTAGTCCATCCGTCCGATTCAAAAACCAACTCTTTTCTACCCATATTTATCATAGGTTCAATGCAGATTGTCATTCCTTCCCTCAACATTTTACCCATACCACGTCGTCCATAATTAGGCACCTCCGGACTTTCATGCATTGTGCGTCCGACACCATGTCCCACCATCTCGCGAACAACAGAATATCCTGCCTTTTCACAGTAACTTTGTACAGCATATCCAATATCACCAATGCGATTACCTTCCACCGCATATTTAATCCCCTCAAACAGAGATTCTTTTGTCGTTTCTAAAAGACACTTTACTTCATCAGATACATTCCCTACACAAAAAGTATAAGCGGAATCTCCAACAAAACCGTTCTTATAAGTGCCACAATCTATCGAAATGATATCTCCATCTTTTAAAAACACTTTATCAGAAGGAATTCCATGAACCACTTGCTCATTTATAGATGTACAGATTGAAGCAGGAAACCCATTATACCCTTTAAATGCAGGAGATGCCCCATTATCACGTATAAACTCTTCAGCAATTTTATCCAAATACAATGTAGAAATTCCCGGTTTTATAACTTTAGCCAATTCTGCTAATGTTTTACTTACCAACAAACTACTTTCTCTAAGTAGTTCTATTTCTTCATTTGTTTTAAGATAAATCTCCATCGTTTATCAATAAGCTGCCATAGAGCCTGTACGACCTTTTATACGATGACCTGATTCCATTAATCCGTCATAGTGTCTCATAAGCAATTCGCTTTCTATCTGCTGTAACGTATCAAGCACAACTCCAACTAAAATCAATAATGAAGTTCCTCCATAGAATTGTGCAAAGCCATTCGTTACTCCTGCAATAGAAGCAAGCGAGGGCATTATAGCCACCAATGCTAAAAAGAATGATCCTGGTAAAGTTATTCTTGACATAATTACGTCAATATATTCAGCTGTTTTTTTGCCGGGTTTTATACCGGGAATAAATCCGTTATTCAACTTCATCTGCTCGGCCATTTGCGTCGGATTTATAGTAATGGCAGTGTAAAAATATGTAAAAGCAATAATCATTATTGCAAATACAAGATTATACCAAAAACCATTATTATCGGCAAAAGCCCTCATAAAAGCATTAGCACCTTCCGAATTAAATCCCATTAACATAATAGGAATCATCATGATTGCTTGCGCAAAAATGATTGGCATTACACCTGCGGCATTAACTTTTAAAGGAATATACTGACGTACACCTCCATATTGTTTATTTCCGACAATTCTTTTTGCATACTGCACAGGGATTTTTCTTGTTGCTTGAACCAATGCGATTGTCGCACCAATAACAACCAACAACAATGTAATTTCAGCCAAGAACATTACCAAACCTCCACTTGCATCTTCGGTTCTTGATATAAATTCTTGAATAATGGCGCTTGGAAAGCGTGCAATGATACCTATCATAATTATCATCGAGATACCATTACCAATGCCTTTATCAGTCATACGCTCCCCTAACCACATTACAAACATCGAACCTGCACAAAGAAGTATTGTTGAAGAAACGGTAAACCAAATACCTTCAGGCAATGCCGCCCCTACACTTCTTAACTGAACAGATAAATTAACTAAATAAGCAGGACCTTGCAAAAGTAGAATAAATACCGTAAGATAACGAGTCAATTGATTCATTTTTCTTCTTCCACTTTCACCTTCTCGTTGCATTTTTTGGAAATAAGGAATAGCAATTGTCAAAAGTTGAATGACAATTGATGCCGAAATGTACGGCATAATTCCCAATGCAAATATTGAAGCATTAGAAAATGCACCACCAGAAAACATATCCAACAAAGACATTAATCCTCCGCTCGTTTGATTTTGCAACGCAGTCAACGATTCGGGATTGATTCCCGGCAATACTATAAAAGATCCAAAACGATAAATTAAAATAAACAATGTCGTTATCAAAATTTTCGTTCGCAGACTCTCTATTCTCCAAATATTTTTTAAGGTCTCTATAAATTTCATGATATTATAATTTTACCACAGTTCCTCCTGCTGCTACAATAGCGTCCTCTGCTGCTTTCGAAAATGCATGTGCTACAACTTCCAATTTAGAGGTAATAGTTCCATTAGCCAAAATCTTCACTAAATGTTTTTTTGCAATTACACCAGCAGCTACCATTTCATCTATTCCTATCTTTGACAATTTTTTTTCTTCTGCCAATGCTTGAATTGTTGACAAGTTGATAGCTTTATATTCTACTCTATTTTTATTCTTAAATCCGAATTTAGGCAAGCGACGTTGCAAAGGCATCTGACCGCCTTCAAAACCGATTTTACGAGAATAACCCGAACGCGATTTTGCACCCTTATGACCACGAGTCGAAGTTCCTCCTTTTCCTGATGCTACACCTCGACCTAATCTTTTATTGGTTTTAACTGAACCTTCTGCAGGTTTTAAATTACTTAAATCCATCTTTTATCTAAAACGATTAAATTATTCAACTACTTTAACCAAATGTTTTACTTTATTTACCATCCCTAAAATTTGGGGAGTGGCTTCATGTTCAACTATGGCATTCATTTTTTTCAGTCCAAGAGCAAGTAATGTTAACTTCTGGTCTTTTGGACAACGAATTTGACTTTTAACTTGTTGTATTTTTATTTTTGCCATACCTCTATCCTTTAAAAACTTTTTCTACTGAAATATTTCTATTTTGAGCAACGGTATAAGCATCGCGAAGTTCATTCAAAGCTTCAAATGTAGCTTTTACTAAATTGTGAGGATTCGAAGAACCTTTCGATTTTGCTAACACGTCAGTAATTCCAACACTTTCCAACACGGCACGCATAGCACCTCCGGCCTTTACTCCTGTACCATGTGATGCCGGTTGCAAATACACATTTGCACCACCGAAACGAGCCGATTGTTCATGGGGGATTGTTCCCTTAAACACGGGAACACGTATTAAGTTTTTCTTTGCTGATTCAGTTCCTTTTGCAATCGCAGCAGTTACTTCGCCTGCCTTACCTAATCCCCATCCGACAATACCATTCTCATTTCCAACAACAACAATTGCAGAAAAACTAAAAGCACGTCCTCCTTTGGTTACCTTTGTTACTCTGTTTATCGCAACAAGTCTCTCCTTCAACTCTATATCATTAGTTGTTTTTACTCTATTATTTACTCCTGCCATAACTATTAAAATTTAAGTCCTCCGTTGCGAGCAGCATCTGCCAATTCTTTTACTCTACCATGATACAAGAATCCATTGCGATCAAAAACCACTGTTGAGATTCCAACTTCTTGCGCTTTCTGTGCAATCATTTCACCAACTTTAGCAGCTTGCTCTTTTTTTGTAACTTTTTCTTTTATACTCAAAGAAGAAGCTGCAGCTAAAGTTTTTCCTTGTTTATCATCAATTATTTGCGCATAAATCTGTGCATTACTTCTGAATACAGTCAAACGAGGTCTTTCTGCTGTCCCTGATACTGTATTGCGAATATGAGCTTTTATTTTAAGTCTCCTTTTTAATTTATCAGTCATAACTTTTATTGCTTTACAAATTATTTAGAACTTGCAGACTTACCTGCTTTTCTTCGAATGATTTCACCCTCAAATTTAACACCCTTGCCTTTGTAAGGTTCCGGTTTGCGGAACGAACGAATTTTGGCACAAACTTGTCCCAACAATTGTTTATCGTAAGATTCCAAGATAACTAAAGGATTTTGGTTTCTTTCACTTTTTGTTTCAACTTTCACTTCCTTTGGTAGTTGCAAGAATATATTGTGAGTGTATCCTAATGCGAACTCAATAACTTGACCATTATTAGATACACGATAACCAACACCTACAAGTTCTAAAGTCTTTTTATAACCTTCGGAAACACCTACTACCATGTTATGAACCAATGCACGATACAAACCGTGTAAAGAACGTGTTTGTTTCTCATCGTTTGGACGTGTCAACACACACATTCCATTTTCCACTTTCAAAGAAATGATAGGGTCTATTTTTTGTGTTAATTCACCTTTAGGACCTTTCACTGTTACAATATTCTCATTCATTGTAATAGTTACTCCCGCCGGAATTGAAATGGGTAATTTTCCTATTCTAGACATTGCACTTCCTCCTATCAATAAACATAACACAATACTTCACCACCAACTTTCAACTCTTTGGCTTCTTTATCTGTCATTACACCTTTTGAAGTCGAAAGTATAGCGATTCCTAATCCATTCAATACTCGTGGCATATCTTTATAGCCAACATATTTTCGCAAACCAGGTGTAGATACGCGAATCAATTTTTTGATTGCATTTACCTTGTTTACCAAATCATATTTTAAGGCAATTTTAATTGTGCCTTTAACACCATCTTCCTCGAACTTATAATTAAGAATATAACCTTTCTCGAAAAGGACTTTAGTTATCTCCTTTTTTAAGTTAGAGGCAGGTATTTCTACTACACGATGCCCCGCAGCAATTGCATTACGAAGACGTGTTAAATAATCTGCTATTGGATCTGTCATATAATTATTTGATTTTAAATTAATCCTGCTATCAGGACAATATTAATAAAATTCTTTTTTTTGTTTACCAACTTGCTTTTTTAACTCCTGGAATTAAACCTGCTGACGCCATCTCACGAAATTGAATACGAGAAATACCGAATTGTCTCATATAACCTTTCGGACGTCCCGTCATTTTGCAACGATTGTGTAAACGAACCGGAGATGCATTTTTAGGAATTAATTGTAAAGCTTCATAATTGCCTTCTTCGATCAACTTTGCTCTTTTAGCCGCATACTTTGCAACTAATTTAGCACGCTTAACCTCTCTGGCTTTCATTGATTCTTTTGCCATATTCTTATAATATTAATTTTTCTTAAATGGTAAACCAAACTCTTTCAACAATCTATATCCCTCTTCATCAGTATTTGCCGATGTAACAAAAGTAATATTCATACCTTGCAAACGAGAAATAGAATCAATATTTATTTCAGGAAAGATAATTTGCTCTTGAATGCCTAAAGTATAATTACCTCGACCATCTAACTTCCCTTCAATCCCCTTAAAGTCACGAATACGAGGTAATGCCACATGTATCAAACGCTCTAAAAATTCATACATATTTTTATGACGTAATGTTACACGAACACCTATAGGCATTTTTTTACGTAACTTAAAGTTTGAAATATCTTTTTTTGATAGAGTAGCAACTGCTTTCTGACCTGCTATCGCTGTCATTTCTGCAATAGCAGTATCTATAACTTTTTTATCAGCTACAGCCGCAGACCCTAAACCTTGATTTAAAACGATTTTTTCCAAACAAGGAACTTGCATAATTGATTTATAATTAAATTCCTTCATCAACAATGGAATAATACGTTCTTGATAATCATTTTTTAATGCCGTCGTATTTGTCATTTTATTTCCTCCCCTGATTTTTTTGCATAACGAACTAATTTCCCTTCTGCATTTAGTTTCCGACCTATACGAGTAGGTTTACCTGTTTTCGGATCTAAAACATTCAGATTTGAAATGTGTAAAGATGCCTCTTTCTTCACAATTCCTCCTTGAGGATTCTTCGCATTGGGTTTGGTACTTTTTGATACCATATTGATACCTTCTACGATAGCTCTGTTTTTATTAACAAGGACTTCTAATACCTTTCCGGTTTTACCCTTGTCTTCTCCAGAGTTTACATAAACTATATCACCCTTTTTTATATGTAATTTACTCATTTTTTTTAAAATTTCAAAGTTAAAGTACTTCTGGAGCCAAAGAAATAATTTTCATATTTGTTGCGCGAAGTTCTCTTGCAACTGGTCCAAATATACGACTACCGCGAATCTCACCTGCGTTGTTTAATAGTACACAAGCATTATCATCAAAACGGATATAAGAGCCATCTACTCGACGTACTTCTTTTGTTGTACGAACAACAACAGCTTTAGAAACCGCGCCTTTTTTAATATCACTCGAAGGTATCACACCTTGAACTGCTACCACAATAATGTCGCCCAATGATGCATAACGTTTTCTTGTCCCTCCAAGAACACGAATACATTTAGCCTCTTTTGCGCCACTATTATCTGCAACCTTTAGTATAGTTTCCTGTTGTATCATATTACTTAGCTTTTTCTATGATTTCTACCAATCTCCACCGTTTTGTTTTGCTCAGCGGACGTGTTTCTACGATACGTACCGTATCACCAATATTACACTCATTTTTTTCGTCATGAACATGGTATTTTTTCGTTTTATTAACGAATTTACCATAAATCGGGTGCTTCTCTTTCCATTTTACAGCAACAGTAATGGATTTATCCATCTTATTGCTAAAAACAACACCAACTCTTTCTTTTCTTAAATTTCTTATTTCCATCGTTTTATTGTTGGTTTAGTTCTCGTTGACACAATTCGGTATTAAGACGAGCAATTGTCTTACGGACTTCTCTTATTTGAGAAGGATTGTCAAGAGGAGATATTGTATGATTAAGTTTTAAACGAAGTAAATTCTCTTTCTCTGCTTCCAAACGTTCTTGGAGTTCCTTTGTCGTTAATTCTTTAATTTCTCTTGCTTTCATATCTTTTATGCATTAAGAGTTGAATCATAGTCGCGTCGTACGACAAATTTTGTAGTTATAGGAAGTTTCTGTGCTGCCAATCTCAATGCTTCTTTTGCCACATCAAAAGGAACACCTTCTACTTCTAAAATCATACGTCCTGGAGTTACTGGAGCTACAAATCCTTCTGGAGAACCTTTTCCCTTACCCATACGTACATCGGCAGGTTTTTTGGTTATAACCTTATCAGGAAAAATACGTATCCATATTTGTCCTTGACGTTGCATATAACGCGTAACAGCAACACGAGCTGCTTCGATTTGGCGTCCTGTAATCCATTTTGTTTGCAACGACTTAATACCAAAAGAACCGAAAGCCAGCTGGTTTCCTCGTTGGGCAACGCCCTTCATACGACCTTTCTGTTGTCTTCTAAATTTTGTTTTTTTCGGTTGTAACATGATTTATCGTCTTATTGATTATTTTTTCTTTTTCTATAACCTCTATTATTGGACATTTGATGTCCGTTTTCTTTTGTAGTTGTAAATGCTGGAGCCAAATCTTTTTTACCATAAATTTCGCCACGGCAAATCCATACTTTGATGCCTATCAAACCTACCTTTGTAAGAGCCTCTGTTGCACAATAGTCAATATCAGCACGAAAAGTATGTAAAGGAGTACGACCTTCCTTGTACATCTCCGATCGTGCCATTTCAGCACCATTCAAACGACCAGAAACCAAAACCTTTATACCTTCAGCTCCCATTCGCATTGTATTAGCAATCGCTAATTTTACTGCACGACGATAAGCAATCTTACCCTCAACCTGATGAGCAATATTATTTGCAACGATAACTGCATCTAAATCAGGTTTTTTGATTTCAAATATATTGATTTGAATATCCTTATCTGTAAGTTTTTTAAGTTCTTCTTTCAACTTATCAACCTCTTGTCCACCTTTACCTATAATAACACCCGGACGAGCTGTACAAATAGTTATTGTGATAAGTTTTAAGGTTCGTTCTATTACTATTTTTGAAACACTCGCTTTAGCAAAACGGGCATTCAAGTATTTACGAATTTTGCTATCTTCCAATAAAGTATTTCCAAAATCCTTTCCTCCATACCAATTTGAATCCCATCCGTGAATGATTCCTAAACGATTGCTTACTGGATTAACTTTCTGTCCCATCTGCTTTAATTTTGATTATTATTTATTTTATCAATATACAACGTTACATGATTCGAACGTTTACGAACTCGGTATCCTCTACCTTGAGGAGCCGGTCGAAGTCTTTTAAGCATTCTTGCAGAATCTACATGTACCGCAGTAATATACAATTCTCCCGCATCTGCCTTTTGCTCTGTTTTCTGTTCCCAATTAGAAATAGCAGAACGGAGAAGTTTTTCCATTCGATTCGAAGCTTCTTTTGTAGAAAATCTCAATACACCTAAAGCTTTATTAACCTCCATACCACGAATCATATCCGCAACGAGTCTCATTTTTCGAGGCGATGTCGGAACATTGTTTAATTTCGCAAAGTATAAAGTTTTATTAGCTTCTTTTCTTGCTTCTGCAGATATTCTTTTTCTTGCACCCATTACTATATTATTTTTTATTTATCAATTTAACAAATGGGTTATTTATTTTTACCACCATGTCCACGGAATATGCGTGTTGGAGCAAACTCTCCAAGTTTGTGTCCTACCATATTCTCTGTTATATAAACAGGGATAAATTTATTCCCATTATGTACTGCAATTGTATGACCCACGAAATCAGGAGAAATCATTGATGCACGTGCCCAAGTCTTTACTACTGATTTTTTACCTGACTCTTGCATAGCAAGAATCTTTTTTTCAAGTTTAAGATTTATGTAAGGCCCTTTCTTTAATGAACGACTCATATTATTAAATTATTATAGCTGTTATTTTTTCTTTCTTTCAATAATATACTGATTGGATAAATTCTTCGGAGCACGAGTCTTCTTTCCTTTAGCCAACAATCCTTTACGTGAACGAGGATGACCTCCTGATGCACGACCTTCACCACCACCCATCGGGTGATCTACAGGGTTCATTGCAACACCACGAACACGAGGACGGCGCCCAAACCATCTTGTACGACCGGCCTTACCCGATTCCTCCAATGCATGATCAGCATTACCCACAGTACCAATAGTAGCCTTACATGCTGCCAAAATCTTACGGGTCTCTCCTGAAGGTAACTTTATAATTGCATACTTATCTTCTCTTGAAGTTAATTGAGCAAATGTACCTGCAGAGCGAACCAATGCAGCACCCTGACCCGGACGAAGTTCTATATTGTGAATAATAGTTCCTAATGGAATCTCTTGCATAGCCAAAGCATTACCTACTTCAGGAGCAACACCTTTTCCCGAAATAACAGTTTGACCTACTTGAAGACCATTTGGTGCAAGAATATAGCGTTTCTCACCATCAGCATAAAACAACAAGGCAATACGTGCCGAACGATTCGGATCGTATTCTATTGTTTTTACAATTGCAGGAACTCCATCCTTATCTCTTTTAAAATCAATTACCCTAAATTTTCTCTTATGTCCTCCACCGATATAACGCATTGTCATTTTACCGGTATTATTACGACCTCCACTTTTGCGGAAACCAAACACAAGAGATTTCTCTGGTGCATTTGCCGTAATTGTGTCAAACACACCAATAATTTTATGTCTTTGCCCCGGTGTTACGGGATTTAATTTACGTACAGCCATCTTTCTTAAATATTGCTATAAAAATCTATTGCATCACCATCTTTTAAAGTTACAATTGCCTTTTTCATCGATGGCTTTGCTCCATTAATTACACCACTTTTTGTATAACGGCTCTTTTTCTTAACGCTGGTATTCAATGTATTAACATCAACTACCGTTACATTATACAAAGCCTCTACTTCCGATTTAATCTCTAATTTATTTGCTGTTTTATCTACATAAAAAGCAAAACGGCTATTTTTATCGCCTGCCATTTTTGTCATCTTTTCCGTGACAATCGGTTTGATAATTACTCCCATTTTTCCTCCTTATGCATTAAAATGTTTCTCAATTACGTCTATTGCACCTTCAGCAACCAGCAAAGTTGAAGCATTCAAAACCGAATAAGTATTTAATTCTGAGACAGTTACAACTTCAACATTCTTAATATTTCGAGCTGACAAATATACGTTTTTATTTTGTTCTGGTAAAATAATAAGCAACTTTTTATCTGCTACATTCAAACTTTTTACCATATCAACAAAATCTTTTGTTTTTGGAGTTTCAAAATCAATAGTATCAAGCACTACAATATTACCATCTTTTGCCTTGTAAGTCAAAGCCGATTTACGAGCTAATTGTTTTACTTTTTTATTCAATTTGAAACTATAATCGCGTGGCACCGGACCAAAAACCCTTGCACCACCAACAAGTACTGGCGAATTAATGTCACCTCGACGAGCACCGCCGCCGCCTTTTTGGCGACCTAATTTTCGAGTAGAGCCAGACAACTCACTACGTTGTTTAGATTTGTGAGTTCCTTGACGTTGATTTGCCAAATATTGTTTCACGTCCAAATAAATAACGTGATCATTTGGTTCTATACAATAAATAGAGTCGTTTAAAACAACTTTTTTCCCTGTATCCTCTCCTTTTTTGTTATATACATTCAGTTCCATTATTTCTCAATTATTACGATTGAACCTTTAGCTCCAGGAACCGAACCCTTTATCATTAAAAGATTATGTTCCGGAATTACCTTTATAACCTGAAGATTTTGAACAGTAACGGTATCACCACCTGTACGTCCTGCCATCCTCATACCTTTAATAACTTTCGAAGGATACGAAGAAGCTCCTAATGAACCCGGCGCTCTCAAACGGTTATGCTGACCATGAGTTGTTTGTCCGACACCACCAAATCCATGACGTTTTACTACTCCTTGGAAACCTTTTCCTTTTGAAGTTCCAATAACATCAACAAACATATTTTCTTTAAATAAATCTGCTGAAATTACATCACCCAACTTTACGTCGTTTCCAAATCCTTTGAACTCAACCAAGTGTCTCTTGGGTGTTACTCCGCTCTTTGCAAAATGCCCCAATTCTGCTTTAGAGGTATTTTTTTCTTTTTTATCCTCAAAGCCCAATTGAATAGCCTCATAGCCATCATTTTCCAAAGTCTTGATTTGCGTAACAACACAAGGACCAGCTTCAATAACAGTGCATGGTAAATTTTTCCCATCAGCACTGAAAACGGAAGTCATTCCGATTTTTTTCCCTATTAATCCTGGCAGTTCAATAAAATTTATTACGTTTATAACTAAAAATTCTATACTTTAATCTCAACTTCAACACCACTTGGCAACTCCAATTTCATTAAAGCATCTACAGTTTTTGCAGTTGAACTATAAATATCAATCAAACGCTTGTATGATGATAATTCAAATTGCTCACGTGATTTTTTATTCACAAATGTTGAACGATTCACAGTAAATATACGTTTATGCGTAGGCAATGGTATCGGACCACTTACGACTGCACCTGTAGCTTTTACTGTTTTTACGATTTTATCGGCTGATTTATCAACCAAATTATGATCGTAAGATTTCAATTTAATTCTAATTTTTTGACTCATAAATAAATGTTTTTTAATAATGTTATTTTAAATAATTTGTCGGAATAAGAGTCATTCGCTATCCCAACAAATTATTTTATTTTACAACAAATCTACACGTCCTTTAGCTTCTTCTACAACTGTTTTTGCAATCGAAGTAGAAACTTCGGAATAATGCGAGAATTCCATCGACGAGGTTGCTCTTCCTGATGTAATAGTACGCAAAGCGGTTACATATCCGAACAATTCAGACAATGGAACTTTTGCTTTTACGATACGTGCACCTGTACGACTTGATTCCATACCCTCTACCTGACCACGACGTTTATTGAGGTCACCAATCACATCTCCCATTGACTCTTCCGGTGTTACAACTTCCAACTTCATAATTGGCTCCAACAATACAGGACGAGCCTTTGCACACGCACTCTTGAATGCTAATTGAGCACAAATTTCAAAAGATAATTGGTCAGAATCCACAGGATGATAAGAACCATCAACAACTACAACTTTTAATTGATCGACCGGAAATCCTGCCAATACACCATTTCGCATTGCCGATTGGAAACCTTTTTGAATAGACGGAATATACTCTTTAGGAATATTTCCACCCTTAACCTCGTCAACAAATTGTAAAGAACCTACAAAATCGTCATCTACAGGACCTACTTTCAGTACCATATCGGCATATTTACCACGACCACCAGTCTGTTTCTTATAAGTTTCACGATGATCAACAGTTTGAGTAATTGCTTCTTTGTAAGAAACTTGCGGACGTCCTTGATTACACTCTACCTTAAATTCACGTTTCAAACGATCAATAATGATTTCAAGATGTAACTCGCCCATACCCGAAATAACTGTCTGACCTGATTGCTCGTCTGTTTTAACCGTAAAGGTTGGGTCCTCCTCAGCCAATTTAGCCAAGCCTATTCCCAATTTATCAATATCAGCTTGCGATTTAGGTTCAACTGCAATACCGATTACAGGATCGGGGAAATCCATTGATTCCAATACAATCGGTGCATCTTCAGCACACAAGGTATCTCCTGTTCGAATATCTTTAAACCCTACACCTGCACCAATATCTCCTGCTGCAATCAAATCAACAGGATTTTGTTTGTTGGAATGCATCTGGAATATACGCGAGATGCGTTCTTTCTTATCAGAACGAGGATTGTAAACATAAGAACCTGCATTCAATACACCCGAATATACACGGAAATAACACAAACGACCGACATAAGGATCAGTTGCAATTTTAAACGCCAAAGCACACAAAGGATCCTCTTCTGCCGGTTTACGCACGACAACTTTATCTTCGAAACGAGGATCATGACCTTCTATTTCAGGGGTATCAAGAGGACTTGGCAAATAAGCACAAACTGCATCAAGCATTGTTTGCACGCCCTTGTTCTTAAACGAAGAGCCACAAAGCATCGGATTGATTTTCATTGAAAGCGTTCCCTTGCGAATTGCATTTTTTATTTCATCGACTGTTATTGTTGACGGATCTTCAAAATATTTTTCCATCAAAACATCGTCAAATTCAGCTATAGTTTCAAGCATTTTATCTCTCCACTCTTGAGCCTCTGCTTTCAAATCATCGGGAATTTCTTCTACCGAATATGCAGCACCCATCGTTTCATCATGCCAAAGAATCGCTTTCATTTGAATCAAATCAACAACTCCTTTAAAAGTTTCTTCAGCACCAATAGGAATCTGTATAGCACATGGTGTTGCTCCCAAAACCTCTTTTACTTGGCGAACTACCTCATAGAAGTCCGCTCCCGAACGGTCCATCTTGTTTACATAACCAATACGAGGCACCTTGTATTTATCAGCCTGACGCCATACTGTTTCCGATTGAGGTTCCACACCGCCAACGGCACAGAATGTAGCAACCGCCCCATCAAGAATACGCAACGAACGCTCTACCTCAACCGTAAAATCCACGTGTCCCGGAGTGTCAATCAAATTGATTTTATACTTATCTCCGTTGTAATTCCACCATGTGGTAGTTGCAGCAGAAGTAATTGTAATACCACGCTCTTGCTCTTGCGCCATCCAGTCCATCGTTGCCGTACCGTCATGGGTTTCTCCAATTTTATGAGTCAACCCCGTATAAAAAAGAATACGCTCCGAAGTTGTTGTTTTACCGGCATCAATATGAGCCATGATACCAATATTTCTCGTAAAATGTAAGTCTTTCTTTGCCATTGTTTGTACAGATTAAAATCTAAAATGTGCAAATGCACGGTTCGCCTCAGCCATTTTGTGCATATCTTCTTTACGTTTAAATGCACCGCCTTGGTTGTTATAGGCATCAACAATTTCCGCAGCCAATTTGTCGGCCATAGAACGTCCGCCTCTTTTTCTTGAATATGAAATCAAATTTTTCATAGAAATAGATTCCTTGCGATCAGGACGAATTTCTGTAGGGACTTGGAATGTAGCACCACCGATACGGCGAGATTTTACTTCAACTTGAGGAGTGATATTCTCAAGTGCTTTTTTCCAAATTTCGAGAGGTTGTTTTTCCTCGTTAGGGAGTTTACTTTTTACTATTTCCAAAGAATCGTAGAAAATATCAAAAGCAATACTTTTTTTGCCATCATACATCAAGTGATTCACAAATTTCGTAACCATCACTTCATTAAAAATAGGATCTGGCAATACAATCCTTTTCTTAGGTTTAGCCTTTCTCATTTTGTTTTAACTTTTTTAGTTTTTGGTTGTGTGTGTCTTCAATATTTCCTCCGAAATATTTACTCAACCCTCATCAAGCCCAATAAACTCAATTATTACTTACTTTATTTTTTTTGCACCTGCTTTTGGTCTTTTTGCTCCATATTTTGAGCGACGTTGCAAACGACCGTTTACACCTGCCGTATCAAGCGTTCCTCGAACGATATGATAACGAACACCCGGCAAGTCTTTTACACGACCTCCGCGCACCAAAACGATTGAGTGCTCTTGCAAATTATGACCTTCACCCATGATATACGCATTCACTTCCTTTTGATTAGTCAAGCGCACACGAGCTACTTTTCGCATTGCGGAATTAGGTTTTTTAGGAGTTGTTGTATAAACTCTCACACAAACGCCACGGCGTTGAGGACAAGAGTCCAATGCAGGAGCTTTACTTTTATCTTCCAAAACAACCCTTCCTTTTCTAACTAATTGTTGAATCGTAGGCATTACTTAATAAATTATAATTTCTTAAAATATTTTATATCAAATTGGGTTGCAAAGATACTACTTTTTTTCATAAAAAAGCATTTAGTTCAGAAAAATAACAAAAAAAATCACCTACTGCTTTTACAATAGGTGATTGAGTCATTGTATTATATGCTAATTACTTTGCTACATTACGTTTTTTTGCAAACGCGATAATATCTTTCACATAGCCGAACGCCATACCTACTACAGTATCGGCAGCCCCGTAATAAACAGCGACACGTTCGCCATCGCAGAGTGCTGCACAAGGGAACACTACGTTAGGGACATCGCCTGCCAATTCGTAAGGAGCAGCAGGTGCCAACAAATAATCCTGCGTACGATAAAGCACTTTTTCCGGATTGTTTTTATCCAACACCACAGCACCCATCGAGTAACGAAACCCGTTGCAAGTATTTATGACACCATGGTAGAACATCAGCCACCCCTCCTCTGTTTTAATGGGCACACTGCCTGCTCCAATTTTAGTACATTGCCAAGCACTTTGTTCAAATGGAGTCACTTTCATTAAACAACGATGCTCACCCCAATACTTCATATCAGGAGAATAGCTCAAATAAATATCGCCAAAAGGCGTATGTCCGTTGTCGCTTGGACGGCTCAACATAGCATACTTTCCATTGATTTTTTCGGGGAAAAGCACGCCATTTCTATTGAAAGGCAAAAAGGCATTTTCACATTGAAAAAACTCTTTAAAATCGAACGTATAAGCTATTCCGATGGTCGGTCCGTGATAACCATTGCACCATGTAATCCAATAACGATCCTCAATCCAAGTTACACGCGGGTCATATTTATAGTCCGACTCAATCATTTCTGTATTTCCGGCTTTAAACTCAATAGGTTCATGATTGATATCCCAATTGATACCGTCTTTGCTAAAGCCAGCAAAAATATTCATCTGTACCGACTTATTATCACAGCGGAAAACTCCTGCAAATCCATCACCAAAAGGTACTACTGCACTATTAAAAATACTATTCGACGATGGAATTTGATAACGTCCGACAACCGGATTTTTCGAATAACGCCACATCGGGTCGCTACAGCCTGCTGGGCGATCTTCCCAAGGCATCTGTGTTTTTAAATTGATAGCCATAACTTTAATATCTTTTTATGTGATTAATTATTTTAAAAAAAATATTTACTCTTTATCTGTGTATGTAAAAGGTACTGTCCAAGTTAAAATAAACGACGGAATCGAAACGATCAAAGCCACCAAGAAAAACCACTCATAGTTAGCTTTGAGTAAATCCTCAAATACCCAACCGCAAATCATTCCGGGGAGCATTACTCCCAAATTCATCACTGCCGAAGCAATGGCATAATGTGCCATAGAGTGTTTGCCGGGAGCTATTTGCTGCATCATAAACAATGTCAATCCTACAAATCCGAATCCATAACAGAAATACTCCAACACAAGCCCGCTACTTATTATATAAATATTGCCAGGCTGATAAATTGCAAATAAATAATAAATAACGAATGGTATGTTAAAAATGCAAATCAGCGAGAACAACACCTTTTTCAATCCAAAATGGGCTATATAATATCCGCCCAGAATCGACCCAACGATGAATGCTATTGTGCCAAGCGTCCCATAAATCAAGCCGATGGTTTCATTCGAAAGTGCCAAACCGCCGTCAGCAACAGATGCTTTCAGAAACAAAGGCACCATTTTAATGGCAAACCCCTCGGTCAACCGATAGCAAACAATGAAAAACAGGTAAAAAACAATGTATTTTTTTGTAAAAAATGCCCTTATCACCTCCCACAAATCAGCCATACTATCGGTAAACGAACCTGCTGAAGTATTTTTCTGCGTTGTAGGCAAGGCAAAAAAGTGATACACAGACAATCCTATGAGCAGAACCCCAAGAATGCCCATAATAATCATCCATGCATACATCGTGGCAGCTTTATCGCCATAGGCAGCTTTCATATTGGTCATCAACCAACCTGCCAACCACACCAAGCCACCATTGGCAAGCACTTTTGCCAAGTTGTAAAATGCTCCCTGCCAACCGATATAACGAGCCTGCGTGTCTTTGTCAAGCGCTTCGAGGTAAATGCCGTCGGTAGCAATATCGTGCGTAGCTCCACTGAAACCGATTACCGCCATGATGGCAATAGCAAAAGCAAAATAATTGGGCAAGGGCAAACTAAATGCTACCAATCCGAAGCAAATACCCGAAAGCATCTGCGTAGTTACCACAAAGAGTTTTTTTGTACCATAGATTTCGAGCAAAGGGCTCCAAAGGAATTTCAACGTATAAGGCAAGGTAAGCAACGAAGTCCAAAACGTGATTTTTGCCTCGTTCACACCTAAATCCTTAAACATAATGACCGATACCAAATTAAGCGCTATAAAGGGCAATCCCATTGCAAAATAGACACTCGGTACCCAACTTATGGGATTTCTTTTTTTACTTTTTTGCATTTTATCCATTTTTACATTATCACAATTTCATCAATAAACATCCACCCATGCTCTATACCGCAAGTTTTTGCTTTGTAGCGAACAAAACGGGCTGACGTAACTCCCTCGAACCCGATTTTTTTCATTATCAAGCCTTCTTGCGTGGTCGGAATGTCGTTTTTCCAAAAATACACCGAAGAATAGGTTTCGTTATCGGAGGAAACCAAAATTTCCACTTCGGAAGGCAACCAAATCCAAGGACCAGACAACTGCATAAACGTTGCGTTAATTGACGATAGGTGTTGCACCGAATCAAGATCAATGGTTACGTCCATATCGTTCAAAGAAAAACCCTGCCAATGTCCATCGGTATATGAGAAACTTCCCGTAATGCCATCAACCAAAGCATTGTCGCCTCCTCCCGAATACACCTTGCCGTATCCCTCATTATTATAAGTGATTTTTTTACCCATTGCCTTATGAAAACCATAGGGCTTTTGCACAACAGGTCCCACACGTTTTTTACCATCGAACAAAGCTGCCGAAAGCACCACTGCATCAGTTATTTCTATCGGATTGATATAAAGTGGCGACTCGAACGTAGGCTCGCTACCATCGGTTGTATAACGTATCTGTACGGGACAACGCTCCGATGACATCGAAACCCGCACTTTACGTTCCGCCAAAAACACCTCTTGTTCGATACAAGGCTCGTCCGAAAGTGGGAATGCATTGTAACCTCGTGCATGCAGCACCTTTATTTGAGTATTGGCTCGCGATTTAAAATCGTCCCAATCTCTCAACTCATTTTGTGTCCATGCAATTTCCGACAATGCCAACAATCGAGGATAAATCATCTGCTCGGCATGTACTTCCGTAGGAATGTATTCCGTCCAAAGATTAGCCTGCACACCCAAAACATTTTTCTGTTGTTCCGTCGTAAGCGAGTCTTTAGGCAGAGGATTGTAATTGTACACTTTTTCCAAATTGATATACCCACCAATGGCCTCGGGCTGCGTAGCCGGATTTGCTTGATACATATCAAAATAACAATACGCACCGGGAACCATTATTACCCGATTGCCTTGACGAGCGGCTTTAAAGCCCTCCGATTCGCTGGTCCATGCCATTACAATAGCATTTTGCGAAACACCGCCTGCCATTATTTCGTTCCATCCGACCAATTCTCGACCATTCGCTTTCAAAAAAACCTCAATGCGATGCACCATATAACTCTGCAACTCATCAACGGTTTGCAACCTCTCTTCGTGCATACGTTGTTGGCATTTGGGGCAGGTTTTCCAAGCCGACTTGCCGGCCTCATCGCCACCGATATGGATTTGCTTCGAGGGGAAAAGTTCCATCACTTCGGTCAGTACGTTTTGCAAAAATTCAAACGTTTCTTCGTTGCCGATGCAAAGGTCAGCATCAGTATAAGGCTTGCCCGAACACGACAACTGCGGATAGGCAGCAAGCACCTCCTCCGAATGCCCCGGCATTTCTATTTCGGGGATTACCGTAATATGCCTTTCGGCAGCGTAAGCCACCACCTCTTTTATCTCGTCTTGTGTATAAAAGCCACCATAAGCGCCATCGGTACCCTGTTCACAATAATGTCTGTTGCCTGCCCACCACTCTTTCCATTTACCTTGACGCCAAGCGGCAAACTCCGTTAGGCGTGGATAACGTTTTATCTCGATACGCCACCCCGCACCATCGGTCAAATGCCAATGAAAGCGGTTCAGCTTGTAATGAGCCATCATATCGAGCTGTTTTTTGATGAAATCAACCGAAAAAAAATGTCGCGATACATCAAGGTGCATACCACGATACGGGAAACGAGGTGCATCTTTCACTCTCATACAAGGTATTCTGTTATTGTTTTCGGTTTGCAAGAGTGTTTGCAAGGCATAAAAAAAACCTGCACCCGACGAGGCTCTTACAATCACCTTGCGAGGCGTAACCACCAATTCGTAAGCCTCGAATTTCAGCGTATCTTCAAGAAAAAACTGAAACTGATTGCCGCCAAGCTGCTCTTCCGCGAATTGCAGTTGCGGAAAGACGGTCGATACCTGTTTTTGCAACGATGCGACATCTGCCACTCGCGCATCTATGCAACAAGTGGTATATTCGTCTATCACAAACACACCGCCACCTGTTTCCATCTTGGCAGGTCGGGGAGTTATCTCCACCTTGCTATTCGTGCATGAAAAGCAGAGCAACAATATCGGTATCACAAGCAGTTTTCTCATTTCTTTTTTGTTTCGGACAAAAATACAAAAAAAAACGCACCTCAGTGCGTTTTTCCCTTTATTTCCATTCTTTCTGAGACCTCTTTAATTCAGAGATTTCTATTTGTAATCCTTTGATTTGCTCCAGTAATTGTTTATTTATTTTTTTCAATTTATCTAAGTTTGAAACTTGTGTTTTTAACTCTTCATTTGATTTTTGTAAGTTATTGATTTGTGACTCAAGCGATAGATTTACTTTTTTCAATTTTGATAAATCCTCCTTATAAACTTCTTTTTCTTCACAATCTGAAAGTTTAGCCTCCAATTTTGCTATTTTTTCCAATAGTTCTTTTTTCTCTTTCTCAAAAGTTTCACTATTTGATGTCGTCTCTTTTTGTGAGGTTGAGAAACTTGACGGATTTTTGTACAAACCAAAAGGGTCATTATCTTGTGCGTAGCACAAAGTGCTACACACAAGAAGCGATAATAAAATCAATTTTTTCATATTCTATTTTTACTTATTAAACAACGAAAACGAGTTTTTGAAGGCTGATTTTTTTGAAGGATTGAAAAGCGGAGTTTTCTCCCAAATACTGTCAGGAAGGCTATGGAAGTTTTTATACTTTGCAGGATAACCTTTTACATTTATAACTTGAATTTTTCCAAAAAAGTTTTCTTTTGTGGTATATTGCAACCCGACTAAAACATCGTAATCGCCAGCCTTTCTCAAAGCCTCTGCTACTGCTGTTTTTATTACATTATCTCGACCTCCGTTTACAACAACCTTACTTGGTGTATAAGAAAAAGTAATGGACTGTTCCGACACTTCCAAATCGGCAATAGTTACAGTGTTGATATAAGAAGTAGGGTCTTCCATTCTTGCCGTTTGTTTTACGGTTGTACACGATGTTGCTAATAAAGCGATAAAAAGAATTGTTATTAAATTTCTTGTATTCATAAAATTTTAATTTTTAATAGTTAATAAATAAAATAATGAAGCACCTAAGAATATGGGGTTGTGTGCACATAAAAATAGCGTGGTGCTTTGCTTTTTATTTGGAACCTTAGGATTTAACTGGACTACCTCTCTCACCAAACTACGAACAAGCCCACGCAATCGCTTACGTGAACGCTTTTGGCTTTTTGTTCTTGGTGAGAAACTCTTAAAAGTGTCCAGTTTTTAAGGTTCCAAGTTTATTAGCTAAACGTTATTTTCAATATATTTTCAAGATGTACACACTTTTTACAGTGTTATTTTTTCATAGGCAAAAAATTTTATCGTTAATGATGCAAACATAGTAAAAAAAGAGTTTAATCTATGTATCAAGTTTAAACAAGATTCAGCAACGGTAAACGTGTCATCGTTTAAGTTTTTCTTTCTCAAAATCCGCTCGGCTTCAAACCTAATCCTGTTTTTTCGTCCAAGCCAAACATCAGGTTCATATTTTGTACTGCCTGCCCCGAAGCACCTTTCAGCAAGTTGTCTATCATCGAAATCACAAGCAGTTTGTTGCCGTGTTTTTTCACATAAACTATTGCCTTGTTGGTATTCACCACTTGTTTGAGGTCAGGATTTGTGTCCGTTACAAAAGTAAATGCGGCTGTGCTGTAATAATCTTTGTAGAGCTGAACAGCCTCGCTTTCGGTAAGGTCGCATTCGGTATAAGCCGTTGCAAAAATACCACGAGCAAAATCGCCACGCACGGGAATAAAATTGACATCGGCATCAAAATTCGCCTGCAACCGTTTCAAAGTACGATTTATCTCGAGCAAGTGCTGATGTTCAAACACTTTGTAAACCGAGATATTGTTATTGCGCCAGCTGAAATGCGAAGTGGCAGAAGGCTTTACACCAGCTCCCGTAGAACCAGTAATTGCATTTACATGAACTTCACCCTCAAGCAATCCGTTGGCAGCCAACGGGAGTAAAGCCAACTGAATGGCAGTGGCAAAACAACCGGGGTTCGCCAAACGATTGCAAGCGGCAATTCGCTCGCGTTGCAGCTCGGGCAAACCATACACAAAACCATTGCTTTCGTCGCGGAAGTCCTGTGCCAGATCGATGATTTTCACCTTTTCGGGCACCGAATGTGCCGACAAAAACTTTGCACTATCGCCGTGTGCCGAGCAAAGAAACAATACATCAATATCGTTCAAAGGCAAATCGGCAGTGAAACACAAATCCGTTTCACCCAACAACCCTTCGTGCACATCGTAAAGCCTATTACCCGCATTGCTACTGCTATTCACAAACACAATTTCCACCCCGGGGTGATGCACCAACACGCGCAACAATTCGCCTGCCGTATAGCCTGCACCCCCAACAATTCCAACATGTATAGCCATTTTCTATCCCTTATTTTTTAAGGCGTAAAAGTAACCATTATTCTCCATTTTCACAATAAATACAAATCGCAAAAACAGAGAATCGGAAAATGGTATATCAAACCACTATTTTAATTATCTTTGCAACGTTTTTTTACATATTTAACATGCAAGGACTTATACTCAATGTCGAGCAATTCGATTTTCTCTTATTCATAATGGTCATTTGCGCCATAGTGGTTTTCATAACGCTTTATTTTGTAGAAGCCGGCTACGGCAAGATGATTTCACCGAAATGGGGTCCTGCCATCAGCAACAAAGTGGCATGGATACTGATGGAATGTCCCGTATTTTTCGTATTGCTCTATTTTTGGTTAAAATCGGAACGACAATTTGAAACTGTACCTTTAATTTTTTTCCTTTTGTTTGAATTACACTATTTTCAACGCTCATTCATATTTCCGTTCCTATTAAAAGGGGAAAGCAAAATGCCCATCACGATCATGTCTATGGGAATGATTTTCAACACAATAAACGGCTATATGCAAGGCGAATGGATATTTTTCTTGTCGCCAGACAATTTATACACCACTTCTTGGCTCCTCACACCGCAATTTATCATCGGTGTAATTCTGTTTTTTACAGGCATGGCCATCAACATCAATAGCGATTATGTGATACGCCACCTGCGCCAACCGGGAGACACACGCCACTATCTTCCGAAAAAAGGGATGTATAAATATGTAACTTCGGCCAACTACTTCGGCGAAATTGTGGAATGGACGGGCTTTGCCATTCTCACTTGGAGCCTTTCGGGAGCAATGTTTGCCATTTGGACATGTGCAAACCTTATACCTCGTGCCAACTCTATTTACAAAAAATACGAGAAAGAGTTTGGCGACGAGTTTCACGAACGTCCGCTGAAACGCATTTTCCCATTCATTTACTAACAGTATGGCTTCCATCGTTTATTTTTCTTTGGGAAGCAATCTCGGAGAGAAAGAACGCAACATACAAAACGCTTTGGCTCTGATAGCAAAACGCATAGGGCACATTTTGGCATGCTCGGCCAACTATGAAAACAAAGCGTGGGGATTCGCATCGGAACATCTGTTTTTAAATGCCGCAGCAAAGGTTGAAACCGAATTGCCGATACAAGAAGTTTTAACCGAAATTTTGCACATTGAGAGGCTTCTTGGACGTACTAAAAAAAGCGAAAACGGCATTTACCAAGACCGCATTATCGACATTGACATACTGTTTTTCGACGACAAAATAATTGATAACGAGAAGCTGAAAGTGCCGCATCCGTTGCTCGCCAAACGGGATTTTGTACTGAAACCTTTATGCGAAATAGCTCCCGATTTGATTCACCCGATACTAAAAAAAAGCATACGGGAACTTTACTCCAATCTATCAAAAGACATATAAAAACCCGAGACTGACAAATTCACGGAATTGAAATCGCGACTTTTGTCCTTCGGCCAACACCAAACTCGAATCGTAACGCGGATGCAGCGAAAGTTGAACCGTCAGAAAGCGGTTGGCTATAAAGTTACCGACAACCTCCCAATCGAACTCCACGTTTTTATAATCGGTATAAAGATACATTTTGGTTTCCAATTTCAACTCTTTCGAAAAAGCATAAGCGGCATTCACTTGTAACCTACTACCTACGGTATGCAAAGTGCTTTTCCCATCCGGAATATTGAATTTGTCCGCCACGCTCTGTGTTACACCCTCTGCCTTTGAACGATTCATAACATAAACAAGCTTATAGGAAAGAGGTGAAATATTCAAAGCTACGATATTCTTGTACTTATATTCCATACCCAAACTCAAATAGAAACGTATCGGAGAAAAAGTAGCAGTAGAAAGTTCGCGTGTATTTTCTACATAAGTATTGAACAACTGTGTATTAAATTCAGCAGAAAGCGAATAAAACCAATTTTTAACAGCTTTCAAGCCCAAATTCGACGAAATACGAAAAACATCTTCATTGGTATTCAAAAAGCGTAAACTATCGTTTGTCGTACTATTAAAGCCCGCTTTCCACTCCAATGTGTTATCAAATCGGAGATTTTTTTTGTTATCATAATTAGCACTCACGGTAGCATAACTGAGAATTGCCAAGTTGCTATAACCTCCCGTGTACCAATTTTTCGAGATATAGCTCTGTGAAAATTGGGCAGAAAGTTTCCCTTTTATACTCCATTTCTTCTCTTTTCGATTGATTTTTATCGCCGTTTGCGGTATTGTTTTTAATTGTTGATGAAACAAAAACTCGTCTATCGACGCTATCCGTTTTCTCGTACGCAACTGCAATTCCGAAACATCGGGCAATTCGTCGGCATGGCACGAGAATAACTCCAACGACGTTTCAGCAACATACTGTTTGGCCTCGGCACGCAAATTATGAATAACATTCTCCGTATCACTTTCGTCGGACAAAATCGTATCGTCAGGCAAAAACACCCAATCCAAAAACATCGGATTATAAGCAGCCTCGGCCAAGGCCTCTTTTGCCAAGCGCACGGAATCGGTTTTCGATATGCTTATTTTTTTGATTTTGTACACATCTTTGGCAACGCTTTTTTTGTGCTGCACATTTTTTTTCGTTACGACATTTACCGTATCGGTAGTTGGTGTGGCAACAACCAGCGTATCTTTTCGGGCATTTTGAGCAGCCACAAAAGAGTCGAGCAAAGCTTCAATATCAACAATTTCCCAATCTTTCATCGGAATCTGTGCCTTCGACGAAACAAACATCAGTAATAGCAATATCACGAAAACGAGTTTTCTCATTTATTCCAAGTCGCTATAATTTTCAAACAAAAAATCGTTGTACGGAAAACGCGTAATATGAATCGCTTTCACCCGCTCGTAGAGCAAATCTTTGAGTTGTTGAATATTGATACGCTCTTGTGCCGACACAAAAATACAATCCAGCTGTTTTTTTGCCATCCACGTTTTTTGAAGTTCCTCCAAAGAGATATTTTCTTTACGCATCGGAGTCAAATCGTCAGGCTCTTTCTCAACAAAAGAGAAGGCATCTATTTTGTTAAAAAGAAGAATGGTGGGTTTATTGCACGAATCAATCTCTTTCAACGTTGCGTTTACTATTTCTATCTGCTCCTCGAAATTCGGGTGCGAAATATCGACTACATGCACCAACAAATCGGCTTCTCGCACCTCATCGAGTGTCGATTTAAACGACTCTATCAGGTTGTGGGGCAATTTGCGTATAAACCCGACCGTATCCGAAAGCAGAAACGGGATATTTTTAACAATTACCTTGCGAACCGTCGTATCGAGCGTAGCAAAAAGTTTATTTTCGGCAAACACATCCGATTTGCTTAAAAGATTCATCAATGTCGATTTTCCCGCATTGGTATAGCCAACCAAAGCCACACGCACCAATTTTCCACGGTTCTTCCGTTGTACGCTTTTCTGACGGTCAATTTGTTTCAACTCTTCCTTCAAATGCGAAATCCGATTTAGAATAATACGTCGATCGGTTTCTATTTGTGTTTCACCGGGGCCACGCATTCCGATACCTCCACGCTGACGCTCCAAGTGCGTCCACATTCTTGTCAGTCGTGGCAACAAGTATTGATATTGAGCCAACTCCACCTGCGTTTTTGCATGAGCCGTTTGCGCCCGTTTTGCAAAAATATCCAATATCAAAGAGGTTCTGTCAAGCACTTTTACATGCAACTCATTTTCGATATTTTTCAGTTGCAACGGCGAAAGTTCATCGTCGAATATAACCATACCAACCTCTTCGTTATCAGACAAATAACGTGCAATTTCTTCCAACTTACCCTGACCGATAAACGTACGAGGGTTGGGATATGGCAAGCGTTGAAAAAATTTTCTTACGGGTTGAGCGCCGGCCGTTTCGGCAAGAAATGCTAATTCCGACAAATACTCTTTTGTCTGTTCTTCCGTTTGCTCTTGGGTAATCACTCCGACAAGCACAGCATTCTCTTCGTATATTTCAGTTTTAATATCTATCATTCAAGCATTTATATCGAAGTGCAAAATTACTCTTTTTGTGCTTGATTTACAAACAAAAGGAGTATACCGACAACAAAAAAAATCGCTTGTTTCTTTAATGGATTTGTTGTATTTTTGTTCTTCGTTTTTTAAAAGCAATGGCAGAGAATCTTGAAGCAGCAAAAGAGTGTCTAACAGCATATTTAACTCAAAAAAAGTTAAGTAAAACTCCCGCTCGATACAAGATATTAGAGTTCATTTACTCGTTAAACAAGCCTTTTAATGCCGAATTGATTTATGAGCAACTTAAAGGGTCTTATCGGTTGAGCCTCGCAACCATCTACAACACGTTAAGCATTTTTCTCGATTCAAATCTTATCGTAAAATATCATTACGACGGGCAGACTTCGCTTTACTACGAAAAAGCAACCGATTCGGCATTCCATCACCTTATAGTGTGTTCAAATTGCGGTATGGTACGCGAATTTACCGACGTTCGGCTACGAAACACCATACATGCCCGTACTTACAAGGGATTTAAAGCTATTCGACATACACTTACCGTGTACGGATTGTGCAACAAATGTTCGAAAAAAATAAAAAATACAAATAAATAATACGAAAATGAAAGTAGATGTTTTATTGGGATTACAATGGGGCGACGAGGGGAAAGGGAAAATCGTCGATGTTCTTACACCTAACTACGATATCGTTACACGATTTCAAGGAGGTCCAAATGCTGGACATACATTAGAATTTAATCATCAGAAATACGTTTTGCGTTCTGTTCCTTCGGGCATTTTTCAAGGAGAAAAAATCAACATCATAGGCAACGGAGTTGTGCTCGACCCTACCCTTTTCAAGGTCGAAGCAGAAGCTCTCGCAAAGTCGGGACACGACATTACGAAACGATTGTTGATTTCCAAAAAGGCTCACCTCATTTTACCCACGCATCGTTTGTTAGACGCGGCATACGAGGCCGCCAAAGGAGCCTCAAAGGTTGGTACTACAGGCAAAGGTATCGGGCCGACATATACCGACAAGGTAAGTAGAAACGGGTTGCGGATTGGCGATATTTTATCCGATTTCAAGAATAAATACGACACGCTTATCGCACGCCACAAACAGATACTACAATCGCTCAACTTTGAATACACGCTTGAGCAACTCGAAAAAGAGTGGTTCGAAGGTATCGAATACTTAAAACAATTTACGTTTATCGACAGCGAATACGAAATAAACCGCTATCTGAAAGAGGGAAAAAGCATTCTGGCCGAAGGCGCTCAAGGGTCGATGCTTGATGTGGATTTTGGGTCATACCCATTTGTTACATCTTCAAACACCGTATGTGCAGGTGCTTGTACAGGTTTAGGCATTGCTCCTCACAAAATAGGAGATGTTTACGGTATTTTCAAGGCATATTGCACACGTGTAGGTAGCGGACCATTCCCCACCGAATTGCACGACGAAATTGGAGAAAAAATAGGACAAATCGGACACGAGTTCGGTGCTGTAACTGGACGAAAAAGACGTTGCGGTTGGATTGACCTCGTTGCATTGAAATATACGGTCATGATAAACGGTGTTACGCAACTCATTATGATGAAAAGCGATGTTTTGGATAGTTTTGATACCATCAAGGCTTGTGTCGCTTATCGTATCAACGGAAAAGAGACAACCCGATTTCCGTTTGAAACAAACACTGAAATTGAACCTGTTTATGTCGAGATGAAAGGTTGGAATACCGATATGACACAAATGCAGTCGGAAAGCGAATTCCCGAAAGAATTTAAGGATTATATCCATTTCCTCGAAAAAGAATTGGAAGTTCCTATCAAAATAATATCAATAGGTCCCGACAGAGCTCAAACCATTATCCGTTAATTATTCAAAAAAAATACTGCCAAAAATTCAGTAATAACTTTCTTGGCAAACATTTTGAACGAAAATCGGCGAACACGAAAAAAATTTAAAAAATTATGAGTATTTATTGGACTTTATTTATTGGCATTATGATTTTAAGTTGTTTGGTGCAATTCAACTTAAATCTAAAATTTAAACGTTATTCGAAAATCCCGACATCGAACGGAATGACAGGTGCAGACGTAGCACGTAAAATGTTATCGGAAAACGGCATTCACGATGTAACGGTACTCTCTACGACAGGTATGCTGACCGACCACTACAATCCGCAGAACAAAACTGTCAATTTAAGCGAGGGAGTTTATAATAGCAACAGTATTATGGCTGCTGCAGTTGCAGCACACGAATGCGGACACGCCTTACAACATGCGTATGGTTATGCACCTCTAAAAATGCGTTCGGCATTGGTTCCCGTCGTTAGTTTTGCCTCACAATGGGTCATGTGGGTTCTTTTAGCTGGAATGCTTTTAATAAATTCATTTCCGCAACTGATGTTGGCAGGCATTATTTTATTTGCAATGACAACCTTGTTCAGTTTCATTACGCTTCCCGTTGAAATCAACGCAAGCAAGCGAGCTTTGGTTTGGTTGGACAATTCAGGAATAACCAATTACGAAACCCATGAGCCGGCAAGAAAGGCATTGCGTGCCGCTGCTTATACTTATGTGGTGGCAGCTCTTGGCTCTTTGGCTACGTTGCTTTATTACATAATGATATTTGTAGGTCGAAGAGATTAAAATGATTTCACTGATTGTAGCAATAGCGAAAAATGGTGCCATAGGAAAAAACAACAATCTCCTATGGCACATTTCCGACGATTTGAAACGATTTAAAGCCATCACCTCCGGACACACCGTCGTAATGGGAACAAAAACTTACGAATCGTTGCCTTTCAAACCGCTCCCCAAACGAGAGAACGTAGTGATTACACGAGACAAGAATCTACAAATTGAGGGGTGCACCATGGCAAATTCTATCGACGAGGTCATTGCGAAATATGCCGAAAAGGAGGAAATTTTTATCATTGGCGGAGCAAATATCTATGAACAATTTCTGCCCGTTGCCGACAAATTGTACGTTACACACGTTTTTCAAGATTTCGATGGAGATGTTTTCTTCCCGACGATAGAGCCGTCTGTATGGAAAGTTTCAGAACGCTCCGAAACTTTCCACGACGAGCAAAGCAATCTCAATTACGCATTTTTCACTTATATTCGAAAATGACAACTTGTCAGGAAATACTATAAATCCTCCTCCTGATAAATACGCACCCAATCTATCTCCATTTTTGCCGGTAAAGCAGCATCGTTGATAGGACCTGCCCACGAGTTACCATCATTGCGTCCAAGACCCATATTCAGAATCAGATAGAATGCAGCATCTTCTGTAAAAGGCCATTGCATATTCTCTACTTCCGAAGGTAATTTCAAATTCGGATAAGAAAACGTCTTCTGTCCGTCCACAAAAAACGTCAATTCGTTTTTAGTCCACTCCATGGCATAAACCCGATAATCAAAGAAACTACAATAATAAGTTGCCGAATTAGGCGGATTTTTAATATTCAAATCGTAAGTATAATGCGTATGAACTGTCTGATAGATAACCGATTCCTGTTTTATATGTTCCATGATGTCTATTTCGCCACAATAAGGCCATCCCTGATAAACAGATTGGCTCGGCATCATCCAAATAGCAGGAAATGCGCCATTGGGATAACGCGATATTCTTGCGCAAACCTCTACCCTGCCAAAGGTAAATGAGAATTTCGATTTCACTCCTCCGGCATAATAGGCATCTCCTTTTTTTTCGGCAATCAACACCAATTTACCGTCCTGCACATAGGCTTGGTCGTAACTTTCGGACATTTCCTCGTTCCAATCGACAGTTTGTTTTTCGCACAAATCCCACTTGTTAATATCAGGAATAACATCCAAATTGTTAAATTCATCTGAAAAAATCAATTTTGTAAACGTTGTCGGGGCCGAGGGTGGCTGTTCTTCTTCTACCACATCATCTATTATCGCATTCGGATTAAACGCCGGAAATGAAATTGTGTATATATAAGTATTCTTACTTCTTGTAACAATGCATACTTTCTGATTTTTATTCCATTTCCCTAAAAAATCATTCGGATCAGGATCCATTTTAGCTCCTTCGGCCAACGTATATTCCACTTGAGAAATAGCTTTTGTGTTCTCAATATCAGGCACAACAATTGTTCGTTTGTCATAATCTATCAGGGCGTCATAAACAACTCCTCCCGATGTTTTTACGCAAAAACTCAGAATAGGACGCAAATCGTTCTCCGCATCTACGTCCTTATCACAAGAAAGCAATGTTGCCGAGAGGAAAAATGCTACAAAGCATGACATCATCTCGTTTTTAAACCTATTATACATTTTATAGCGAAGTGAGTATTTTTTTTACTTTTTCGGAGATGGCGCGTCCATCGGCTTTGCCTGCCAACTGTTTTGATGCCACACCCATTACTTTTCCCATTTCTTGAGGCGAGGAAGCACCCACTTGTTCTATGATAGCACGCACGGCCTTTTCCAACTCTTCATCGCTCATTTGTGCCGGCAAATAACGTTCGTATACTGCCACTTGTGCTAAATATTCTTCAGCCAAATCCGCACGATTTTGTTCCTTAAAAATTGCAGCGGCATCTTTACCTTGTTTTGCCATTTTCTGCAAAATTTTTATTGCCGCTTCGTCGGTTAACTCACCGGTGCCTCCTTTTGCGGTTTTTGCTTCCAAAAACTCTTTTTTTACTCCACGCAAAGCGTTTAATTCCATTTGATTGCGAGAAAGCATTGCTTTTTTTATATCCTCGCTTACTTGTTCAAAAAGTGCCATAGTTTTATTCGTTATTAAAATTAATTTCTTTTGTATGCAGGTTCGTTCATGAGTGTTTCCAACCGAGATTCATCGTCCAAGTCGGTGAATCGTATCATCTCTTTTGGTTCTTTTCGATCTATCACATCATCTATCGAATAGTTATCAACATCACCCAATTCGGGTATGATGTCGCTTCCAAATCCTGTTACTACTACTGTAATCTTCACCTTGTCGCCCAAGGTGTCGTCCATTGTCAATCCCCAAATTACCTCAAGGTCGTCAAACAGCATTTCATCGAAAAAGTCGTCAATATCCTGCGTTTCCTCCATTACCAAATCTTTCGGACAACAGATATTCAGCAATATTTTCTTTGCTCGACGCACATTGGTATCTTGTATCAAGGGCGAATTGATGGCATTTTCGAGGGCAGTACGAATGCGATGCTCCCCTTCGCCCACACCCGTATTCATCAATGCAAAACCGCCATCTTTAAGGGTGGTATTCACATCGGCAAAGTCGAGGTTGATACGTCCGTGCACAGTTACCAATTCGGCAATACCCTTCACAGCCTGATTTAGGACATCGTTTACAACATCAAAACAATTTTCGAGCCCCATCGACGGATAAACCTCGCGCAGTTTTTCGTTTTGTATTACCAAAAGCGCATCTACATTTTTATGCATTTCGATAACACCCTGATATGCCTGTTTGCGCTTGTTTCGCCCTTCCCAACCAAACGGAACGGTTATAACACCCACAGTAAGAATGCCTTTTTCTTTTGCATATTTAGCTATGATGGGTGCCGCTCCTGTGCCCGTACCGCCACCCATGGTTGCGGTTACAAACACCATCTTTGTATTGGCGTCCAAACAAGCGTCCACCTCCGAATAAGACGCCTCGGCAGCCGTTTTTGCCTTTTCCGGACGATTACCTGCTCCAAGTCCTTGTCCGAGAAGCACCTTCGTCTTTATCGGAGAATTTTCCAATGCCTGTTTATCCGTATTACAAACAATAAAGGAAACGTCTTTTATCCCTTGCTGATACATATAATTCACGGCATTGCCTCCGCCTCCTCCGACGCCTATTACCTTGATTATTTGCGAACTGCTTGTTGGAATCACAAAATCCAATCCTTGTATATTTTGAATCTCGTCCATCTTCTTTCTTCTTTTATTCGTGAATGATTATTCGGGGTCGGTAAACATATCAGTTAATTTATCCAATATCGATGAGCCACCGCTTCGTTTCTCTTTTTTCGTTTTTTTCTCTCTTTCAATGCTTCCGCAACAAGACTCCGAGGCATTGATAAGCAACGATAAAAGCAAGGCATTTTCTGGTCGGGAATAGTCGTTTGAGGTTTGCGACACCACAAAATCACCCAATGCCACATGCTTTACATTCCACGCTTTCTCTTTTTGTAACATCACATCAAGGTTTTTCATTTTCGAAGCCCCTCCTGTTATTACAACCACACGCTTTAACAACTCCGAACACTCTGCATGCTCAAGATGCTGTTCTACAAAATTGACTATTTCCATCTGTCGGGCACGAATAACGGAAACCACTTTTCGAACCGGAATACGACCGTTGCTGCTTTCGACGCTTTCTTCCCGATTGTCGTAAAAAAGATCTCCTTTCTGGCGTTTTATATTTTCAGCCTCCGTTCGGTCAGCATGTGTCAGTTCCATCAAATCTTTTGTGATGGCATCACCACCCAACGGCACATTCCCCAAATAGCAGACAACGCCTTTCTGATAAGCTATCACCGTGGTGCATTGAGCGCCGAAATCAATCAATACGGCACCATTTTTTTTCTCTTCGTCGGTCAAAAACGCACTTCCCAACGAAATGCCAGCCAACGATTTCACAAATCTTATTTTGTCCAATTCTTTCGTTACGGCGTTTATTCCAAAAAACAAACTCAAGTTGGAACGAGCCATCACGCAATTCATCTTAAGCGATGAACACATTTTCTCCAAAGGGTTTTCGCATATTATATTATCAAGTGAAAACGACTTTGGAAACACCTCGTACACAAAAAATCCCGTATCGGAATCTTGCGGAAGTTTCGCTGTCGAAAAACAACCTTTCTCCGCCAATTTTAACTTCGTTTGCCTTAATATATCGTCCAACATTTCGTTGTTGAACACAATTTTTTTTGAGAAGGTTTTTTGTAACGTATGCAACTCCGTTCGCAAGGTATTTCCGTCAATTCCAATATAACAAGACTTTATCTCGCATGCGGTATCTTGCCTTTGCTGTATGTTTTTCTGAATCTTTTCCAACAGCACTTTCAAGTTGGAAACCACCACATTTGCTTTACGAATAATGCCATATTGTATCGACTCGTGAGGCATGAGAATCGACTCCACACCCAAAATACGCAAGGTGCATTCCGTGTCTTTCTCGGCTGCCATCACCGACAATTTTGAGCCTCCCAAATCGACTGCCACAAATATGTCTTTTTTGTTTTTCATAAATTCACTTCACTCCAATTACCTGATTCTTATATCTTAAATCAAATTTTTTATACACATTCCAATCCAATAAATCGATGCCCTTTTGGTAAAAAGTCTGCATCTTTTTCAAGCGTTTTTCAAAGCCATCAAACTCCCCGAGTAGCAATTGATGGTTCCCAATTCGCGTTGTCAGTTCAAACTCCCCGTTTGATAACACATTGATTTGCTCCACCTGCGCTCCCCAAAACTCATCTGCATTCAGAAAACGCACAAACTCGCAAATGTGCTGCACATTGCTATCATTTACCGCCCCCGAAACGATAGGCACATACACCGCATTATGGGCAAAAAGCGGCATACAATTTCCCTCGGTATCCACAAAATAACTTTGCAACCCCATTACCCGAAACAAGGGTTCACGTTGCCAAACATCAACGCAAACCATCCCCGAAGGCGAATAATAGCACTTCGCCGTGCGTATTGCCGTATGTTGCGACAACGACTCCTCCATTTTTTCAAGGTTGATGTCATGTATTGTTTTCCCCCTCGGATTCAGTTCTTTTTCATTTAAAAACACGTCAATGTCAAGTGCCGACACAAATTGATACTGCAAACTGTCTTTTACCTCAATGCGAATTTCGTTACAAACGGTTTCATGTGCTTTTTTTGAGCAAAAAACCGAAAAATAGCCGATATAAATGGTCAATGCTATAACCACAAAACATCGCAATATGGCAACAAAGATTCGCACGTCGGTTGTTTATTTTAATGATTCCACAATTTGCGGCAACATGGCGTCGATGTCGCCGGCGCCAACCGTCAAAAGTACATCAAATTGTTTGGTTTTCAAAACATTGATTAGTTCGGCTTTGGTCGTCAAGGTTTTCGGGCAGGTGATTTCGTCGTAAATTGTTTGTGACGAGATGCCGGCTATCGGTTCCTCGCGCGCCGGATAGAGTTCCACCAACATCGCCTCGTCGAGGTGCGACAACGCCGCCGCAAATTCGCGGTAGAAATCGCGCGTGCGGGTGTAAAGATGCGGTTGAAACACGCCCAACACTTTTTTGTCGGCATAGAGCGCCTTAACCGATTTGATGCTCGCTTCGAGTTCGGCCGGATGGTGCGCATAGTCGTCGATGATGGTGAGGCGGTCGGTTTTGAGCCACGTTTCAAAGCGACGCCGAATGCCCGCAAACGACCGCATACCGCTACGCAATTCGTCGGCCGACACGCCATTGAGCCACGCCACAGCCATAGCCGCCACGCCGTTTTCGATGTTCACCTGCACCGGCACGCCAAGTTCGATGTCGGCAATGGTTTCGGTCGGTGTTACAAAGTCGAACACAATCGTGCCGTTGCCAATGCGCACATTTTCGGCATAAAAATCGGCTCGTTCGGTGGCCGAATAGGTGTAAAGTTTTACGCCGTTGCCCAAACGCGGTTGCAGCGCGATGCCTTTTTTCATTATCAGGCAGCCGCCCTCGACAATGAGCGAGGTGAAGTGCGCAAAACTCTCGAGATAGGCCTCGTGCGTGCCGTAGATGTCGAGATGGTCGGCATCGACAGCCGTAACCACCGCCATGTAAGGCGTCAGGTGGTGAAACGAGCGGTCGAACTCGTCGGCCTCGATAACCACCAAATCGCTCGTATCGGAGAGCATCAGATTGCTCGTATAGTTTTTGGCAATGCCGCCCAAAAAGGCGTTGCAATCGACATGACTCTGTTTGAGCAGATGCGCGAGCATGGTCGATGTGGTGGTTTTGCCGTGCGTGCCGGCCACACACAAACCGCGTTCCACGCGTGTGATTTCGCCCAATACCTGCGCCCGTTTTTCGATGGTGAAACCATGCTGCCGGAAATAGACAAATTCGCTGTGTTCGGCAGGAATGGCGGGCGTATAGACCACCAAAGTCGATTCTTTTTGCAGAAATTCGGGAGCAATCTGCGCCACATCGTCGGTGTAGTGAATGGCAATGCCTTCGGCCTCGAGTTCCTCGCACAAGCGGCTGCGCGTGCGGTCGTAGCCGGCCACGGCATAACCTTTCGCCGCAAAATAGCGTGCAATAGCACTCATGCCGATGCCGCCGATTCCGAGAAAATAGATATTTTTATAATTCATAGTTGGTTATATATTATATTCGTCTGTTACCCAATTATAGGGATTTTGTTCTATATATTCCGCAATGCGGTTCATTTCCGTTTGAGTTCGTACGATGTGTTCGTAAAAACGCTGTTGCCATGCAAAAATAATGTTATTTTCGTTGGCAAATCGGGTTACCGCCGATTTGATGCCGGCAATCACCGATGCCAAATTTCCGCGTTGTGGTCCAAATTGTAGGGACGCACTGCGTGCGTCCGTTTTCGGGACATCAACCTGTGGCGCGCCGGACGCATTCAATGCGTCCCTACGAGCATTGATTATTATAATCAGATGCACATGATTTGGCATAATCACATAACATGGTATTTCTACTGCACCCACACGCAATTTTTCTGTTATTTCTATCTGCATTTTCAAATATTCGCCAATTTTGGTTAATTGTATTTCACCATGTTCTATCTCTCCAAAATAATGCACGCGCCCTTCGGTACAGATGGTTACAAAATATTCGCCTTCGGCATAATCGTAATCGCACAAACGAACAGTTTTTCTATCCGGCAAAGATTGGGACATATTGTTGTTTTATCAACGGACGCATTCAATGCGTCCCTACATATTTATTTCAAAAATCCGTATTCGTAAACTTTTGGTTCTATTTTCTTTGCCAATTCCTTCAATGTCTGACGCAAATTTCCTATCAATGTATTATAGCATTCATCGGTGCTGGTGTTGTTCATTTTGCCTTTTTCGTTACGTCCTTGAAAATACGCACGAATATCATAAAGCGAAGCATTAGGATTGACATCGGGTTGGGCATGATAATAACGCCATAACTCACGCCCTGCATCCATTACGGTTTGCGCTGTGGCCGAAAACTGCAACGGCTCCGCAGAAACCGTGCGTTCGACCTCGTCAGCAAACAAATCGGGCTGCTCCGTAGGGACGCGGCACGCCACGTCCCTACCGGCAATGAAATCGGTCATAAAATGGCTGTCGAATTTTTCCTTGGCATCGACCTCACTTTCGGTGAACGGTATCCAATGGTTTACACCCTGTTCACAACTGATGCGATTTTGACCATGAAACAATGTAAACGCCAAACAATCCGTCTGAAACTCCTTATCCTCCTGCCAGCCGTCGTTCGGATAGAGAAACTGGTCGCGGTCGTTCAGCCAAGTAGCTTCTATACAATGACGAACGGCAAGATAGATACTTGCTTCTATAACATTTTTAGTTGTAATATATGAGCCACGAGGGTGTGGCATCTGCTCCTTTTTATTTAGAATATAATTCATGTTTGCATGTTGGAAATCAGCCCCTAAACATGCCATAAATGCTATTGATTTTTCTCCTATTCTATTTCTTGTCGTAATAAGCCAATCATTGATCGATTTTTGTTCTTTATCTATCCAAAGATTCTTTGTTCCATTAAAGATGGCCTCCTTATGCTCTATTATAAAGATATCGGCCTCAAAAGCGCTGAAAACTTCTTTGGTATTAGTATCCCAAATATAGAAACCAATAGGAAACGATCCTCTTACATTGTCAAATGTATCTGCTGGCATCAAAAAAAGAGAACGTAATTTGGCTTGAAAAAAATTACGGAAATCCGCGAAATTAGGTGCTTGCAGAATTTTCAAAGTTGAAAATTCTGCAAGCACCGCGCCCGGGATTTCTTGATATACACGTGTGAAGAATTGTACAAATAACTCTCTACCTGCAATTCCTATTGAATTGAGGTATTTCTTATACATTAAGTTTTGTACTGCTACATCTTTTTTACTATTTCCTTTGTTAGTTACTGTTTTATAACTTGCTGCTTCTGCATAGGGCGGATTGATGTAAATGACTAATTTTTTGCGTTTTTCAGGGTCGTTTATAATCTCCTGCAAGGGTTGTGGTAATTTGGAGAAATCGTCATTGAGAAAATCGAACCGGAATACGTGCGAATCGAGCAGATTGGCACCATTTTTTATGCGGTCGCGCATCACGTCCACATCGGCTTGGTCGAGTGTCGACGCCCAAATGTTGTATTTGTTGGTAAGCCCGGCAAGCAGATTGCCCGTACCTGCACAGCAGTCCCACACGTAGTATTCGTCCTGCCAATTTTCGCCCAGCACATCGGCAATGTATTGTTGCGAAAGTTCCACCCAGATTTGCGGCGTAAAAAACGAGCCTTTGCGCTCACGCACGTCCTGCGGTACAAGCAAATCGCGACGCTCCACAATGTAGTCCCAATATTCGCGTTTGGGCGGTCGGTTGTAGCGATTCCAAAATTGCGTATGTGCCTTTTGTTTGTCGGAAAATTGTGCTTCTTGACTACTAAAAAGTCCCATTTCGTTCATACGGCGGTCAAGTTCGTAATGGTCGTCGCGCAACAAAACATAGAGTTTTTCTTTCAGCGTAACGTTATGCTCGCTCAATATGTCAGCAAGGTAAAAATCGGCGTCGATAACACCATTCTTTTTTGCTACTTCCCAATTTACAGAAATGGTGGGCTTTACTTCCAGCAACCATTTATTGTAGATGTTTGTGAAGTTATTTTTGTTGATGCGAATTTTTGAAACCTTTGATTTTCCTACTATAAAATTCTGTTTGATAAAACGGTGCAACTCCTTATCGTCGCCACCAAAACGATAAATACATGTATTTGCCTCAAGCGTGGCTTTCACGGTTTCGTACACCTGCTGAAACTCTTTCGTTTCGTGGTCGCTGGGCGTAACATTCCAATTAAAGTCGTTTTGATAGAACACATCAAGCACCGAATTGTATTGAATAAACGCAATTTTTTCGGCGTCGAACGCACCAAGAAAAGCAGGTGGCAGAAATTTGTCGAACGTGCGAGCCTTTCCTATGGTCAAAATAAGTTGCACGAGCGAAGCATAGATGTCAGCCCGCTTCCCTTTTTTCGCTTCTGCCCAAAGTAACGATTCTTGTTCGAAAAGTTCGTTTTTACCTGTCGGTACAGCAATGCAAAAATCGACATTACCAATAATTTTTGTTGTGTCGTAAACCGAAAAAAAGTCATTAGCAACCTTGTTCTTCAGTTCTTCTTCGCGAATATTCAAATCGTAAGCCATAGCGTTTTTCGTTTTTATTTATTTCACGAGCTTCATCACTTCGTCGGCAATGCGGCGAGCAGAATCGCGTTCGGCCAAGGTCTGAACATTAGCCGAGAGTTCTTCCAGTTTTTCAGCATCGGAGAGCAAAGCGAGTGCAGTGGCTATCAAGTCGTTTTCAGCATCGGCATCTTTTACCAGCACAGCCGCATTTTTACGCACTAAAGCCATTGCGTTGTGCGTTTGGTGGTCTTCCGCCACATTAGGCGATGGCACCAAAACACTCGGTTTGCCAAGCAAGCAAAGCTCCGAAATACTACTTGCTCCAGCACGCGAAATCACCAAATCGGCAGCCGCATACGCCAAATCCATGCGCGCCACAAAATCGGTAACAATCAAGCCGCTGCCGGCATACGGTTCGGCGGCCTTGCGGCATTCGTCGATGTAGAATTTGCCCGTTTGCCACAATATCTGAATGCCGCTCGCAGTCAACTCCTTGAGGTGCGCCTTCACGCTGTTGTTGATGGTGCGTGCGCCGAGGCTTCCGCCAATGATGAGCAACGTTTTCTTATCGGGCGAAAAACCAAATTCCTTGTAGGCGTCGGCTCGGTTGCCTTGCGTCAAATTTTGGCGTACGGGATTTCCCGTCAAAATGATTTTATCGGCGGGGAAAAATCGCTCCATGCCTTCGTAAGCCACGCAAATTTTGGCGGCATCGTTTTTCAGCAGTTTGTTGGTAACGCCGGCAAAGCCGTTCTGCTCCTGCAACAGCACGGGAATGCCCATGCGTGCAGCCACTTTCATGGCAGCGCCGCTTGCGTAGCCGCCCACACCGATAGCCACATCGGGGCGAAACTCGCGAATGACACGTTTCACCTGTCGCATGCTTTTGAACAGGTTCCACAGAATGGGGATATTGCGCAGCAGGTGTTTGCGGTCGAAGCCCTGCACGGGCAATCCGACGATTTTGTAGCCTGCCGCCGGCACACGTTCCATCTCCATACGTCCGAGTGCGCCAACGAACAAAATGTCGCAATCGGGTTGCGCCTCGCGCAAGGCATTCGCAATGCTCACGGCGGGAAAAATATGTCCACCCGTGCCACCGCCACTAATCAAGAATCTGAAATTCGTCGTCCTCTTTTCCATCTTTTATTTCAATTAAATTTTCGTCTTTTATCTCCTTGTTACTCAAATTCAGAATCATACCGAAATAAGCACAAACAAATACGATTGAGGTTCCGCCTTTACTCATCAGCGGAAGCGGCTGCCCCGTAACAGGCCCGAAACTAACCGACACAGCCATATTTATAATGGATTGAAATACAATAATAAAAGCAGAGCCGAACACCAACAAGGTAGCATAACTCGATTTTTGTTTCCAAGCAATGGCAGGAGCTCTTCCCAGCAAAAGCAGAAAAAGAAAGATCACAACCACACCTCCCACCAAGCCATATTCTTCGATAACAATGGCAAAAATAAAGTCGTTGTAAGCATTTGGCAAATAATCGCGTTCGATACTCGTCCCCGGTCCGAATTTGGCAATTCCTCCGCGTGCAATGGCACGTTGTGCATGAACCACCTGCAGGTTTTTGTCGGTAATCTGGAATTTCGTTTCGTCGTCCGACTTTACAAACTCAACAATACGTGATTCCCAAGTAGGGAAACGATGTAAAAAACCAACTACTTTTTCAACCACTTTATTATTCGATTTCATATCGTCGGGAATCAGTTTTGAAACTCCCCAACAAAGCGTCATAAAAAGTATGATAGTTGCCAACAAAGTAAAAATTTTCCCCCAAGAGACATTACTCAAACAAAGCATTACAAAAATAACTCCGCCCAACAACAGGGCTGTCGAAAGGTTTTCTACAGCAATAAGAACGCAGGTTAGGGCAAGCATTACAAGTATAACTCCGAATTGTTGCTTCGGATTGAACGAGAAAGCATAACCCCGAATACGCGAAACAATATACGCCAACATACACGACTCGGTATCAAGCATATCCGCCACGGTTATAATCAAAAAGAACTTGGCCAACTCCGACGGCTGAAACGATATAGGACCCAACTCCAAAAAACGTGCAGCATCGCCAATCCGCTCTTTTGTAAGCACATACAGCAACAAACCCCACGAGCCTAACAATCCGAAATAGGAGAGTAATCGGAAAAACTTTGTTGTCGGTCGAAACCATCTGACGTTCACAAAAAGGAATGTGATAATAATCCCTATTATCAAATACCGAATATGCTGCTGTATGGGCGACACATACGAAGAGGAACGATAAGCCAAATAACTGATGGCACTAAAGACCTGCAACACCGAGAGCAGTATCAATACAACAAACACGGTCCATATAATGGTATCGCCTTTAAATATTTTTCGCAAGGGATTATTCATTGCTTCAACAAATTACAATTTTCGCACCGCCGCTTTGAATTTTTCGCCGCGGTCTTCGTAGTTTTTGAACAAATCGAAACTTGCGCAGCACGGCGACAACAGCACCGTATCGCCCTCGTGCGCCACCTCGTAGGCTTTTTGCACGCACTCCTCTACCGATTTCACTTCGTACATCGGGCAAGTGCAGTGGTCGCGCCAAAAGTCGAACAGTTTTTTGTTGTCCACACCCATAAAAATGAGCGTGTGCACTTTTTCGCGCACGAGCATCTCTATTTCGGAATAGTCGTTGCCTTTATCGGTACCGCCAAGTATCAGTACCACAGGCGTTTTCATACTTTGCAGCGCATACCAGCACGAATTGACGTTGGTGGCTTTCGAGTCGTTGATGTAACGCACGCCGCGCACCGAGGCCACATATTCCAACCGATGTTCCACGCCTTGGAATTCGGCCAGCGACTTGCGGATAGTTTCCTTGCGGATGTTCACAATTTGCGCCGCCAAACCCGCCGCCATCGAATTATAAACGTTGTGTGTGCCACGCAGCGACAACTCCTCGACGGGCATCGTCATATCGTTTTCGGGAAGCGGCGCGGTTATCGTCAAATCCTGCTCCACGACAAAGGCTTTGGTCGTTTCGCTCTTTTCGAGAGCAAACGGCAGCAGTTGCGCTTTGATGTTGCGTTTCTCGATTTCGGCTTTCAACACAGGGTCGTCGTTCCAAAAGATGAAGGCATCTTCGGGCGTTTGATTCTGCAAGATGCGGAATTTCGAGTCGATATAGTTCTGAAATTTATAGTCGTAACGGTCGAGATGGTCGGGCGTAATGTTCAGAATGACAGACACATCGGCCTTGAAATCGTACATACCGTCGAGTTGAAACGAGCTGAGTTCCAACACATAGTAATCGAAATCGCACTCGGCCACCTGCCACGCAAAACTTTTGCCCACGTTGCCCGCCAAACCGACGTTCAACCCTTCGTTTTTCAAAATAAAATAGGTAAGCATCGTGGTTGTGGTTTTGCCGTTGGAACCGGTGATACAGATTTTTTTGGCGTGCGTGTAGCGCGAAGCGAACTCTATTTCGGAGATGATGGGCGTGCCTTGCGCGCGTAACTGTTTGACAATCGGGGCTTTTTCGGGGATGCCGGGACTTTTCACCACCTCGTCAGCATTGAGAATCAACGCCTCGGTGTGTCCGTTTTCCTCGTACGCAAAACCGCGTTTCTCGAGTTCGGCTTTATATTCCGGTTTCAGCGCACCTTTGTCGGACAGAAAGACCTCGTAGCCCTGCTTTGCCGCCAAAATGGCCGTTCCGACACCGCTTTCACCACCGCCAAGAATTACTAATCGTTTCATAGTTTTATTGCAATTTACTGTTGTTATCTGATTTTTAATGTCAATATGGTCAACGCCGCCAAAATGATGGTTACAATCCAAAAACGCAGCGTGATTTTCGTTTCGTGATGCAACTCTTTCGAGCCTTGGAATTTGACCGTACACGTCGGGTCAATTTTCAGCACTTGATCCATCGACGTACGGAAATGGTCGTGAATGGGCGTGCGTTTCCACAAACGTTTATGTTGTCCGCGGCGTTTGTTGAACACATAGTAATTGCGTTGCAAAATCACCGACAGACTCTCGACAAGGAACACGCCGCACAAAATCGGCAGCAGCCACTCTTTGTGAATTATCACCGCCGACACCGCTATGATGCCGCCGATGGTCAGGCTGCCCGTGTCGCCCATAAAAATTTGCGCCGGGAACGAGTTGTACCACAAGAATCCCACCAACGCGCCCACAAATGCACTGAGAAAAACCACCAACTCTTCGCTACCGGGAATGTACATCACGTCGAAATAGTCAGCCCAAACGTAACTGCCCGACACATACGCCAGCACTATCAGTGCCACGCCGATGACGGCGGAATTGCCGGCAGCCATGCCATCCATGCCGTCGTTCAGATTGGCGCCATTGGACACAGCAGCCACCACCAAAACCACCATCAGCACAAAAAACACCCAACCTGCCCAATATTTATAGGGTGTGCCCAAAAAGTTGAACATGTCGGCATAATTGAAGTTGTGATTTTTGACAAACGGAATGGTGGTTTGCGTTGATTTGACACTCGGCGACTTATACACAACCTCCACATTGTTTTCGATGCGTGTCGTAACAACTTCGTTCATCACCGTTGCCGGACTATAACGCAGCGTCAGACCGACAATCAGACCAAGCGTTACCTGCGCCACAATTTTCCACCAACCATTCAAGCCCTCTTTGTTGTGTTTGAACGTTTTGATATAGTCATCGACAAAGCCGAGCAGTCCCAACAGCAAGGTCGTGATAATCATCAGGATAAGATAAATATTTTCCAACTTGCCAACCAGCAGGCACGGCAAGAGCACCGCAACGATTATCACCACGCCGCCCATGGTCGGCACGCCTTTTTTCTGCGTATTGAACGGGTCGAGTTTTTCGTCGCGCTGCGTTTCGGAAATGTTGCACCGTTTGAGCAACGCAATGAAATATTTGCCGAACCAGACGGCAATAATCAATGCGAAAATAGCAGCCAACACGGCACGAAACGAGATGTAGCCAAACATGCCTGCGCCCGGCACATCAAACATTTTGTTCAGATAATCAAACAGATAGTACAGCATAGATTTTACATTTTATCGTTCAACATTCAATGCGTTACGCAACTCCTCGTGGTCGTCGAAATGGTGTTTCACGCCTTTGACGATTTGGTAATTTTCGTGTCCCTTGCCGGCCACCAAAATCACATCGCCGCTTTGCGCCAGAGCACATGCCGTTTTGATGGCTTCGCGGCGGTCGGCAATGACCAACACACTGCGTTTTTGCACATCGTCGAGTCCGGCAAGCATATCGTCGAGAATGGCTTGCGGTTCCTCGTCGCGCGGATTGTCGCTGGTCAGAATCACACGGTTGCTCGCCTTGACAGCCTCGCGCGCCATCATCGGGCGTTTGCCTTTGTCGCGATTGCCACCGCACCCAACCACCGTAATCAAATTGCCGGCACCCGCACGAATATCATTGATGGTAGAAATGACGTTGTTGAGTGCATCGGGCGTGTGTGCATAATCGACTATGGCCGTAACGCCATTGTGTCGTATGGTTTCAAAACGGCCGCAAACCGGTTTGAGCGAACTCAACTTTGTCAGCACTTCGAGTTCATCGTAACCGAGTAACACGGCAGCTCCAAACACTGCCGAGAGGTTGGACGCATTGAACCGCCCCACAAACGGCATCATCACCTCACGACCATTCATCTCGAGCAACATGCCCTCGAAAGAATTTTCGAGAATGCGCGTTTTGAAATCGGCCATTCCCCAAACAGAATAGGTTTTCTTTTGTGCCGCACAATTTTGCAACATCACTTCGCCGTTTTTGTCATCGAGATTGGTCAATGCAAACGCATCGCACGGCAAATCGTCGAAAAAGCGTTTTTTTGCTTTCAAATAATTGTCCACTGTCTTATGATAATCCAAATGGTCGCGCGTGAGGTTGGTAAAAATGCCGCCCTTGAAGCGCAATCCAGCGATACGCCGCTGATCGACCGCATGCGAACTGACCTCCATAAACGCATACTCGCAACCTGCCGACACCATGCGCGCCAACAACGCATTCAACTCCAAGGCGTCGGGCGTTGTATGAGTAGAAGCCACAGCCTCGTTGTCCACATAGTTACACACGGTCGATAACAATCCGACTTTGTATCCCATCGCCCGAAAAAGTTGATACAGCAGCGTGGCGATAGTGGTTTTGCCGTTGGTGCCGGTTACCCCGACAAGCGTGAGTTGTTGCGACGGACGACCGTAAAAATTCGATGCCATCACGCCCAAAGCCTCGGCGCTGTCGGCCGTTTGAACATACACAACTCCTTCGACAGGATTTTCGGGCAAGGTTTCGCACACAACAGCCACCGCGCCCTGCTCCACTGCTTTTGCCATGAAATCGTGGCCATCGACAGCCGTGCCGCGCGTAGCCACAAACACATCGCCCTGCGATACTTTTCGTGAATCGAAACAGATGTTTTTTATTGCTACATCGGCAGAGAGAGCCTCTGCTACATTTACACCTCTTAAAATATCAGAAAGATTCATAGCTCTAATTTTATTTTAAACTTAAATAAACAATATCCCCTTTTTGCGGTATCGTTCCCGCCTTTATCGACTGCGAGACAACCCTGCCCGTACCCGAAATACATGCCCGTACACCGTTTTTCTCCATCAAATAAACGGCATCTTTGGCTCCCATGCCTACTACGTCGGGTACTTTACATTGCGTTACCGACAACTTTGCGAAGTCGTCGTTTTTCAACCGTCTGCCAATGCTGTCGGTCCAATTTTCCGACTTTGAGGTAACGGCAAAATCCTCTAACAAGTTTTTGGTAACAACATCATTTCCTTTCTTAACCTCCGGAAATTCAAACGCTGCCGATTTGCTGCCGACAACGTCTTCAGGCAAGAGTTGTACTTTTCTGGCATAAACCTGCTCGGCAATATCTTTGAACACCGAACCACTCATTTTTCCACCCGAAGCGGCTCCTTTGTGCGGGTCGTAAATCACCACAATGCAAGAATACAAAGGCTTGTCCGCCGGGAAATAGCCGCAAAACGAAACTTGATGCGTAATAGGGTTGCCCGTACCGTAGCCGACTTGTGCGGTACCCGTTTTTCCCGCTATTTTTACATATTTCGATTGAGCAGCCTTGCCCGTACCATACTCCACCACGGCATTAAGTGCTTCTTTCACATCGTTCAAAACCGATTTCGAACAAAACTTGTCGTTTAAAACCTCCGTCGAATAAGTGGCGGTTATTTCACCATTTTTAGCAACGTTCTTAACAAAAAACGGTCTGATAAAAACTCCGTTATTTGCAATAGCGTTGTAAAACGCCAACATATTGATAGGCGAAATTTGCAACTCGTAGCCAATCGACATCCACGGCAAAGTAGTACCATACCAATGCGACTGCGGGTCTTTCGGATGACGCACATAAGGCAATTCGTAACCCGGAATTTCAAGCCGCAAATCTTTCGAAATTCCCATTTTATAAAGTTTGTTCACATATTCGCTCGGATTTTTTCCGTATCTTTTTTCGATGATTTTCGAGATACCGATATTCGAAGAATATGCCATAACGTCTTTCACCGTTATTTTTTTATTTCCCCCTTGACGCCAATTGGAGTCTTTCATATCGCGGTCGTAGAAACGACAAATACCATCGTACGTATCTATCGTATCGGTCAGGCTCACCGCCCCGTCTTCCAAGGCGACAATCAACGACATCGTTTTAAACGTAGAACCCGGTTCTATGCGCAAAACAGCCCAATTGCGCCCCTCGAAATAATCGCCTTGCGAATCTTTCTGCAAATTCACACAGGCTTTTACCTCGCCGGTAGCCACTTCCATCAACACCACACAGCCATGTTTGGCATCAAAGGCCGTCATCTTATCGCGCAAAGCCTTTTCGGCTATATCCTGAATTTCCACATCAATCGTGGTAATCAAATCGAATCCGTCAATCGGATCCACTATATTATATACGGAAGCATAACCTGCCAAACGTTGTTTCAGGGCGACTCCGTCTTTTCCCTTCAACAACGAATCGTAGCGCATTTCGATGCCTCGTGTACCCCTGTCTTTATCGTGCGATATTTTCCCCAATGCCGCCATATAGCCAAACGGATTGCTTCGTTTTTTCATCTCTTCGCAAATCAGACCTCCTTTGCGTCCCATACGGAAAACAGGAAATTTCTTGATTTCCTGCACATCGGTATAAGACACTTTTCGTGCTATCGGATAGTAGCGGGCGCCTTGCGCAAAGGCCTTTTCCAACATTTTTTTGTATTCGGCAGCCGTATGGTTTTTTAATTTCTCCGACAAGCATATCGACAACGAATCGACCTCGTTTGCGAAATTATCGAGCAAATATTTATCGGCACGCATATCCATAAACAGATTATAATAAGGTAGCGAGCTTGCCAACAAACGCCCATCGTAAGCAAAAATATTGCCTCGGGTAGCCTCTGCCGTTACCTGCTTTGCATAATCCTCGACACCGTCGAGCCACTTATCGGCTTCCGACTGTATTTTCAGCACTTTGCCAATCACAGCCACGAAAACCAATGCCACGACAGCAAAATACAACAGATAAACAATATGCACTCTTTTTGAACTCCGACTCATTCTATTTTGACGGCAGGCACCGACGATACTTTCAGATTGATACTCTTTTCCTCTATCATTTTCTCAACTTCCGACTGGCGACTCAACGAGGTTAAATCGGCAGAAATGGTAAGCCAGACAAACTTTCTATCTTGCAACTCTTTTTCCAAACGCGTTATCTGGAGCATTTTTTTCTCGCATGTATAACGATTGTCGATATACCAAAACGAAATGCCGAACACCACCAACAACAGCGGAATATACTCCAACAACACATCGACCACTTTTTGCAGATGCACGACTTTGAACACGCGTCGCTTCGTTGGAGCGCCAACCTCGGCAGCCTGCTCCGGCTGCTGTTTTTTCCTCTTTCCGAATCGCCATTTCATAACGCTACTTTTTTTCTGCCACACGCAATTTTGCACTCCGCGAACGCGGGTTGCTCGCCACCTCTTCAGGCGAAGGCGTTATCACCTTATTCGACAACATACGCAAAGGAGCAATGAGATTGCCGTAAAAATCTTTTTCGGCCACACCGTCGAAATTGCCTGTTTTCATAAAATTTTTCACCAAACGATCTTCCAACGAATGATACGAAAGCACCGACAAGCGTCCGCCCACTTTCAACACCTCTGCCGACTGCATCAGAAATTGCTTCAAGGCATCCATCTCTTTATTTACCTCTATGCGCAGTGCCTGAAAAACGCACGCCAACTCTTTTTTCACTTTTTCGCGCCCGAGTTGTCTGTCGAGCACCGCAAGCAAATCGCTCACCATTACAAAAGGCTTCTCATCGCGAGCAACAACTACGGCTCTCGCTATTTTTTGCGGTTGAGCCAACTCTCCATATACACGAAAAATACGGGTCAAATCCTCTTCCGAATACCCATTCAAAACATCGGAGGCCTTGCAAGGCGCTTTTACATTCATTCGCATATCCAACTCCCCGTCCATACGAAACGAAAAGCCCCGACTTGCCACGTCGAAATGATGAAACGAAACCCCCAAATCGGCCAATATGCCGTCCACCTTTTCGACATGATAATAGCGTAAAAAATTTTTCAGATACTTAAAATTGCTACGAACAAAAACGAAACGAGGGTCGTCAATCCGATTTGCGTAGGCATCCGAATCCTGATCGAACGAAAACAGCCTCCCGTCCGTTCCCAAACGCCGCAAAATTTCACGCGAATGCCCTCCGCCTCCAAACGTTACATCGACATACACACCATGCGGGTCGATGTTCAACCCATCGACCGTTTCCTTAAGCAATGCCGGTATGTGATAAGGCGTTTCATTCATCGGAAGGTGTTTTTCTCATTTTTTCGGAAAGACGTTTGGCAAAGTCGCCCGACGAATATTTGGCATTTGCATAGTTTTCGCTGCTCCAAATGGCAATCCGATCCAACATTCCCACAAAAAGTACCTCGTTCTCTGCTTGAATGAGCTGAAGCATTTTTTTATTCAACAAGATTCTTCCTTGCGAATCCATATCGAGCCACTCGGCATCGGATACGAACTGAGATAGCAACATTTGGTCTTCAAAATTCCACTCATCGAGGTTTGCTTGAAGCGTTTCTACCTTTTTGTTCCAAACATTTTCAGGGTAGAGAATCAAACAATTCATATCAGGATCTTTACGCACCACAAGTTGCTCTTTTTCTCTGCAAACAAGCAACTTACGATACGCGGCAGGCACAAAAACACGCCCTTTTGCGTCCAATTTCGCTTCGATATTTCCGATAAATGTGGCCATCGTTTTATTCAAAAAAAAATTTTTGTAAAAATAGGGATAATTTTTATTCCCCACATTTCCCCACACAAAAAGTTATCAACAACCAAAGCCGCACTTTTTAATAGAAATAAACAAGTTATCAACAGCCAAAGAAAACAGATTACCTATCTTGTTTTCATATAATTGAAACAAAATAGACAAAACAGAAAGTAAAGTGGGGGATTTTTTAAGAAAAAAGAGAATTCTTTTATCTTAAAACAGCAAAAATCGGAAAACGCAGTTTTTTTATGACAAAATTTATAGGAAAACGCAGTTTTTGTAAAAAAAACTTATATTTGCACCAAGTAAAAAAGCGAAAATATGTTGTACCGAAAAATCACTAAACGAATAGAAGAATACCTCTCTTCAGACTCCAAAAGAATGTTACTAATTGACGGAGCACGACAAATAGGGAAATCGTACATCATCCGTTGGATTGGCAAAAAAATGTTCGCCAACTATATCGAAATCAACATGGAAGAAGACAAACTAAGCGACAGAATCTTTGCCGAAACCAAAACGACCAACGATTTTTACACAGCCTTAAGCATTGTAGCTGGCGAAAAAATGAAAGATAAGAAAAATACGCTCGTTTTTATTGACGAGATACAAGCATACGACCATCTTCTCACCCTTGTCAAATTTTTGACAAAAGAAAATAAATACACATATATTGCCAGTGGGTCTTTGCTTGGCGTTACACTAAAGAATACACAATCTGTTCCTATCGGAAGTTTGGATATCGAACACATGTACCCAATGGATTTCGAAGAGTTCTTATATGCCAATGGAGTTGGAGAAGTTGCTATTGAAGCCATGAGAGAAAGTTTCTATAACAATCAAGCTCTGCCAGATACGATGCACAACAAAATAATGGACCTCTTCAAAAAATACCTACTTGTAGGAGGTCTGCCAAAGGCTGTTGAAACATTTGTAGAAACTCGCAATGTTGTCAAATTCAGGTCTATCCAAAAAGAGATACACGATTTGTACGGAATAGACGCCTCTAAATACGAACAAGAGCATAACAAAAAGCTAAAAATACGCCGCATATTTGATATGATACCCTCCAATCTCGAAAACAAAAAGAAGCGAGTCATTGTCAAAGATATTGAAAATAAGGAATGGAAAAGATCAAAAGACTATCTGGACGAATTCGATTATCTCATTTCGGCAGGCATAGCATTGGAGACTAAAGCCATAAGCACACCTACATATCCGTTGATAAAAAACAGTGGTAAAAATCTACTAAAACTCTATATGAATGACGTAGGAATATTGTCGAATATTTTTTATCAAAACAACATCAAAGCTGTGATGTCCGACACTAAAAGCATAAACCTCGGTTCTGTTTACGAAACCGTAGTGGCTCAAGAGCTGAAAGCTCATGGATACGATTTATACTACTACGACAACAAAAAAAACGGCGAAGTAGATTTTTTAATCGACGACGTAGAGCATCTTTCAAACATTCCTATCGAGGTAAAATCAGGGAAAGACTATAGCATTCATAGTGCGTTGGACAAATTTCTAACAAACAAAGAATACAACATTAACCAAGCCTATGTGCTATCGAACGAACAAAAAGTTTACACAAAAAACGGCATTACATATATCCCTATCTACTACGTGATGTTTCTCCAAAACTCTCCCAACACCACAGATCTATTTTTAGAATAACAAAAAAAGCACAAACCTATCGGCGTGTGCTTTTTTTGTACAGAAACAATATCGTCCTAAAAACTTGGCACACAAAACTCGTGTACCGATTCGTTTTTTAAGGATACAATATTTATATAATATTTTGAAAATCAGAGAATCCTTTTTCCATTTGTCCGAATATTGTATCCTCATATTTTTGAGTCTGGAAAACATTAATATTTCCTAATAACATTTCATGTTCATAGCATTTTGGGGCTGTTAGTTTTATATTATCTTTTAAACAAGAACAAAATCCTCTTTTTTGATTTTTTTTAACAGGAATGGCAAGATTATCAAACAAATCTACTTTAAATTTTACCTGCAAATTATATTTTGTTGAGGTATAAATTATTCCGTCAATATCAACAATATGGTTTAAAATACCTTTCACTATTCCATGCATAATAAACTGAGGGAAAATATATTCAGGATGAAAAACATCGTTAACATTTCTTGCAGGAACAGGAATTGAACACGCTATAATAAGAGGTAGAATTTGCAAATAATCATTTAAATCATTAGTATTTACTACCCTTAAACGAAAATCTAAAACTTTCATTGTTGATTTAAAACGAAAAGCAGATATACAACAATCGCTTAATGCTGGAGCATTCATCTCTTGCCAACAATCCAATATCGACTTCCCTAAATACAAGCAAGGATAACCCGATAAGCTATATCGATTATTACCTATTTTACCTCTCATCTCAAATGGGACATGAAACATATCTTTTATTTTATATAAAGCAGGTCCTTCTTTTTTACGTATTCTATACCAATTTTCTTTAAAAGTCTCGTTGTCTTTATTGCATAGTGTTAGTTTTAATAGAAACTTTAAACGTAAATCTTTGGTAGGTTTAGGTTCGGTATGGAAATCAGTATCTTCTTCTTGTTTTTGAGAAGTAAACCACCATCTATCAAATGCTATATAAGCAGAAGAAATTTTTCCACTCATATAATACCCTACAATATCATTTATTTTTTTGATAGTATTTGATACACTATTTTTTATTTGTTCTTTGTTATTAAAATTTAGACTTTGTATAAAAGTCTCATATTCCGCAAGAGCATTTTTTAATCTATCAACATAAAACTCTCCATCCGACTGCTCTAAAATTTGACAGACTTTTTTAAAAACTTCTTTTTCCATATTTGATTATTTATGCCACTAAAAAAACACCTTTTTTTTATTTTTTCTGCCGCGGCTGAAAATGTGCGGTGTGGCTCCTTGGGGTGCATCTGCTGATGTACGAGAGCCACCCTCTCACATTTTCTCTCATAGTCCGTAAGGGGGACAAGGGTAAGATTCTTAATGCGAGAACACGCCACGCACGGATAGCCCATAGTAGCGGTAGCTGCCGGAGCTCCTATTCTCGTCGTCCGAACAGAAGTGGTAGTAGGCGTAGTCTGAACTGTCCGAATTGAGCGAACTCGACCAATAGTAGCCGTACGACCCTGCGCTGCTCAAAGCGCCATCTTTACGAAAGCCAGCAGCAGGGAGGAAGATAGAGTTTCCGTTGGTTTTACTCGTTACAAGATAGCCTTTTTTGCTATTTTGTGTGGTCCATGTCCAAGTACATTCGGTTTTAAGTTCTTCGAGTTCATCGTAGGTTGGCATTCGCCATTTTCCGCCGTAAGTTACTGTAACTACATCATCCATAGGTTCAAGAATAGTTTTGTTATCAACCTTGCCTTTTGATGAATCAGTACAATATTTTGTTAAAAATGTGTTTGAACCATTACACCATTTATAAGTAGTCCAATTGTAAGTAGTTTTTGTAGTAGTTTCGCCCCAAGCGTAGTAGTTTCCGTACTCTTCGGGTTTTGTTGCTCCTACGTTGCAAGTTGCCCATTTTAGTCCACTTGGCAAACCAAGATCTACCCATTCTGGCTCTTCAGGATTAGTACACTCCTGCCATTTGGCATATAAGGTAATATTTCGAGTTACATTATCTATTAATTTTCCAATATTCAAATCTACTCCTTCTCCATTGGCTTTTGTGTTCCAGTTTGCAAAATAAAAATCCTCCTTAGTATATGCAAAATACTTAACAGTATAAAAATAAAAATCAGGATAAAATACCGTATCTATCATAATTTCACCTTCGCCACCATTGGGCATATAGGTAATGGTAAGAAAATCAGAGTTAGGTTGGTCCGCTCCGCCACCGCCTTTGGCTATGGTAATCACCGTACCGTCGGCAAGTGTAAAATAGACATTGTCGGCGTCTTGCGTTACGCTTTGGAACATAGAGTCGCCCGTATCGCCTTTGTCTCCCTTGTCGCCTTTTTGTCCATTCTGCCCGTCTTCACCATCTTCGCCTTTGGCTTTGCCAAGTTGTGTCCAAGTGCTGCTATTGTCGTAAGAAATCCACCAGTAGTCGTTTTCTATTTTTAATTGTGGTGTTACACCATTTTGGCCATTAGAGCCGTTTTGTCCGTTTTCGCCATTGGCTCCATCTTTTCCGCTTACGGGGAGTTTGTTGCCGTCGGCATCGAGTAGCCATTCGCCATTGAGCGTCCAATAATATACGCCATCGGTGTATTTGGCTACGCCCACAATAGGAGAAGTTCCATTCTGTCCGTTGGCACCATTTTGCCCGTCTTTACCGTCAGTACCATTTTTACCATCTTTCCCATGATAAATGGTTATCGGGTCGTGGTTGCTAAACGTAATGGTGTAACCTATTTCCACTCCGCCTTCCATCACAGGAGTGATAGAGGTGATTGCGTCATTACTTTCAAACACATTCACAATGGTTTGTAGTGAGGAAATGTTCGTATTGGCTTGAGCACACCATTTTTCAAGGGCGTCGATGCGAGCTTCGTTTTGGGTTACGTTCCGCCAAAGCGAGTTGAGCATATTTATTTCGTCGTCGTTGCTACAAGCCGTAGCAAAAAGCACAAAAGTAAGTGTAAGAAGTTTAATTGTTGTTTTCATCATTTCTACAGTTTTTTATTTGTTATCTTCATTCTTTAATAAACACTCTACATCGGCGGCTTTTTCTTCGAAAATTCGCACTTCGTTATACTTGCTAAACACCGCTTCAGCTTCCGTGCGGGTCATCCACTGATAGGTGGTGATTTCCGTCTCACCTATTTTGTACATCACTTTTTGGCAGGCAGGTTTCTCCTTGCTGCAACTTGCGAGGATTGCTCCTACAATCAGCATCGCACCTAAAAACAATCGTTTTTTCATTGTCATAAAAATTTTAAATTATTACTAAAAAAAATACCAATTCGTCTCGTTCGCCTACGGACATAAAAAAAGCGCAGACCTCGAGTTGCTTATTCGCAATACGAGGTCTTCGCACAACCTTAGAGTCAAACAAACAACAAGAAACCTACGCTGATATGAAGAGTTGCTAAACGCATTAGCAACATACTATCATACCCCATAGGCATCTATTGATTAACTTTGATTTTTGACTCTAATTACAAAAGTTGCGAAGTTTCGTATTGCCAAACACAAAGCGTCAATAAACGCTATTCAATATGTCCTAAAACCTACCCTAAAAAAATGAGAGACACATCCCCTCCAGCGTAGATTCAGTGGCAAAATTACATTAATTTCTTTAAGCAAGAAATCTCTCACAAAAAAAAATCGCACACCCTACAAATGTTAAAATTTTATTTTTTAACATTTTGTTTTACATAAAAAGCAACAACGCTCCTTATTTTTGCACAAAAAATATCAGATTTTATGTTAAGAATAGCCATTCAGTCAAAAGGAAGACTAAACGAAGATTCACTAAATCTCCTAAAAGAAGTTGGGGTTAAAATCTCGATAGGGAAACGCACGCTTCTTTGCCAATCGGATAATTTCCCTGCAGAAGTACTTTTTCTGCGCGACGATGATATTCCACAATCCATTGCCAACAACATTGCAGACATCGGCATTATCGGCGAGAACGAATTTGTCGAGAAACAGGAAGACGCCGTTCTCGTCAAACGGTTGGGATTCAGCAAATGCCGCCTTTCGCTGGCCATACCCAAAGAAACGAGTTACAAAGGATTGGCATGGTTTCACGGAAAAAAAATCGCGACCTCGTATCCGAACATATTAAGCAAATTTTTGAAAAAACAGGGCATCAAAGCCGAAATCCACACCATAACCGGCTCGGTAGAGATAGCCCCCGAAATAGGGCTTGCCGATGCCATTTTCGACATTGTAAGTTCGGGCAGCACGCTGATAGCACACCATCTGAAAGAAGTGGAAACCGTAATGGAATCGGAAGCGTTAATCATTGCAAATAAAAATCTCACAACGCAAAAACAAGTAATTTTAGATGAACTTTTGTTCAGAATAAATGCCGTACAAACCGCACAAAACAAAAAATACATCCTAATGAATGTACCCAACGACAGAATTGATGCCATTACAGAAATACTCCCCGGCATCAAAGCTCCTACCATTATGCCTTTGGTTAGAGAGGGCTGGAGTTCGTTGCATACAGTGTTAGACGAAAAACGTTTTTGGGACATCATCGGAAAACTAAAAACACTTGGTGCCGAAGGCATTTTAATACTTCCAATAGAAAAAATGATACCTTAAATATATATGGAAATCATCAAACACCCACAAAAATCGGAATGGGGAAACCTATGCCTACGCCCAACGAAAGACACAAAATCGTTGACAGCGAGCGTCAGTTCTATTATCGAACGAGTAAAAAACAAAGGCGATGAGGCTTTACGTTCGTTTTGTCAAGAATTTGATGGCTACGCTCCCGACAATTTTCGAGTTTCGGAGGCAGAAATAAACGAATCCGAAAACAAAATTTCCCCATTACTCAAGCAAGCCATCGAGCAAGCGAAACACAACATCACTACTTTTCACACAGAGCAACTGCTCGAAGAAAAAAGAATACAAACCACCTCTGGTGTAGTTTGTTGGCAAAAACAAGTTGCAATAGAAAAAGTTGGACTATACATTCCAGGAGGTTCAGCACCGCTGTTTTCCACAGTTCTAATGTTGGGCATTCCTGCAAAAATTGCAGAGTGTTCCGACATTGTTCTTTGCACGCCCGCAAACAACAAAGGAGAGATACACCCCGCCATTCTTTATGCAGCAAAAATTGTTGGCATCAGCAACGTATTCAAAATCGGCGGTGCACAAGCCATTGCAGCTATGGCGTATGGCACAGAAAGCATTCCAAAAGTCTATAAAATATTTGGCCCCGGCAATCAATACGTCACAACAGCAAAACAACTTGTTAGCTTAAACAACGTTGCCATCGATATGCCTGCTGGTCCGTCAGAGGTTGCCATCATAGCCGACGCCGAAGCCAATGCCGTTTTTGTGGCAGCCGATATGCTTTCGCAAGCCGAACACGGCACCGATAGTCAGACCATTTTGATAACCGACAACGAGCAACTCATCGACAATGTTATAGAAGAAATAGAAAAACAACTTCCCGTTCTACCACGAAACGAAATTGCAAAACAAGCATTAGAACACAGTAAAATAATTCTTGTAAAAGATATGGAAGAAGCCGTTTTGTTTTCTAACGAATATGCTCCCGAACATCTAATTCTATCACTCAGAAACGATGAATCAATTGCCGAATGCATTACCAATGCAGGTTCGGTTTTTCTTGGCAACTACTCTCCCGAGAGTGCGGGCGACTATGTTTCGGGCACGAATCACACATTGCCAACCAACGGCTATGCAAAAATGTACAGCGGTGTAAACATCGATAGTTTTACCCGTAAAATCACGTTCCAGAAAATCACCCGCGAAGGGCTGAAAAACATCGGGAATGCCATCGAAATAATGGCGGCAAACGAAGGATTAGACGCTCATAAAAATGCGGTTACACTACGCCTCGACTACGACGAGGACGAAAACAATTTCTAACAATGGATTTATCGAAATTAGTAAGAAAAAACATTCTTGACCTCAAACCCTACTCTTGTGCAAGAGACGAGTTCAAAGGCGAAGCTTCGGTGTTTGTCGATGCCAACGAAAATCCCTTCGATACGGGGCTGAATCGCTATCCCGACCCGTTGCAAAACACGCTGAAAGCAACGATAGCCAAGGTAAAAAACGTAAACGCAGCGAATATTTTTATCGGCAACGGCAGCGACGAACCCATCGACCTGATTTACAGGGTTTTTTGCGAACCATGCATCAACAATGTAGTCGCCATCGACCCAACCTACGGAATGTATAAGGTTTGTGCCGACATTAACAACGTAGCCTACCGCAGCGTACCCCTTTCCGACAATTTCGAATTGGTAGCAGAAGAATTACTCAGAAAAGTCGATGCCAACACCAAAGTCATTTGGCTCTGCTCGCCCAACAACCCGACCGGCAATTTGCTCAACGAGCAGGAAATCGAAACGGTTTTAAACGCTTTTGAGGGAATCGTCGTAATCGACGAGGCTTACATCGACTTTTCGGGTAAAGAATCGTGGAACAGACGATTGTCCGAATACCCTCATCTCATCGTTTTGCAAACGTTCTCCAAAGCATGGGGTTGCGCCGCCATACGGCTCGGCATGGCATTTGCGTCGGAGGAAATCGTGCAAACACTCAACAAAGTGAAATACCCCTACAACATCAACATTCTCACGCAAAAACAGGCATTGGAGCGGCTCTCCAACGTAGAAATGCTTAACAGCCACGTTACTTACATTTTGAAGCAAAGAGAGTGGTTGAAAAACGAATTGGAGCAACTCCCCATTGTAGAAAAAGTGTACGGGAGCGACGCCAATTTTCTACTTGTAAAGGTAAAAAACGCGAATAAAACGTACGACTATTTGGCTGCAAACGGCATCATTGTCCGAAATCGCAACAATGTAACATTGTGTGCCAATTGTTTGCGCATCACCATCGGATTGGTTCGCGAAAACGAACTATTGATAGGTGCTCTCAAAAAATTTTCCGGCAACAGATGAACATTTTTTCTGCGAACACCATAAAAGAAATTGACCGCCAAACCATTGATATCGAAGGCATAAAAAGTATCGATTTGATGGAACGGGCAGCAAGTGCGTTTGTCGAGGCGGCAAAAAAAATATTATCGCCACACGAGCGCATTTTTATTTTTGCAGGCAACGGCAACAACGGCGGCGACGCTTTTGCCATCGCACGTATGTTGTCGGAGCAAGGTTTTGATACAAAACTCTTTTTTGTAGATACCAATACGCACTGCTCCCCCGACTGCAAAAAGAACAAGGAACGGTTTTTACAAAAATTTCCAAAGCGGTTTTTCTGCATACAAAATGTTGAAGAACTGCCTGTATTCGATTGCGACACAATTATCGACGGCATATTCGGAAGCGGGCTCAATCGTCCCGTAGATGGTTTATACAAACAATGCATACTGGCTATCAACCGTAGCCAAAAACGAGTACTTGCCATCGACATACCATCGGGGCTACCCGCCGACGGCATCAATTTCGGCAACGACACTGCCATCAAAGCAACCGAAACTTACACCTTTCAATTTCCGAAACTCGCATTCCTGCTGCCCGAAAACGAACAATACGTCAGCCGTTTTGAAATAGTGGACATCGGTTTGAAATCGGATCAAATCGGTAGCGATTTGTACTACACAAACATAATCGACATACGCCCACTAATCCGCCAACGCTTACCATTTTCGCACAAAGGGACATTCGGACACGCCCTGTTTGTAGGCGGAAGCAAAGGCAAATCGGGGGCTGCCATTTTAGCGGCAAAAGCAGTGCTTCGCACAGGAGCGGGATTGCTGACCGTTTTGACCGCAAAAAGTGTGGCACAGCATTTCCCCACCGCACTACCCGAGGCAATGACATTGGTGCAAGGCAACAATTTTATCAGCAAAATTCCCGTAAACGACAATTACACCGCTGCCGGCATCGGCTGCGGTTTAGGCACCAAATACCGAACAAAACGGGCTTTAAGAAAATGGCTCTCGAAACAGACAAAAGGAGTTGTGTTGGACGCCGACGCACTCAATCTGCTGTCAAAAACACGCAACGGAACGGCTCTTATTCCTAAAAACAGCATCATCACACCGCATTTAAAGGAATTCGACCGAATTGTGGGGAGTTCGCAAAATAATATCGAGCGTTTGCAAAAAGCATTAACTCTTGCAAAGAAAAACACTATCTTTGTGGTGCTTAAAGGGCATTTCACTGCAGTTGTTACACCCACAGGCAAGATACATTTCAACACTTCGGGAAATGCAGGAATGGCAACGGCAGGAAGCGGCGATGTACTGACAGGCATCATTTTAGGATTGTTGGCACAAAAATACGATGCCGAAACTGCCGCAATAGTCGGCGTTTTTTTGCACGGACTTGCAGCCGACACGGCAATAGAAACGACATCGGAAGAAGCCCTTTTAGCAAGTGATATTATCAATGGTATAGGAAAAGCCTATTTAAGAATAAAAAATATCGGGAAATGATAAAAAAACAGATTTTACTTGCGATTCTTTCGCTCTGCTTTCTTGCTCCTATCAATGCAAAAACGAACATTACTCCGGTCGGAAAAAAACGCATCAAAAACGGACAAAGCATTTTTTATGCTTTACCGAAAAACGAATTGGCCATAAAAATAACGACTATTCACACTTGGGAGAAAAAGGGACCTTTTTATCGGTATGCAGGTCGATTTTTAGCAGAAGAGAACATTATCACGGAAGACAATGATATTTGGAGTATCAACAGCATTGAAATAAAAAACATCGCAACAGCCGACACAGCGCAGATTTTTCAAATAAAGCCCTCGAAAAAATCAATCGCAAACCTCATCACGCTCAACAACAACGGCGTTATTTGCAGCATTAACGCGCCGAAACACAAAAAAACGCCAACGGATGCAACTTCCGACATAAAAGAATTTAAAGAAACGGCGTTAATTTTCGACAAAAGCGTTTTAGGCGAGGAAGCCCTCATTGCCAACTCCACGGCAAAAATGGCAGAACTTGCCGCCAAGCAGATTTATCGCATTCGCGAAAACAGAATTTCGCTTCTCACGGGTGATTTGGATTTTCCGGCCGACAGCGAATCACTGAAAATACTATTGAACGAGATGGACAAAACCGAACAAAAATTGTTGGAACTTTTTGTCGGCAAACAAGTGAAAGACACCTGCATCGAAACGCTCTACTTTACACCCGATGCCGACACCGACGAAGTTTTCATTCGCTTTTCGAAAGACTTGGGATTGGTATCAAAAGACGATTTATCAGGAGAACCTATCTATATAAAAGTTGTTGCCGAAAAAAGAAATCTCAATCTCCACCCGAAAAAGAGAGAAAAATCGGGCATACACTATCGCTACCCTGCCATGGCCGACATTACCATTTACAATACAAAGGGGAATCTCCTACATCAGCGTTATGCCATAGCACAACTCGGCGATATTCTCATTTTGCCACAAAAGTTATTACAGAAAAACAACCATATATTATTCGACGAAAACAACGGGCAACTCCTTCAAATAAGGGAGAAAAAATAGTGATGTTGCGTGGAAAATTTCATTAAAATAAAAAATGCCCGTGTTCACAACCTTAAAGGAATTGACGTTCAAATTCCGCACAACAAAATAACCGTCATCACGGGGCTTTCGGGTTCGGGGAAGTCGTCGTTGGCATTCGATACCATCTATGCAGAAGGGCAACGACGATATATAGAGAGCCTATCTGCGTATGTACGGCAATTTTTGGGCAAAATAAACAAACCGGAAGTCGATTTTATCGAGGGGATACCTCCTGCTATCGCCATCGAACAACGTGTCAATATCAGGAATCCTCATTCTACGGTGGGAAGCAGTACCGAAATCTACGACTACCTGCGCCTTTTGTTTGCCCGTGTCGGGAAAACATATTCACCCGTAACAGGTAAAATCGTAAAACAAGACAGTGTAGAGTCTGTTTGCGATTTTGTAAAAAACATACCCGAACACACAAAAATCATTATCCTTTGTCCAATAAAAGTTCCAAACGGGAGAAAGCCGAAAGAGCATTTGGAAATACTTCTGCAACAAGGGTTTACACGAATAGAGAACAATGGCTCTTATCTTACGATACAAGAGATTCTGGAGCAAGACACGGTACTCGAAAACCCGCTTCTTGTTATCGACCGGTTGGTAACAGCGCCGACACAGATTTTTCAAAGTCGATTGTTCGATTCCATCGAAACGGCTTTTTTCGAAGGTAACGGAACTTGTATTGTCGAAATCCTTGACGGCAACACAACACGAAAGCATTCGTTTTCAAAAGATTTAATCATCGACGGAATGAGGTTCGAGCTACCGTCGGAGCAAATGTTCAACTTTAACAATCCAATGGGAGCCTGTCCTACATGCGAAGGTTTCGGGAAAATTATCGGAATCGACGAGCATTTGGTCATTCCCGATCCGAATCTGTCCGTTTATCAGAATGCGGTAGCTTGCTGGCGTGGAGAGATAATGGGTCAGTGGAAAAACAATTTGATTTACAATGCTCATTTGTGTAAATTTCCCATTCATCGTCCATACAATCAACTCTCCGAACAAGAGAAAAAAATGCTTTGGGAAGGCACACCCTATTTTCAAGGCATCAACGCATTTTTTCAGATGCTTGAAAACGAACAATACAAAATCCAATATCGAGTAATGCTTGCCCGTTACCGAGGGAAAACGACATGTCCCGATTGTCACGGCACACGACTAAAAAAAGAGGTACAATGGATTAAGGTCGGAGGGAAAAACATCACGGAATTGACATCGCTTCCCATAACCGATTTATATCGTTTCTTTGAAACATTGCAATTGGACGAACATGATAGCATCATAGCGGAAAGACTTTTGATAGAAATTAAAAGCCGTTTAAAGTTCTTAATCAATGTTGGATTGGGCTATCTCCGCCTCGATCGTCCGTCAAATACATTATCCGGTGGCGAAAGCCAACGTATCAATCTCACGACATCTATCGGGAGCGGATTGGTCGGGGCTCTTTATATTTTAGACGAGCCGAGCATCGGTTTGCATCCTCGCGACACACACCTTTTGATTGATGTACTGAAAGCATTAAGGGATTTGGGGAATACGATTGTCGTTGTAGAACACGACGACGAAATTATTAGGAGTGCCGATTACATTGTGGACATCGGACCCGATGCAGGAAGACTTGGCGGTGAGGTTGTTTTTCAAGGTTCGTTCGACGAACTGATTTCAAAAAAAGAACTCAAAATTTCCCATACATACAATTTTCTTACGCAAAAAGAGTACATACCGACTCCCGCCAAAAGGCGACAGTCAAAAAAATATATCCAAATACGTAATGCGTCGGTAAATAATCTGAAAAACATCAACGTAAAAATACCGCTTAACATGATGACCGTGGTTACCGGAGTGAGCGGAAGCGGGAAATCATCTCTTGTTCGCAACGTTTTATACGAATCTCTGCGAAAATATTACGACCTAAACGAAACAAATCAAGAAAATTTAGGCGGGGATTTAACCTTGTTAAGCGGCATTGAGTTTGTCGACCAAAATCCCATCGGAAAATCCTCGCGTTCGAATCCCGCCACATACTTGAAAGCTTTTGACGAAATCCGAAAACTATATGCCGAGCAACCATTGGCTCGCCAAATGGGTTTTACACCTGCCTTTTTCTCCACAAACGTCGAAGGCGGTCGTTGCGAAGAGTGTCAGGGAGAAGGGAGCATTAAAATGGAAATGCAATTTATGGCCGATATTGAAATTGAATGCGAAAGTTGCCACGGGAAAAAATACAAACAAGACATATTGGAAGTTCTTTATCGGGGAAAAAGCATTTTCGACATACTGGATATGACAATCAATCAAGCCATTGAGTTTTTCGGCGAAGAAAACGGTGGTACGGAACAACGCATTTTAAAAAAATTACGCCCTTTGCAAGATGTCGGACTCGGATATATAAAACTCGGGCAAGCCTCAAGTTCATTGTCAGGTGGCGAAAACCAACGTGTCAAGTTGGCATCAATCCTTGCCGAAGAAAAAAAGACCCCAACCTTATTTTTATTTGACGAGCCAACAGTAGGTCTGCATTTCCACGACATCAAAAATCTTTTAAACTCGTTTTACGCCCTACTGCAAAAAGGGCACACGATAGTGATTATCGAACATAACACCGAAATAATCAAATGTGCCGACCACATTATCGACATGGGACCCGAAGGTGGTGAAAATGGCGGCAACATCGTATTCGAGGGTACTCCCGAAATGCTTGCAACCTGCGGACAAAGTTACACCGCAAAATTTTTAAAGTGAACAAGATAAGCAAAGCGAAAAACACTCGCTTACGGCTATTCTTTTTTTACATTTTTACGCCCCTTTATTTAAAAAAACTCTATATTTGCATTTCTTTATAAAAACGGATAATTAAAAAAATATTAAAACATGCAAAACAAAGGATTTGTAAGACTATTTTCAGTGTTGTTACTATTGGTTTGTTTGTATTATCTATCATTCACCGCTGTAACAAATTACCATGAAAACAAGGCGAAAAAAATCGCCGGAGAAAACAATGCAATTGAGTTGGCTTATTTGGATTCAATTGCAGGAGAGAAAGTTTGGTTTGGATATACATTCAAACAATGCCGAGAAAAAGAGCTCAATTTGGGTTTGGACTTAAAAGGAGGTATGAATGTAACGTTAGAAGTTTCTATTCCTGACATTTTGAATGTATTGTCAGGCTACAATACTTCAGAGAACTTTCAATTGGCTATCGAAAATGCAAAACAACGCCAACACAATAGTCAAGAAGATTTCCTGAATCTTTTCTATGACGAGTTCAAAAAGATTGACCCCGATGCTCAATTATCTACAATTTTCAGCACATTCAATCTGAAAGAAAAAATACAACGTACGTCGACCAACGACGAAGTCATGAAAGTGTTGAACGAAGAGGTAAATGCTGCCATTGACAACTCATTCAATGTAATTCGTAATCGTATCGACCGTTTCGGTGTTGTACAACCTAACATTCAACGTCTTGATGCTCAAGGACGTATTATGGTGGAGCTACCGGGTATAAAAGAGCCGGAACGTGTTCGTAAATTGTTACAAGGTTCGGCCAATCTCGAATTTTGGGAAACATACGAGCTATCGGAAATCATTGCTCACTTGAGCGATGCAAACGATGTAATCAGAGCATTAAACGAAGCCAATGTTCAAGAAGAAGTTGCTGAAGTTGCCGTTGAGTCGACCATTGATGAAACCGAATCGGAAACAGAAACAGACTCTTTAGCTTCCGTCATAGAAAACAACGACACACAAACCGATGCAGAAAAGTTTGCTGCGTATAAAAAGGGAAATCCTCTTTTTGCCGTACTAAACATCTACGCAAATGGTGGTCAAGTACGTCCGGGTCCTGCTGTTGGAATGGCATTAGCATCTGATACTGCAAAAGTTAACGCCTATTTACGTATGAAGCAGGTTAAAGACGTATTACCAAGAGACTTGGCTTTAAAATGGACGGTAAAAAGTATCAACGATGAATCAAAAACCGGCATCTTTGAACTGATTGCAATAAAAGTAACCAACCGAGACGGACGTGCCCCATTGAGCGGAGAAGTAATCACAGATGCAAATGCCGATTTCGGACAATTCTCATCGTCGGCAAACGTAAATATGCAAATGAACTCCGAGGGGAGCAAAACATGGGCTCGTTTGACAAAAGAAAACATCGGCAAATGTATTGCAATTGTACTCGACGACTATGTATATTCTTATCCGAGAGTAAATAGTGAAATCACAGGCGGACGCTCCGAAATAACAGGCAACTTTACCACACAAGAGGCAAAAGACTTGGCTAACGTACTCAAATCAGGAAAAATGCCTGCTCCTACCAGAATTGTTCAAGAAGATATTGTCGGACCGTCATTAGGTCAAACCGCCATCAAAAACGGTATGATTTCATTTATCATTGCATTTATCCTCGTATTACTCTATATGATATGCTATTATGGGTTAATACCGGGACTTATAGCCGACTTCGCTTTATTGTCAAACATGTTCTTTATGTTTGGAATTATGGCATCGTTCCAAGCGGTATTAACACTACCCGGTATCGCAGGTATTGTACTGACATTGGGTATGGCGATTGATGCAAATGTTCTGATTTATGAGCGTACACGTGAGGAGTTGGCTGCAGGTAAAAACTTAAAGAAAGCCATTGCCGATGGATATAAAAATGCCTACTCCGCAATTTTGGATGGGAATATCACCACGTTGTTGACAGGTATTGTTCTGTTTGTATTCGGTACAGGTCCTATCAGAGGTTTTGCCACAACCTTGATTATCGGTATCATTACTACCTTGTTTACATCTATATTCTTAACACGTTTGTTGTTTGAACGTATTATGGCAAAAGAGAAAATGCCGAATCTGCAATTCACGACAAACATTACAAAAAATTGGTTTAGAAATTGTAATATCAATTTTGTTAAAACACGTAAAATCGGGTACATCATTTCCGGCGTTCTTATGCTGACAGCAATCGTATCGTTAGCAACAAAAGGGTTAGAGCAAGGTATCGATTTCAGTGGAGGACGCAACTATGTGATTCGTTTTGAACAACCCGTAAACGATGATATCGACGACATTCGCGAAAATCTATCAAACGTATTTACCAATTCACAAGTCAGTGTAATCACAATGGGAACAGCTAATCAAATTCGTATCTCTACCAACTACGAAATAGAGAACACCGCCGATGACATTGACGAGAAATTGGAAAGTATGTTGTACAATGCGCTTAAAAACCAGAACCTATTATCAGAAAATGTCAGCAAGGATTTGTTTGTAGAAGGTTATGTTGTAAAAGACGGTCTTTATCAGACGGACGACCACAGCGGAGCTACTTCATTTGGTATTCAGAGTTCACAAAAAGTAGGTCCTACAGTTGCTTCCGATATAAAAATCTCGGCTATATGGGCGATTCTAATTTCTTTAGTGGTAATCGGATTGTACATATTGATTCGCTTTAGAAATATTGCATTCTCTGTCGGGACGATTGTTGCTTTAATACACGACACATTATTTATTTTCGGTATTTATTCGATATTCTCTTCGATATTGCCGTTCTCATTAGAGATTGACCAAACATTCATTGCCGCCATTCTTACAATTATCGGATATTCGGTAAACGATACGGTAGTTATATTCGACCGCATTCGTGAAGATATTGCACTTTATCCGAAACGTGACAAAACATCACTATTCAATATGGCATTAAATTCAACTCTTGGTCGTACTTTCAGTACCTCGTTAAGTACGATATTAGTCGTATTGGCAATGTTTATTTTTGGAGGAGAAACCATTCGCGGATTCTTGTTTGCAATGTTGCTTGGTATGATTATCGGTATTTATTCCACTTTGTATATTGCAACACCAATCGCTTTTGAATTCTCTCGCAGAAAGGAAGCTAAACAGGAGAAGGAAAAGGAAAAATAATCCTTCCCCTCTCAATAAAAAAAGGATAAGAAAGTTTTCTTATCCTTTTTTTATTTGTCAAGCCGTTAGTTATTATGCTAACCCCAATTCTTTAAATTTATCCATTGCAGCCGCATAACCGATATCAAAAATTTCCCTGCACTTCGAAATTTCAAACATACCGAAGTTACGAGCCTCTACCGGCTCTATCACAATATCGCAGAGTTGTTTTTGAGAAACAGTATTGGCTTGTATCAGCAAGTGATATACTCGCTCGAAAACATCTAATACATTGCCCATTTTACCCATTTTTACTATCGGATTGACATGCACGCCTACCAATGTATCGCATTGGTCCCTGATTACAGAGCAAGGAATATTACAAAATATACCTCCATCAACATAAAACTTTTTATCAATCTCTTTCGGACTTAATGCAATAGGAACACTTGACGATGCTATGATTTTATCCAACAACGTCCCTTCTGTAAAGTACTCCACTTTACCATCGGTCAAGTTAGTCGCATTTACAACAAGAGGAATCTTCAACTCTTCGAAAGTCCTTGCCCTCAAAGTATTCTCGATTTTAGTAAAAAATTTGTTTGCAGACAAGAATCCTTTACGGGGAGAGGAAACATCAAGAAACTTTATCAAAGTGGAATCCTCAAAAACGTTTAGAATCTCTTTCGGCGACAAACCGTCGGCATACAATGCCCCAACAATAGAACCTGCACTGACACCGGCAATAATATCAGGTTTCAATCCGATATCTTCCATCGCTTGCAATACTCCAATATGTGCAAGTCCTTTTGCACCTCCACCACTAAGAGAAAGACCTACCTTATACTTTTTCTGACTCATAAAAATTGATTTTTCTATAAAAATAATAACAAAGAGAATCCTAACAAAAACCCTACCAAAATTTGAGGTAAATCATGAGATTCCAAGCGTATTCTTGCAGATGCTATCAAGCCTGCAAGAGTAAACAATACAGCAAATAGGATATACGGATTCAACCCCATAACATAAGATTGAAACATGACGATAGCCATCAACCCTCCAAATGCAGTCATATGGGCGCTTATTTTCCATACAAGGTTTATTGTTGCCACAAGCGCCAAACAAACTATTGCAAAATAGACATAAAAACAAAACGGATTCCCCGCTTTATACAACAGAAATGCAAGTGTCGCATAAGAAATCAGGGTTATCAAATACGGATATCTTCTCTCTTTTGCATTTTTCAGAGCAATTGATGTTACTTGTCCTGTTTTGTATAAAATCAAGACGGACAAAAGGGGAATAACTGCCGTAAACAAGCATATAAAAAAGAGGGATACCCAAAAAGAATCGTACAAATACATGATGCGACCTAAACCATTAAAAAACAGCACTCTGCATAGCACAAACAAATAGGTCGGAATAAAAAACGGATGAAATACAACCGACAACAGCTGCGAGAACAAGACCGAATATCTTTTCATATACTTTTACGTAAGCGAGCGACAGGTATCCCCATACGCTCACGATATTTAGCCACTGTTCGCCGAGCAATAATATAACCTTTTTCGTGCAAAATAGCCGATAACTGATCGTCAGTCAGCGGTTTGCGTTTGTTTTCCGCATCAATACTCTCTTTCAGAATGCGTTTTATTTCTCTGTTCGATATTTCCTCACCCGAATCTTTTCGCATTGTTTCCGAGAAAAATGCTTTCAGTGGAAACACACCAAACTCCGTTTCTGCATATTTACTATTACTTACACGCGATATGGTAGATATATCAAACCCCGTCAGATTTGCAATGTCTTTCAGTATCATCGGTTTCAGCTGCAACTCATCTCCCGATTCGAAAAAAGCTGACTGAAAATGTACAATGGCATTCATTGTGGTCAATAAAGTTTCATTGCGTTGTTTTATGGCATCAATAAACCAGCGTGCAGCATCTATTTTTTCTTTAGCAAAAAGGATAGCGTCTTTTTTGTCTTTCGAAATCGTATCAAGATTACTCCTTTTGTATGTCTGAATCAACGATGAGTACTCGGCATTGATTCTCAAATCGGGGATATTTTGATTGTTTAGAGATACGAGAAGACGCCCGTTTTGGTTTTCAACAATAAAATCAGGAGTTATTTCTTCATTAGCATTCAAGAAAGAGTTACCCCAAGTCCCTCCCGGTTTCGGATTCAAATTCTTTATTTTATCCAAAACGGCTTTGAGTTGTTCCTCTTTTATCGAAAGGCGTTTTTGTATTTTCTCGTATTGTTTATTTGAGAACTCATCAAAAAGTTCCTCAATAACCCGTTTTGCCAAAAGTATTGTTTCTGTTTCCGCAAAGCGATTCAACTGAAGCAACAAACACTCTTGCAAGGTTCGTGCAGCCACCCCTGCAGGCTCCAACCCCTGCACCAATGTCAGTGCAGATTTCATTTCTGCGTCGGTTACATCGATTCCGGAAAAAGCAAGGTCGTCAACCATTTGTTCCACATCGCGACGCAAATAACCATCATCGTCGATATTGCCAATGATGTATTGTGTCAGTTGTTTTTCTTTTTCCGAAAGTTCGATTTCGCCAAGCTGCGCAAACAAATCCTCGCTAAACGTATTCTTTGACGAGTATTGAATACTTCTCATTGCATCGTCAGACGATGAATTATTGGCATATAACTTATAGTCAGGGGTGTCGTCATCGTCAGTATAGTCTTCCCAATTCAAATCGTCGAATGAAGATTCCTCGACATCATCCTCCTGACTTACATCGACTTCAGTGTCGGCATCATTATCGACATCGTGTCCCTCCTCCAATGCCGGATTATCAACCAACTCTTGATTGATTCGCTCTTCCAATTCCAAAGTCGGCAACTCCAGCATTTTTATAATTTGAATCTGCTGAGGCGACAACTTCTGTTGAAGTGTTTGAGATTGCTGAAGTCCTAAATTTTGCATATTTCGTTAATATCTAAAACTACTTCCACCAAAAAATTCTCTTAACAACGATGTCGGCGGTATCTCATAATCGTAAATCGGAGCAAAGTACTTTAACAATTTTAATAAACGATGGGCTTCCGTATATTGTTCACAATATTGAGGTACGTCGGAGAGAATCGGCTCTGCATGTTTCCGTAATACCGACAATTCGAAAAGCAATGCCGAATTGAACATCACATCGGCATATTCCTGATAGGGGAATATCCACTTTTCCTCGCCACGACGAACACTCGGCCAACGAGAAATGGTTTCACGTGCATCGTAATTCCTAAACTTAAAATCGCGAACAATACGACGCAACAAACGGGTATCGGTCGTTGTCAAGCGATTATGATTGTCAAGCGAGATGGTTGTCAGTGTCGAAACATAAATACGGAATTTCATCTCGTCAGGTATCTCTTGCGACAACTCGGGATTCAAAGCATGAATACCTTCGATTAGCAATACGCTGTTTTCCTCCAATCGCAATTTATTACCACGATATTGACGCTCTCCTATCTCAAAATTGTAAAAAGGAACCTCTACCTCTTCCCCATTTAAAAGTTGTTTAAGTTGTCTATTGAACAAATCCAAGTCAATGGCATGCAGATTCTCAAAATCCCATTCTCCATTTTCATCAAGCGGCGTATCTTTTCTGTTCACAAAATAGTTGTCCAACGACAATACGATGGGTTTCACACCTGTTACCATCAATTGTATTGACAGACGTTTGCTAAATGTCGTCTTTCCAGAAGACGAAGGTCCCGATATCATTACAAACTTACTTTGTGGCAGGCGTTTCTGAATCATATCCGCTATTTGGGCAATCTTTTTTTCATGCAAAGCCTCTGAAATCTTTATCAGTTGATAGATATTCCTTGTTTTTGCCATCACATTAAAATCACCCACATTGCTCAAGCCCATAATTTTGTTCCATTGAAGAAACTCCTTAAACACCTCGAACAACTTCGGTTGCGGAACAAACTGCATCAACTGATTCGGATTCGATTTTGAAGGCATCTGCAACAAAATACCGCCATTCAAACCTTGCAGCTCAAAAACCTTTAAATAACCCGTAGATGGAACCAATATGCTGTTGTAATAATCCACAAAATCACCAATACGGAAATAACGGGTATAGGCATTGCCAAGCGTTTCAAGCAGAAAAACCTTGTCCATTTGCTTACGCTCACGAAACAATTGGGTTACAACCGCAGTTCGCGTTTCCACCTCCTCTATTGGCAAATCCTCTGCAATGATTTCTTTCATTCGATTTCGTAACGCACTTACATGTTCTTCTGTAATATTGCCGTCCGCAATGTCAAGATTACAATAGTCGCCATTCGATATCGGGTGTTCTATACGCAATGTCGCTCCGGGATACAAATCCTCTACCGCTTTGGCAAAAACCATACAAAGCGAACGCTCATAAACCCGCATCCCCGACGAAGTCGATGCATCGATAAATTCAATATCCTTAGGCTTATATATCAAGAAATTCAAACTCTCAACTTTATAATTAACCCGAGCCGCCACAACCTGAAACGGCAATCGGATATTCATATCCGTATAGATTTCTTGCAACGACGTCCCCAACGGATAATCTTTATAAACTTTATTGTTACGACAATAGATTGTAACCGTTTTCTTTAGCACAGAACACATATTTCACTATAAATAAGCAAATTATAATTTCAAAAAATAATGTTTCTAACATTTGTAAAAATACACAAAAAATGTTCTTTCAATTACGAATCATCAGAAAAAAACAATACATTCTTTCGATGATTGTTTCCGACTATTTCGAAGGGGAGAACAGCTTCTTACACTCTCATTGCAAGGGATTCCGACAGGCAACAAAAAAAGTAGGACGCATTTTACGTCCTACTTCACTCAAATTATTATCAACTATTTAGAACGGCTTGTCTTAAACAATTGTAAGCGTCAAAATCGTCACATAGGCATTACCTGCTTTCTTGTTAAACTTCACATTATATGTCTTATTCGCACTACCTGTGTTAGCAGGGAAATTAAGTGTTACTTTATAGCTATATATCATTTCATTGTCTACGTCTACTTCTTCCTTTTCAGGAGTTTCATCCATTCCACTCACCGAACACCCTGTAGAAGATTCTGAATAAACTATATCCCACGACGAAGAAAGCACTGAAGGGGTGTACACGGCGTCATATTCCGATGGGATAGAATAATGCATATTTATTATAGTCTTTGTTACAACAGCAGGGATACCGCTTATTGTCATTGTTTTCTGATCAGACTCATCTAGATATTTTTCAGGTGCAATCCACCATCCATCTGAAACAATCTGAATTCTGCCGAGTCCTACATTACCATCTTCGTCGGAAGCAATTATACTTACATCCTCTCTATCACGATACACATCCATCTCTCCGTCTTCACAAAAGGTGGAGTATGGGCTGTTGATGGAAACCACGCCCGACACATCATCTGTCATCTCAATATTCACATCAGCCTCTTTCGTAAAAGATAACCAAGATTTTGTTATTTTAGAAAAAGAGGTAATCGACGTTTTACCCACATTCCCCGTTATATTCAACGGTATTTCTACTTGATTTTCGTTTGACGAAGAGAATAATAATGCAAGATGCTCTCCGTCGAACACTTCATCAACAGGAGAGAGATTCACTTTCAGATTCTCCAAACGCCCTATTTCCTATGTGTGTGTAAAGCTCGCTACGCTCGCAGCAACTTTCCCCTAACAACGATATGTAAGTACATCGTTTGTCATAACACAAGCCAAAGCTATGTTATTTTTATCAAATGCAAAAAAAATTATAATTCTATCTCGCTCTGTTTTTTTAAGTTGAGTAAAAAAATGTACTTTTGCACAGAATCTAATCACATACAAATTAAAAGAAAAAATTATGATCAACGCACAAGACGTTAAAAACGGCACTTGTTTCCGTGAAAACGGCCGTTTGTATTTTGTTATTGAGTTCCTTCACGTTAAGCCGGGTAAAGGTAATACCTTTATGCGCGTTAAATACAAAGATGTAATAGATGGTCGTGTACTCGAAAAACGTTTCAATATTGGCGAAAAACTCGAGGATGTCCGTGTAGAACGTCATCAATATCAATACATTTACAAAGAGGACGATAGTTATATCTTCATGGATCAAGAAACTTACGAACAAGTACCTATCGAAAAAAACAAAATCATCGGTGTCGATTTTCTGAAAGAAGGTTTTGTTGTCGATGTTGTATTTGACACATCGACCGACACGATTCTTCTTGCCGAACTCCCCGTAAAAGTAGAATTGCAAATCACTTATACCGAGCCGGGTATCAAAGGCGATACGGCAACCAACACTTTGAAACCTGCAACGGTAGAAACGGGAGCCGAAGTTCGCGTACCGCTGTTTATCGAAAACGGAGAAACTATCAGAGTAGATACTCGCGATGGTTCTTATATCGAACGAGTACGATAAAGTTTCTCTCCATTTAAATACGATGGCGTATCGCACCTTGTATGCGGTACGCCTTTATTATACGATTTATGCGCAAAACCCTCGTTTTCATACTCGTTTTCCTATCCGCAAAGGCATTTTCCTCACCCATAGAAGCACTTTTGGAGCGAATAGACAAGGGTGCTTCACGCAAATTCGTCATAGAACAGATTGCTTCCGAAAACGACTTTTTTGAACTCGACCAACAAGGCGAAAAAGTGGTAATCAGAGGCAACAACAACATTAGTATAGCCATCGGAATCAATTGGTATTTAAAGTATTATGCAGGCATCCACCTGTGTTGGAACAATATGAATGCAAAACTTCCAAAACATCTTCCACCTGTAACAAAAAAGGAATACCACTCCACGAAATGTCGCTATCGCTACTATTTAAATTATTGCACATTTTCATACTCAATGCCTTTTTGGGATTGGAAACGTTGGGAAAAAGAGTTGGACTGGATGGCACTTCACGGTATCAACCTTGCACTTGCCACAACGGGCAATGAAATGGTATGGCTAAATGTTTTAAAAAAATTAGGCTATAACCAGCAAGAGGTAGACTCCTTTGTAGCAGGTCCGTGCTTTACGGCTTGGTGGCAAATGAACAACCTCGAAGGCTGGGGCGGTGCAACACCTTTAAGCCGCTATCACGAGCAATGCCTCTTACAGCAAAAAATATTAAGTCGAATGCGGGAACTTGGCATCGAACCCATACTGCCGGGATTCGGAGGAATGATGCCGAGCAATAGTGATAAAAAATTAGGAATCAACACCATCGACACAGGAACATGGTGCGGCTACTCCCGACCATCATTTCTATTGCCAAGCGACACAAACTTTTTCTCGATAGCCAATCTTTTTTACCAAGAACAAGAAAAGTTGTACGGTACAGCAAAATTTTATTCCGTTGATCCTTTTCACGAAGGAGGAAATAGCAGTCAGGTGAATTTTCAAGAGGTCGGGAAAAACATCGTACACGCCATGAAGCAACAAAATCAAGAAGCTGTTTGGGTAATTCAGTCGTGGGAAAACAATCCTGCTCCCAGCATGATTGACGAGTTGAAAGCGGGCGACTTGTTAATTCTAGATTTATGTAGCGACACACGTCCACAATGGGGCGACCCAGAATTTCCGTCTACCCGCAAAGATGGCTTCGGACAACACGATTGGATTTTTTCCATGCTTTTAAATTTCGGGGCAAATGTCGGCTTATTTGGTAAAACAGAGGCAGTAATCCATTCGTTTTTTACCGCAAAAAATCACCCTCAATTCTCAAAAACACTTAAAGGCATAGGATTAACTCCCGAAGGCATTGAAAACAACCCCGTGATGTATGAACTTTTTACTGAACTTGCTTGGCGGGATTCCATTTTCGAACCCACGGAATGGGTTGAAAATTACACAAAAGCTCGTTATGGAAAAACCAACAAACAAGTAACTCGTGCATGGAAAATTTTATTTAACACCATTTATAATTGTCCGAAAAGCAATCAGCAACAAGGTTGTCACGAATCAATCTTTTGTGCGCGACCATCGCTCAAAGCCAATCAGGTTTCGGCATGGGCAAACACCCAAGATTATTACTTTCCCGACAGCGTCATGTTAGTAGCGGAACTGCTACTCGCCTCTGCCGACGAATTTTACGGGAACAACAACTTTGAGTACGACTTGATAGACATACTGCGTCAAGCAATAGCCGAAAAAGGACGAATCACGCTTCGCCAAACAGAAGATGCCGTAAATACTTTAGATGAAGAGAAATACCTGCAAACGAGCAATGCGTTTCTTCGCCTTATACTTTTGCAGGACGAACTGCTCGCTACCCGTTCGGAATTTATGTTGGGTACATGGCTCGAAATGGCAAAAACATCAGGCAAAAACAGAAACGAACAAGCCTTATACGAATGGAACGCTCGTACGCAAATCACCACATGGGGCAACCGAGTGGCATCTGAAAACGGTTGTTTGCACGACTACGCCCACAAAGAATGGAACGGCATTCTGCGAGATTTATACTACGAACGATGGAAGCTGTTCTTTTCAAAAATCAATATCGAAAGCGGGAATGTAACCGAACCCGACATCGACTATTTCAGTATCGAAAGCGACTGGTGTTTAAAGCAAAATAAATACGCAACCAAGCCCAAAGCAAACGCCATTGATAAGGCAAAAAGTATTTTCGACGCTATTTTCCGCTAACCTTTAAATCCGAAGAAAATCACTTTTTTTGAAAAAAAGTGATTTTTTGTGTAGTTTTTCATTCACTCATTGCGTCTAACCAACAAAAACAAAACAATAAAACAAATATGGAAGATTTAAAAAAAGAATTTGAAGAACTTGTCAAACAGCATAAAACAACCATCTACACGGTTTGTTTTATGTTCTCAAAAGACAAAGAGGAAGTAAACGATTACTTTCAAGAAACTTTGATCAATCTTTGGAAAGGATTCAAAAAATTTCGTCACGAGAGCAGTCCTCAAACATGGATTTATCGGGTAAGTTTCAACACCTGCATTTCTGCCGAACGCAAAAAACGCTCGCACGCCACCGTGCCATTGACAATGGATATAAATCTTTTTGAAGACACCGACGACGAAACCCAACAAATCCGCCGTTTGAAAGAACACATCAACAAATTAGGGGTTTTCGACCGTGCCATTATTCTGCTTTGGCTCGAAAATATGAGCTACGAAGAAATTGGAGCTATTGTCGGCATCTCCACCAAAAACGTTTCGGTACGGCTGTTCAGAATCAAAGAGCAATTAAAACAAATATCTAACATCTAAATATCACAACTATGGAACAACATTTATCACAAGAAATGGAAGAAATGAAACAACAAATTTCATTGTTAAAAGAAAAACTTGAGAATCAAAATATCATTAACGAACAGATATTCCGAAACACCTTGAAAGACAAGGTTTCGAATATCAATCGTACCGCACTCATACAATGTACGATTCTTATTGCAGCCATTCCTATATGCTTTTTCAACTTAGAAAATATAGGTGCATCAATGGCTTTCAACCTATTCACAAACATCTTTCTACTGATAGCACTCGTTTATACATGGTGGAGCCATAAGGGATTGAATACCAAAGCAATTGTTACCGACGATTTGATAAAAACAGCAGAAAAAGCCATTCGTACACGCAAACTCTACAAACATTGGTATTATTTCAGTTATCCATGGCTCTTTGTATGGTTAATTTGGCTTGGTTGGGAGTTTTACAACATATCCGAAAACATTTACATGCTGATAGGTTTAACAGCAGGAGCATTGATTGGAGGTATCGTAGGAGGAACGTGGGGTTGGTTGCAGAAACGAAAGATATTCCAAAACATTGACGATATTCTGACACAAATTAAAAACATACAGGAAACCGATAAATAAAAAAAGGGCTTTAAAAAAGCCCTTTTTTTATTCAAACATGTGTTTAAATCGGTTAAAAAAGTTTTTCGACGCCGAATCCTTCGGTTTCATATTCGACGAATGTTGCAGTTTTTCAAACAACTTCTTTTCATCGGCCGATATATTTTCAGGAATGTAAACACTGATATTAACCAACAAATCGCCCACCCCATAACGATTTACATCGGGAAGTCCCTTGTTTCTCAATCTTAAAACTTTTCCGGGTTGGGTTCCTTTATCAATTTTCACTTTTACTCGTCCATCAACCGTAGGAATCTCCACTGTTCCTCCCAAAACGGCGGTTGGCAAATCTAACAACAAGTTATAAATCAAATCGTTTTCGTCGCGAATCAAATCCTCATGCGGTTCCTCTTCAATCACTACCAACAAGTCGCCATTGACACCACCCATGCGAGCTGCATTACCCTTTCCGGGTACAGACAACTGCATGCCCTCCATTACTCCGGCAGGAATTTTAATGCTGATAACCTCTTCGCCGCGAACAATACCTTCGCCCATGCAATGAGGACATTTGTTTTTTATGATTTTTCCATTACCGCCACAATTTGGGCATTCGGATTGGGTTTGCATTCGACCTAAAATGGTTTGCTGCACACGAGTTACACGCCCCGTTCCATTACATGTAGAACACGTTTCCATACTCCCGTCTTTCGAGCCGGAGCCGTTGCAATGCTGGCAAGCCACATACTTTTTCACTTTTATTTTTTTCTCGACGCCGGCCGCAATTTCCGATAACGAGAGTTTTACTTTTACACGCAAGTCCGTGCCTTTACGTACTCGTGGCCCTTGCGAACGGCTGCTCCCGAAACCTCCAAAACCTCCAAAATCGAAATGTCCGCCAAAAATATCACCGAAATGAGAGAATATATCTTCCATATTCATACCGCCACCACCGAAGCCGCTACCACTCATACCCGCATGTCCGAATTGGTCATAGCGTTTACGTTTTTCAGGGTTGCTTAATACGTCATAAGCCTCAGCAGCTTCTTTGAATTTTTCTTCGGCTTCTTTATTTCCGGGGTTTTTATCGGGGTGATATTGAACGGCTTTTTTTCGGTATGCCGATTTTATTTCACTATCCGTGGCATTCTTGGCCACACCCAATACTTCGTAATAATCTCTCTTTTCCATTTTCTAATTAACTACCAACAACAACTTTTGCGAATCGAATTACCTTATCGTTCATCATATAACCTTTCGAAACACAATCTATTATTTTATTTTTTTGCTCTTCGGTAGAAGCCGGAAACATTGTTACCGCTTCATGATAATCCGTATTAAACTCGGCATTTTCCGTATCAATAGCCTTTACTCCGTTTTGCGCGAGAAAAGTGATGAATTTATTGTAAATTAACACCACACCTTCTTTCAGAGCCACAACATCTTCCGATTGCTCTACGGCTTGAAGGGCGCGTTCAAAATCGTCAATCAATGGCAACATATCGGTCAGCAAACGTTCACCTCCGTTTTTTATCAATTCGGCACGATCTTTTATCGCATTTTTCCGATAATTTTCAAACTCAGCCACTTTTCGAAGGTACTTATCGTTCAACTCTGCTTGTTCCGCCTTTAACGATTCAAGCTCTTTTTTCAATGTATCAACCTCCGACACTTGTACGATTTCTTCTTCCGTTAAATTTTCTTTTTCCACGCTTTCAACCTGCGGTTCTGTGTTTTCTGTCTTTTTCTTTGTCATATCAACACTTTTATTATTTTTCACTGCTTTATTTTTACAAAATCTCTGCCAAAAGCAGAATTTAACTTAAAACGACATTTTTCTGCATTTTTGACAGAATTATGTCATACAATTACGACGTTTTAACAGAGAGAAAAGTTTCTATCCCAAAAAATTGCGAACCTTTTCGGCAATCTGTTCAACCGTAAAACCCAATTTTTCTTCTAATACCTTATATGGCGCCGAATATCCAAACGACTGCAAACCGAAAATACAACCTTCGGCACCAACAAGTCCCTCAAGATTGACAGGAAGACCGGCCGTCAATCCGAATCTTTTTACACCCTGCGGCAACACCTCGTTTTGGTATTCAACATCTTGTGTTCTAAACAATCCTTCGGAGGGGACAGATACGACACGCACGCGGCGACCTTCGGCACGTAGCACTTCAGCCACCTCGCAAAGCGTCGACACCTCGCTGCCCGATGCGACAAGCACCACATCGGGATTTCCATCGCACGTAACAACATAACCTCCACGCTCTACCTCGTAACTATTCTCGGGCAAATTCTTTATATTCTGTCTGCTGAGAATGATTCCGGTAGGCGAAGTCTTATTTTCCATCATCAGTTTATAGCATGCCGTACATTCCTCCACATCGGCAGGGCGCAACACAAGCATGGCATTTCTACCATGATGATTTTTCACTTTTTCCATCAAGCGTATTTGAGCTTCCTGCTCTACAGGCTCATGCGTAGGTCCATCTTCACCCACACGGAAAGCATCGTGCGACCATATAAACTTTACAGGAAGTTCCATCAATGCTGCCATACGTATAGCCGGTTTCATATAGTCGGAGAACACAAAGAATGTTGCACAAGCAGCTACTACACCGCCATGCAAGGCCATACCGATGCAAACACATGCCATGGTTAACTCCGACACCCCAGCCTGAAGAAATGCCCCCGAAAAATCATCTTTTGCCATTGGTTTCGTTACTTTAAGAAAGCCATCGGTCTTATCGGAATTAGACAAATCGGCACTCGCTACAATCATATTTTCATACTTCTGCCCTAAAATTGCCAATACATTGGCAGAAGCGGCACGCGTGGCCTGATCAGGTTTTTGAACAATTTCATTCCAATCTATCGTCGGATTTTCTCCCGCAAAAAACTTCGACATTTTCAACGCCAACTCCGGATTTGCTTTTTCCCATTCGCTTTTTTGCTGCCGTTTTTTTGCAACTATATCGTTCAGTTCTTGTTCTCTGCGTGCATAAATTTCTTTGGTTTCATCGAAAAAGACAAACGGATTTTCGACATCACCACCAAGATTTTTTACGGTATTCACATAGGCATCACCACCAAGGGGAGCACCATGTGTAGCACAATTATTCTCAAAACTTGTGTTATCTGCCCTACGAGCACCTTTGCCCATAACGGTTTTTCCGATAATCAAAGTAGGTTTCTCTTTTTCCGCTTTTGCTTGTGTCAATGCTTGACGAATCTGCAAAGCGTCATTGCCGTCAATTTCAATCACACGCCAACCCCACGCCTCATATTTCATCGCCGTATTTTCGCTTGTCACATCGCCAACAGGCGTCGAAAGTTGAATATCGTTTGCATCATAAAACATGATTAAATTGTCCAAACCGAGATGACCTGCCAAACGACCTGCACCCTGCGAGATTTCTTCCTGAATTCCACCATCTGAAATATAGGCATAAATGGTTTGATTCATTATATCACCGAATTTCGCTTTCAGAAATTTGGCGGCAATAGCAGCCCCTACCGCAAACACATGCCCTTGACCCAACGGACCTGATGTATTCTCGATGCCATGCAAAACATCTAATTCGGGATGTCCCGGGGTTATACTTCCCCATTGCCGGAATTGTTTTAAATCCTCTAATGTATATTTTCCTGCGCAAGCCAATACGGAATAAAGCATCGGTGACATGTGACCTGGGTCAAGAAAAAAACGGTCTCGGCTCTCCCAATAAGGATTCTGCGGATCGTATTCCAAAAATTCGGAAAAAAGTACGTTGATAAAATCGGCTCCGCCCATTGCGCCTCCCGGATGTCCCGATTTTGCTTTTTCCACCATCGAAACGGCAAGAATACGAATGTTATCCGCCGCTTTGTTTAATTGTTCAAGTGTATTCATGTTATGTTTATTTTGTTTGTTTTTTATCGTAATTGAACGTGTAACCAAATGTATAATTAAACATAAAATTTACGGTATTGTTTTTGCCAAAACCGGGAATATACCACAACTGTGTTTTCAATGACGATTTCGAGGTGTGCGATAACACTCCCAAACGGACACTCCAACCCATCGTGAAACCTTTTACCATATTTACTCGCACGCCAGCCACTAACTCTGCCCAACCTGCATACAAATATTTAAGATTAACCTCCATCGGGCGAGAAACTCCCCAATAATCATCATTGACTATCACGCCATCAAGGCCGTATTTAAACAAGGAGAAACCGTATCGCAAACCGATGTATGGATAACTTCCCGTAAAGATTTTGGATTCACCATCTTTACTCTTCATTCGCAGAATATTAAAATTCATCCCTAAACGATAGAAAGGAGCTTTTACCTTATAATGTATGTTATCGTCATTCAATTTGTCGGCATAACCGAAACCGACTTCGGCTATAGGGAAAAAACGATGCAATAAATCCACATCAACACACGCCTCGAACGAAAGCGTGGATTTGTCTATCAGATAATTTACCAACGGAGAAGCAGCATCCAAATGCACAGAAAATCCGTGAAATACTTGTCGGGAGTTTTTTTTAGGCTTCTTTTTAGCCAACGTGTCTTGTCGCTCAACCGCAACAGAGTCTGCCAACTCGTTTGGGAAAAAAGGTATTGGCAACAATACAAGCATACAAAAAACAATACAACTTTTAACCCTCATTCTAATCGGCTTTGTAGTAGAGTTCGACATGTGTGGCACTTACATTCACCACCTCGGGAATACGTATAATGGCAGAATCAATGCGATTATTGGTAGGAATAACAGCTTTAATGTTTGCAAAAACCACACACCCACACTCCATCGACAAATAGTTGTCCGTATTTTCATGAAAAACTGTTATCGTATCGTAATAACCATTCGCATACAGCACGAATCGGGAAATAGTTTCCGTCTTCCGGAGAGGCAAATCGAATACATTATTTTGCTTTTTGTAATACAAGATGGAATCATTGTCCACACCGTAAATGGTAATGCTGTCCGGCGTGAAATCGGAAACGACATAAGCCTCTTCGTCCGCATCAAATTTTGTTTGGAACAACTTTATTCCCATTGCCACATAACGCTCCTGACAACATTCAGTATCGTTGTTGCAGGCAATGAGTAACGGAACAAAAACAACGAGAATCAGCAGTTTACGCATTTCAAATATATTCAACAATTTCGTCAATCGGTTTTCGTTTTTTCTCAACAACATCTGTGTCGGAATACCCTATCGGTATCATCGCCACAGGCTCCAACTCTTTGGGAAGATTCAGTATTTCGGCACACATTTTTGCATCAAAATTGCAAACCCAGCATGTACCCAAACCCAACTCCGTAGCTGCCAACATGATATGCTCAACGGCGATTGCCACATCTATATCGCAATGGTCTTTCCCATCGCTCCGTTTCCACGAAGTTTGATGATCTCCACAAGCCACAATGCAAGTTGGTGCCGTTTTAAACCATTCACGAGAATACGTTTTACTCAATTCGTTCAATATTTTTTTATCGGTAATCACAAAAAACTTCCACGGTTGAAAATTTACAGCCGAGGGAGCCAAGCGTGCCGCCTCCATCACCAATTCCAATTTTTCCGGTTCTACCGCTGTATTTTTAAACCCACGAACAGAATACCGTTTTTTTATCAATTCAAAAAAATACATGCCTAAAAAATATGTTTAACTTCCTCTTTAATAAAATTAATTGCCATCTCCGATGGAGGGTTTTGCGACTCGCTATACGATTTAATCATAAATTCCGCCATTTTGATGGCAGCCTCCGATGTTTCGAACTGTCCGGCTGACAAATTCACTAATTTCACAAGGCTCTCTTTTGCGTTGCACACCAAAGCCCAAGCCTCACGCGAAACATATAATTGCTGCGTAACATTATGCTCAAATTCATCACGAATCTGTTTCAGTAAAACAGTTTGCAACTGCAAGCAGTTCATCGTTGACAAATTTTGGCGCATAAGAATCGAGCCGGGTTGCGTACGTTCCAAGAACAAAATCAAACGTTCGTAGGCTCGCAACGTTACCGAAAGTTTCTGATTGTTATTCTGCTTTTTCAGTTCCAAGGTCAAAAAATCGTTCTCGTTGCGCAACGTCTTTTTTAAAACGAGCCATACTCCGACAAGCATTACAACCGATGGCAATGTATAGGCCAAAACATTCAACAACGTTTCCATAATCAGATTATATTTCTTTTGCTATTTTATAATCGTTTCTGTCTCCTGACGCCCGAGAAATCAGCTCTCCCAAAAAGCCGGTGAGAAACATCTGCACGCCAATCACCATCGTGGTCAATGCCAAATAGAAATAAGGCAAATCGGTTACCAACGGGGCTCTTTCGCCTGCTATTATAGCCGATAGTTTTATGCCCCCCACAACTACCACTGCTATGAAACCGATGAAAAACACCACCGTCCCCCATAGTCCAAAAAAGTGCATCGGGGTTTTTCCGAACTTCGACAAAAACCACAACGAAAACAAATCGAGATAACCATGCACAAAACGATTCAAACCGAATTTGGACGTCCCATATTTACGAGCCTGATGATGAACCACCTTTTCACCAATTTTCGTAAAGCCTGCATTTTTTGCCAAATACGGAATGTAGCGGTGCATTTCTCCATAAACTTCGATGCTTTTCACCACCTCGTTGCGATAGGCCTTCAAACCACAATTCATATCGTGCAATTTCAATCCCGTCACACAACGAGCCGTTGCATTATAAAATTTCGACGGAATGTTTTTCGAGAAAGTACCATCGTAGCGTTTCTTTTTCCAACCGGAAACCAAATCGTAGCCCTCTTCCTTTATCATTCGATAAAGTTCGGGTATCTCGTCAGGCGAATCCTGCAAGTCGGCATCCATTGTAATCACCACATCGCCCGAAGCACGCTTAAAACCGCAATACAAGGCAGGCGATTTGCCATAGTTTCGTTGAAAACCGATAGCCTTCACCTCCTCGTTATCCTTTGCCAACGATTCTATTATCTGCCACGAATTATCCGTGCTTCCATCGTTCACAAACAATACTTCAAACGAAAATCCATGTTCGCTCATCACTTTTTTTATCCACGAGAAAAGTTCTACCAACGACTCCGCCTCGTTATACAAAGGAACAACAACCGATATATCCATAAAAACAGTTAATTTTCAAAAAACACTTTTCCCCTTCCGTACAAAAATTGCCACAATCAGCGACACAAAAACACCGATTGTAACATTCAACCACATATACTGCATCGACATACCTATCGGAGTGAACAACTGTTTCATTGCATCGGCTACCTCGTCGGTAACTGGAAACGACATCTGTTCCATCAACGACATCATTTGAGCAGACATTTCTTTAAGAAATTTTGGGTCAATAAATTTGAAATACAGATATTTAAAAGCCGACGACACCATTGAGGCATAGAAAAAAAGTTGTACGCCATACATAAAAGCAGCACCATAGCCCATCACCCCTTCGTTTACCTCGTCTCGACAGTTTTTAGTAATATAAAATACAAGAAAAGGGATTGAAAAAACAACGAACATTTGAACGATTTTCCACAAAATACCACTCGCTTGCGAAAGGAAAAAATTCAATATGAATGTCGCACCAAGAATCAACCCATAATACATGGAATGTTTTATTGCATCGGATTTCATTTGCTCTTGTTTTATGCAAACAAAGGTAGTCGGAAAATTGCAAACAAAAAAGCATTATAACAAAAAACGGATGAAAGATAATGCATCATTTATCAATTAAAAAAAGTAACATATATTAAAAAAAACTTATTTTTGCTAAATAATTTTTACAAAATAAAATTGATTATGAAAAAGACAAGTTTTATTATCGCGTTTGCCTCTTTACTGCTTTTTTGCGGTTGTAAAGACGACATCAAAAATGCCGATTTAGACATTCACTACAACACGTCGTTAGGACTTCCTATCGGGAAAGCCAACTTTGGCATTTCAGATCTTATTGCAAAAAGTTACGAAGGCGATGAGCTATATGCCGATGCTTCCTCGCGTTATTATTTTATGATGCAAGACAGCACCGGATTTTCGCTCCGTAACATACAGCTGTTGCCAAAAGGGACAACCGTTTCGGCAGGCGAAAAATTTTCATTCGAAGAAAAATTAGGTATTCCAATACCGTCGAGCGGATATTCTATTACCGGTTTACCTGAAAATTCCAGAACGGTGAACATAAAAAGTCAAAAATTCATCGACTTTTCGTTGCAAACAACAGGGACGGAAGAGCGTATCGACAGTGCTGCCATTGAGCATTCGGAACTTTTTATCCGCTTCAACAAACCAAAAGGACTTAACATTACCATTAAAAGTTTTAAAATCAATTTTCCTATTGTCGATTACCAAACAAGGAAGCCTATCTCTTTGATTTTACCGAATACAACCTATTCATCACTACAATTCGATACCAACTATACATTTGCCATCGACGATTTTATGGTTACAATCGAAAAAAATCCTTTGGATGATACAAAGGGAGGATTCACATTTGAAGTAGAGATAGAGGCCGTGCTCGAAGATGGTACGATTTATCAAGGTGACCAAATAGGCTACGATGTAACCTACACCATTTTCTCGCACAAAGTAGTTTACGGCGTATTCTCTCCCGACGACAAAGTAGCACGCTCACGAGCACAACTGAACTTCAATTTGTTGCGCGATATCAACTCTGGAAAATCGGAGGGAGCATTGCTATTCGACGATGCACAGGTTACACTTACACTTAAAAATTACGATATAGGTATGGACGTAACTCTCCGACTCGATACGATAAAAGGGTATCAACGCGATCATCCTGAAAAAGAAGTGGTTTATGGCAAATTCGATGGAGGAGTAAACTATAGTTTATCCAAAAACTTCCCGACCCGACCCGAAATTCCATTCTCCAACAAGCCAAGTATATTAACAATGACATTGGACAAAGATAACGGGCAAATCCAAAATTTCTTTACAAAGGATTTCCTTACCGACAGATTCGAATTCGTATTTTCGGTAGGTAGCGTTGCAAAAACATCATCGTACCCGATATTTATAACCAACGAAGCGCATATCGATTGCAGCGTCGATTATAAGATTCCGCTCAATTTGCGTCCCGAATCTTATTACATCTATACCGATACAATACAAGGCTTTGCAGAAAGTATGAACGAAGGTATATTCCAATATGTCGATAGTGCCGTGCTGCATATCGGATTGGAAAACGGCTTGCCGATCGGCGTTAAATTGTCATTAAAACTCATTGATGACGCGGGGAATGAAATACCCTCGGAATTAAACAAAGAGGAATTCTTTGTTCCCAAAGCAGAGACAAATAAAGCAGGAGAGGTCATAAACTTATCGGTAACTCCTAAAAACTTCGAGATAGTGCTTACACCCGCCACAATGGACGACCTGAAAAATGCAGCCTATATGCTATACACCGTCAATGCAAGAAACGAAGACACTACCGACAATATCTGTTTCAAAGAAGACAATCGTTTTAACCTTATCTTAAGCATTTTTGCAAAAGGAGGTTACAGAGGAAGTTTAACCCCTAATACATCTGCACAATGAAAAAGCAAAGCATACTTTTCTCACTGATTCTGTTGTTTATAGCCACCCTGTCGGAGGCACAACAAGTAAACTCCCTTTACTTTTTGGACAACGTACCATTTCAACAAAACATAAACCCCGCGTTGCAACCCGAACGCGAAGGTTTCTATGCGTTGCCTGTGATAGGATTCGGGCAAATAAGCGCAGGCAATACGTCATTTTCGGTAAAAGACTTTTTGTATCAACCCAAAGGACAAAAACAGTTGGTTTCGTTTTTGCACCCCGAATTTGGGAATGTGGACAATTTCTACAAAAAAATTAAGAAAACAACGCTGATAAATGCCGATTACCAAATCAATTTGGTTTCTTTCGGATTCCGTTTCAAACAAAAGAACTATTTCACTTTCAATATTTCGGAAAGAATCGAAATGGGATTGGGCGTCCCCAAAGATTTATTCAAATTGCTTCTATACGGAGCACCCGAAGAAACGGGCAACAAATTCAACATAAAAACCTTAAATCTTGCGGCAACTGCATATACAGAGATAGGTGCGGGTGTAGCATTTGCAAATAACGCAAAGGTACAAACGGGTTTTAAAATCAAGTTTTTGCTCGGAAATATGAATGCCACGGTCAACAACAAGGAATTGAACCTTACTACGGGCATTGACAAATGGGAGGTACAAGGAAACAGCACCTTGCGTATGGCTGCTCCGATACAAGTCAGCAACGATTTCAACAATGTAATTATGCCCTCCAAGGTCATCGATTACATTAAGCCTTCAGGCTACGGAGGTGCTATCGATTTAGGTATCGTTTACAACATAAAGAAAAACCTGCGACTAACCGCAGCCATCACCGATTTGGGATTCATTTACTGGACGAATCCTTCGATGAACATGCAATCGAATATTGATTATTCATTCAACGGAATAGAGGTTGATGGCGTTTCTTTATTAGACGGATTTAATGCCAACGGCGTTTTGGATTCGTTAAAAAACGGTTTTATGGGGTCGTTTAGCCAAGAAAGCGAGAGTGAAAACAGCAGCGGCTACGTAACCATGACAACCGCAAAACTCAATGTGGGATTCGATTGGACTTTTTGTAAAGACAAATTAGGACTTGGAATACTTTCACGCACAATGCTCCTCAACAAAAACGTGTACGAGGAACTTACCGCATCGTTCAAAATAAAACCTGTGAATTGGTTTAACATGAACATCAGTTATTCCATATTGAATGGAAAGAGTTCTTTGGGTGCAGGCATGGGATTAAGAGCAGGTCCTATCTTATTCTTCTTTGCAGCCGACTACATACCTTTAAGTTACACTTCTTACAATAAGATACCTATTCCCTACCACGCTTCCTCGTTCAACTTGGCTGGCGGTATCACCGTTGTTTGGGGTAAAGCCGACAAAGACAAAGATGGCATTGCCAACAAATTTGACCTTTGTCCCAACACGCCAAGAGGAGTTCAGGTTGATAGTGTAGGCTGTCCGATTGACTCCGACCACGACGGCGTACCCGACTATTTAGACCTCTGCCCCGATACCCCGATTGAAGCCAAAGGATTGGTTGATGGCTCCGGATGTCCGTTGGATACCGATCACGACGGCGTGCCCGACTATCTTGACCAATGTCCGAACACATTGAATGGCGTTGCTGTTGATAGCATAGGTTGCCCGCTTGATACCGACAAAGACGGTGTACCCGACTTTATAGACCAATGCCCCGATACACCTATCGAAGCCATCGGTAAGGTAGATAGTGTAGGTTGTCCGTTGGACACCGACCATGACGGCGTACCCGATTATTTGGATAAATGCGAAAACACTCCGCTCAATGCACCGGTTGACAGCGTGGGTTGCCCGTTAGACACCGATAAAGACGGTGTACCCGACTACCTTGACCAATGCCCCGGCACACCTTCAGAGGCAATAGGGAAAGTAGATAGTGTCGGTTGCCCGTTGGATACCGACCACGACGGCGTACCCGACTATTTGGACAAATGTCCTACAATTCCGGGAACGGTGGCTACAAATGGTTGTCCTGAAATCAAACAAGAGGTAACAAAACTCTTTACCAAGGCTTTACAAGGGATTCAATTTGCAACGGGAAAAGACATTCTATTAAAAACATCTTTCCCAATTCTTAACGACATCGCAAAGGTCATGATTGAGAATCCCGAATACAAACTTACGATAGCCGGTCATACCGACAATCAAGGCGATCCTGTCAAAAACCTTGATTTATCGGACAGAAGGGCTCTTTCTGTAAAATCGTATTTAATGAAAAAAGGCGTTGATGCGAGCAGAATGACTTCGGTAGGATACGGAGACACCAAACCTGTTGCTGACAACAGCACTGCTGCAGGAAGAAAAGAAAATCGACGTGTTGAATTTACAGTAGAATTTGAGGTTAAAACCCTTGAAAGTGTACCTCAATAACCAACCATATAGATGATAAAAAAGGAGAATCTCATGAGATTCTCCTTTTTTTATTCATCAAAATAAACTCTCCGTACACGAGGAGCTATTGAGGTCAGCACCTCGTAGGGAATTGTCCCCAACAAATGTGCGACGACAGATAATGGTTGACTACTGCCAAACACCATCACTTCATCACCCTCTTTTACATCTTGTGCATCGGTTATATCTATCATCATCAAATCCATACAAACATTGCCGATAGTAGGATACGGACGTCCGTTTATCCACACAGAAAGTTTTCCGTTGCCCAATCGCCTATCTATTCCATCGGCATATCCCAATGGCAATAATGCGATTTTTGAATTATGCGAAACAATGCCATTCCGACTATATCCGATGGTATCGCCTTGCTTCACATTACGGATTTGAGATATTTTGGTTTTGAGTGAGCACACATTCCATAAACGTTCGCCCATACAACTAATCCCCCACAAACCGATACCCAACCGAACCATATCGAATTGATATGGCGAAAAACGCTCGATACCCGATGAATTCAATATATGTTTCATTATTGGATATGCCAAATGTTGCTCAAGACGTGTTGCACAAAAACGGAAATATTCTATCTGACTCATCGAAAACGCATCGAATCGTTCCTCATCGGAACCGACCAAATGCGAGAAAACTGAAACAACTTTTATTTCCGGCGACTCATTTAACAACGAAATCAATTCATTTATATCCTCTTTTTCAAATCCTGCCCGATGCATACCCGTATCAAACTTGATGTGTACAGGATAGTCTTTTATACCTAAACGCCGTAATGTTTCCAGCATTGCCTTCAGTATGCGAAAAGAATATATTTCGGGCTCCAAACGATACTCAACTATCCGTTCCAACGCATCAACCGATGGGTCTAAAACCAATATGGGCATTTTTATCCCGTCTTGCCGCAACTCAACCCCCTCATCAACAAATGCTACCGCCAAATAATCGGCATTCCAATATTGTAAAGCTCGCGAAACCTCCACCGAACCGCTACCATAAGCCGAAGCCTTTACCATACACATAAGTTTGGTATTTGGTTGCAATTTCGAACGAAAATAAGATACATTCTTATGCAGGGCATTAAAATCAATTTCTAATACCGTATCGTGTACCAACAAACGCAAACGATTAAGAATCATCGAAACATCGTATTTAGGTGCAACCTTCACCAAAATCGTTTGATTCGATACGCGCTTAAAGAAATCCGATTGCAGGAAATCCGACAACGTTTCATAAAAACACTTGTTATCGAAACAAAAAGATGTTTTATAAGAGATGAACTTGCTGCCGACAAAGATTACCTCTTGCAACAAATTGTCTGTTACAGCTCTATTTACATCATTGCAAATCAGGTGATAGTCCGTAGCATCCGAATCCGACAAAATCAATGTACGAGGCATACATCTGTCGGTTTGCTGTTCCAAAAAGGCTAACGAATGTTGCGTCAAACACTTCAATTCTGACTCATACGAATCCGTTATCAATACACAACCATTTATACCTGCTTCAACCTCTATGCGCATACTCATCAATACATAATAAAAGAAGATTACCTATGGCAGTAACCTCCTTTTTAATATTTACAAGAATTATTATAACAATGTAGTTGGATCTAAATTATCTTTCTCAATATCAAGGAAATAACGATAAGTTCCTACTTTCAACTCATAACAAGCTTCGTAATCGCAAACAATAATTCCTTTCGGATGCATTTGCAACGCACTGATTGTCCACATTTGACAAACGCCCTCTTCAACTGCATGACGCAAAGCACGAGCCTTGTTGTGTCCATTCACAATAATCAGCACCTCTTTGGCATCAAGCACCGTACCGACACCGACCGTCAAAGCAGTTTTAGGCACTTTGTTTACATCATTGTCGAAGAAACGCGAATTTGCAATGATTGTATCCGTTGTCAATGTTTTTACACGTGTACGCGATTGCAACGACGACCCCGGTTCGTTAAAAGCAATATGTCCGTCGGGTCCTATACCTCCTAAAAACAGGTCAATACCTCCCAACGATTTTATTTTTTCTTCATAACGTTGGCATTCTTGCTCCAAATTTGTAGCATTTCCATTCAAGATATTCACATTATCTTCTTGTATATCAATATGTTTAAAGAAATTATTCCACATAAACGAATGATAACTTTCGGGGTGTTCCTTTGGCAATCCGATATATTCGTCCATATTGAAAGTAATCACATGCTTAAACGATACCACACCTGCTTTATTCAAAGCTATCAATTCACGATACATTCCCAGCGGTGAAGAGCCTGTCGGCAACCCCAAAATAAAAGGTTTTTCCGCTGTCGGATTTGAAGCATTGATTTTACTTGCCACATAATTTGCAGCCCATTTCGAAACATTCGAGTAATCCGGTTCAATAATCAATCTCATAATTATATCAATTTTAATTTTTTACAAAGATAGTCTTTTTTAAAGTTGAAAAAGTATTCTATTGCACGCTTATTTCTTTTTCGGATTCTTAGGGAACCAACCTTTAGCCACTCGTTTACGTTGTGCAAATAATTCTAAAATAGACCAAAAACAAGAGAAAGAAAGAACTCCTAACAACGTTGATAGCACATCGTTGGAAATGTATAGCGATGTTATCAAAAAAGCAATGCCTACTACAAAAAACACCCACCAACACTTCGCTCCAAAGTAATATTCCGACTTTATCACAATGGGATGAAACAACCCTATGATAAGAAAAGTACCTAATCCAACCAGTATTCCTGAATAATTCATTTCGTAAAAATTAACAACGTACTCCAAAAATAGCACTTCCTACCCGTACTATGGTGCTCCCATTCTCTATTGCCAACGGAAAATCGTCCGACATTCCCATCGACAAATCCTTAAAAGTTTCCTCACAAAAAACTTTGGAGCTCTGAATTTCCGAGAATAATCTTGAAAGCGATGAAAATTCTCGTTTGATCTGTTCTGTATCGTCTGTAAACGTAGCCATTCCCATCAATCCGGAAATAGTTACATACGGATATTCTTGGGCTTTATAATTGTTACAAAAAACTTTTAATTCTTCGGGCGAAAAACCGAATTTATGTTCCTCTTGTGCTATATGCACCTGCAAAAGCACCTTTACAACCCGATTGTTTTTCGCGGCACAGCGATTGATTTCGTCCAACAATTCGACCGAATCTACCGAGTGAATCAACGATACAAATGGCACTATCTGACGGACTTTGTTTCGTTGCAGATGTCCTATAAAATGCCATTGTATGTCTTTGGGCAAATCGTTGTACTTCAGTAGCAATTCCTGCACACGACTTTCGCCAAACAAACGTTCACCGCAATTATATGCCTCCAAAATAGCTTCTTGTGAATGAAACTTCGAAACACAAACCAAATTGATGTTTTGTGGAATTTGAGTCCTTATTTGTGCTATATTTTGAGCAATGGTGTTCAACGTATCGTTTTATTCTTTTGGTTTAAAGGGGAAAACATCCATAATCATCGTTTCCGAGATAGTCGCTATCTCATAATCAGCCAAGGTGCCTTTCATTCCTTCCAATAAATTAGCCAACGCTGTTTTAAAGTCAGATGCTTGTACCAACATTATTTGAGGAAGATGCTTTTCTACCTGTTTTTTCTCATCGAAAGAGATAAAATTCACCTTGCAACGATACCATTTATCACCCGCTTCATTAGGAAATATCTCGGCTATCTTTGCGCGCTTAATGTGAGCCACTATCAATTCGCCACTGACAAACGGGGTAACTTCCTCTACAATACGACTTTCGGCCTCGGTAAACGACATCGCATCTACCAAATATGGCTCTGTCACTTTCTTTATCAAACCATCTTCGCCCGTCTTATCAAACGAGACTTTACATTCAAACCAATTATTCATCTTTTCTATCTAAAAATTCTAATAATATCATTCCCGTTGGCAAAAATAAGCAATACCAACAACAAAAACATACCTATATTAAGAGCTATTTCCATAAAACGATCGCTTGGTTTGCGACGTGTAATAATTTCATAAAGCAAAAACAACACATATCCGCCATCTAAAACAGGTATCGGCAATATATTCATAAATGCTAATATGATGGAAAGAAACGCCGTCATATTCCAAAACACATACCAATTCCACGTTCCCGGGAAGAGATTCCCAATTGAGGCAAAACCTCCCACACTCTTGGCTCCTGCTTTCGTAAAGACCAAACGGAATTGTTTCACATAACCTCCAAGTATTTCAACACCTAAATTCCAACCGGCAGGGAATGACTCGAAAAAACCATATTCCTGTTGTTCGGTTTTGAAATATACCATCGGATTTTTCAGTAATACCCCCAGTTTTCCGTTCTCGTCAAGCACAACAGAATCCTGCATCAATACGCCTTCTCGATAATATGAAAGCAATACCGTTTGACTTTTATGCAAAGCAAACGCTTCTGTCAATTCCGAGTAACTTACCAGCGTTTGACCATTTAATCCGACAAGGCTGTCGCCGGCATGCAACATTGTATTCATTCCGACTACCGAATCAATAACAAAAGGCATACGGTAGGTCATAAACTTTTTTTCTTCTGCATCAAGCATTTGTTCCCCAAAGTTATCGGGTAAAACAAGCAAAGTATCTTTCCCGTTGCGCTGAAGCAAAACATTAGACTTCCCTTCTATCACAACTCTTTCAACAAAATCTTTTTCCGATACCACCTTTTCACCATCTACGGCAAGAATTTTATCACCATTCTCAAAACCATTATTCAAGGCCGTTTGGCAATAATCATAGCCGAGATAAGCATTCTCCATTGGTAATATTTCAGTTCCCCATGTAAACAATATCATTGCATAAACCACAATGGCAGTAACAAAGTTCATCAATACGCCTCCTATAATGATAAAAAGCCGTTGCCATGCCGGACGCGAACGATATTCCCACGGTTGAGGTGTGGAATTCATTGATGCAGCGTCCATCGACTCATCAACCATTCCGGCTATTTTACAATAGCCTCCGAGAGGAATCCAACCGATGCCCCACTCCGTAGTTTCAGGATATTTTCTCCAATCATCGTCAGATAAATTATCGGTTGGGGTAGGAACCAATATCGGATTGCCCTTTTTATCCACTTTCCGATTCCCTTGTTCATCTAACAACGGCTGCAGATGTTCGGCAACGTTTTTCGAGAAAAATTTTACCTGCCATTTCCCTTTGATTTTTTTGAATCGAACCAACGAGAACTTCCAGTTGAAAAACAAGTAAAATTTTTCTACACGAACCTTAAACAATCGAGCAAACATGAAATGCCCCAACTCGTGTACAAAAACCAAAAGCGATAAACTTAAAACCAATTGAACGGCTTTTATCCAAAACTCTGCAGTCATACCTAAAGAATCTATTTATCAATCAAACTTTTTGTTAAACGACGCACGGCAATATCTGTTGCCACATAATCATCGTACGAAGGATTTTTTACAAAATCGGCTTTAGCCATCACGGTTTCTATTATATCGCTCATCTGCAAAAATCCGATTTTATTTTCCAAAAATGCAGCTACCACTACTTCGTTGGCAGCATTAACAATACAAGGCATATTTCCGCCACTCTCCATGGCTTTATAGGCAAAAGCCAAATTACGGAAACGCTTTGTATCCAGTTTCTCAAATGTTAGTTGAGAATAAGTAGAAAAGTCCAAACGAGGGAACTTACTACTAATACGCATAGGATAAGTAAAAGCATATTGTATCGGTAAACGCATATCAGGCATTCCAAGTTGTGCTTTTATGCTCCCGTCGGCAAATTCCACCATGCTATGTATTATCGATTGAGGATGAACAACGACATCTATTTGTTTCGGATTCACGCCAAAAAGCCACTTTGCCTCAATTACTTCAAATCCTTTATTCATCATGGTAGCCGAATCAATCGTAATTTTTGCGCCCATATCCCAATTGGGGTGTTTTAAGGCTTGATCAGGCGTTACCGATTTTAGTTCATCAAGCGATTTCTGTCGGAAAGGTCCTCCCGAAGCAGTTAAAATCAAACGTTCAATGGAATTGTTATATTCTCCGGCCAGACATTGAAATATGGCCGAATGTTCTGAATCGACAGGCAATATCGGGACATTATGTCGATTAGCTAAATCACATATCAACTCTCCCGCCACAACTAAAGTTTCCTTATTTGCCAAAGCAATGATTTTACCAGCTTCAATAGCCGCTATTGTTGGTTTCAATCCCGCATATCCCACCATTGCTGCCAACACGATATCAACTCCCTGCATTTGAACAACTTGATCAATTGCATCTGAACCTGCAAATACTTTTATTGGTAAATCCTCAAGTTGCTGTTTTAATGTGGCGTAATGTTTTTCATTTGCTATACAAACCACATTAGGAGTAAAAGTTCGGGCTTGTTGAACAAGCAAATCCACATTATTGTTTGCCGTCAGTGCATAAACTTGGAATCGATTACGATTTGCCGCTATTACTTCCAATGCTTGCCGTCCGATAGATCCCGTAGAACCTAATATCGCAATTTGTTTCTGTTTTTCCAAGCCTATTGAGTTTTATGACTGTGAACCTCCGATAATATCCAACAACTCGTTGGTAATAGCTTGTTGTCTACTTTTGTTGTATTGTATGGTCAACTCTTGCAACAAATCGTTTGCATTGTCTGTAGCAACCTGCATTGCAACCGTACGTGCCGCTTGTTCGGCAGCATAAGAGTCAAGCAATGCAACATAAATTTTTAACCGCAAAACCTTTGGCAATAAATCTTGCAAAACAAGGGTTTTAGTCGGTTCTACCAAATAATCGGCAGCATTTTTCGTCAAACTTTCCACTGTCAACGACATCGGCAAAAAGCATTGATGATAAAGTTGTTGCGTAGAAGTGCTTTTGCTATGCTGATAAATCAGTTCTATTCTATCAACCTTCTTCTCAAGAAACAGATTCATCAGTCTATCAGCAAATTCAATAGTCGAAGCGTATTGCGGAGAATCAATCAAATAATTCAAATCATGAATATCATATCCCGCTTTCCGACAATAATCACAAACTTTCTTCCCTATTGGAAACAATAAAATATTTTCCTTACCCAAATTTTTATACGAAACAAGTGTTTTGTCCAACTCCTTTATAACATTGGAATTGAATGCACCACAAAGGCTTGAATTGGAAGATAGGACAACAATGGCAACCTTTTCCAACTTACGTTGTTCGGCAAACGGCGTAGTAAAATTTTCTTCCGATGAAAGAAAGTTGCAAAGCATACTTTCAAGTTTCTGTTGATAAGGAATAAAAGCCTCACTGTTTTTCTGTGCTTTCCGCAATTTGGCAGAAGCTACCATTTTCATGGCAGAGGTTATCTTCATTGTCGAATTAACCGAAGTAATACGAGACTTTATTTCTTTTAAAGATGCCATTATCAGTTATTGTTAATTTGTTTTGAAATGATAGCAGCTTCTGTTTTTATCGTATTACAAATATCTTCATTGATGACGCCACTACGCAACACATCAAGCACATCGGTTTGATGTTTCAATTCTAATACCTTTATCAATTCTTTTTCAAACAAAGCAACCTTATCAAGCGGTATTTCTGATAACAGACCATTTGTGCCGCAATAAAGTACTACAATCTGTTTTTCAACAGACATTGGAGAATAAACGGGCTGAACCAGCAATCGAGTATTCTTTTGCCCTTTATCAATAGTCATAGCTGTTACGGCATCCATATCACTTCCGAATTTCGAGAAAGCTTCCAACTCTCGATATTGTGCTTGGTCTATTTTTAAAGTGCCTGCCACTTTCTTCATCGCCTTTATTTGTGCATTACCGCCCACACGCGACACCGATATTCCGACATTGATAGCCGGACGATTACCCTGATTAAACAAATCTGTATCCAAAAATATTTGTCCGTCGGTGATTGAAATCACATTTGTCGGAATATAGGCCGAAACATCACCCGCTTGCGTTTCGATAATCGGAAGAGCTGTTAACGAACCGCCTCCTTTCACCTTCCCTTTAAGCGAATCGGGCAAGTCGTTCATTTGTTCTGCCACTTCTTGTTGGGTAATAATTTTTGCTGCTCGTTCTAACAAACGGGAATGCAAATAAAATATATCGCCCGGATATGCCTCACGACCAGAAGGACGACGGAGAATCAGCGATACCTCACGATAAGCGACGGCCTGTTTCGACAAATCGTCGTACACAACCAATGCATGACGCCCTGTATCACGGAAATACTCACCAATAGCAGCACCGGCAAATGGTGCAAAATATTGCATAGCTGCCGAGTCGGCAGCCGTAGCCGATACAACTACGGTGTAATCCATAGCTCCTTTTTCTTTCAGCGTATTTACAAGCGAGGCTACCGTAGAACCTTTCTGACCTATTGCCACATAAATACAATAAACAGGTTTGCCTGCCTCATAAGCCGAACGTTGATTGATAATCGTATCAATGGCAATACTTGTTTTTCCGGTTTGTCGATCGCCAATAATCAATTCTCGTTGTCCGCGACCGATAGGAATCATTGCATCAACAGCCTTCAATCCCGTTTGCAAAGGTTCGTTCACCGGCTGACGATAAATTACACCGGGGGCTTTTCGCTCAAGCGGCATTTCAACCAACTCTCCCGTTATCGGTTCATCTGTATCCAAAGGATTTCCAAGAGGGTCAATTACTCTTCCCAACATACCTTCTCCTACTCGAATAGATGCAATTCTATGAGTGCGTTTTACAGTAAAGCCTTCTTTGATTTTTTCGCTACTACCTAAAAGCACGGCACCGACATTATCTTCTTCAAGGTTCATCACAATGGCATTCATGCCATTTTCAAACACCAACAATTCATTCGATTCGGCATTTTTCAATCCATAAATACGGACCACTCCGTCACTTACCTGAAGCACGGTACCTACCTCCTCAAACTGAGCGTCAAGATTTAGCCCTGCAAGCTGCTGTCGCAAAACCTCTGATACCTCACTTACATTTATATTTTCAGCCATATTTTTTATATTTTCTAACTTTTACAACTACCATTCACAAGGCTCTTTCTTATCCTACGAAGTTGCCCTGCAACCGAAGCATCAAGTCTTTCCTCTTCTACATCAAGGATAAACCCTCCTAAAATATCGGCATTAACCGACATTTTCAGTTCAACATTTTGCCCCGAATGTTTTTTCAAAAAAGAGCGAATTGCCTCTTCTGTTTTATTCTCCAAAGGAGTTGCCGTTATGAGTTGCCCCATACAAACATTATTTTGCTTGCGATAAAGCTCACAAAAGCGGAGTGCTATACGCTGCAAAAACTCCTCTCTTCTATTTTTCAAGAGCAAATCGATAAAATGATTAAACAATGTATTCGATACATTGCCGGAGGCAATTGTTATAAACTCTTTTTTTTGAGAAACAGACATCATCGGATTCTTCAACACGGGCTGTAACGTATCATATTGCAAAAAACTATCAGCCAACACCGACATCAGTTTGTAGATGTTTTCACTTTCGTTTTGCTCTACCGAACTATCCAAAAGTGCTTTAGCATAGCGAGTTACAATCAATCCCGAGTTCATATCAATTCAACGTTATTTCGTTCAAAAGTTTATCAATCAGTTCGGATTGCTGATTCTCTTTTCGCAAATCGGCACGAATAACTTTCTCTGCAATATCTACTGAAAGTTCTGCAATCTGACCTTTCATTTCGTTCAAACTTTTTTCTTTTTCAATTTGAATCTGACGTTTGGCATCTTCTATTATTTTTTGCGACTCAACAAGAGCATTTTCTTTAGCATCTTGGATTATTTGGTTACGAAGTTCGGAGGCCTCGTTCAAAATCCTCATTTGTTCTTGTTGAGCTTTTGCCAAAATGGCTTCTGTTTCTATTTTTATATTTTCTAACTGTTTATTAGCCTCTTCGGCAGCTTTCACCGAGTCGTTGATAAAATTGCTTCGCTTTTCAACCATACCGGTGATTACCGGCCAGCCGAATTTTGCCAATATAAAAAACACTATTCCGAATGCCAACAGCATCCAAAACACCAAACCGGTTTCTGGCATTAACAACGACATAACGACAATTTTTTATAAAGCCATCAAACAAACTACAACAGCGAACAAAGCAACACCCTCGATTAACGCTGCTACGATAATCATTGTTGTACGAATATCACCAGCCGATTCCGGTTGACGTGCAATAGCTTCCATTGCACTTGAACCGATTTTACCAATTCCCAATGCGGCTCCTATTACTGCCAAACCTGCTCCCAATGCTGCACCAAAAGATGCTCCTAATAATTCTAATAACATAGTCTTAATTTTTAAAAGTTAATAATTTGTATTTTTTTATTATTTCATTTATGATGTTCTACTCTTGATAATCCTATAAACACTGAAGAAAGCATTGTAAAAACATACGCTTGAATATATGCCACCAACAACTCCAAGCAATCCATAAAAATAGTGAAAAAGACTGACACGAACGTCATTCCTGCATTTACAGCTACTCCCATCGATGCAGTGATAAACACCAAACAGGTCAACCCCAACACAATGGAGTGTCCCGCCATTATATTGGCAAACAGACGAATCATCAAAGCGAATGGTTTCGTAAATATGCCAAACAACTCGATAATAGGCATCAAAGGTATTGCTTTCATCCAGACAGGCACATCAGGCCACAAAATCTCTTTCCAATATTCTTTTGTCCCAAAAATATTTACAGCAAAAAAAGTGCATAAGGCCAATACCAAAGTAACCGCTATATTTCCCGTGGTATTTGCTCCTCCCGGAAAGATAGGTATTAACCCCATCAAATTATTTAGGAATATAAAAAAGAATGCGGTCAGAAGATAAGGGGAATATTTTCGATAATCTTTCCCTACACAAGGCTTTATCACATCATCTTGTATGCTCATAATCAACATCTCCAATGCACCACGGATTCCTTTGGGTGCTGTCATCGGATTTTTTTTATACCACTTGCTTACCCAAAGTATAATACATAACAGAATTAAACAATTTATAATAATTGCCACTGCATTCTTCGTTAAGGAGAAATCCCATGGGCGAAGTTCTTCTCCTGCGGCGTTTAATTCCACTATCTTCCCTGCATATTTCCCGTCTTCAGAACCCAATTGATACCCGCAATAAGAACTTTGATGATGTAATTGTGAGGAAAGAAATACTTTAAAACCATTTATTTCTCCATAGACAATAATTGGTAAAGGAATCGTAATATGCTTATCTCCAATCGTCGTAATATGCCATTCGTAGGCATCAGATATATGGTCAAAAATAATACCTTTTACATCTAAATCTTGCGTTGTATCCTGCTTTTCAGCCCAAGCAATACCCGATGGAAATACACAGCAAACAAACAACAATATGACAGCTATTTTTTTACCCATTTTTCTTCATTATTTCTGAAAAAGCGAACGTTTCTAATGCAAGACTCACAAAATAGAGCAACAAGAAACAGATTGAGAAAGCAATATTGTTTTCTGCAACAACGTTTAAATATAAAACAATCAGACAAACCGATAGTAAAAATTTCACAATTTTAGTTATCAGAAAAACGTTCATTGTTTTTGCGCTTTTCTCTTTAAAAATATTCATCAAAAGAATTTCCAGCAATAAAAGCACCGAAAAATAAACGGGAAGCATCCAAAAAGAACTAAAATAGTATTGTGGCAAAACATAATACAATAAAAAAAATGCCAATGCACTACAGCATAGAACAACAGAAATGCCTAAAATAATCATTTTTCTCATCATCTAATCGTTTCTATACAAATAGTAACAACATTGTTATCAACCTCGACAAATCCACCGTCTATCAAAATTTCCTTTTCACCTTCTCCGTCTAACACATAGGAAACCACTCCTTTTGAAAGCGAAGAAATAATAGGTGCATGATTTTTGAGTATGGTAAATGCACTATACGAACCTGGTAGTGACACAGATAAAACCTCACCTGTAAAAACCAACCCTTCCGGTGACAATATCTCCAATCTCATTTTAACTATACACGAACTGCTTCAAGTAGTTTTTTCCCTTTCTCGATAGCCTCTTCTATTGTTCCCACATTTAAAAACGCCATCTCAGGATATTCATCTACTTCCCCGTCCAAAATCATCTTAAATCCTTTAATTGTATCCTCTATCGGAACCATTACACCCGGAACTCCCGTAAATTGTTCGGCAACGGTAAACGGTTGAGACAAAAAGCGTTGAACTTTTCTTGCCCGATTTACAGTCATCTTATCTTCATCGGACAATTCTTCCATTCCCAATATGGAAATAATATCCTGGAGTTCCTTGTTTCGTTGTAAAATTTGTTTTACTCGTTGAGCCGTATTATAATGCTCCTCTCCCACAATTTGAGGGTCGAGTATTCTCGAAGTCGAATCCAACGGATCCACAGCAGGATAAATACCCAATTCCGAAATTTTTCGACTTAACACCGTGGTTGCATCCAAATGCGTAAATGTCGTTGCAGGAGCAGGGTCTGTCAAGTCGTCAGCCGGAACATAAACTGCCTGAACAGAAGTAATAGATCCCTTCTTGGTAGAGGTAATACGTTCTTGCATTAAACCCATCTCCGTTGCCAAAGTAGGCTGATATCCTACTGCCGAAGGCATACGACCCAACAGCGCCGAAACCTCGGAACCTGCTTGCGTAAAACGGAAAATATTGTCGATAAAGAATAATATATCATGACCATTATCGCTATCTCTAAACGACTCCGCTATGGTTAAACCCGAAAGCGCTACCGACGAACGAGCTCCGGGCGGTTCATTCATCTGACCGAAGATGAGTGATACTTGCGATTTCTCTAATTCATTATAATCCACTTTAGACAAATCCCAATTTCCTTCCTCCATACTTTTTTTGAACTCTTCGCCATAACGAATAATTCCCGACTCTATCATTTCACGAAGCAAGTCGTTACCCTCTCTTGTACGCTCTCCCACGCCTGCAAAAACCGAAAAGCCGTTATGTCCTTTTGCTATATTATTGATAAGTTCCTGTATCAAAACGGTTTTCCCTACTCCTGCGCCACCAAAAAGTCCGATTTTTCCTCCTTTCGAATATGGCTCCAGCAAATCAATCACCTTTATACCTGTAAAAAGTATCTCTTTTCGTGTCGAAAGTTCTTCAAACTTTGGAGGCTCGCGATGAATCGGGTATGTTTCTTCATAGGCCAAATCTTTCATACCATCGATTGCCTCGCCCACTACATTTAACAAACGTCCTTTTATTTGTTGACCAATAGGCATTGAAATAGGTTTCCCCATTGTTTTAACCTCAAGACCTCGACGCAAACCATCGGTAGAATCCATTGCAACCGTACGCACAGTGTTTTCTCCTATATGCTGCTGTATCTCCAAAATCAGTTTCTTACCATTAGGGCGAATCACTTCCAAAGCCTCATGAATTGAAGGAAGCTGCATCGAATCCCCTTCCAAACGAAACACCACATCGACTACCGGTCCTACTACCTGCGAAATATGTCCTATTAGCATAGTATTTTCTTTATTTTTTTACTTAACTTGTTACAAATATAGATAATAAAAAGAAGACTTGAAGCCGGCTTAACGTTTTTTAAACAAGAAAAAGTCGATTGTTAAAACAAAACATTCTTTATTGAAGAACAGCATAAGATTCACGTTTATTCTTAAAACGGAATGTATAGCCAAAGCCTATATCAAAAAACTCGGCTTTCTGCAAATGCGTTTTTAACGATGCACTCACAAACAAATTATCCACAATACGACATTTTAACAGCAATCGGAAGTAGTTCCATCCATCTTCTTTTTCAATGTTATATGTATAAAGAAACGGACGTTTAGGATATCCGCTTTTTTCATATTTCGGATTCGTTCCTAATGCATAAGCATTTCTAATAGGATCATAGACATAAAAACCCCAATGAATACCGGCCGTAACCCGTCCTATTTCAAACTCATTAGCCAACGAAAGCCCCACTCTGAATTTGTTTTTCACATCGTTCTCTGCAATAGAATAACGTTGGTATTTAGTATAATAATCGCCTCCTGCTGTCCCTTGATTCACAAACACTCCATCGTAAAAAGCATCAACAGAAGCCCCTATTTTATAGAAATTTGTCAACGTTTTGTAGAACGAAAAACGAGCTGAAGCTACACCGTAAAACTTCTTGTCTTTATAATATAATTGTCGTGCACCACCACCCATTGTAATTTCAAGTTGCATATCTTTCTCTTTGGGTTTGACATAATCATTCCATGGGAACATGTATTCACGCCAATTAGGTCGATAAGCAATTCCAACAAACCCATTGATAAGATTTAATCCTGAATTAGGTTGAATAAAACTACCATTGCTGATGTGATTCAACATGACATCAGCCGTTACCATAAAACCCCTTTTTATAGGAAAATCGAATGTAAAACCTATCGGCAAAAACACATTGAGATGCGAACCGATTGCAGCATTTGCCGTCGGTGCATTCACACCATTCTCCGTATCACAATGATACCAAGTTTTGGTTAATACTGCAAAACCGGCTCCTACCTTAAAATTGAACATAAATTTTTGTTGACGAACAATTGGTACTAAAAGATAAGGATATGCAGCAAATGCCTGACCAAATATTTTCGGATTACCCAAATCCATACCCAACAAACCGACACCTATTATCGGATAGTTCCAATATTTTTCCCAAGTATATTTTCCTTGAGGTAAGAATTCTATTGCGACCTCCAATCCTAATGCTGGTCCCTTGACTGTATTCTCTAAATGTTTGGTATGTTTTAAGATGCCTCCACCTATTATTTTCGCCTTAATATCATAATATGGCATATATGCTTTTGCGTCTAAAAACAAAAACAACGACACCATACACAATATGAACAAAGACTTTTTCAATGAGGTTTACACATTAAATCGGAAATGTAAAATATCGCCGTCTTGCACCACATAATCTTTGCCTTCGATGCTCAATTTTCCTGCATCACGACATGCCGTATCGCTACCCAACGCAACGTAATCATCGTATTTTATTACTTCCGCCCGAATAAATCCCTTCTCAAAATCGGTGTGAATAATACCTGCACATTGAGGTGCCTTTGAGCCTCGAGTAAACGTCCATGCACGCGATTCGTCGGCACCTGTTGTAAAATAAGTCTGCAAATCAAGTAGATGATATGCAGCACGAATCAAACGAGCGCCACCCGACTCACTCAATCCTATTTCTTCTAAAAACATTTGACGATCTTCGTAGGATTCCAATTCCGCAATTTCGGACTCCACCTTTGCCGAAATCACTAAAACCTCTGCATTTTCATCCTTTACCGCTTCACGCACTTGCTCTACATACTTATTCCCGTTAACCACCGATTTCTCGTCCACATTACAAACATACAAAACAGGTTTGTTGGTCAGCAGGAACAAATCATGAACCAATTTTTCGTCCTCTTTTTCCAAAAGAACAGTCCTTGCCGACTTGCCCTGCTCCAATGCAGTTTTGTAACGCAATAAAATCTCATATAAAACTTTGGCATTTTTATCACCACCGGTTTGGGCTTGCTTTTGTACTTTTTTTATCTGATTTTCAATAGTTTCCAAATCTTTCAGTTGCAACTCGGTATCTATAATTTCCTTATCACGCACAGGATTGACCGAACCATCGACATGCACAATGTTGTCATCATCAAAACAGCGAAGGATATGAAGTATGGCATCTGTTTCCCTGATATTTGCCAAAAATTTATTTCCCAAACCTTCGCCCTTACTCGCTCCTTTTACCAATCCTGCTATATCCACAATTTTTACGGTAGTAGGGATTACACGCTCCGGCTTATCTATTTCTGCCAACTTATTAAGTCGTTCATCCGGCACATTGATAACTCCAACATTCGGTTCAATAGTACAGAATGGGAAATTCGCCGATTGAGCTTTTGAGTTTGAAAGACAATTAAATATGGTAGATTTTCCCACATTCGGTAAACCTACAATTCCACATTGTAACGACATTTTTGCTAATTTTTAATACCTATAAATATCCGATTTATACGGACCGTCAACAGAAACACCTATATAATCGGCTTGTTTTTGAGTTAATTTCGTCAATTTCACTCCTATTCGGTCTAAATGCAAACGGGCAACCTCCTCGTCAAGTTTTTTAGGAAGGCAATAGACATTCGTTTCATAGTGATGTGTAAAAAGCTCTATCTGTGCCAATGTTTGATTGGTAAATGAGTTGCTCATTACAAACGAGGGATGACCTGTAGCACAACCCAAGTTAACCAAACGACCATCGGCAAGCAACAAAACGGAATGTCCGTCGGGGAATACATATTTATCAACTTGTGGTTTTATATTGATACACTTAATTCCATCGTAACTTTTCAACTTATCTACCTGAATTTCATTGTCGAAATGTCCAATATTGCAAATAATGGCACCATCTCGCATTTTTTCAATATGTTCAATTCGAATAATATCGCAATTACCCGTCGTGGTAACATAAATATCTCCTTCGTCAAGTGCATCTTCCACAGTTTTCACTTCAAACCCCTCCATTGCAGCCTGCAAAGCACAAATAGGGTCTATCTCTGTTACAATCACCCGTGCCCCATACGAACGCATTGAATGTGCGCAACCTTTTCCCACTTCACCATACCCACATACAACTGCAACTTTACCTGCAATCATAATATCGGTTGCTCTTTTTATACCGTCTGCCAAAGATTCCCGACATCCATAAAGATTATCAAACTTTGATTTTGTAACCGAATCGTTTACATTAAATGCGGGGAACAGCAATCGCCCTTCTTGCTTCATCTGGTATAAGCGATGAACACCCGTAGTTGTTTCTTCCGAAACTCCACGTATTTCAGGAACTATTCTACTAAAGAAGTCGGGATCTTCATGTAGTACTCTTTTCAAAATCGCATATAATTCTTTTTCATCTTCACCACTGCATTCCTTATCCAAAATTGCAGGATTTTTTTCTGCCTCGTATCCAAGATGAATCATGAGAGTAGCATCTCCACCGTCATCTACAATCACATTAGGACCTTTACCTCCTGCGAAACGTAATGCCTGTAATGTACACCACCAATACTCTTTCAGCGATTCTCCTTTCCACGCAAACACGGGAACACCTTTGGCTGCTACCGCTGCCGCTGCATGATCTTGTGTAGAGTAAATATTACAACTTGCCCAACGCACATCGGCACCCAACTCCACTAACGTTTCTATCAACATTGCTGTTTGAATCGTCATGTGTAACGAACCTGATATACGTGCTCCTTTTAATGGTTTTTCTTTGCCGTATTTTTCCCGTAAAGCCATCAGTCCGGGCATTTCTTTTTCTGACAAGACAAGTTCTTTTCTTCCAAAATCGGCTAACGAAATATCTGCTACCTTATAAGGCATGTCTGTGAATAAATTTTTCATTTTTTTCTTTATTTCTGCAAAATTAAGCATTTTAAGCATAAAAAAGAAGGAAGTTACTTTTTTGTAACTTCCTTTCCTTATTCTTCAAAATTTTATTATAAGTTATTTTTAGGTATTACTAATCCGTCAGGACCTTTTGTCCAACTTGCAGATATATCCCACCACAAAGGATTTCCACCTTCGTTAATACCTCCTTCACATTTAGGTAATGTGTATGTATTGTAGTTTTCCAAATCCTCAGACAATGTAGGAGCCTCATCATGCGGAATACGACGAAGTTGTATTTCATCATCGACACGACCTACTGTCCAAAGATTAATTTTAACAGGGAACATTCTCGGGTACCCTGTACGACGGAAATTCGTCCATGCTTCCAATCCCATAGGGAAATTGGCAATCCATTTCTGAGTAATTATTTTTTCCAATTTCAACTCATTATCGTCAGAATCTTCCCATTTAACACCGACATTCACACGTCCCTCAATGTTATTATCTTGGTCAAAATAATCTACATAATTCACTTTATTCACCGAAGTTTTCTCTTTATAAGAGAAGTATTGTCCCACCTCTCCTATATCCGAAAATCCACGACGAATACCTGCTTCATAGAATTCTTGAGCTGTTCCTCCCATGTTCCATCCGCGTAAGGCTCCTTCCGCACGACAGAATAACACTTCAGCAACCTTTATCCAAGGGAAAGACATTTTTGAAGCAACTGTTTCCAATGAAAGAGAGGAATATGCCAAATAAGGATTTTCTTTGGTTGAAGAACGCGTTCTTAACATCACACCCTGACGGATACCTACATATTGTGTACCTTTAGGTGCCGCAATAGCATTCGTACGTCTATCATAAATATGGTCTTGCATAGAGGGAGTTCCTCCTAAACCATTTTTTAGGAAATAATGCTGTAACAAAGGATGGTCATAGCGTTTCAGAATATTTTCCAAGGTTGCCCCCAAACGGATATCGTTCCACGAATTGGCAATCACAAACAAGGGATGGTTCTGTCCTTGTTCTCCTGTAGGATAAATTTGAAGGTTTTCTTCAGCACTAAAGGCTATATCGGCATCATCTTCCTCCAACACACCTATTTCATGATTAACTACTCGTTCAGCAATCTCACGAGCCTTGTCAGGTTTTACGTTCGACATTGTAATAGCCATACGCAATTGTATCGAATTGGCAAATTTTATCCAACGTTGCCATTCCCAATTACAAGGAGAACCTTTTTCTTTTCCTTCTACTTTCATCAATTGAGAAACCGAAGGTTGATATTTCATCAAAGTATCAACAGCCGATTGCAAATCTGCAAAAATAGAATCATAAGTCTCTTCGCTGGAAGAATAATATATCGGATATTTCTCTTTCAGCACCTTCATATCATGATAAGCGACCGGTCCCATAGCATCTGTCATACACTGCATACTATAAGCATATAGTATTTTACCGATAGCTGCCAAATCGGAACGTCCGAATGAAGTGCCATAAAGAATTGCAGGTACTACCACTGCATACAACTTTGTGGACTCTCCACCTATACCACGTATAAAAGGATTGTTCGGATAATAGTATGTCGTCGGCTGACGCCCATCGTAGTTATGAGTTTGCGAAAAATAGCCTGCGAACACATCTATTGTCAAACTTCTTTGATACTGATATTTATGCATGCGAATATCTACCAAATAACTCATAGCAGTCTGCAATTGTCCTTCCATAGAGGCTTCAGTAACGTCCGCCAATGCGATATTCGAACCATATCCACTTTTATCGGTTCCGTCATTCACACCATTATTAGCATTCGGGTCTCCCCAATTAACATCCTCACATGCAATGAGAACAGGCACTAAGCATAAAATTGCTAATAAACTTTTGACTTTATTTATCATTGTTTTCATATCCTAAAAACTTTTTATAATTGTTTAGAATGTTACTTTAATATTTAAACCATAACTTCTGGTAGTAGGGAATGCAAAAGCATCAATACCTCCTGCACCATTGGCAGTAGAAGATGATATATCAGGATCAACCGGAGCTGCCTTATACAAGAAGCACAAGTTTCGTGCCACAAAGGACAAAGACAGATTCTTCGAATTTCCTAACAAGTTTCTAAAGGTATAACCTACCGACAACTCTCTTAAACGCAAGTTGGAAGCATCATATACATATTTATCTGTTGGTGTTGTACCTATCGACTGATAGTACTTCTCAACGGTTACATATTGTCTGTCGGGCAATTGGATATAACCATCACGATCAACTCCTGTTGCTTCGGAAACGCCCCAGTAATCCAATTTTGCCTGAGTATAAGAAAGCACCTTACCACCTATTTTACCATCTAACAAGAAATAAAAGGAGAAATCCTTGTAAGTAAATGTATTATTCCAACCATAGAAGAACGGAGACATTGAATTACCGGCATAATGGTCTATTGCAGACGCAACCAAAGAGGTTGTATTTATCACACCATTGTCATCTCTATTCCAAGTACGAGTATAAAGGTCGCCATAAGCAGCTCCCGGTTTAAATTTAATCAAGAAACCAGCCATATCCCAACCCATTGTATACTCTTTCCCATCGTCATAAGTAGAAAGAATTTTATTGGCATTATAAGAGAAGTTCAAACCTGTTTTCCAAGAAAAATCTTTTGTAATGTTCCAATTGTAATTAGCGGTAAACTCAACACCTGTGTTACGTATCTTTCCCGAATTGACAGGACGACTGATTCCCGCTTGAGTAGATGTTGACAAATATTGATTAGCCAAAACACTGTAATAATATGTAACATCAAAGTCAAATGCGTTATTAAACAACGCCATATCGTAACCAATCTCAAACGAACGTGTCGTTTCCGGTTGTGGGTCTTCAAACTCCATGGAAGCACCGCTATAAGTTCCTGTAACAGGATTGTATGTATAAGAACCATATAGAGAATTTGGTATTGAGTTACCTACTTCCGAATAAGAAGCCCTTAACTTCATTACATTTATTTTCTTATTTTTAATATTAAACAAATCTTTCAACAAGAAGTTTGCTCCTACAGAATAGTATCCGAATGAAGTTTTTGCAGGCTTTGTTTTAACCTTTCCATCTTTACCTACTTTCGGATTTCCATCTTTATCTTTTATGGTTACTACACTATTTTTAAATTGTTGGAAAGCCTTTGACCAATCGTGACGATAACTTGCATCGATGTATGCTTTATCCCAAAGACCAATCTGAACGGAAGCGAAAGCACCTGCATTCCAATTATCACTCCAAGTTTCAGAAGCGCTATACCCAGCATCATAGTGTCCGTCATAACGTGTACCGGAACGCCAGTAGTCCCAATTATCAAATGCAAAATAGTTAACCAAACCGGCAGTATCAGCTCCTCCTGAAATAGAGTATCCATTATAGTTTATTTTATTATAACTACCACCGACCGTAGCATTCACATCAATAATATCGGCAAACTTTCTGTTGAATGTAATAATAAAGTCAGTAAACAATTCCACATTTTTCCCCTGTCCAATGTAATAAGAAGAGGTATTCACTTGTTTAAACATTGCCGTAGCATAACGTCCCGACTCATCTTTCGTATCGGTTTGGTCGCGGCTAAAACGAACTTGAGCATTCAATCCATCTATAATCTTCACATTAGCCGATCCATTCAATATCAAACGATTAGTCGTACGATAAGCAAATGTCTTATTCAACAACCAATAAGGGTTATTATAGTTTTCATCACTCCAAGCCCAGTTTTGAATATCTTGTCCTAACAATCGAGAATAAAAAGAACTTCCGATTGTAGCATCAGCAACAGTTGTTGCTACACGCTTATAGTTTGCTCTAAAATAGCGCATATCAACATCTCTACCAACTTTATAAATAGCATACAAGGGATTAAAACCTTCTCCTGAATTTGGGACATTTTCAACCTTTTGATTGATATAGTTAGCAGAAAGGTCTATTTTCAAATATTTATTGAATAATATAAAATTCTGTTTGAAGAACAAGTTATGACGAGAGAATGTATTCTTTTCCTGAATACCATTCGCAGTGGTATTTCCATAAGAGAAATAAGATTGGGCATTTTCAGAACCACCATTTATAGAAATGGTATTATTAAAGTTGTTTCCCACTCTAAAATAATCTCCAATGTTATCACGTGGAGTTGTTGTAAAGTAAGGCATATAAGCAGAATACAACTGTTTCTCAGCAGCAGTATAGTCTGCTAATTTCTTTTTATTCCAATTTAACGATGTAACTTGATAACCGGTAGAAGAGTTTCCCAAAACAGAACCTCCATAAGTACTTTGCAGTTTAGGCAAACAAAGAGGAGTTTCAAACGTAGTATTACTTGAAATATCAACACGAACAGAACCCTCACGACCTTTCTTTGTTGTAATAAGCACAACACCATTATTAGCCTTACTACCATAAAGTGCCGCCGCATTAGCACCTTTCAACACTGTTACATTAGCAATATCATCAGAGTTGATGTTTGACAAAGGGTCACCGCCATCACGTCCACCACTATAAACCATATCTCCCACGCCTACCTGACCGGAAGCACCGTTTGACATAGGAATACCGTCTATTACAATCAAAGCATCGTTGTTTCCTAAAAGTGAAGTTTGACCACGCAATGTAATTTTGGAAGAACCACCACCGGCACCTGATGAGTTTGGCGTAATAACCAAACCTGCCATTTTACCTTGAAGCGAAGTTGCCAAGTGAGAGTCTTTTGCACGTGTCAGTTCGGCACCGGAAACAGATTGAGTCGCATAAGTCAGTGATTTAGCTTTCTTCTCAATACCCATAGCCGTAACAACGACCTCTTCCAACACCTCATTGTCAGGTTCCATCTTGATTCGGAATGCGGTATTTTTACCAACCGTCATTTCTTGATCTTGATAACCGAGATAAGAGAAAACAAGAACGTCTTTCGGACCTGATACTGTAAGTTCAAAATTTCCATCAAAGTCAGTTACTGTTCCTACCGTTGTTCCTTTTATTTGAACATTAGCTCCGATAAGAGGCTCGTTAAACTCATCAACGATCACACCCCCGACTTTTTGAGCACTCGCATAAGAGATGCTTCCCAAAAGAGAAACTACCAAAAACATTCTTATGTTTAAGAACGTTTTCTTTACGAAAGCTCTACTTTTCAAACACGTTTTTACTCTTTTCATAAAAATTAAAAAAAATATTCAACATTTATAAAATAACAACCTATTGATTCATAAAAAGATACATCGTTATCCCTCAAAAATCGGGAATTAGAAGTATGTACTCTTACATCAATTTTGCGGTAAAGATAATTGTTTTTTTTATCTTTTTAATAAATAAAAATCTTTTTTTATTTTTTTTGACAACCTATCAAGACAGCAAGGTATAAAATACTCCTACCAAGGACAATATTATAATTAAGGTTCCCGCAATCTTGTTTACCAACCACAACCCTCTTATATTGATTTTCTTTCGGAAAATATCAACCACCGAATTCAGAATAAGCCACCAAGAAAATGCACCTAATAATATGGAAAAAAGCCCGATAATGATATATTCAAATGAATCATGCGGAGCAAAAAACGAGAAACGTGCAAAAAAACCTATGAAAAGAAACAATATCAACGGATTTGTAACACACAAAGCAAATGCTGAAATATAGGCGTTGAAATAACTACTTTTCCCCTTTTTCTGTATAGATAGTTGCCTGACAGGATTACTTTTGAATATATAGACTCCAAAAAGTAGTACAACCAAACTCGCTATCAACTGGATAATCAACTTATATTCTTCTATAAAAGACTCGACAAAACTTAAACAGAAAGCGGCAATCAGTGCATAAAGAAGATCGGAAGTTGTAGCACCCAACCCCGATACGATGCCATACCATTTCCCCTTATTAAGAGTTCGTTGGATACACAACACGCCTATTGGACCTACAGGGACAGAAACCAATAAACCTATAAATATTCCTTTTAATATATAATCCAACATTACGATTTTAGCATTTGAGACAAGCACTTCTCCACTTTTGAATATTCAGACGGGTGAAACCACAAAATAGTTTTGTCTTTATTAAACCACGCAATTTGTTTTTTTGCATAATTTCGGGTATTCTGTTTTATTTTTTCTATGGCAAAATTTTTTGTCCATTCACCATCAAAATATTTAAAAAACTCTTTATAACCAACGGTATCCAACGCATTTTCGCCCCTAAATGGGAATAAATTACGTGCTTCATCTTCCAATCCATTTGCTATCATTTCATCTACACGAGCATTAATCCGGTTATAAAGTTCCTCTCTTTCTCTGGTTAATCCTATTTTAATAATGCGAAAAGGACGTTCCTTTTTCGTTTGCTTATGAAAAGAAGAAAAAGGGCGTTTTGTCATCATGTATATTTCTAAAGCATGGATAATTCTTTTCGCATTTCGCAAATCCACTTTAGCATAATAAACGGGATCAACTAAACGCAATTGATTTCTTAAAAATTCAAGACCATGTTTTTTATAAACATTTTGCATCTCTTCGCGCACAAGAGGGTCTATCGTTGGCAAATCGTCAATACCATTGCAAACAGCATCAATATAAAGCATCGAACCTCCTACCAAAAAAATCACGTCATTTGTCAAAAACAGATTGGAAAGCAATGCCAATACATCTAATTCGTATTGTCCACAACTATAAGTTTCTGTAATAGACTTATTAGCAATAAAATAATGTGCAACTCGTTGCAGTTGCACATCGGTAGGAGTTGCAGTCCCTATTTTCAGCTCTTTATAAAACTGACGAGAATCAGCAGATACAATCGGTGATTTGAATTTTTCTGCGAGTTGCAAACTCAGTTCGGTTTTTCCAACTCCTGTTGCTCCCAACAAGACGACCAACGTTTTCTCTTTCCGTGTATCATTCATTAGAGAAATTAATAATTAGAGTCGTTAAAATCTATATTCTCAAAACCTTCGCCGTCTAATTCATCGTCATTAAAATCATCTTCACCATAAAAATCCAAATCAACAATATCCGACGCATTTGTCGAAAAATCGTCAGGTGTCTGCAATTGAACCGGAGGATTTCCTTTCGATAAAGAACATACCGGCTTTTCCTGATGAACACCTAATATAATCTCGCGCAATTCAATAAAAAAAGCTCTATCGGACACATTGTCAAACAGATACATCAAACGCTGCTTCTCTTCTGTAATCAAATCACGCAATTCGACCTTATCCATTACCAAATTGTCATATTCGGAACTCGAATCCATTTCAAACAACGTTATCTCCTGTTCCCGCTCCCATTGGTCTGAACATAAAAAGAATGACGTAACCTGATTTTTTTCATAACCGACAGAATCCAATATCGCATTATGAAAATCAAAGAAAGTTGCATCTGCATCAATCTTTATTTCTCTGAAAAAGTTATCCACCTCATCAGAAAATATAACAAATCTATATACCATGATTTTGTTTAATTAATTTTGATTCAAAAATAATGTTTTAATACGAAACTATCAACGACAAAAAAAATAAAAGACTTTGCTTTGAGGCAATGTCTTCCATTTCATATAAAAAAAACGATATTTTATCGTTTCAGGATTCTTTCTATTTCTTCGACATGACTTCTAAAATCCTTATCCGTTTCCATTAAATCATTCACAACCGAACAAGAATGAAGTACCGTTGCGTGGTCTCTTCCTCCTATTACACGACCTATCTCCGACAACGATTTTTTTGTCATTTGCTTCGAAAGATACATTGCAATATGGCGAGCATTTGCTACATCACGCACTCTTGATTTCGACGCAACAGAGTCCTCCGACACCGAAAAATAGCCACAAACCACCTCTTTAATTTTTTCTGGCGAGAGCTCCAAAGGCATTGTATTTACTATTTTACCGACAACCTTAACAGCCAAATTCATGTCTATTTTTTCATCGGTAAACGTAGAATGCGCCAAAAGCGAGAGCAATACACCTTCCAAATCACGCACATTGTCAACCACATTCTCGGCAATATAGTCAATCACGTCTTCAGGAATATCCAAGCCATCTTTATAAATCTTATTCTTTAGTATGGCTCTTCGCAAATTATAATCCGGCTTTTCAATCTCTGCGGTCAATCCCCATTTAAATCGTGTCAACAATCGTTCTTCCATCCCTTGCAATGCACTTGGAGCCTTATCTGAAGTCAATATCAGTTGCTTTCCAAGTTGATGTAAATGATTAAATATATGAAAAAACGTCTGCTGCGTTTTATCCTTTCCCGACAGAGTTTGTATATCGTCAATTATCAGCACATCTATGCTTTGATAAAAATTCAAAAAATCGTTCAGTTTATTAAACCGAACAGCATCAGTAAACTGAATGCAAAACAAATTGGCAGAAACATACAGCACTCGTTTTTCGGGATTCAGTTGTTTTGCCATCAAACCGATAGCTTGAGCAAGGTGCGTTTTCCCCACACCCGACTGTCCAAATACAAACAAAGGATTAAATGGAGTACGACCGGGATCATTGGCAATACTCACTCCCGCAGTCCTCGCCAGCTTATTGCTACGACCCTCTATAAACGTATTAAAATTGTATATAGGATTGAGTTGAGGATCCAAATCCTGAGGGAAAGTATCATTTGACCATGGTAATGCCGGGGTCGAGGTTTTTAATACCGACCTTACGGGTTCTTCTTTTTCTTCTTGATTCGAAGGAATTATCGGCGTCAATGTCGAATTATCCGATTTATCGACCAATACATTATAAAGTAATTTTACAGGACGCCCCGCTTCTTTTTCAAGAGAGGCAGACAACAAACCCGCATATCGTTCTTCTATAAGTTCGTAAAAAAACATACTTGGGAGTTGCAACAATATCTCATTGTGCTCGTATTTCAACGGCACAATGGGTGCAAACCACGTCGTATAAACAGCCTCCGGAACATTATCCCTTAGCACGACCAAACACCGATTCCACAACTCCTGACAATTCATTTTTTAATTAAAGCCTTTTTTGATAGGGGAACAAAATTACACCTTTTATCCATATCCCAAAAACATTTTTTAACGTTTCGCCCAATATAAAACAATAAACATTTCAGAAACAAAGTATTATACACAACCATTTTATTATCAAATTGTTACAAAAAGAGCTTTATAAACATAACACACTATTAAACAACGATTTAAGATAAATTGCATATTATTTCATTGTAAGAGCAAAACATTGAATCTCCCATTTTTAAGTAACTATACATAAAAAAGAGAGACTCAGAAAAGACTCTTTTTTAGAACAATTATAAATTATTTTGCTTTTTTCCCGAATAAAGAAAAGTGTACATAACGTTTAGGATTCTCTTTCAAATCTTTCAGCAACAAGTTTGCACTATTTACTGTCGAATCCAAATTGTTATAAAGAGACTTATCCCTCAAAAGCAAGCCTAACGACCCGTTTTTGTCATTTAAACTATTCGATAATGACTGTAAATTAACCATTGTGCTATCTACCTTTGAAAGCAAATTTGCATAATCTACCTCTTTCAAATCCGAGGATACTTTCTTCAAATCCATGGATATCGTATCTACATTGGCAACTACTGCAGGAACTTTGCCGTCCATTAAACATCGCAAGCGTTGCGAGGTAGCACTCAATTCTTTGGAGGCATTCTCTATTGATGCCAAAGAGTTCTTAACTTCCGAAGATGCAAGCAACTGCTGTACAGCCAAAATCACAGAATCTACATCTTCGACCGTTTTATACAACTGAGGGAGCACCTTTTCAGACAACAAATCCATCAAACCCTCTGCTTTTTCGGAATTTAACGTATCGCCACTAAGTATGAATTCTTCGTTTTCCGACATAATCAAGCGAATTGCCTTACCACCCATCAATCCATCATCAAACATCTCTGCCACAGTTCCTTTAGGCAGTTTCAGATTTTTATCGGCTGTAAATTCAATCAGAAACGGAACCTCTTTTGAAAAATCATACATAATGTCACTGACCTGCCCAACCTTATAACCTTTAACATAAACGGGGCAAGAAACAGCCAATCCTTCCACCGATTCGTAATGAGCATAATACTTATTTATTGGATCAAACAGATTTATTCCCTTCAAATAATTCAATCCAAAATACAGAATAATCAGTGCTGTGATTACCAGCAATGCAATTTTCACCTCTCGTGTAAACAATTTTTTCATGATTAACATTTTATTTTAACAATGACAATGCTTCCTTCACGGAGATTTTTTCCCCATTCAGAAATGCAATTATAAAACTATCGCTAAATTTTTTATCTAACTCTTTTTTCAAATTTTTAATTTCTTTAAAGGATGTTGTTTCGCCAATCGTATATTTAATCAAACCATTTTCCTCGTAATAGGACAAGTTTTTTTCTCCTTTCAACGAAGCATGATTTTCTGGCAACACCTCTTTCGATACAAACAATTGCAGTTTAAACACAGGTTTTCCTGAATCCGTTTCTTCGGCAGAAATTTGTTTCTGCGGGAGCGCGTCTTGTTTAAATTTCAACCCATTTTTCTTATCAAACTCATGTTTGTATTGTTCAAACGCACACACAATAGACTCGGCAATAGCCTCCTGCCCCTGCTTAGACAGCATATAAGTTTGATCGCTTGCATTCGACACAAAACCCATTTCGACCAACACACTCGGCATTTTTGTCTGATGCAAAACCCAAAACAAATCCTGACGGACTCCTCTATCGGTTCGGTCGGTTTTCTTTGAAAAGTTCTGTTGAATAAAATCAGCCATTTGCAAACTTTGCTCCATATATTGGTCTTGCATAAACTCAAACATGATATACGACTCCGGCGAATTAGGGTCAAAACCATGATAACTTTCGCGGTCTTTTTCCAATAATATAACCGAATTTTCCCGTTTTGCAACCTCAAAATTCGTACCGATTTTTGCCAATCCGATCACATACGTTTCCGTCCCACAAGGAATCCTCGAATCGCTTGAATTCGTATGAATACTTACAAACAAATCGCCATTGGCTTTGTTTGCAATCATGGGGCGGTCTTTCAAAGGAACGGTTTTATCCGTTTTTCTCGTATAAATAATTTTTACGTCGGGACAACGTTCCGATATTTTTTCTCCGACAAGTAAAGCTACTTTTAAATTCAAATCTTTTTCTTTGGCATTGGTTCCAACAGCTCCGGGGTCGGTTCCTCCGTGTCCGGGGTCAAGAACCAACGTAAATTGCTTTGCAGCTGATGAGATCACCACACACAAACACAAGCACACAAACACAAGTTGCCGTTTCATATCAAACATTTTCATTCTCTGCAAAAATACGAATTATTCAAGCATACAACTACTTTAATTCTTAAAAAACAAGATTTCAGGCAAATCCATTAGAGAATAATCGGTATTTCATTAACTTTGCAAATTAAAAATGTTTGTAATTTGTGGTTTGTTTTGACATATAAAAAAATCTGGAAAAACAATAAGTTCCTGATTCTTTTACTACTACTATTGGTTGTTCCAACAACATTTCTCGGGCAAGAGAATGCGAACAGTAATACGGTAAAAGATACCATTACCATTCAAACAAGCACCTCCACTCAAAAATCAAAAATCGACGCAATAGTCAACTATCAAGCACGCGACTCTATACTTCTGTTTGAAAACGGTACCGGATTCTTGTACGGGAAAGCAAACGTCGATTACAAACTGCAACGCCCCGTTCAACTTGAAGCCGAAATCATTCGCTTGGTGATGGATAGCAGCCTTGTGTATGCCGAGGGCATTGTTGACAGCGTAGGAGATCAAATCGGATTTCCAATATTTCGTGAAGGAGATGATGAATACCGCGCAACATCATTAAAGTACAATTTCGACAGCCGAAAAGGATACATACGCCGAGGTATCACACAACAAGGTGACGGATACATCGTTGCCGACGAATCGAAAAAAGGTGCTGATGACATGCTTTTTATAAAAAACGGGAAATACACGACTTGCGACAATCATGACCACCCACACTTTTATCTCCAACTGACAAAAGCAAAAGTAAAACCGCAACATTATGTTGCAACGGGTCCCGCTTATTTGGTCATCGAAGATGTACCTTTGCCAATCGCAGTTCCTTTCGGTTTTTTCCCTTTCACCAAATCGTATTCGTCGGGCATCATCATGCCTTCTTACGGAGATGATTTCACACGTGGATTTTATTTGAAAAACGGAGGATATTATTTTGCATTAAGCGACTATTTCGATTTAGAATTGACAGGAGATATTTACACAAAAGGGACTTGGGCTCTTTACGCTCGATCATCATACAAAAAACGTTACAAATTCAGAGGAAACATCAACATCAGTTACAGAAACGACGTTACCGGCGTCAAAGGATTGCCAGACTATTCACAAAGCCGAAATTTCAGAATGTCGTGGACACATAGCCAGGATAGCAAAGCCAGCCAATACAGCACATTTTCGGCTTCTGTCGACTTTGCCACGAGCGGTTATACACATAGCAACATCAACCACTATTACAATGCCAACGAGTTAGCCAAAAACACAACCAGTTCAAGCATTTCTTATACTCAACGCTTCCCCGAAAGTCCTTGGAGTCTTTCTTTGACAGCCATGCTTACCCAACGCACAAAAGACTCGGTAATCAATCTTAATCTCCCAAACCTGACCGTTTCGATGAGTCGAATTTACCCGTTCAAAAAGAAAAACAGAGTCGGAAAAGAGCGTTGGTACGAAAAATTCTATATGAGTTATACCGGAACTTTTGCAAATAGCATAGAAACAAAAGAAAATCTACTATTCAAAACCAAATTTTCAAAATGGAGAAACGGGTTTCAACATCAACTGCCCATTGGAGCCTCTTTCAACGTATTTAAGTATATCTCGATTACCCCTACATTCAACTTCAACTACAAATGGTATTTCAGCAGGGAGGAACGTTCGTGGGACGAACTAAACCAAAAAGAGGTGGTTGATACGACAACCGGTTTTTATAACGTTTACGATTTCAACCTCGGAGTAAGCATTCAGACAAAAATTTACGGGTTTTACACCCCTATCCGAAAAATTTTCGGCGACAAAGTAGATCGTATTCGACACATTATCACGCCCTCTATTTCATTCAACTATCATCCCGATTTCAGCGATCCGATGTTTAAATTTTATAAAACCTACACACAAACCATTATTGACAAAAACAATATTAACCGAATACAAACAAAAGAGGTAACCTATTCGCCGTATGCCAATTCACTGTATGGTGTTCCGGGGAAAGGTACCAGTGGTAGCTTAGGCTTTTCTTTGGCAAACAATCTGGAAATGAAGGTAAAAGACAAATCGGACACCACAAAAACCAATGCCTACAAGAAAATCAGTCTGATTGACAATTTTTCCATCAGCGGAAGTTACAATTTTGCAGCCGACTCGATGCGATTAGGGAATTTCAGTACCAATCTTCGATTGAAAATCACGAAAAAGTTTTCTATCAATTTGAGCGGTGCTTTCGACCCTTACAAATACGCTCTCAATGAGAACGGCAACCCCGTGCATGTCAACCAACTAAGGAAATTCCCTCGTTTTTTAGGAACAGGAACATCTTTTCAATACACTTTCAACAACGACACTTTTAAGAAGAAAGACAAAAAAGAAAACAACAATAATACAGAAACAGACGAGTTCTCCGATGAAACAAATGAGTTTGGCGACGGCGACGAAGAAAGCAATACTGTATTCGACGACAAGAAAAAGAAAAAAGATAGTGAAGATGACGATGACGGATACCAGAAAATTAACATCCCGTGGAGTTTGAGTATCAATTATTCCATACGTTGGGGACAAAGTAGCACTTTCAATAAAGAGAAAATGGAATACGAACGAAAATTCACCCACAACTTAAGTCTTTCAGGAAGCATTTCGCCCACACCGCAATGGCATATTTCCTACTCTTTTTCATACGACTTCAATGCGCTGAAAGTTACATCTACAAACATTTCCATCAACAGGGACTTACATTGTTGGATTTTGTCGGCTTCTATGAGTCCGTTCGGACTATACAAATCGTACACCGTTACCGTAGGTGTCAAATCGGCAATGTTGCGCGACTTGAAATACGAGAAAAAGAGTGATAATAGCGACAGCTCCCGTAAATGGTTTTAATCATAAACTGACATATTTACCGAATTTCGGATTTGGCACTATCTTTGAAAATTGTTTATCAAACAAAATTTTTTATGGATACAAGAAATTATTCCGACAGATTAAAAAATATACTGATTTTCAGCCGAGAAGAGGCGGAACGTTTGCGGGAAAACACCATAAAACCCGAGCATTTGCTATTGGGTTTATTACGCGAAGGTTCCGGTCTTGCCATTAGCATTCTGAAGCAATTGGGTATTGACACAAAGGAACTTAAATGCGAAATTGAGCAACGTTGCTCCGAGGAAACGGAGAAAAGCGATAGTTATAACGGAAACATCACGGTGCTTCCTGCCACCGAAGACATTTTGCGTTTCATGTATTTGGAAGCTCGTTCGCTCAACTCAAAGCAGACGGACACGGAACATCTGCTTCTTGCCATTTTGAAAGACGGAAACAACATCGGAGGGAAAATCCTTCAAGAAAAAAATGTCGATTATTACAGTGTACGCAATCTGCTTGATACGAAAAAAGAGACTTCGTTGCAAAATGCACTCCCTGCCGAAGACGACACAGAAGATGATTTCGACGATTTCGACAACAAGAAAGAAACCGCAACCGCACAAAAAAACAGAGCCGTTTCCGACACGCCTGCACTCGATAAATTCGGATTCGATTTGACGGTAGCAGCTGCCGAAAACAAACTTGACCCGATTGTAGGACGTGAAAAAGAGATTGAACGTGTCATTCAAATACTTAGTCGCAGAAAGAAAAATAACCCTGTTTTGATAGGCGAACCGGGAGTAGGAAAAACGGCCATCGTGGAGGGGCTTGCCGATTGCATTATTCAACACAAAGTGCCACGACAATTGTGGAACAAACGTGTTGTTTCGCTCGATATGGCAGGCATTGTGGCCGGCACAAAATATCGCGGACAATTCGAAGAACGAATAAAAGCCATTTTGAACGAATTGCAGAACAACCCCGACATAATTCTTTTTATCGACGAAATTCACACCATTATCGGTGCAGGCAATGCCACAGGATCGCTCGATGCCGCCAATATGCTCAAACCGAGTCTTGCTCGTGGCGAAATGCAGTGTATTGGTGCCACTACACTCGATGAATATCGGAAAACAATAGAAAAAGACGGTGCTTTGGAACGCCGCTTCCAAAAAGTTTTAGTGGAGCCAACCTCTGCCGACGACACACTGAATATTCTGAAAAACATCAAGTTCAGATACGAAGATCATCACAATGTAAAGTACTCCGACGATGCCCTTGTTGCTTGTGTCAAACTGACAGAACGTTACATTAGCGACCGCTGTTTTCCCGACAAAGCTATTGATGTGCTCGACGAAGCAGGTGCAAAAGCTCATGTGAAATTCACAGAAATTCCCGAAGAGATAAAAGTATTGAACAAAAAAATAGAAGAAGCCACACAAAGAAAGATTGAGGCTTCTAAAAATCAGAATTACGAAGAGGCTGCCAATCAACGCGACATAGCACGGCAATTGACCGAAGAGTTAAAAACTTTTGAAAGCAATTGGCAACAAAATAACAATATGCCGCAAACAATAGGCGAAGAGCAAATTGCCGAAACCGTAGCTTCTATTACCGGTGTTCCTGCTAAACGTATCGCACAAGCCGAGGGATTACGACTTAAACAAATGAATGCCGAATTGAAATCCAAAATCATAGGACAAGATTCCGCTATCGACAAAATAGTCAAATCCATTCAGCGTAACCGTGTCGGTCTGAAAGACCCTAACAAACCTATCGGGACATTTATCTTTCTCGGACCGACGGGTGTCGGCAAAACACATCTTGCCAAACAACTCTCGGAGCAAATGTTCGACAGTAAAGATGCTCTTATACGCATCGACATGAGCGAGTATTTGGAAAAATTCAGTGTATCAAGGCTCATCGGCGCCCCTCCGGGATACGTCGGACACGAAGACGGGGGACAACTTACCGAACGCGTTCGTCGCAAGCCTTATTCCATCATTCTGCTTGACGAAATTGAAAAAGCGCATCCCGACGTATTCAACCTTTTGTTGCAGGTGCTTGACGAAGGGCGGCTTACCGACAGCCTCGGACGTATTGTCGATTTCAAAAACACCATTATCATTATGACCTCCAACGTAGGCTCGCGGCAACTGAAAGATTTCGGGAAAGGAATTGGCTTCACTTCACAAAGTAAAGACGACAACGAGGTTTCGCAAAGCACTGTACAGAAAGCTCTTAACAAAACTTTCTCGCCGGAATTTCTTAACCGTATCGATGATATTATCATGTTCAATAGCTTAACAAAAACAGACATTGAACGCATTGTGGATTTGGAATTGGCAACTTTGAACAAACGCATGGAAACCATGCATTTGCAACTTACATTGAGTAACGAGGCAAAACTTTTCATTGCAGAAAAAGGCTATGATGCACAAAACGGAGCTCGTCCTTTGAAGCGAGCTATTCAGAAATACATCGAAGACCCCATGACCGATTTTCTACTTGATAATATGACTGAAAACGCCGTATTGCATTTTTCGCTTTCCAACGACAAATCCGCACTAAAAATCGAGTTATCGGCATAAGGATAAAATCGAATAATAGAAAAACAAGCCGTCCGACTCCAAGCAGAATCGGACGGTCTGTTTTTTTCAGAGAAAACCTACAAATCAAGGGCGTTCCCATACGTAATCGGAAGCCGATACGATGGGCAGAGTGATATACGCCACTGCGCCTATATTTTCGTTTCCTCCGCCTGTACTTTCGTATTTATACGACGCAGAAAACCAATCGGAGCCACGCAGAAAGTAATTCCAACCGCATTGATTGGGGAAACTCCCATCTCCCGTAATGTCCACCAAATACCACACGCCATCGACCTGCGTTAAATTCCACGCATGATTGCCCCATGTTTCAGGCTCTGTTTTTGTACGAAGAGAGCCTACCACATACACGCACTTGAGATTTACTCGCTGGCAAAGCAAAAGATATGCTCTTGCAAATCCTTCGCAAACAGCACATTTCGTAATGAAAGACCCTGTAATATCACCGCTATTAGCATTACTAACGCCTCCATAATCTGCCCAATCGATAAAACCATCGTGAATAATTTTTGCTTTCTCAAATTCAGACATAGAAGCCGTAACCGAATTGCAAATTGCATCGCAAGCCGCATTTATTTGGGTCATTTCCGCCGCATAACTTTCCGGTGTACACGAACTTTTTGCACGCAAATAATACTGGTTTTTATCATTATCGTAACGATAAATGTAATTGACCAACATATAAACCTCCGGGACATCTTTTATAATAAGATTTGTCAATTTCATTACCTTATTTTGGTCAACCGTCATCCCCTGCGAAGCAAAATCCAAGTATATTCTGTGACAAATATCGGAATACGTTGCTGCATTGCTCTCAAATGCCAAAATCTGTCGAAGCATATAATTGTAAATCGCCTTGTCGTCGGCACTCAGCTCCGAATACCCATGACGATAGACCGACTCGCCATTAGCCACGACCGTAACAGCACATTGCGCCTGCTTGTCGCCGGCAGTGGCGGTTATAGTTGTCGAGCCTGCTTTCAATGCGGAGATGACTCCGTCGGCATCGACCGATGCAACTGCGGCATCTGTGGTGGTCCATGTTACTTCGGGCGGTGTAACTCCTTCGTAATCTATAGAGATTTGGAGCTTATAAGTATCACCCTGCAAGAGTCCTATCGAAAGCCGATTCAGCACAACAGAATCAACCAAAATAGGATTTTCTACAACAAGACTATCAGCATTATCGTCATCAGATATTGTATTGTCAACATCTGTCGATGGATTGTCAGGAATCCGTACTTCATCTTTTTTTGTACAACAGAATAGAAATAGTACCAAAAAAGTTAGCACATAAGGGGCAAAAGCATTCTTTTTCATAATTATTTTCAGTATGGTTAAACATTTTTCAATCGCCATTCATCGAGATAAGGAATTCTTCGTTGGAAATTGTATTCTCCATACGTTTTTTTACAAACTCCATAGCCTCTACCGAATTCATATCCGCCAAATAACTGCGAAGCACCCACATACGATTCAGCGTATCGGTATCTTGCAACAAATCGTCGCGACGCGTACTCGAAGCCATAATATCGACAGCAGGAAACACACGTTTGTTCGACAGCTTGCGGTCAAGCTGCAACTCCATATTTCCCGTACCTTTAAATTCTTCAAAAATCACTTCGTCCATTTTAGAACCTGTTTCGGTCAAAGCCGTTGCAAGAATCGTGAGCGAGCCGCCATTCTCAACATTTCGGGCTGCACCAAAAAATCGTTTCGGTTTTTGCAAAGCATTGGCATCCACACCTCCCGAAAGCACCTTGCCCGAAGCCGGTTGTACCGTGTTATAGGCTCGTGCTAAACGCGTTATCGAATCAAGAAGAATCACTACGTCATGCCCGCATTCTACCAAGCGTTTTGCTTTCTCGTGAACAATGCCTGCCACCTTTACATGTTTTTCGGCAGGTTCGTCAAACGTAGATGCGATGACTTCAGCATTCACGCTGCGAGCCATATCCGTTACCTCTTCAGGGCGTTCGTCGATGAGCAACACTATCATATACACCTCCGGATGATTGTCGGCAATAGCATTGGCTATCTCCTTCAGCAATACCGTTTTACCCGTTTTGGGTTGTGCAACAATCAAGCCACGTTGTCCTTTGCCTATCGGCGAAAACAAATCGACAATACGTAACGACAAACTGCTGTTATGCCCCTTTGTCAAATCAAATTTTTCGTCGGGGAATATCGGTGTCAAATGTTCAAACGGGACTCTGTCTCGCACAAATTCAGGCGAACGACCGTTGATGGTATCCACCTTAACCAACGGGAAATATTTTTCACCCTCACGCGGTAAACGAATCGACCCGACTACCATATCACCCGTTTTCAAACCCAATAGTTTTATTTGCGATTGCGAAATATAAATGTCATCGGGGGACGAAAAATAGTTGTAATCCGATGAACGCAAAAAGCCATACCCGTCAGGCATTATTTCAAGCGTTCCCTGACCTTTCAACAAATTATCGAAATCGTATCGAGGAGATTCGGGTGTTTTTGGAGCTGTTTGCGTCTCAATTTCTTCTTCATTGTTTTCAGTAGGGGGTACATCTTCCGATGCCATTTCTTTAATTTTTTGTGTAAGGACTTTTTTCTTCGCCTCTTTTTTCGGTTTGGCAACGGGTTCTTCTTTTTCTTTCGGTTCTACTACAGGGTTGCTTTCCTCTGCAACCTCTACTGACATCCGAGGTTCTTCCTCTTTTCCCTGCATATCTTCCACAACGATTCTTTTGGTAATAATACGTGCTCTCTTTTTGCGAGGAGGAGCAACCTCTTGCTCTTGTCCCTGCATCACCGCTTGTTTTTCCAACACGGCATTTATCAACTCTTGCTGCGAAGATACATTCTTGGCATCTATGCCCATTTCGATGGCCACAGACAGCAACTCTTCCAGCGTTTTTTCCTCTAATTGCTGAATATTATACATAAAATTTAATAAAAAAACGGGAATGTTTTTATTTTCATTTCCCTTTAAAAATATATTTAAAGATTGATTAAGAAGAAATCATAGAACGATACGGATTTCTTTGCGACAAAGATAATACTGTTTTTAATAAAAATCAAAAAAGCCCGTTTTTTTTTCAACGATTTTGTCGCATCGTAAATAAATAAATACCTTTGTGCCGTTTTCTACCAAAATATTATCAAAATGAAAGCATATGTTTTTCCGGGTCAAGGAGCTCAATTTGTAGGAATGGGCAAAGACCTATACGAATCATCTGATTTAGCAAAACAACTATTTGAACAAGCCAACGATATACTTGGTTTTCGTATTACCGATTTGATGTTCAATGGTCAGGCAGAAGATTTGAAACAAACAAAAGTTACACAACCTTCGGTGTTTCTACACTCGGTGATTTCGGCATTTGTTTTAGGCGACGATTTCCGTCCCGATATGGTGGCAGGGCATTCGTTAGGAGAGTTTTCGGCTCTGGTTGCAGCAAAGGTTCTCTCTTTCGAAGACGGATTAAAACTTGTATCGGCACGAGCTTTAGCCATGCAAAAAGCTTGCGAAACAAATCCGGGCACGATGGCTGCCATCATCAATTTGGATAACGAACTCATTGAGCAAACCCTCAAATCTATTGATGGTGTTGTTGTCCCCGCAAATTACAATTGTCCGGGGCAGTTAGTCATATCAGGTTCGATAGATGCCATCGACACAGCTTGTGAGAAACTAAAAGAGGCAGGTGCCAAACGGGCATTGAAATTGCCTGTTGGAGGTGCATTCCACTCTCCGTTGATGGAACCTGCTCGGGCAGAATTAGAGAAAGCCATTTTAGCCACTCCTTATCACGCTCCTATTTGCCCTGTTTATCAGAATGTAGATGCAAAAGCACATACAAATCCGGAAGAGTTAAAAGCCAACTCCATAGCACAACTTACAGGTGCCGTTCGTTGGTCGCAAAGCGTAGAAAACATGATTGCCGACGGAGCCACTTATTTTAAAGAGCTCGGCCCCGGACAAGTGTTGCAAGGACTGATTAAGAAAATAAATCGGGAAGTGGTTGCCGAATAAGAAACAACCAACTTTTTTCTGAGAACTCTAAAAGGGTAAATGAGATGAAAAAGCGACTTTTTCCTTTTTACGTACTTTACGAAATTTTCATATTCTTTCCCATATTTTTGATTATCACCATAATAACTGCCATTACGACGATAATAATGTCGGCTATTTTTGGTGATGTCAAATGGGGTTATTATCCGGCACGCTGGTGGTCAAAAATTACGTGTGCCATAGCATTTATTCGTATAGAAGTGATTGGCGAAGAACTGATTAACGAGAAGCAATCGTATGTTTTTGTAGCCAATCATCAAAGTATTTTCGACATATTTCTAATTTATGGTTGGCTTCGCAGCAAGTTCAAATGGATTATGAAAAAGGAAATAAAAAAAATTCCTTTGGTTGGAAAGGCATGCGAATATGCGGGGCATATTTTCATAGATCGTACAAACAACAGAGCTGCTGCACGTTCGATAGAGGCAGCTGCCAAACGGCTAAAAGGTGGCGTTTCGGTAGTAATTTTCCCTGAAGGGACGCGAACATACGACGGACTTATAGGAAAATTTCGCCGCGGTGCATTTCTTTTGGCAAGCGATTTGAATCCTCCGTTGGTACCCATCACCATCAAGGGGGCTTTCGAGGTTCTTCCACGCAACACATTTCTCATTCATCCCGGGAAAATCTCAATGGTTATTCACAATCCTCTCAATACCGAATCGTACAATCACGACAACATAAACGAGCTTATCAATAGAACCCATGAGATTATCCAGAATGATTTATAGAATTACAGCCATTGCGTGGCTTTTATCGGGAACGATGGCAATTGCTGCTCAAACCATAAGCACATCGTCAAAAAAAGCAATGGATTTCTATTCGAAAGCACGAAACAGCATTTCGCTAAACGAAGCCATTGAATTTGCTCAAAAGGCCATTGCGGAGGACAAAACATTTACCGAAGCCTATTGGTTTTTGGCAGCACGTTTCAACGAACAAAACAGACAAGATCAACAAATAGCCACGCTAAAAGATGCCGTTTTGAATACCACTTATAAAATTGACGAAACACAATATCGCTTGGCAAAAGCTTACTACGAAGCAGGGGAATACGAACTCTCGCTCATCACTCTTGCTGCTATTTCAGAGGATTATTCTTTGCAAAAAAGGACAACGTTGTCGCACAAAAACGACATTGCTTTAAAAATCAAAAACGAACCCGTACCGTTCAATCCTAAAAATTTGGAATCTATAAACACACCATACGACGACTATTGGCCGAGCCTCTCGCTTGACGGAAAAGTTTTTTCGACCACGGTTCTGATAGCCGATAAAAGCAAACCCAATTTGGAATGGAACGAGGATATTTATTGGAGTTTTCAGGACGAAAACGGACAATGGAAAAAATCGGAAAGTATCGGACATCCGACAAATACGGAAGAGAACGAAGGCTCTCAATGTTTTTCCGTCGATGGGAAATACATGTTTTTTGTAGCATGCGACAAACCGGACACACGAGGCGGATGCGACATTTATTATTGCATTCACGATGGGAGTAGATGGTCGTTACCGATCAATCCGGGCGAACCCCTCAACTCCCGTTATTGGGAAACAAATCCGTGCCTCTCCGCCGATGGCAAGGAGCTGTTTTTCTCGTCGAACAGACCGGGCGGGAAAGGTAAAAAAGACATTTGGGAATGCGTTGTTACAAAAATGTCGGACGGCACTCTACGTTTTTCCAACCCCATCAATTTGAGCGATTCCATAAATACACCCGAGGACGAATTTTCTCCCTTTTTTCATCAAGATGGGAGTACGCTTTATTTTGCTTCTAACGGACACGACGGATTGGGCGGTTTCGATATTTTTTACTCAAAACGCAACAGCGATTATGTTTGGAGCAAACCGAAAAACATCGGATATCCTATCAACACCCATAAAGACGAATACGGCTTCATTGTCAGTTCAAACGGAGGAAAAGCTTATTTTGCATCCGACATATTACAAGGGCAAGGAAAAGATATTTACGAAATCGACCTCTACAAGGCAGCCCAACCATCACCGATGAATTATTTTGCAGGAATCGTTTACGAACGGATATACAAAACACCCATCGAAACTGAAATCGAGATTGCAGACCTCACAACAGGCAATACGCATAAGTTCGTTTCCGATTGGAACGGTGCCTTTTACACATATCTTCCCGCAAACCAAGAATACGCTTTAAATGTCCACAAAAAAGGATTTCTCTTTTATTCAGGGCACATTGTTCCGAACAAAATGCCAGAAAACAAGGTTATAATAGAAATGGACAGCATTTGTATTGGTGCAAGTTTAACGTTAAACAATATCTCTTTTGAAACCGACTCATACAAATTATTGCCAAAATCGAAACCCGAACTCGAATATGTATATCGTTTTCTCACCCTTCAACCCGAGGTCAGTATCGAAATTGTCGGACACACCGACAACATCGGTACTCACGAGCATAACATAAAACTTTCTGAAAATCGTGCAAAAGAAGTATCGAACTACCTCATTGCAAAAGGCATTAAAGCCGAAAGAATTACCTGCATCGGAATGGGCGAAACACAACCCATAGCAGAAAACGACACCGAAGAGGGACGAGCAAAAAACAGACGTACAGAGCTAAAAATAAAATCGTTGAAATGGAAATGACTTTAAGCGAAAAAATATTAAAATGGTGTGGTTGGAACATCAACAACAATGTGGAAATTCCCGCAAAATGTGTTATCTGCATAGCACCACACACAAGTAATTGGGACTTTATTTGGGGCAATTTGTTCAATAAAGCAATGCGTGCAAAAACTCACTTTTTTATGAAAAAAGAGTGGTTTCGCTTCCCATTGGGCAAATTTATGCGTGCATTGGGTGGAATTCCAGTCGATAGAAGCAAGAAAACATCGCTTACCGACCAAATTGCCGAAGAATTTCAAAAACACGACCAATTTCAAATCGGCATAACTCCCGAAGGAACACGCAAATACAATCCCGAATGGAAAAGAGGATTCTATTACATCGCACTCAAAGCGAATGTTCCCATTGTACTGGCCTCTATTGATTACGAGAAAAAAGAGTTAGGATACAAAAAAATAATATATCCCACAGGTAATTACGATACCGATATTATTGAGATTAAAAGTTTCTATAAAAACGTCAAAGGGAAACGCCCCGAATTATTCGGTATTTAACAAACAGGTGGAAGAAAGGCATCTTCGATGTGTTCTATCTCAAAATCATTACCTAACGGAAGCACGCTTATCACATCGAATCGGACTTCCATATCGAGTGATTTTTTTATGAGATAGTCGTTTGTAGCCTCCACTATTCGGCGAATTTTAGCGGTTGTTATAGCATCTTTTGGATGCTCGAAATAAGTGGTCGAACGGCTTTTGACCTCAACTACAATCAGCATCCCATCTTTCTCCGCCACAATATCCAACTCGTTTTTCCCCGAAATCCAATTTGTATCCCAAATGGCATATCCTTTGCTTGCCAGATAGTTTGCAGCTCGTTGTTCGCCAAGCTTTCCGAAATTGTTGTGTTCTGCCATAAATCAAAACATTACATTGCCGTTTTCCACTTTAAATATTTTATTTTCATACTCAATCTTGGAAAGCATCTCGTCCAAATGCTCCCTATTTGTATCGGTAATGAAAATTTGTCCGAAATGATTGCCAGACACCAACTGAATGATACGCTCTACCCTCTCGGCATCAAGTTTATCGAAAATATCGTCTAATAACAAAATCGGCGACATTCCATTATTGATTTCTTTCAGAAAGTCGAATTGCGCAAACTTCAAGGCAATTAAAAAGGTTTTATTCTGCCCCTGCGAACCTACACGCTTTATCGGATAATCGGAAAGCATCATTTCCAAGTCGTCTTTATGAACTCCTTTGGTCGAAAATCCTATCAGCGTATCGCGTTTCCGGGTAGAACGCAAAGTATCCAGAAGATTTTGTTCGTCAAACAAATGAGAAACATATTGCAAAGTTACCTGTTCTCCGCCAGCCGAAAGCGTATTGTAGTAATGTTGAAAAATAGGGACAAAACGACAAATAAAATCTTTCCGTCCCGCAAAAATCACAGAAGCCGTTTCAGCCATTTCCTCTTCATAGAGGTCATACATCAACTCGTCAGTCGATTCCGATTTCAAAAGAGAATTCCGATTTTGCAAGGCTGCATTATACCGAATCAAGGCATTCAGATACGTTTTGTCGTACTGCGAAATGACAATGTCCATAAAACGTCGTCGCTCATCGCTACCGTCTAAAATCAACGAGGCATCGGCGGGCGAAACCAGCACCAAAGGCAAAAAACCGATATGTTCAGAATACTTCGCATAAGCCACTTTGTTATGCTTAAATTGCTTCTTCTGACGGCGTTTTATCCCACAATAAATATTCTCCTCTATCGAATTTCTATCGTACAATCCTTGCAAAACAAGAAAATCTTCGCCATGCGTAACAACTTGGCTGTCAATTGAGTTAGTATGGCTTTTACAGAAAGACAAATAATAAATGGCATCTAAAAGATTCGTCTTCCCCATTCCGTTTTTTCCGACGAAACAATTTATTTTGTCTGAAAAATCCAATTCGCACGAAAGAATATTTTTGTAGTTTACAACAGAAAGGTGTTTCAGTTTCATGCCTTATTTTTTATTTTACCTTACAAAGGTACAAAAATTCAAATTACGCCTATTGCTTCCTTAAATACTCTCTTTTTTGTACTTTTGCTCCACAAAAAGTAAAATGATTTTACCTCCGGATTTTATCAACTATACAAAAGCGATGTTAGGGAGCGAATGGGATTCGTTTCTAAATAGTTTGTCGTCGGTGAGTCCCGTCAGCATCCGATTTAACAACAAAACGACCGTAAAAAAACATTTCGAGCAGGTGAAATGGTGTAGCCAAGGTGTTTACTTAAACAAACGCCCTTCGTTCACTTTCGATCCGCTGTTTCATGCCGGATGTTATTATGTGCAAGAGGCCTCGTCGATGTTTCTGGAGCAAGTGGTCAGACAATTGATTGAAACGCCTGTAACGGCTCTCGATTTGTGTGCCGCACCCGGAGGAAAATCGACGCACCTCAGCCAAATTTTACCGAATGGAAGCCTGCTGATTTCCAATGAATTTGTTCGTTCAAGGGCTTTTGTTTTGGCAGAAAACATTCAAAAATGGGGCAATGCAAACAACATGGTTTCTAACAATGCACCCAAAGATTTTTCCACATTCAACGGAATGTTCGATTTTATTCTAATTGACGCACCCTGTTCGGGCGAAGGTATGTTTCGTAAGGACTCCGACGCTATCGGCGAATGGAGTCGAAAAAATGTTGATATGTGTGCCGAGCGGCAAAAAGAGATTGTTCAACAAGTATGGAATTCTCTCAAAGAAAATGGGCTCCTCGTTTACAGCACCTGCACTTACAATCAAGAAGAGAATGAGAAAAACATCGACTGGATTACAAAAAACTTTAATGCCGAAATTTTGCACCTGCGTATCGAAAACACATGGGGAATTGTTGAAAACGATTATGGTTACCGTTTTTTCCCGCACAAGACGAAAGGCGAAGGTTTTTTCATCTCCGTATTACGAAAGAAAGAGGCGTGCAACCAACTGAAAATAAAACAAAAACCATCGCAGAAAGCAAAAATAGACCTAAATAATATTCTACAAGACAAGGAAATGTTTGAGGTAATTCAGAACAATTCATTTTATTATGCCGTTCCTAAAAATCACATCGAACAGATTCTTTTCCTCCAAAAGCAACTAAATGTCATACACATGGGCATTCCGCTTTACGAACAAAAAGGGAAAGACCTGATTCCACAAGCAGGGTTGGCACTATCGAAATATTTTACGAGAACATCTTTTCCTACCTGCAATCTTAACTATAACGATGCCATTGCTTTTCTGCAAAAAGAAGCCATTTGGTGCGACGCCCCCACAAAGGGTTTTGTAGCAGTTTGTTATAACGATATTCCTTTGGGTTGGGTAAAACATCTGGGTAACCGATGCAACAACCTTTATCCGGCAGAATGGAGAATACGTTCAAAAAACATACAGCGAGAGGCTCTTTGTTTGCTTGATATATAAAATATGTTAATTTTGCATAAATGCTTAATTGAAAAAATTATGGAAAACAAATACAACTTCGACGAAATAAGACCTTTTTACGATTCAGAACTGCAAACTGCTTTCGAGCAACTCACTTCCGATGCCGAATTTATGGCTATTATCAAAAAGAGATTTCCAAATCTCTCGACGGACGAGTTTGTACAACAACTTAAAAACATTCATACAAAATTAGAGGTACAAAAACAATTCTTTTTCCCCTTACTTCGACATTTGGAAACGAAAACCTCAAAAGGAATCACTTTTTCGGGCATCGAATCGTTGGAAAAAGGCAAAGCCTATCTTTTCATTTCCAATCATCGCGATATTATTCTCGACTCCGCTTTTTTGAATTACATTTTGGTAGGGAACGGATTTGACACTACCGAAATTGCCATTGGCGACAATCTGCTTATCAAAGATTGGATTCGTACGCTGGTGCGTATCAACAAAAGTTTCATTATTCAACGCAATGCTCCTATTCGCCAAATGATGCAAATACTTGCACGCCAATCGGCATATATTCATCACACAATTGTCGAACGAGGTCAATCCATTTGGTTGGCTCAACGCGAGGGGCGTGCCAAGGACTCTAACGACCAAACACAAGAAAGCTTGCTTAAAATGCTTACGCTCGGACAAGATGGCACCTTTGCAAACAACATTGCACAATTGCACATTTGTCCCCTCACCATCTCATACGAATACGATGCGTGCGATTACTTGAAAGCCAAAGAATTTCAACAAAAAAGAGATAATGCCGATTTCAAGAAAACGCCGATGGACGATTTTATCAATATGAAACAAGGATTGGAAGGATACAAAGGACATATTCATTTCCATTTTTGCGGAGCAATTGACAACGAAGTTGTTTCTTTAAACGGAAGCAGAAATGAGCAAATTACCGAAACAGCAAAAATCATTGACAAAAAAATCCACGCAAACTATCGGATTTTCAAGAACAATATGATTGCCTACGATATGCTGCTAAACACAAACAAGTATGCACAACTTTACACCGAAGAAGAAAAAAACGCTTTTGAAGCGTATTTACAAAAGCGCATCGAACTTATCGATTTAGAGCAAAAAGACATTGCATTTTTAAAGCAGAAACTACTTGAAATGTACGCTAACATACTCATCAACAAAGAGAAATGCGAGCTACAATAATTTCTTTATAGTTTTGAAAATAATATCGGACTCAAATCCGCGACTTTGTGCGAAACGAACAAGTTTCGCACTTTTTTCATAATCGGAACCCGACTTGAGGCTCTTTTTTTTGTTACGCAACAGCTCCAACAACACCTCTGCATACTCGTCGTCATCTATCAAACAGAGTGCATCGGCAACAATCGCCTCCGACACCTCTTTTTGGCGAAGAGCATAAGCTATTTTTACCCTACCCCACTGCGAAAAACGAAATTTATCTCGCACAAATGCCGTTGCAAAACGCGTCTCATCAAGGAATTTTTCTTTTTTCAGATGCGATAAAATACGAGCCGACTCCGCGTCGTCAATACCCCAATCGGACAACTTCCAACGAATATCCGCTTCCGATTTTTCCGCCATCGAACACAATGCCGCTGCCCGATGCAATGCCTCCTCGTAAGTATATTTTTTCATTGCCATTCCGCTTTTATCATTCTATCGTTACCAAACATATCTTGGCGAAGGCTCACCCCTGAAAACCCCTCGTGCAACAACAAATCTTTCATTTGTTGAGCAAAAGCACTATTTATTTCAAAAAATAAACAGCCGCCCTGACGCAAATGATTTTTTGCAAAATCGATTATCGCACGATAAAAAATCAGCGGATTTTCATCAGGTACGAAAAGTGCCCTATGAGGCTCGTAATCAAGCACATTGTGTGCCATTGTGTTCTGTTCTGAGAACAACACATAGGGCGGATTGCTGACGATTGCATCAAACTCCTTGGTCGTAGTCGGAGGGTTAAGAATGTCCACGCAGCAAAACTCAACCTTTGCATTGTTCATCAATGCATTTTCGGCAGCCAATGCCAACGCTTTTTCGGAAATATCATACGCAACAACCTGAACATTTCGGAGCAATTTCGCAACTGTAATGGCAATACAACCGCTACCCGTACCGATGTCCAAAACCTTACTCTCTTGCGACAAAGAAGACGCCACCCAATCAACCAATTCTTCCGTTTCGGGACGAGGTATCAACACCCGTTCATCTACTTTCAACTGAAATCCGCAAAATTGCGTTTCTCCAAGTACATACTGAATAGGTCTGTTCTCCGACAACTCGTTCAGGTATTGTTCCAGCAGATTCATCTGCGACTCGTTCAAATTGCAATCTTTTGTAAGCAACTCCACATCCGACAATCCGGTCAGTTTATGTCCCACAAGAAACACAAAATCGTGCAATTCGGACACTGCGCAAACCGATTGTAATCGCGATTTTAGAAATGAGAAATAGTTTTCCATAACAGACAGCGACAAAAGTAACTTTTTTATTTCAAAAAAATAAGCCCCGAGATGGTGCAAACACAATAAATAAGCGGTCTTTTCGTTTATTAAAAACAAAGAAAAAAGGTATCTTTGTCATTTGAATATTGAACCATCTTATGATAGATTATATTTTTGGAGAAATCACAGAATTGACTCCGACAATCAGCGTAGTAGAAACCAACGGGATTGGTTTTGCCATAAACATCACACTCTCCACCTACTCCGAGCTTTTGAAAGTCAAACAATGTAAACTTTACATTTACGAAGCAATAAGAGAAGACGCTCATGTTTTGTACGGATTTCTGACGAAAAACGAACGCGAATTGTTTCTGTTGCTGATTTCAGTATCAGGTGTCGGTGCCAATACGGCAAGAATGATACTCTCGTCGCTCTCGGCCGCCGAATTGCAAGAGGCGATTGCAAACGAAAATTTCACCACGTTGAAAAACATAAAAGGCATCGGACTAAAAACCGCACAACGCATCGTAGTCGATTTAAAAGACAAAATAAGAAAAATCGACGGATTTGAAGCCGCAACCACATCTATTCAAACTACCACGCAAAACGAAGCTCTTTCGGCACTGACAACATTAGGATTCCAACAATCGGCATCGCAAAAAGTGCTTGAAAAAATTTTCAAAGAAAACCCTTCGGCAACCATCGAGCAAGCCATAAAACTTGCATTAAAAATGCTATAGATGTCTGTCTAACAAATGTATAACCTACGAAAAATAGTTATCATCGTTAGTATTTTCAGCCTTATCGTTTCGATTGAGGCGATAGGACAAACTACACAAAAAAAACAGGGAAAAGAAGAAAACGAAACCGAAAACGTACCAAGTCCCGACTTTCAGGTGAATGACCTGCAGAAAGAGGATTATCATGATTTAACGGAGCAGAATCCCATCGACCTCAAAGACCCTGAAAACGTCAAAACGGAAATCGAATACGACCTGAGCACCGGCAACTACATTGTTCGTACGAAAATAGGCGACATTGAAATATCGACCCCTTTTTCGCTGACCGAAGAAGAATACAAAGACTATACGTTGCAACAAGAAATGCAGCAATTTTGGAAAGCGAAGAACTCCGCCAAATTAGAATCCTACGACTCAAAATTCAAACTTACAGACATAAAATTCGACATCGGTCCTGCCGATAAAATTTTTGGTCCGGGCGGTGTTCAGCTCAAGACGCAAGGCTCTGCGGAAATCACTTTCGGGCTGTTATACAACAAAATAGACAACCCCGCTCTTTCCGAGAAACTACGCAAAACAACCACGTTCGACTTCGACGAAGACATCCAGTTGAGTGTCAATGGAAAAGTGGGTGAAAAAATCAATTTTAACCTCAACTACAACACCGAATCGACTTTCGACTTCGACAAACAAATGTTGAAATTGGCTTATTCGGGTAAAGAAGACGAAATCATAAAAAAACTCGAAGCCGGAAATGTAAGTATGCCTGTACAAGGGTCGTTGATAAAAGGAAGTTCTGCCCTTTTCGGTATAAAAACGGAATTGCAGTTCGGAAAACTCAACATAACGGCCGTAGTCTCTCAACAACAGTCGGAGTCGCAAAACGTAAGCAGCAAAGGCGGTACCCAACTCAAAGATTTTGAGGTAAGAGCCGATGAATACGACGAAAACAGACACTTCTTTTTAGCACATTTCTTTCGCGACAATTATGAAAAATCAATGAAACAACTTCCGCTGATTTCGTCGGGGGTTACCATCAACCGAGTAGAGGTATGGATAACCAACAAACGTGGCAATTACGAACAAGCCCGTAACATTGTTGCATTTATGGACTTGGCGGAAAGCAACCGCATTCACAACTCCTCGTGGGCAGTTTCCGCCTCATTGCCCGACAATCGTACGAATAGCCTTTACTCGGAATTTGCAAACAACACAAGCGTACGCGATATACAAACCACCAACAGTGCGCTCGACGGTTACAACGGAATGATAGGAGGCGAGGATTATGAAAAAATTGAAAGTGCCCGTAAACTTGATGCTTCCGAATACACCTTCAATGCGCAATTAGGTTACATCTCGCTTCAAAACACCCTGAATGCCGACGAGGTACTTGCCGTTGCTTTCGAATATACTTACGGAGGAAAAACCTATCAGGTCGGCGAATTTTCGACAGACGGAATAGAGCCTCCTCAAGCATTGATTTTGAAACTTTTAAAAAGTTCAAGCCAAAATCCCGACATCCCGATGTGGGATTTAATGATGAAAAACGTTTATTATCTTGGAGCCACACGCATTCAGTCCGAAAAATTCAGGCTCGACATTCAGCATCGCAACGATTCAAACGGCATGTATTTGAACTACATCAGCGAGGGCAACATCAAAAACAAACTGCTGGTGCGGGCATTGGGATTCGACCGTTTGGATTCACGCAACGAGCCTCACCCCGACGGCACGTTCGACTATGTCGAAGGATTCACCATCAACTCCTCGACAGGACGCATCTATTTCCCGCTGTTGGAACCTTTTGGCGAAGGACTGCGTAAAGTAATCGGCAACGATGCCATTGCCAAGAAATACGTTTTTCAGGAGTTGTACGACTCTACGCTGGTTGTTGCTCAAGAACTTTCTGAAAAAAACAAATTTATCATTGCCGGAAAATACAAAGCCTCGTCGAGTTCCGAAATTCAACTCAACGCAATGAATGTTACGCGAGGGTCGGTAAAAGTAACGGCAGGCGGACGCACACTTACCGAAAATGTAGATTACATTGTGGACTACATCATGGGTACGGTAACGATCCTCGACGAATCTCTTTTGGCTTCGGGTACGGACATCAATGTTTCGCTCGAAAATCAATCGTTGTTCAATTTGCAACGAAAGACATTGGTAGGCACCCATCTTGAATATGCCTTCAACAAGGATTTTTCAATCGGAGGTACGGTAATGCACCTTTCGGAAATGCCGTTAGTAACAAAAATGGCAATCGGATCGGAGCCGCTTTCGAACACGATATGGGGCGTAAATGCTTCCTACAAGACAAAAGCTCCGTGGTTGACTACTTTTCTCAACAAATTGCCGTTGCTGAATCTTTCGCAAGAATCGAACATATCGTTCAATGCCGAAGTCGCCCAACTGATACCCGGACATCGAAAAATAGAGAATAACAAGGGTTATGCCTACCTCGACGATTTTGAAACATCAGAAACAAGCATCGACATCGCTTATCCTTACTATTGGAAATTGGCAAGCACACCCTCCAAATTTCCCGAAGCAAAAAAGAGTAACGACATCGAATACGGGAAAAACAGGGCTTTGCTGAGTTGGTATTCTATCGACAACAGCGTTTTCAACAGAAACAACTCGACCACACCTACACACATCAGACAAAACAAGGATATTCAATCGAATCATCTGACACGAGAGGTGCTCGAACAAGAAATTTTTCCGAACCGAGAGGCTATTGTAGGCGAAACCTCTTATCTCTCGGTGTTGAATTTATCCTTCTATCCGAACGAACGCGGCCCTTACAACCTCGATTCCGACAATATCGATGAAAACGGGTATCTACTCTCACCCGACAAACGTTGGGGTGGCATCATGCGCAAACTCGACGTTACCAACTTCGAAACTTCAAACATCGAATACATCGAATTTTGGATGATGGATCCGTTTGTGAATGACACAGCAGGCACCATGCAGGGAGGTGATTTATACATCAACCTTGGCGACATTTCGGAGGATATTTTGAAAGACGGAAAGAAATACTTTGAAAACGGATTATCGGCAATAGGCGACACCACGGTTACCGAACGAACCGTTTGGGGGCGTGTGCCAAAAGTACAATCGACGGTGGTGGCTTTTTCCAACGACGATGATGCAAGAATAAATCAAGATGTCGGACTCAACGGGTTAAAAACCGAGGAGGAATTTAACTTTCCGACTTACAAAAATTATTTGGACGCGTACAAAAAACACCTCTCTCCTGATGCCGTCAAACGCTTAAGCGACGACCCATTTTCAGCCCTCAACGACCCTGCCGGCGACAACTATCATCACTATCGGGGTTCGGACTACGACAGCCAAGAGTTAGGCATTCTTGAACGATACAAACACTACAACGGTACGGAAGGCAACTCGATTCCATCAAACAAAAATGACGAAAACTATTCGACATCGGCATCCACCCTGCCCGACGTAGAGGATTTGAACGGCGACAATACGCTGAACGAATACGAAAAGTATTTTGAATATCGAATTTCGACACGAAGAACAGACCTCGAAGTAGGCAAAAATTACATCAACGACAAAATAGAAGCAAGCGTCGAACTGAAAAACGGGACAAAAAGCAGCGTTACTTGGTATCAGTTTAAAATACCTATCAGAGATTACGAAACACGCTACGGCTCCATTCGCGATTTTCGGTCGATACGTTTCATCAGAATGTTTATGCACAATTTTGCCGAAACCACACATCTCCGTTTCGGAACAATACGCCTTGTACGAGGCGATTGGCGCATTTACACAAAAGATTTGTACGATGCCGACACGCCTCCCGTAACCAACGGCACATTGGATGTTTCGGCCGTCAGCATCGAAGAAAACTCCAACAAGAAGCCTGTAAATTACGTATTGCCACCCGGTGTTACACGCGAAACAGACCCGAGCCAGCCTCAACTCAGACAGGAAAACGAGCAATCCATGCAACTGAAAATCACAAACTTGTCGGCGGGCGATGCTCGCGCCGTTTACAAAAATCTTTCGTTTGACTTGCGTCAATACGGTCGTATTCAGATGTTTGCACATGCCGAAGAGATTATTGGCGAACCCGAGACAAGAGACAACGAAACAAGTGTTTTTCTCCGCATCGGAACAGACAACAACAGCAATTATTACGAATACGAGGTGCCACTTGTTTTAACTCCCGAAGGCATTTACTCCGAAGAAGATGCCGAAACGGTATGGCCGCAGAGCAATATGATAGACTTTCCGCTTTCGTTGCTTACAAAAGTGAAAAACAACAGAAATCACGAAAAAAGCAAAGGCAATACCGCCATCAATCAATATACGAGATATTCGGAGTACGACCCCGACAATTTGCAAAACAAAGTAACCATACTCGGGAATCCGAATCTTGGCGACGTACAGGTAATCATGATTGGAGTAAGAAACAATGCACGAAGCGAAAAGTCGGTTGAGGTTTGGGTTAACGAATTGCGTGTGAGCGAGTTCAACGAAAAAGGCGGATGGGGTACCGTTTCCGATTTGGCCATAAACTTTTCCGACTTTGGTAACTTCAACATTGCTGGGCGCGTCGAAACGGCAGGTTTTGGCGGAATAGAGGACAACGTACAAGACCGAAACATGGAGAATAAATACCAACTGCAACTCTCCACCGCTTTCGAGTTCGGAAAATTATTCCCCGAAAAAGCAAACGTAAAACTCCCCGTTTACTTCTCTTATTCGCAAGATTATGAGAAACCCAAATACAATCCGATGGATGAAGACGTTTTGTTGGATGATGCATTAGATGCACTTGAAACCGAAGCGGAAAAGAAAGATTTGGAAACAAAATCGGTTACACGTCAGATAACGAAAAGCGTCAATCTGACCAATGTAAAGGTCGATTATTCGGGCAAAAAACCAAGAATATACGACCCCGCAAACTTCTCTTTATCATACGCTTACAACGAAACGCTAAACCAAAATCCCGAAACCGAATACGATGTTATGAAAGACCATCAGGCTTCGTTTAACTACGATTTTTCGACAACGCCAAAACCGTGGGAGCCTTTTAAAAATTCAAAGAAACTAAACAAACCCATTTTCCGCATCATTAAGGATTTCAACCTCAACTACTTACCCAACCGATTAAGTTTTTCGGTAAATCTTGCCCGCAACTATTCGGAGATTCTGATGCGGGATTTAACCGGAACAATGGAAAAAACCGAATCGTTTGCCGACAACACGTTGCTTTCGTTCAGCAAGGACTTTACCATCGACCGCAAGTTCGATTTCAGATACGACTTGACAAAAAATCTGAAGTTCACGCTCGCAACCGCCACCAATTGTCGTATCGACGAAACGAAATACGCTCCGGTAAACAAAGATATTTTCCCCGACGAATACAAAATGTGGAAAGACACGGTATTAAGCAGCCTAAAAACCATGGGACGACCGCTCACCTACCAACAGATGTTTACCGCTTCTTATACGCTGCCTATCAACAAAATACCTTATTTGGAATGGATAAACGCCAGTGGTCAGTACTCCACCACTTACAATTGGGACAGAGGTGTTACCGTAGAAGACGACCTGACCATAGGAAACACCATTTCGAGCATCAATAATTGGCAGGTGGACGGGCAATTCAACCTCGAAACGCTTTACAACAAATCGAACTATCTGAAAGAGATAAACAAACGTTATGCGTCTGTGCAAACCACGCAAACACAACGAAAATTCCGACCCAAAAATTTCTCGACAACCATCAGCGTAAAAAAAGGCGAAAAACGAAGCATACGCCATAACCTCAACTCATCTACATTCGACCTGACTGCAACCGACGAAAACGGCAAAGAGGTTCGTTTGAAATACAAGAAAAAAACGAACAACGACATCGAAATCAGTGCATCGCGCGACATCAAACGGCTGACCATCAGCATAAAGACAAAAGACCCGAATGCACTCACGGCAGCACAAAAGGCAGGACAGTTGTCGTTGCGTTTTCTGATGATGATACGCCGCGTATCCGTTTCCTACAAAGAAACGAACAGCATTCTGCTCCCCGGTTTTATGAACGATGTCGTATTTTTCGGACAATCGTCGGTGAACAAAGTGCTTTCACCTGGGTTGGACTTTTCGTTCGGTATTCCGGGCGAGGGATTTATAGAGAGAGCATGGGAGCGCGGATGGCTCTCGGGCAACGACTCCATCATCAATCCCGCCAGCGTAACCAAGGCTACCGATTTGGACATAAAAGCCAATGTCGAACCATTTCCGGGGCTCAAAATCGCACTCTCGGCAAAATACGTTACCACCGACCAAAAAACCGTGCAGTATGCCTACGAAGGCATGCCGAAAACATTTACGGGAGGTTTCCGCATGACACATGTGGCCATCGGCACCTCGTTTTGGTCGATTGGCAACGAAAAAAACAACTACCAATCGCGCGCCTATACCCAAATGAAAGAATACAGGTCGTCTGTTGCACAAGAGTTGCAGGCACGCTATCAAGGGACACGCTACCCGACTACGGGCTTTATGGCAGACAAACCTTTGCTGCAAGGTAAGAAATTCGACCCATCGGTAGGGAGCTACGACCTGAACTCGCCCGACGTGCTGATTCCCGCCTTTTTTGCGGCCTATTCCAATCGTTCGTTAAAGCGGACAGAGAAAACGCCATTCCCGTCGTTAAAGAGTTTATTGCCCAACTGGAGCATCTCCTACGACGGGCTGTCGCGTATTCCTTGGATAAAAAAACATTTCAAAACGGTTACGCTCAAACATGCCTATCAATGCACCTACAACATCGGAGCCTACACCTCGTTTGCCAGCTATGTAACCAACGACGACGGGCTCGGATTTGTAAGCGATGTGCTGAGCGGAAACCCGATACCCTCGTCGGGATACGATATTGCCAGCGTTTCCATCAACGAAAACTTTTCCCCTTTCATCGGGTTGGATATGGCTATGAAAAACAGCCTCACGGCAAAATTCGAGTATCGCAAACAGCGAAACCTGACGCTCAACATGTCGAGCGTGCAACTCATCGAAACCGCAAACGACGAATTTGTATTCGGCATCGGATATGTGGTGAAAGATTTTGACGTGATTTTAAAGCTGAAAAACAAAACCTCGAAAGTGAAAAACAACCTCACCACACGGCTCGACATCGCTTTTAAGGACACAAAAGCACTGATACGCAAAATAGAAACCGACGAAGTGCAACCCACAAGCGGCAACAAAACCGTTTCGCTGAAAGTGAGTGCCGACTATGTGTTCAGCTCACGACTGAACCTGCGGCTCTTTTTCGACTATCAGATGAACAACCCGCTGATTTCCACCTCGTACCCGATTTCGGATGCCAACTTCGGGTTCAGCATTCGATTTATGCTTACACGATAAAAGAAAAATGACAGACACGTTTTACACCATAAAATCGGTTTCCGAAGGCAGCTACAAAGAGAAAGGGAGTAAGTTCCTTGCTTTTGCCTATCCAGTGAAAAACCTCGACGAGGTGAAACAAATTTTGGAACAAAAACGCAAGGAATTTTACGATGCCCGACACATCTGCTATGCCTATATGCTGGGAGCCGAGCGCACCGATTTTCGTGCCAACGACGACGGAGAACCCTCGTCCACTGCGGGCAAACCCATTCTCGGACAAATCAACGCAGCCAACCTGACCGATGTTTTAGTTATCGTTGTTCGCTACTTCGGAGGCATTCTGCTCGGTACGGGAGGGCTTACCGTTGCTTACAAAACGGCGGCTGCCGAGGCAATTGCACATGCCGAAATCGTCTGCAAACAGGTAACCAAAACCCTCCGCATCTCCTTCACCTACGAGCAGACAAACCTTGCCATGCGGCTGATAAAAGAGCTACAGGTGGACATTGCCGAACGCAACTTCGATGCACAACTGACGCATCTGACACTCACGCCCGTGCAAAACCGATACCGACAAGCACTTGACACTTTCAAAAAAAACGGAATCTTCTGTGCCGAATAACAAATAGGGACGCCACAGACCGACGTCCCTACACCATTTTCTCTGTCGGTTTTGAATATCCATTTGAATATCCAATTGATATTTTTCCATAAAAAAGGCGTTAAACCATTTCGCTTTATTGCTTATTCAAACGAAAGGCTCGGCAAAGCCATAGAAGATAATAAACACGAAACAGTTCACGCCCAAGCGTGAACCCCTCACACATTATTCTCTTTACCAAATAAATTTTCCAGATTTTTCAGATTAGAGAATAAAAGCAAAAGCTCAAAAAACTTACTGCCACAGCAGTAGTGCAAAGATAGGATTTTTAAAGAAAAAAGGGAGTAACAAAAAAAGGACTTCGCCCGAAACGAAATCCTTTACAGAAAATGATAAAATAGTTACGTTAGTCGATATACTCGAATCTGGTGTAAGGCACCAAAGCTTTGGGTATGCGTATGCCTCGCTCGGTTTGGTTGTTTTCGAGCAAAGCCGCCACAATACGCGGCAAAGCCAAGGCACTGCCGTTAAGCGTATGGCAGAGCTGTATTTTTTTGTCGGCAGTGCGGTAACGGCATTTCAGGCGGTTGGCCTGATAGCTCTCGAAGTTGGACACGGAGCTCACCTCCAACCAACGCTGTTGAGCCTCCGAATAAACCTCGAAGTCGAAACAAAGAGCCGAGGTAAAACTCATATCGCCACCGCAAAGACGCAAAATGCGGTAAGGCAACTCAAGCTTTTGCACCAAACTCTCCACATGCGCCAACATCTCTTTGAGCGACTCGTATGAATGCTCGGGCGTATCGATACGCACAATTTCGATTTTGGAAAATTCGTGCAAGCGGTTCAGTCCGCGTACATCTTTCCCGTAAGAGCCTGCCTCGCGACGAAAACATTGTGTGTAAGCACAGTTTTTGACAGGCAACTGTTTTTCGTCTAAAATCACATCACGATAGATATTCGTAATGGGCACCTCGGCCGTAGGTATCAGATAGAGGTCGTCCAAATCGCAATGATACATCTGCCCCTCTTTGTCGGGCAACTGCCCCGTACCAAATCCCGATGCAGCATTTACAACTGTTGGCGGCATCACTTCAAAGTAGCCGGCATTGCGTGCCTCGTCGAGAAAGAAGTTAATCAAAGCACGCTGCAAACGGGCACCTTTCCCTTTGTAAACGGGGAAACCTGCTCCTGTTATCTTCACACCGAGGTCAAAATCGATTAAATCGTACTTTTTGGCCAACTCCCAATGAGGCAACGCACCTTCGGGCAGAGCGGTTTTCACTCCGCCTTCGCGTTCCACGCGGTTGTCTTCGGCCGAGCTCCCCTCGGGCACCGACTCATGCGGCAAATTGGGTACCAACACCAGATTGTCGGTTATCTGCTGTTCCAATGCCGAAAGTTTATCGGAAAATATCTTGGTTTTCTCTTTCAACTCTTTTGTGCGTGCTTTAGCCGTTTCTACAGCGTTCATATTGCCTTTTTTAAACAACTCGCCAATACTTTTGGCAAGACGATTGCTCTCCGCCAAATCCTCGTCAAGCTCTTTTTGTGTCTTTCTGCGCTCGGCATCCAAAGCAATAATACGTTCGATAATTTCTTTCCCGTCAAAATGCTTTTTCGCCAAACGGGCAATTACCTCTTCTTTGTTTTCTACAATAAATTTTACTGTCAACATATCTCTTCAGTTTTATTTTTTATCATCAATTTCCTCATAATCGACATATTCTCCATCGTCTTTATCGAACTTTTTTTCACGCTTTTTCGGTTTAAACACAAACCGATGACGCGTGCCGGTATTGTTTGCCGAGGTATTTTTCCAAAATATGATACGAAAAAACAGAACGGCAAAAAGTATCACCACTATCGGCAATAGCAATAAAAAAATCAATATGGAGAATAATCCGTGTATCATCAATAAACTTTTTGCGCTACTCTTTTCACGCTTTGGGTTGCATTCAGGGCATAAAAATGAATACTCGGCACACCTTTTGCCTTTAGCTCCAATGCCTGCATCGTACACCACTCAATGCCCACCTCGGCAGCCTGCTCGTCGGTGGTGCATCGTTTCATTTCGGCAACCAACGCATCGGGCATCTCTATATGGAACAAACGTGGCAGCACATCGAGTTGCGACGCCTTTCGCAAAGGTTTCAATCCCGGTATTATAGGCACATCAATGCCGCAGGCACGGCATTTGTCCACAAAATCGAAATACTTCCGATTGTCGTAAAACATTTGCGTTACAAGGTATTCCGCTCCTGCATCCACTTTCTTTTTTGCCAATAGGACATCACTCTCCAACGAGGGCGAATCTTCATGCTTCTCGGGATAACACGCCATGCCGTAACGAAACGGAACAATCGGACGATTCATTGAAGACCCATCTTCAAACAGACCACGATTGAAATCGTTCACCTGACGTTGCAGGTCGATTGCAAACGCATTCCCACCCGAAGTCGGAAGGTAATAGTTTTCCTCGGCCGCCTTGTCGCCTCGCAGCAAAAGCAAATCGGTTATTCCCAAAAATTGCAGGTCGATTAACACATACTCGGTTTCTTCACGCGTAAAACCGCCACACAAAATGTGCGGCACAACAGGGATATTGTATTTGTGATGAATGGCAGCTGCCACGGCTACCGTACCCGGACGACGACGACGCGACAACACCCTCAACGTACCATCGGCATTCCACTCTCGCACACGTTCGCTACGATGCGTTGTGATATTGATATACTTCGGGTCGAACTCCCGCAACACATCAATGGTGTTCATTATCGAATCCATACTGTTCCCTTTCAAAGGTGGCAGTATTTCAAACGAAAATGCCGTTGAAGTTGCCGATTTAATACTTTCTACAACACTCATACAAGAAACGATTCTACTGCCAAACGATAAGATTCCAATCCGAAGCCACAAATGACTCCCTTGCAAGCATCCGACAAAAACGAATGATGACGAAATTCCTCTCGTTGGAAAACATTCGATATATGAACTTCGACAACCGGCGTTGTAACGGCACGAACAGCATCGGCAATCGCAACCGAAGTGTGTGTATAAGCACCTGCATTCAACACAATGCCGTCGTACGAAAAGCCGCACTCTTGTATCTTATCAATCAATGCACCCTCGCTATTCGACTGAAAATATTGAAACTCTATTTGAGGGTAACTCGCTTTCATTTTCTGAAAATAGGCGTCAAAATTATTACTTCCGTAAATTTCAGGCTCTCTTTTTCCCAAAAGATTTAAATTAGGGCCATTTACAATCAATATTTTCATGGGATTACAAATTAGAATTCTGCATTTTTAGGTGTGCGTGGAAATGGAATCACATCGCGAATATTTGCCATGCCCGTTACAAACAAAAGCAATCGCTCAAAGCCGAGTCCGAAGCCCGAATGAGGGCAAGTGCCAAACCGACGGGTATCCAAATACCACCACATGTCTTTCATCGGTATATTCAACTCATTGATTCGGGCAAGCAACTTATCGTAATCGGCCTCACGCTCCGAACCACCAATTATTTCACCGATTTTCGGGAACAATACATCCATGGCACGCACGGTTTTTCCGTCGTCGTTTTGTTTCATATAAAAAGCCTTTATCTCTTTCGGATAGTCGGTCAGGATAACCGGTTTTTTAAAATGTTCTTCCACCAAATAACGCTCGTGCTCCGAAGCCAAATCTGCACCCCAAAAAACGGGGAACTCAAATTTATGTCCTTTAGCAACAGCCTCTTCCAATATTTTAATTCCTTCGGTATATGGCAAACGAACAAACGCATCTTTCAGCACACTCTCCAAACGTGCAACAAGTTCTTTATCGAACATATCGTTGAGGAATTGAATATCGTCACGGCAATTATCCAAAGCCCATTGCACGCAGTATTTGATAAACTCCTCCGCCAGGTTCATATTATCCTCAATGTCGTTAAAAGCGACCTCGGGTTCTATCATCCAAAATTCCGCCAAATGGCGTGGTGTGTTAGAGTTTTCGGCTCGGAAAGTAGGTCCGAAAGTATAAATCGCTCCAAGAGCCGTTGCAGCAAGCTCTCCCTCCAATTGCCCTGATACAGTTAAACTTGCTTGCTTACCGAAAAAGTCATCGTCGTAAATAATTGATCCGTTGGCATCTTTTTTCAAATCATACAGGTTTTTAGTCGTAACTTGAAACATCTGCCCTGCGCCTTCGCAGTCTGATGCCGTGATAATCGGAGTATGAAAATAAAAGAACCCTTTTTTATGGAAAAAGTCGTGAATTGCAATAGCCATATTATGACGAATACGGAAAACAGCGCCAAAAGTATTGGTGCGTGGGCGCAGATGCGCTATCTCACGCAAAAATTCCAACGAATGACCTTTCTTTTGCAGCGGATAGGTATCTACATCGGCCGTACCATACACCTCTATCGAAAAAGCCTGTATCTCCACGTTTTGACCTTTGCCCTGCGATTGTACCAATTTTCCTACGACACCGATGGCTGAACCGGTGGTTATCTTTTTCAACAAATCATCTTCAAATTTATCATTATCAACCACAATTTGAAGGTTGTGTATTACCGATCCATCATTCAATGCAATAAAACTGACCATTTTGTTGCCACGACGGGTGCGAACCCAACCTTTAACCAATACATCTATATCGTATTGTGTCGATTTTAACACATCTGCTATTTTCACTCTTTTCATTTTATATTCTTTATTTTTTACGCAAAGGTAAATCTTTTAAACAAAGAAACATCTATTAAATATAGATGTTTCTCGCAAATCATTATAGATTCTTTTATTTTTTACGTTTTGCAGGTTTCTTGATAGGAACCGATTCGCCTATCTTCGTCATAGCACATCTGAAACCAATATCGCAGGTAGATTTGCTTGCCTCCAAATAACGTCTTGTTGCAGGATTCAACCAATAAGCACGATCTCTCCACGAACCACCTTTATAAACCCGCATATCATCGTTTACGTCTGTAGCAAGCAATGCCATCGGGTCTTTACGTTTATATTGCATCAAGAGCAAGGTATCTGTTGCACGCTTTTTCCAATCTTCATTGCCGAAAAGAGAACTTTTAGCATCGCCATCGCGGAAATTACGAACATCTTTTTCCAAATCGTAGGCCAAACGACCATATTCGTCTATTACATAATCGGCACTGTCTTTGGTCGGACGTACAATCACATTTCCACGGAATGCGTTATACTCTTCCACCTCCATCGAAGAAGTTTCACGATAAACATCTTCAACCCACTCGCTGACATTTCCTGCCATATTGTACAAACCATAATCGTTCGGAGTAAAAGAATAAACGGGAGCGGTAATAGCACCTCTATCGCTCAACGACTCGACATGCTCAATCAAGTCGCCTCGACCACGAACATAGTTTGCCTGCATTTCGCCACGTACCTTTTTACTTGGATTACGCATTTGCTGTCCTTCCCACGGATATGCTTTGTTTTCAGCAAAAAATCCTTCTTCGTTAGGCAACATTCCATAAGCGGCATACTCCCACTCTGATTCCGTCGGGAGACGAACCTCTGGAAATACCAATCCGTGAGACAACGTGGTTTTTATGGTATCGCCAAATGCGTTTAATTGCGGACGTTTTCCCAATTCAGGATTATAGGACTTCATCAACAAATATTTTTGCATACTGAATACATAAGTTCTATTGATACTATCCTGCATTGCCAAACGTATAGAATCCTTTTGAACTTCGGTATATGTAGTATCTAAAGCGATGATAGCAGCAGCCGAACATTTGCGTATTGCTTCAAAATCCGTCATAGGCATAATACCAGCTTTCACCAACTCCATTTCATTGATACGGTCGGTACGCCAACGGCAATACTCTTGAGCCTGATTCCATGAAACACCCACTACAGGATAATCTCCATAAGCGGCATGCGAATAATAGTAACGTACGTAAGGTTCGTTAAATACCAACTCACCACGCCAAACCGTACTATCGGGAAGAGCAACCTCTACCACCTCCGGCGTATTATGATACACCACCGAAAGCCAGTTTACATATTCACGCCAGTTGATGTTTGTTATCTCATACTCATCCATAAAAAACGACGAAACCGTAACCGTTCTTTTTTGGTTGTTCGTAAAGTTCGACAAGGTTTCAAGATTCTGCCCCATGGTAATTTTTCCTCCTTGTACGAAAACCATTCCCGGAGGCATTTTCGGATGGTACTTACTCAACACTTGGTATCCACCATGTTTAGGATCGTTATAATTCATACCTGTTGTGTTCGATTGAGCATGTTTGCTACATGCAGCAAAGACAACCGACAACCCTAAAAATAAAACACTGATTTTGATTGCTTTCATATTTTTTGCAATTAGATTTTGTATCAAAAATTAGTTGCAAATATAAAACTTTATTTTTAATCCGAGTATTTTTTCAAATAAAAACAAAATAAATAGACTTTAATGCCTATTTTTGCATAAAGAAATCATGAAAAACACGATGCAAATGCCGATAAACAAGGAACATTCCGTAATGGCAATCATAAACATTACGCCCGACTCCTTTTACGAGAAAAGCCGCTGTCTTGATGTCAAAAATTTGGAAGAGAGACTCCGTAGTTTAAAGAACTCCCCGTTTGATATTCTCGACATCGGATCGTACTCCTCGCGTCCGAACGGCAAATACGTTTCAAACGGCAAATACGTTTCAAAAGAGGAAGAACTCAGCCGTTTGCTTCCCGCATTGCAACTAATCAAACAAACATTTCCTAAGGCCGTAATCTCCATCGACACCTTTCGTGCCGATGTGGCAGAAGCCTGTATAAAGCAGTTTGACATAGATATAATCAACGACATTTCCGGAGGAACTTTGGACGAGCGTATGTATGATGTCGTTGCAAAATACCAGAAAGCATACGTACTGATGCACATGAGAGGAACCCCTCAAACCATGTCGCTTGCAGGAAACACGCAATACGAAAATTTATTGGAAGAAATCACGGATTTTTTCGATAAAAGAATCAAGCAACTTGAGCAGGCAGGTTGTAAAGACATCATTCTTGACCCCGGATTCGGATTTGCAAAAACGACGGAACAAAATTATACCCTTTTGAAAAATCTGCAATTACTAAAAAAATGGGGTTATCCTTTATTGGTCGGTTTTTCACGAAAATCAATGATTTGGGAACCGTTAAACACCACTCCCGAGAGTTCGCTTAACGGAACTACCGTTTTAAACACATTGGCTCTAACTCAAGGAGCAAACATTTTGAGGGTACACGATGTAAACGAAGCCCACGAAGCTATAAAATTGTTTACCACCTACAATCACGCATAAACAAATGGAAGGAATCGGAATTAAAGACCTTATAGACATTCTGCTGGTAGCATTTTTAATGTACCAAACCTACAAGTTGATGAAGGAAACAGGTACCGTAAAAATATTCATTGGCATTATGGCCTTTATAACCATTTGGTTTTTGGTGGAATATGTACTCAAAATGGAGTTATTAGGTTCCATTCTCAACCGTGTGGTAAGCGTTGGTGCCATCGGATTGATTGTTATTTTTCAGAATGAAATCCGAAGGTTTTTGTTCCATATAGGTTCCGGAAAGGATATTAAAATTGTAGAAAGCATAAAAAAATTCTTTCAAAAAAAAGATACCGACACAAACACTTTCCCTATTATGCCATTGATTATGGCTTGTCAGAAAATGTCGAAAGAAAAAACAGGCGCTCTTATCATTATAGAAAAGAAAAATAGATTGTGGGATTTCATTGAAACGGGTGAAACCATCAATGCCGATGTAAATGCACAACTTTTGGAAACGCTGTTTTTCAAAAACAGTCCGTTGCACGACGGAGCTGTCATTATATCGGGCGAACGAGTGCTTGCTGCACGCTGCATACTTCCTGTTTCTCAAAACTTGAACATTCCTAATCATTTTGGGCTTCGACATCGTGCCGCTATTGGTCTTACAGAGCAAACAGACGCCATTGCCATTGTGGTTTCGGAAGAAACCGGACATATTACCTTGGCTTTCAACGGTAAATGGACAGCACCGCTCTCTGCCGAACAGTTAAAAACAAAACTTGTTAAACATTTACAACAATAGTCCCTGACACAGACACATATTTTTTATGGGAAATCTTTATTTCTTAAGTTTAGGGAGCGGAAGCAGCGGCAACTGCTATTACATAGGTACAAACGACTACGGTTTTTTGATTGATGCTGGAATCTCATCGGTCAGGACAAGAAAATACCTTAAAAAATACAACATTTCGTTAGAACAGATTCAAGGTATTTTTATCACACACGACCACACCGATCACGCAAAATATGCAGGCATCTTGAACACCAAATACGGCATTCCGATTTTTACGACAAAAAGAATTTTTTACGGAATGCAACGCAACAGAAATCTGAAAAACCCACCCACTTTCTGCAATTTCATTCATAAAAACGAAACCGTGCAGTTGAGAGATTTTTCCATTTTACCATTCCCTGTTTCGCACGATGCTTCAGAATGTATGGGATTCACGTTCTCGTTTCACAACAAAAATTTCACGATTGCCACCGACTTGGGTTTCATAAACGATTTTGCCGCTCAACAGATTTCCTTATCCGATTATTTGGTCATAGAGGCCAATTACGATGAACAAATGTTGGAAAACGGACCTTATCCGGAGCCACTGAAAAACAGGGTAAAAGGAACGCACGGACATCTCAGCAATCACACCACGGCCACTTTTCTTGCCGAAAATTGGAACGGAAAGCTGAAATACATTTTTTTATGCCATTTGAGTGCCGAAAACAACAATCCGCGATTAGCCTATCAAACCGTTTTTAACAAATTGCAAAACAAGGACATCTCTCCGCATTTTTTAGCTCCGCTCGACAGGCTGACCCCGTCCGAATTATTCATTCTGTGATGAATGCTCACAAAACAAACTCATTGATCGATCTGCTAAAATTCGTTTTTGCCTTAGCCATTGTTGTTCATCACATTGAGCAATATCGTGCTTCGTGCGGATTTGTCAATTATTGGGAGAATGCCACTATCATTAGTTTTGGAAAAACAAGCATTATCTTTTTCTTTGTTTTAAGCGGTTATTTGGTTACCAACTCCTTTTTACGACAAGCAACTTTCGACATCAAGAAGTTTTATAAAAGACGTTTGCTACGGATTGCCCCCTTATACTACATTTTGGTATGCTGTTCGATATTTATTTTTCCGAATATCAACCTATTAAACAGCACTTCCTCCCTTGCCGACACAACTCAAAACCTGCTTTATTTTCTGTTTTTGCCCAACATTGTCCTTGCGGCATTTCCGGCAAATCCTTTTTTGGCACACACTTGGTTTGTGGGTACTACCGAGCAATACCATTTTCTATCGGCATTATGCTACAAATATTCAAAAAGCAGACAAACCTATGCTTTTCTGTTAATGGCTTTGGTTGCAATCTATTGGGCATTCGGACTTTATGTAAAAATATTTGCCCAAGAGTCTTTTGCATATACCTTTTGGCACTATTTTAACATCGATTGTCTTGCCATTGGTGCCATTTTTGCCCTTCTTCCAAAAGAGGGGAAATGGATATCGTTCCTTAAAAAAAAGTGCGTATTCATCGTGTCAGCACTCGTTTTTATATTTTTACTCATAAGCGGCATAGTAATTCCTTTCGTTTACAATCAGTTATTGGCTCTGTGTTTCGGGGTTTTCATTTACAATATAATGCAACACGATACCTCGTTTGCTTCCGCCAATGGGGTTGTCCGTTTTTTGGGAAAAATTTCTTACAGCATTTATATGATTCATCCGATCGTCATCATCTGTACAATCAATTTACTACAAGAATACGCCAACGCAACGATTCTAACATACGGATTCGTAGTTTTATTCACTTTATTGGTTGCTTCGGCATATCATATTTTTATAGAAAAACGCATCACCAACAAGCCGTTTTCTCACTAAAAAATTAGGGATTTAAGAGTAAGGGATTGCATTGCTACTACGAAAAAATCGTATTTTTGCACCCGATTTCGCATGCCGAAATCCTAATTTTTATTTTATGTTCAAACAATTTCTTAAAAAGCGTTCCTTTCGCTTCCGTCAGTTTAGCCGCAAGGCATACGCTGCTTTTTGTTCCTTGCACCGCGAGGTAACCATCGGGCGTGTGTCGGGCTATATGACCGAACTGGAGATGCTCAAGCATGGCAAAAGCGCAGCATTGACCGCCCTTATGCTGATGGCAGGCATTTCGACCATGGAAGCGGAAGACGAAGTCCCGACAGACTCCGAATCGACAGAACCCCAGCAACTTAGTCTTCAGGAGGTGCTGGTAGTTTCCCGTAAAGCTGAAGTTAATTCGGATGCGTATCGGCTCATTACGCAAGTCTCCCACGACGAGATTCAGGCTTTGCCTATCCAGACCGTAGCGGATATTTTACAATATCTGCCGGGTATTGATGTCCGCACGCGAGGCGCCAACGGCGCACAAGCGGACATCAGCATGCGCGGTGGCACCTTCGACCAAGTGCTCGTCATGCTCAACGGCGTGAGTCTCAACGACTTCCACACGGGGCACTATGCGCTCAACCTGCCTATCTCGCCCTCGCTCATAGAGCGCGTGGAGGTCTTGCAGGGCACGTCCGCTAACCTCTTCGGAGCCTTCTCCGGAGCCATCAACATCATCACAAAGACCGCTCCCGAGATGGTGATGAAACTCACGGCGGGCATGAACGGCTTGGTAAACCCCGAGTTTACAGGCTCGTGGCAGAAAGGCGATGTGCATATCAATGCCTCTGCCGAGTACTCTCGCGCCGAGGGCTACTATGCCCCCGACCCCACCGAGAAAGAGCAGACGGCGCTCACCAACTCCGACTACCAGTTGGCGAACCTCTACCTGCAGACGCGGTGGCGCGGGCTGGATGTGCAGATGGGCGCACAGTGGAAAGACGCAGGTGCAGGCATGTACTATGGTTTCGGCTCGCAAGACCAGTTCGACGCCACACGCACGGCTTTCGCTTCGGCGAAGTACGCCCATCGTTGGGGCGCATGGCGACTGGAAGCGCAGGCGGCTTATCGCGCCAACTACGACCGCTACGAGTGGCACCGCGGGCAACGACTCTACGGCAATTTCCATTTCGCGCAGACTGCTTCGGCTGCCCTCTTGGCACACTATGCTTCCCGCATAGGTACCACCTCTTTCGGCGTCAGCATACGCAACGAGAACATCCACTCCACCAACCTCGGCGATACCATCAACCCCGGCGGGCAGATTCCCAACGTGGAGGGCTTCAACTTGGCGGACGTGCGGGTGTTGGACTTGGTACGCGGAGGCAACCGCTTCCACCTCAACTACTTTGCAGAGCAGACCTTCTACTACGCAGGCTTGTCGGCTTCGTTGGGCGTGAACGGCACCTACAACACGCAGTTTGGCAACCACTTTGCAGGGGGTGCAAACATCGGCTATGAGTACGCAAAGAATAGCAGCGTCTATATCAATGCCAATCGTTCGCTCCGTATGCCTACCTTCACAGACCTCTACTACAATGCAGGCAACCAGTTGGGAAACAAACACTTACAGCCCGAAGAGGCGTGGTTGCTCTCTGCAGGAACGAAGTACAACCCCACCTTCGGCAAGGCGGGCAGTCTCTCGCTGGCGGCAGACTGGTACTACCGTTGGGGCAAGAACATCATCGATTGGGTCTATACCCCCGAGGATAGCAAGCGCCCCTACCACGCGCAGAACCAGCAGCAGGTAAACGCGACGGGTGTGGAACTTTCCGTAGCGTATCGCTGGAACGAATGGCTGCGCTGCTTGTCCGTGGACTATGCCTACACCTATCTGGACTTGGACTTGAAGGAGGCGGGCTCACGCTACCTCGACTACCTGAGCCACAAACTCACTATCCACCTCGAGCACGGCATTTACAAAGGCTTGGGTGCTTCTTGGACGGTGCGCTACCAGCAGCGCGAAGGGCAGTTCAACAATGCGCAGGGCGAAGTGCAAGACTACCAACCCGTTTGGCTCTTGGACGGCTCGCTCTTCTGGCAGAACAAGCACCTGCGCGTGAGTGTGGACTGCACCAACATGACCAACACCCGCTACTACGACTACGGAGGCATTCTCCAGCCCGGCGCATGGGCGAAGATATCCATCAAAGCCAATTTGTAAAAATCAATGTGAACAGATAAAAAAGAGAGGCAGTTTATGCTGCCTCTTTTTTATATAACTAACCGTTTGATTTTTGATTTAACCACTACTTTGACAGCTGTTTCATCGGTTTTAACAACGTAAACACCATCAATTGTTATATAAATTTTGATTAGCATTAAAAAAGTTGCAATACGTCAAAGTTTAATATTTAGGATTTTGTACAACCCTACATTCCTACTTACAAAGGGAAATATATTTTTTCAAAAAAAATACGGATTCCGTATTTTGTAGATTAAAATTTGGTCAGAAGAGAGATTTTCGGCACAAAATCGGTAAAAATGTAATATCGTACTTGCGATAAACGGGAAAAAACCGCAACTTTGCCGGTCTTAATTTGAATTGGACGATGGTACTGAATTATATTTGGATAGGATTTTTGCTGACGGCCGTGGCAGTGGCGTTACTGCAACTATGCGTATCGGGCGACGGCTCTGTGCTGAATGCCGTGATGGATTCGATGTTTGCGTCGGCCAAAACCGGTTTCGAGATTTCCATCGGACTGACGGGCGTGCTGTCGCTGTGGCTCGGCATTATGAAAATAGGCGAACGCGGTGGTGCCGTAGGGTTTCTGTCGCGCCTGACAGCGCCATTTTTCTGCAAGATTTTTCCCGAAGTGCCGCGCAACCACCCCGCCATGGGCACCATATTTATGAACTTGTCGGCCAATATGCTCGGCCTCGACAACGCCGCCACGCCGCTCGGTTTGAAAGCGATGAAAGAGTTGCAGGAGTTGAATCCCAAGAAAGATACCGCCTCGAACGCCGAAATCATGTTTTTGGTGCTCAACACCTCGGGGCTGACACTGATACCGATAACCATAATGACCTACCGCGCACAATTCGGCGCCGCCAACCCGAGCGATGTGTTTCTGCCGATACTGATGGCCACGTTTTTCTCGTCGCTGGTGGGACTGATAGCAGTGGCTATTGCGCAGAAAATCAATCTGTTTCAGCGTAACATTGTACTGACGCTTAGCGGACTCACGGCACTGATTGTGGGCATGATAGTGCTGTTTTCGCAGATGAGTCAGGAGATCCTGACGCGCTACTCGGCCATCGTAACCAACGTGGTGCTGCTGGGCATTGTGTGCAGTTTTGTGATAGCCGGCATGGTGAAAAAAATCAACGTGTACGACGCCTTTGTCGAAGGTGCCAAAGAGGGTTTCAAAGTGGCTGTCGGCATCATTCCCTACCTGATAGCCATATTGGTGGCCATCGGCATGTTTCGCGCATCGGGCGCCATGGATTGGCTGCTGCTCGGCGTGGAGAAAGCGTTTGCCGCCATCGGGTGCAACACCGACTTTGTGAACGCCCTGCCCACGGCACTGATGAAACCTTTGAGCGGCAGCGGCGCACGCGGCATGATGCTCGACGCGATGAACACCTACGGCGCCGATTCGTTTGCCGGACGGCTGTCGTGCATCGTGCAAGGCTCTACCGACACCACATTCTACATTCTGGCACTCTACTTCGGATCGGTGGGCATCACCAAAACGCGCAACGCCCTTGTGTGCGGCCTGATAGCCGACTTTGCGGGCATTGTGGCTGCCTTGTTCATCGGTTATTTGTTTTTTCACTAAAAAATTAAGGACAAAAGAAAAATGATTTCGTACAACACCGACAATGTGAAAATGCCCGCGCTGAAACGCCGCGCCACCAATGCGTGGATTCGCACCGTGGCCGCACGCTACGGCAAAAAAGTGGGCGAAGTGGCCTACATTTTTTGCGACGACGCAAAGATACTCGAAGTCAATCGGCAATATCTGCAACACGACTACTACACCGACATCATCACCTTCGACTACTGCGAGGGCGACACGCTGCACGGCGACATATTCGTCAGCCTCGACACCGTGTGCAGCAACGCCGCCGAGTTTGGCACCACATTCGACAACGAGTTGCACCGCATACTCATTCACGGCATTCTGCATCTGTGCGGTCAGGCCGATAAAACGCCTGAAGCCCGCGCCGAAATGACCCGCAAAGAGAACGACGCCCTGACACTACTTCACGATTGAAGTTCGCCTAAATAAAATTCATAATCGGCATCGCTGCCACGCAAATAGATATTCGTAAGCACATTGTTGACAAAGTGCAACACGATTTGCATTCTTACCGGAGGCAAACAATCGAACATTACATCGGCATCGGCAGTAAGCGTAGCCGTCTTGTCCGAATAGTGATCAAAAGAGATGTCGTCAATGGTACGACAATCAATTTTGGTTTTATTGATGTAAACAAACATATCGGCACCCTCGAGGCAACAAACTCCGACAGCATTTGTCGTTTCCGTTTTTTTCGTTGTTTTATCAAAACGCGAATAACCTACCAAGGGCAAATAAAAATTTTCGGCAAAAGCGGCAGCAACCGACCAACAACAAACGATGAACAGAAAAATGCGTTTCATTGTAAACTTGCATAAATAAGTTTTGCCGTATTTGTTGCACAAGCGGCATTGCCCAACCTATCGGCTACCAACGCATATCCGTTTTGTTGTTCGGCTCGCACACGTTCATCGTAGAGCAAGGGTGAAAGATGCTTTTTCAAATTCTCGTCGGTAAACAGATGCGCCACCAACTCGGGGACTACCTCTTTTCCCGCTATCAAATTAACCAACGACACATACGGAATATGCAACAATATTTTTTTCAAAAGCGAGGCGAATCGTCCTCCAACCACATGATAAACAACCACCTGAGGCGTTCCTATCAACGCTGTTTCCAAGGTTGCCGTACCGGAGTTGACCACGGCGGCATAAGCATTCTGCACCAAAGCATAGGTCTGTCCGAACACGATAGGCAATCCGGCAACGTATTTTTCGTAAAACGCCGTTTCAACCCCCGGTGCGCCTGCCACCACAAACTGATATTCGGGGAAACAGGTTGCCATGCGTGCCATGCGGGGTAAACATTTGGCAATCTCTTGACGCCGACTGCCTGCCAACAAAGCAACCACAGGCTTTTCGGTCAGTTCGTTTGTTGCAAGAAACGCCTCACTGCAAGGAGCTTTTGCTTTAAAATCGGACACCGAATCCATCGTCGGGTTGCCTACGTATTCCACCTCGTAACCGTGTTTTTTATAAAAATCGACCTCAAAAGGCAAGATGCAATACATTTTGTCGATATATCGCTTTATCGACTTGATGCGGTATTCTTTCCAAGCCCAGATTTTCGGTGAAATGTAGTAATAGACAGGGATTGTCATTTTTTGCTTGACAAACTTGGCAATGCGAAGATTGAAACTCGGATAATCGACTAAAATCACCACATCGGGACGAAATTGCAACAATTTTTCTTTACAACGCTGCAAATTGGCAAGCACGGTACGAAGGTTCAACACCACATTGACAATACCCATAAATGCCATTCTACGATAATGAATCACCGGAGCGGAAGCCGAAGCCTCTGCCATCAAATCGCCACCCAAAAAGCAAAATTCGGCAGCTGCGTCGCGCTCCTTCAAAGCACGTATCAGATTCGATGCGTGCAAATCGCCCGACGCTTCGCCCGCTATCAGAAAATATCTCATATCACATCAATATTATTGCCACAATAAAATAAATCAACGTGGCTGAAATCAGCCCGCTGCACATTCGCCAAAGCTCCTTTTTATAAGCCACAAACATCAAAAGAAGATTCGGCGTTACACTGATAATAAACCATTTGAACAGCATCTGACTGCTCCCCATCACTTGGCTGAACACCGAGCCAAAAGCCATGCCGGTGCGTTCTTGCAACACATACAAAAACAGCGAACCGAACAATGCAGGGAGCAACGATCCAAACAGCAACCCGAAAAGTACTTTATTTAATCTGCTCATAACCGCTGTTTTTTAACCACGCAAGACTTGCATAGTGTGTCAAATCGCACGTGGTAGGCACCACCGACACATAGCCGTTGTCCAAAGCCCACTCGTCGGTAGAGGTGTTGTCGGGTTCGGCATTCCGAAACTGCCCCGTCATCCAATAATAAGGCTGCCCGTGCGGATTTTGGCGGGCATCGAACTCCTCCACCCAATGCCCTTTGGATTGCGAGCAAACCCTTACGCCTTTTATCTCTCCCACAGGTGCGTTTATGTTCAAGCAAACACCTTGCGGCAACGATTGACACATCACACGCTCAATAAACATCGAAACATAAGGTCGGAAAGCGGAAAAATCGGCTTCGGGAGAATGGTCGTTCAGCGAGAATCCCACCGAGGGTATCTCTTGGCTACAGCCCTCCAACACAGCACCCATCGTACCCGAATAAATCACATTGACCGACGAATTGGAACCGTGGTTGATACCCGAAAGCAACACATCGGGTTTGCGATCAAGTATGTGATTCAACGCCATTTTTACACAATCGGTAGGCGTACCTGTACATTCGTACACGGTCAGATTCTGTTCCTGCACAAGCAAACGCTTGTAAAGAGGTGCTGTCATCGTAATGGCATTGGACTGCCCCGAACGGGCTCCGTCGGGAGCCACCACCACTACCCGAGCAAACTGCCGTGCCACGGCTATCAATTCCGAAAGTCCTTTGGCACGCACGCCATCGTCGTTCGTTATTAAAATCAATTTTTCGTTCATCGTTTAATTTTTTCGTGTGTAAACAAAAGAAACATACATTGCAGGGTCAGGAAATAGAGTATGTCGCGACTATCGAGTACCCCGCGGCTCATCGAACGGTAGTGCGCATCAATGCCGAAACGCTCCATCACATCGGCTACACTGCCCGAAGAGAAAAGCATGGCCACCAATTCGAAGCCGTACAAAAAGCAGAAGCAAAAAATAACTGCCACCACAAACGCCACCAACTGATTTTTACTCAAAGCCGATGCAAAAACACCGATTGCCACATACGTTGCTGCCAAAAACACCAATCCTAAAAACGAGCCCCAAAAAGCTCCCGAATCGACATTGCCCACAGGCTCCGCCAAAAGCCACACCGTGGCATACCACAAAAGCGTGGGCAACAACGCTATCAGCATCAACGTAAACCCTGCAAAAAATTTACCTAATACAATCGAGATTCTGCGTACGGGCTTCGTATAAAGTAGCTCCATAGTACCCTTGTCCTGTTCCTCGGCAAAAAGTTGCATTGTAACGGCAGGTGCCAAAAACAAATAGAGCCACGGAGCCAAGACAAAAAGTCCGTCGAGGTTGGCATAACCCGAATCAAGCACATTGTATTCGCCACGAAAAACCCACAGAAACAAACCCGTTATCAACAGAAATACGGCAATGACTATGTAACCCATCGCCGTATTGAAAAATCGCTGTAATTCCTTTCTATAAACTACCCACATAGCCATCTTTTTTTATCCGATGACAAAGATAGAAATTTTTATAGGCTTATTTATGGACCAAATCCTCACCCGTATAAAAAATATTCCAGATTAGTTCTTTAGACCAATTCAACCCATACATTGCATATTCTAACAAATCGAAATAAAAAGCCTTTCGCTCATTTATTATTTGTGGATTCATCTCTTTTTTAGACCACCATTCCGGATGGATTTTTATTGTATCTACCATATTATTTAAAAATAATTGCTCTTCGGCAGACCATTCAAAATCGGTTAAAACTTGTTGAATTTTATCCTCCCAAAACAAAACACACTCTTGTTCCGAATACTGAGACAACATTTTAATCTTATCCTGCAATGTCGGCAACAATTTCCATTCTTCTCTTGTATTAAGATTCTCTGCTGCTTGAGTAGCAGAAGCACAAAACAGCACAATCAGTACTATAACCATTGTTCTCATAATCACACTCTTTTAAATTAAACATTATTTTTATTCAAACGATTATATACTTCAACAACCTCTTCCATTTTGAGATTCAGCAAAGACATCTGACGGAAAAATTCTGGCAATACTTCTTCTATAAAGGTTTTCCATCGAGCCATTTGAATTTTCGATTTGGCATCCGAGGAAACAAAATAACCGATACCGCGCTTGTTATATATTATTTCTTTATTTTGAAGATACTCATAAGAGCGGATTATGGTATTGACATTTACCTCTACCAACACCGCATAATCGCGTACAGAGGGAATTCGTTCGCCCTCACCATAAACGCCTCGCAGTATTTCATCACAAATACGATTGGCTATCTGTATAAAAATGCTTTCTTTTACTTTAAACTCCATAGCAACTATCTTTCGATTTTACAAAAACGAAAACAAAATCCGACAAAAAGAAAACACGACAAAGCCGCATTCAACAACGCAATACAAAGAAATGTTTTCTCTGCCGACAAGGCAAATACTTCACGAACCATCGGCATTACATATTGGGTCAGCAGGAGTAAAAAGAAGACAAAAAGAGCAATTGCTTTAATCAAGACGTGCTTTTGAAACAACGTTGGGAAAAAAATAAAGAACTGATAAGCAAATACCATCATAGAAGCAAGATAGCAGACAATCTCACTTTTAGACGCAATTAACATATTCGTGTAGATGGTTTCAAACGGATTCATATTAAACGATATAATACAGAATGCACACAAACAAACCATTGTAAGAAACAACACAATGGGGAAAACAATAAAATTAACAAGCAATACCGAGATTATTTTTTCAGAATTATTAGCAGGAAGCAACATATAAAAACATCTTGTTTTATCGAAACACAAACGCCTTACAGAAGTATATCCCAGAATAGCAGGCAATGCAACTAACATTACATCAAAAATTCCGACAAATACAGACAACAGTAACGCACATTGTTGATGATTTCCAATGTCATTGCCCATTTTTTCACCTAAAAAACCGACACACAAACAACTGACAATCGCAATCGCAGAAAAACTGCACAACAAAGAAATGTAAATGTACTTATTCTCCGCCACCTCTTTTTTTACAAGCAGTTTTAAACGTTGAAAACTAAAATTACCCTTCATTTAGAAAATCATTTATTCGTTTAAAATTCAAATTAACCGCATTAAAAATGGCTTCCAAACTCAACGCAGACAAATCGTCTGTGTAATTCGGACACAAATAAATATATCCATTAGTAATGGGTTGCTGATACAATGCCTCCGACTTACAACTATCATCAGTTGTAAAACGGATTTTATTGGCAATCGTTTCTACTGAATGATTGAACACACTCCCATCTTTCAATAATATAACTACATGCTCAAGCAAATTTTCAATGCCACTTACCTGATTTGTAGCAATAATAAGCGAACGCTCTTCATTCATATTCAGGGCAACCAGCTTTCGGAATTGTCCCTCACTTTGCATATCCAACCCTTTTGTCGGCTCATCTATAAGCAAATAAGGCGTATTCGTTGCAAAAGCAAAACTAAGCATCATTTTTTTCTGTTCTCCGTCTGTCAAAGTAGCTATTTTATTATCGCACGACAAATTACACAGGGAAAGATTACTGAAAAAATCGTCATAATTAAAACAAGGATAAAAGGGCGCATTCAACTCCAAAAACGTTTGTATTGTAAAGTCAATATTCGAAAAGCCAACTTTATCGGGTAAGAAAAACAAAGATTTCAATATATCGTACCTTCTAATGGAAACATCGTTCTCGTCTATCAGAATCCGACCTTGCCGAGGACGGCATAATCCTGAAATACAGCTAAGAAGCGTCGTTTTCCCCACTCCATTACAACCCAACAATCCATAAATTTTTCCTTTATCGAAAGAAAGCGAATCAATTGCCAATTCCTTATCGTTTTTATACTTATACAATAAGTTTTCAACTTCAATCATAGTGATATATTTATCTATAACACCGCAAATGTATTGAATATTTTTAAACTAACAAAAAAATTTATTTTTTATCTATCTTTGCGAGCAAAAAAAGAAGTATGCGGCGTATTTATATAGTTGTACACAATGAGGTTTTTCCCGAGCAAGCATTAAAGGCGGCTACGCAAATGGGCGAACGGTTTTCGCACGAAGTACGTTGGCTTTTTCTTTCCGAAACGGCACCTTTGTCCACAAGAGCCGACTTCGAGCAATTACCGCACGACATCATCAATGCCGAATCTCTTGCCGACACAACGGAGCAGACCGATGCTTCGATGTTGGTGTTTCAGCTATCCGCACATCCGAAATCACACTACGTGCAACGCCTGCTCAACTTCACACGCAACCTACGCATACCGTATCTGTTTGTCAAAGAGGGTCAAAGTATCGATTTCTCACAAATTGCCGTAGGAGTCGGTTTTTTGGAAGAAGACAAGGAGAAAGCCACCTTTGCATCGGCTTTCGGACGTTTTTTTGCGAGCCACATCACGCTCATCACCGCCAACGACTACGGCAGCAAAGCCGAACAACACACCAATGCCATTGCAACGCTATTGGACAAATTCAATCTTTCGTACACACGAACGAAAGCACGAAAAGACAGCTTCGGCATCGACAAAGAGATAGTTGTCAACGCTGCGGCACAGGGATTCGGGCTTGTAATGCTATCCGCCACACGCGAATACGGGTTAGACGATTTGCTATTCGGGCCGAAAGAACGAAAGCTGATACAGCAAACCGAAGTTCCACTGCTGCTTATCAACCCGCGCGGCGATTTGTATGCACTATGCGATTAAAAAATAAAATCAGATGAAAAAACTATTCGATTATCTTCAACTCACCCGACCACTTAATTTGGCATTCATCGTTGCCATTCAGATACTGATGCTTCGTGCCGTCATTTATCCCATACTTGCAGGTTTTGGTCTTGAATCACAGATTTTATCTCTGCCTATAGCCCTGCTGATAGTGTCGGGTACAGTACTCGTAGCAGCAGGCGGCTACGTCATCAACGACTATTTCGATTTGAAAATAGACCGCATCAATCGCCCAAGCAAAGTAATCATAAGCAATAGTATCGACAAAAAAAGCGCCATGCGTTTTTATCAGGTGCTGACGCTCGTAGGCGTTGCATGCGGAGTGTCGGCAGCCGTATGGTTGCGCAACAGTACGCTTGCCTTTTTGTTCGTCATCATTCCGGGATTGCTGTGGTTCTATTCGGCTTCGTACAAACGGCAGTTTTTGGTGGGAAACATCGTAGTGGCTTTTTGCGCCGCACTGGTGCCGCTCACAATGGTTTTTGCTCAACACATTGCACTCGAAGCGACCTACTCCGACCTAATCTACCAAACGCCCATTCTCAAAGTTTGCTATACATGGGTGGGCGGATTTGCCCTTTTCGCATTTCTCACAACCCTGCTGCGCGAAATTGTCAAAGACATGCAGGACGAATACGGCGACCGCGAAATGGAGTGCCGTACATTACCCATCAAGCTCGGCATCAAATGGACAAAATATGTGGTTTATTCACTGATAATTGTCATTGTGGGACTGCTTTCGTTTTTCGTATTTGCAGGAATCCACTTCGAGGAGAGTTCGCTCACAGAACGTTATTTTGTTTTCGGCATTGTGATACCGCTGATTTTTGTGGCATATCTTACCTACCGGGCACACACCGCCTCCGACTACAAACAGGTAAGCAACCTCGTAAAATTTGTAATGCTCACAGGCACACTCTATAGTTTGGTATTTCTGTTTTTAAGTAACACAACCAGCCTGCAATGAAACGAGCATGGATTATATCGCTGTGTGTAGTTGTTGCTATTCCATTGCTGTTGATGGCAGGCATAAACGCCACACTCTTTTTTTTCACTACCGACAAAGGCAAACAACAACTTTCAGCCCTTACCGAACAATACCTCGACAATCGTTTACAAATAGAGGATTTGGACTATTCGTTGATAAAAACATTTCCCGCTCTCGGCATTTCGCTGCAAAACGCCACACTGACCTCCGACACCGACACTGTGGTAGCCATCAAAAATGCCGACATACAGTTTCGTTGGACAAAACTTATCAGCAAAAACACCATTTTTTTTGACAAACTGCTGATTGACAGCTCCTCCGTAAACATTCACATGAGAGCTGATTCCTCCCTCAACTTGAAAATGAGAGAAACTGAAAGCAACGACACGGCAAGCCAAGGAGCATTACCCCGTATCATTATCAAAAACGGGCAATTGAACCATATCCGATTTGCATACAAAAACGATACCGACAGCACGTCCGTTGTTGTAAACGACTTGGAAATACAGGCTCGCAGCCTGATTTCGGACACGATTTTTGCACGTTTTTCGATTGCTACGCCACGCATCACATTCCGAAACAAACAACTATCGGTCGATTCCATTCCGCTCCGCGTGGAGGGAAAAGCGGCAATCCAAAAAGATTTCGAATTGTTCGGCATCAAACAGTTCGAAATCGAATCGGACTTGTTGCAAGCCAACCTCGAAGGACGCATCACACACCAAACAGGGAACGACTACCTTACCAACCTCGATTGGCAACTGAACATCGACTCGCTATCCGACATCAACGAACTATCCGTTGCTCCTTACAAACAGCATCTTTCGAAAATTCTCCTGCAAGGATCTCTGCAAATGAGCGGCTCCGTACACGGCGTTTGGGGAGATAAAAATCGACCAACAATAGATGCTGCCATTGCCTTAAAAGAGGCTTCGATGGCTATTGCAGGAGCAAAAAAAAGAATTGATACGCTTGCATTGTATGCCAACACCTCCATCAACTTCGACAACCACCGGACTTCGTTTGCTGACATCGAACAGTTGAACATCAAAAGCGGCAATTCTTATTTGAAAATCGTAGGACGTATCGACAGTTTGTTTCACGAAAACCACATACAGGCCTCGTCAAATATCTATTTGCAGTTGGATTATCTGAAAGACATCTTGCCCAAAGATATTTTTTCGGTTTGCAAAGGAGAAGTGCGCGCCGACATTGCGGCCGACCTAAAACTCTCCGATTTAAAACGCAAAGAGTACGGGAAAATAATAAGCAAGGCCGAGATAAACACAAAAAAAATACAGCTGAAATCGGAAAAATTCGACCTCAACGCCTTTTCGGATAACCTGCATTGGGAGTTCGGCACCAACTCCATCGCATTGAAACGTTCTAAAAAAGTGGCATTTTTCGTTTCCCGATTGGCATTCGACAGCATTTCGCTTCAATATCAGCAACTGATAAAGAAGTGTCGCATCTCGCGTTTCGATTTCAACTGTCATGCCGACAATCTGAGAACCGACGTCCCAAATCTGCGTACATCGTTGACATTGAACGGGATACGCGGAGTGTTTGACACCGTTTTCATAGCCTCAAAAAAAACACGCGTTTCGTTCGTTATCAACAAAGACAAGACAGACACGCTCATTCCTTACGGAAAATTGCGTTTCTTCACCGATTCGTTACTCATAGGGACACCGTTGGCAGGCATGCGGTTCGATTCCACGCAATTCGTAGCCGAAACAAAACCGCGCGTACGGCAACGATTCCGCGCATCGAAACGTAAATCGGCCGAAGAGAACAGCAACGACTCGTTGCAATGGATATATGCAAAAGCCAATCGTCGCCCGATGACACTCGACTCGTTATACCGACTTACGAACTTGATATTGCAATCGTCGGAACCATCGGATTTGTTTTTGAAGAAATTTCGAAACAAGGGAGAAATCAAGATGAAAGAATTACGCATAAGAGCCCCCTACTTTCAACTGCCGATTTCGTCGAAAAACATGGGGCTGACCTTTACCGACGACACGCTCCATTTACGCAATTTTCGCCTCAACATCGGGCAATCCGACCTTACTTTCGACAGAAATGCTACGAATATGCGACGTGCTTTCCTTCGCGGAAGAACGCTCTCCGGAAAGTTAAATCTTTACTCCAAAAAACTAAATATCAACGAATTACTAAATGCTTACCAAAAGGGAGGCGAGCGTTTCAAATCGGAACATGCACCGCTTTTGCAAGACGAAACTCCAACCGCAACTGCAGACACCATCAACTCCGAAATGAAATTGTTTGTTGTTCCGGAACCTTTCGATTTGGCTTTTAAGGCGACAATCGACACCTTGATTTTCTCTGATATTCTGTTCAACGATTTTTATGGAGATGTTACGATGAGAGAGAAAATATTACGAATAAAAAATCTTTCGACATCGACCAATCTCGGGCATTTTGCAATGAACGTAATGTACAAATGCGATACTCCCCAAAAGGCAATAGCCGGTGTGGACATCTCGACAAAGAAGATTGATGTCGACCAACTGATTAAACAGATACCGATGCTCGACTCAATTGTGCCGATGTTGCGCTCGTTCGATGGTCAGTTGGATTGTTCGATGACGGCAGTTACCGACCTCGATTCCGCCATGAACGTCGATTTGCCCACCCTTTCGGCAGCCGCCTATTTGCATGGTGAAGATATGGTGTTGCTCGACGGCGAGACATTCTCCGAAATTGCAAAAACACTGATGTTTAAGAATAAAAAACGGAATTTGATAGACAGCATCTCGGTGGAATTGACCATAAAAAACAACCAAATGGAGGTTTATCCGTTTATGCTCGAAATGGACAAATACCGTGCAGCCATCAGCGGCACGCACAATTTTGACATGTCGTTCAACTATCACATTTCGTTGTTGAATCCATTAAAAATCGGATTGAATATTTACGGTAATTTGGAAAAACCGAAATTCAAACTTGTTTTACCCAAATACAAAGACGAAAAAAGCGTAACACGCTCCACCTCTCTTCAAGGAAAAACGCTCAACCTGCGGCAACAATTCCAAAAGTCGTTGCAACAAATCATTTTAGAACAAACAAACTGATTGACACCTATGAAAGAACCTTTTAAGATAAAAAACATAGCACATCTGCAACTCATTTTGGCTTCGCAATCGCCACGCCGAAAAGAATTGCTCTCCAAATTAGGATTGGATTTTAAAACACAAAACGTCGATGTAGAAGAAGATTTTCCCGCATCGTTGCAAAGGGAGGAGATTGTGGAATTCCTTGCAAAAAAGAAAGCAGATGCCTTTCCCATCAAACCCCAGCAGCTTGTCATTACAGCCGACACCATCGTTTGGCACGAAAACCAACTTTTTGGCAAACCCAAAGACATTGCAGACGCAAAAGCAATGCTACGACAACTATCGGGGCATACACACGAAGTTTTTACTGGAGTTGGGCTGACCACAACCCACAAACAACGAATTTTCTCAGTTCGTTCCGAAGTCCGCTTTGCACCGTTGAGCGACGAAGAAATCGATTACTACATCGACACCTATCGCCCATTGGATAAAGCGGGAGCCTACGGCATTCAGGAATGGATAGGATTTGTAGGTATCGAAGCCATTTCAGGGTCGTTTTGGAACGTCATGGGCTTGCCCATACAACGACTTTATCAGGAATTACGAAATTTTTAACAGAGGAGATTACCTTTTTTCCCCTTTTTCAAACCGCATCAAACGTATGGTGCGGTTTTCTGTTATAAAAAAGATAAAGGATTTTCACTACCTTTGAGGCAACTAAATGTTATGAAAGAATTTCTCAAATACGCATTTCTATCGGCGTTGTTATGGTTTTCGTCAGTCGCTTATGCCCAACTCAACACCGACCGTTTACTCTCTATCGGACGGAATGCACTCTATTTTGAAGATTATATTCTGTCTATTCAATATTTCAACCAGATAATCCGCATCAAGCCCTATCTTGCCGAACCATACTACTTTCGTGCCATAGCCAAAATACAACTTGAGGATTACGAAGGCGCCGAACAAGACATTAACGAAGTATTACTGCGAAATCCTTTTATTGCAGGCGCTTTTTATGCACGCGGTTTTGCCCGCAAACAGATAGGAAAATTCAGCGAAGCGGAGGCCGATTTCGATAAGGCGTTGGAATTTAGTCCCGACAACTTATCCGTATTGCTCAACCGTATAGAACTCTACGAGCGACAAGAGAAATACGATCAGGCATTGCAAGAAATCGATACGTTGATAAAGCGAAAGGTGGAACTTGACGTATTGGGATTTGAACGCGGAAGGTTACTTTTTATGAAAGGCGATACGCTCGGTTCGTTGCAATCGTTTGACCGCCTGATAGAGCAAGACAGCACCTCGGACGAGGGTTGGGGAATGCGCGGACTCATTCATTTGCAAATGGGGAACCGCGAAGCCGCCCTTGCCGACTACAATGAAGCCATAAAACGTAATCGCTACAACTCCAATTATTACATCAATCGCGGAATACTCAACTATTGGAAGAAAAACTACAAAGGCGCTCTTGCCGATTTCGACCGTGCCATTGAGCTTGATCCGCAAAATCAGTTGTCGTTGTTCAACAGAGCCTTGCTGCGCGACGAGGTTGGCGACTACGACCGAGCCATCGACGACCTAAATAAAACCTTGCAGTTGAATCCGAATTTTTACGAAGCACTGCTCAAACGTGCCGAAATATACATCGGCAAGGGCGAATGGTCGTCTGCCGAACGCGATTTTACAACCATCTTGATTCGTTATCCGAACTTTGTACCCGCCTACTACGGACGTTCCACCGCACGAAGGAATTTAGGTATGGTGCAATCGGCTTATCTCGATATTGAAACAGCCCAACAATTAGAGAAAAATAAAGACAAGATAAAAAAAGAGATTTCGACCGAAGCCCAATACGCCGACGAAGAGAGCGTACAAGACAGAACAAAAGATTTTGACACGTCGGGCGGAACCGATTTGGCAAAAAGCAAATACGACAACAAATTGCGAGGTGCTGTGCAAAACCGATTCGCCGACGTTGTCAATGAACGAAACTTTGCAATCTCTTACTATGCTCATACCGAAAATACGGGGCAGCATTACTACAAATGTATTGCCGAAATAGACAACAGCGGCATTTTGCCTGCAAAACTGAAAATAACCAACAATGAATTGGCTCTGACCTCATCGTCAATCGACTTTCACAACCAATCCATCAATCATTTTTCACATTTGATACAAGACAACGCCGACAACGCATACCTCTACTTCGGGCGTGGCATCGACTATGCCCTCACTCAAGACTACAATAGTGCCATCAACGACTTTTCGAATGCCATTGCCATAAATCCCGAATTTGTCATTGCCTATTTTTGTCGTGCAAACATACGCTACAAACAACTCGAACGCATGGTAAACGACCAAGAAAAAACACCCGTAGAAACAGAAGAAAACCTCCTGCAAAAGAATAACAACAAAACGTTGGGAACGGTGCAGCACATCTCTCCCGACAAAAAATACAATTACGACTTTGAACTCATTATGCGGGACTATGACAAAACCATCGAGTTGGCACCCGAATTTGAATACGCATGGTTCAACAAAGCCAATCTGCTCTGTTCGCAAAAGGATTTTCGTTCGGCAATAAAACATTACAGCAAAGCCATCGAAATAAATCCCGAGTTTGCCGAAGCCTATTTCAACCGAGGCTTGACACGCATCTATACAGGCGACACCAAAGACGGATTCGCCGATTTAAGCAAAGCCGGCGAATTGGGCATCTACCAATCGTATAACCTTTTAAAACGTTTAAAGAAATGAAGAAAAAACTTTTATTCTGCCTGCTTTTGGCATTGCCCGCATTGGGCAACGCACAACTTCTTTGGGAAATATCGGGAAATCATTTGAAGCAGAAGTCGTATCTTTTCGGTTCGCATCACTTGGTTCCCATTTCGTTTTTAGACTCCATCAAAGGCATTTATCCGGCATTCAATAGTTGCGAAAATGTAGTCGGTGAAATCATCTTGGACGACCCTGCCGTGATAAAAAAACTGCAACAAGCGGCCGTCATTACCACGGGGAAAACCACCAAAGATTGGCTCACCGACGCACAATACGCTGTGGCCGACTCGATACTGAAAAGCACCATCGGAATGGGGCTTCAGGAGTTACGCTTTTTCAAACCTGCCATGATTGAAAACATCTATGTTCTTGCACTCTACGACCGATATTTTCAACGCGACGAAGACTTTCAGATAGATTCGTATTTCCAGAAAATAGGCAAAAAAGAGGGGAAACGCCTCTTTTCTTTAGAAACGGTTGAGGAACAAATCCAACTCCTATTGGAGAATAAATCGCTTGAAGAACAAGCTCAATCACTTTACGAAACACTCACGTCCTCTGCCAAATTACTTACCCAAATTGAGGCACTTAACGGCAAATACCTTGCTCAAGATTTAGACGGGTTGCTCGAACTGAACAACAACGACACCACTCAAACGGAAGAAGAACGCTTTGCTCTCATTGACAAACGAAACATTCGATGGGCAGAAATACTTCCGAAACAACTTGCCTTGGGGAATAATTTCATTATAGTAGGTGCTATGCATCTACCCGGTGAAAACGGGCTTATTCATCTCCTGCAAAAACAAGGATACAAAGTTAAACCCGTCAAATAAGAACAACAGATAAAATCTCAACAACCCTCCTAAAGGGATATGGACTCTCAGTTGATTATTTTATAATCGACTGTTTTTTTGCTAATGTTGTAGGACTTAAAGCAACTGAATCCCCTTTGGGGATTTCTTCGTAAAAAGAAAACAAGGGAAACCCTTTCCCTTCTTACCTCCTTTTTTGTACTTTTTTGTACTTTTGTGTGCATTGTCGGAGGACAGAATTTTATTTTTATTAACCATAGCGTTTGCTATTTATTCGAGATGCCCTAAAAATTTGCCAATTTATAAAGCATCACATAGAATAAGTTCGGTAAACGTCTGCATGAAGTGTGGACAGAACTTATTGTGATGCAGGTTACGGCAAATTTCCTTGGGCACATAAGCGAAGTTCACGCTTTTTTGTATTCAAGGATTTTTGCTGTCCTGCATACTCGGTAAGTGCTAACGCTGAAAAAGTAGCATTTGCCGATGAGTACAAACCTATCAAAACTTCATCGCGAAGAGTTGCTGGACAAAATTCAGCAGATTCGCACATTTATTGCAAAAGCCAATCAAGATGAAAACACGCAAAATCTTTTGCAATATCTTAATGAACTTACCCAAGACGTCAAGGGCAAAAAGTACGGGCTTGTCTTTGAAGAACACCGCGAGAGTATCGACGAGGTGCTGGAAAACAATTTGCCCGTTCTCACGGAAGATACCGACTTGTTTATAGATAACGGCGGACAAATGAACTTCCTTATCGAGGGCGATAATCTGGCAAGCCTTAAACTCTTGGAAAAAACGCATAAAGGCAGAATTGACCTTATTTACATAGATCCGCCGTATAATACGGGACGCAAAGATTTTGTTTATGACGATGTGTTTGTTGACAATAATGATTCTTTCCGTCACAGCAAATGGCTTTCGTTTATGGAACAACGCTTGCTTTGTTCATCGCGGTTATTAAAAAACAATGGAATCATAATGATTTCTATTGATGATAGAGAACTATTCAACTTAAAAGTCCTATGCGACGATGTTTTTAGCGAACAAAATTTCGTATCTTGTTTTAGTTGTCAATCAAATCCAGGTGGAGATAAAAGCGACTATATTGAAGGCACTTTACAATATGTTTTAGTTTATTCCAAAAATAAAAACAGCATCTCAGATTTTGGAATGAACGAACAAATTGAATCTGCTGACTATAAGTTGAAAGATTCTTTGGGATATTATAAAAAAGGCGGACAACTTGAAAAATGGGGAAATGATGATACAACTCATACCCACCCTAATTTAGCATATTCAATCTATTACAATCCTCAAACAGGTGATGTAAAACATTTATTTGACTATAATCAAGAAGAAATAAATGCCGACAGAACGTTACGAATCAAATATGAAAAGCCAAACGAAAAACTAATATCCGCGGGATATGTATGTATTAGACCAAGAATAACCAATGCTGGCGAAAACGGACGGTGGCGATTAGAACCGGAAACTTTTTATAAAAGACTTCACGATAATGGATTTATATTCCAAAGCACAAAAAACGGGTATAAAATCTACGAAAAAGACAGGATAACAGAATCACGTTTTGTAAAAGCTAAAAACTTTATACCTGCAACTGTAGCTAAACAAGAAAGCAAAGAACTGTTATCCATCTTTGGAAGCAAAGTTTTTGATTACCCGAAACCGTTGAGTTTAATGACATATCTTATTGGAATCGTTCCCCAAAGTGACATAACCGTTCTCGACTTTTTTGCAGGTAGCGGAACGACAGGTCACGCCGTGATGAAATTGAACGCAGAGGACGGCGGTAGCCGTAAGTTTATCCTATGCACAAACAACGAAAACAATATTTGTCGCGACGTAACGTATGAGCGCATTAAACGCGTTATTGCAAAGGATGATTACAAAGCAAGCCTTAAATATTTCAAAGTGGACTATTTGCCCATTTCGGATAAGTTATATTACGAGTATGCGGACGAACTGCTTTTGCATATCCGCGAACTTGTGGAATTGGAAAACGGCATCAACTTTAACGGTAACAACGAAATTGCAATCATTCTGACGGAAGAGGAACTCGACGAATTTGCAGCAAACATTCCCAAAACGTGCAAGGCGATTTACGTCGGACACGACGTTCTCCCCACCGAGGAGCAAGAAAAGATTTTTGCAATGAAAAAGATTAAAGTAAACGTGATACCCGAATATTATTACCATGATTTGGAGGGCTACTATCATCCCCAAAACGAAATGTACATTTTTCTAAAACGAAACGTACAATTTTCGCGGACTTTTTTTGAGCGGACGACTTGTTGATGTCGCCCGCTTTTTGTGTGCGTCGTTTCGCTATTTACACACCAATTTTGTGCTGTTTAATTAGTGTTTCAATAGCAATTTGCATTACACATTAAGAGAAAACTTTATGTCTTTTTCGCCTTGCAGAAGACGGAATGTGTTGAGCCGGGGACGTTTTTTCACGTCCTCATTTCTTCTCCTCTTGCTCCACCTCTTCCCATGCTTCGGGGTCGATGTCGCCCGACACGCTCGTGGCGTAGATGCGCATCTCGCCCTCGGCCAACTGTTTTTGCGTCAAAAATTTGCCTTCGGAGGCTATCAGTGTCTGTTTCATTGCTCTTCGTTTTTTATTGGGTTATAAATTCGCCTATGTTCGTCTCGATGTTTCCTTCCGCATTGATGCGGATGTAGCACGACTGATTGCAGCCTTGCAGCAAAATGCCGTCGCGGCAGAGCAGCACATTTCGCGTGCGGTCGGTGTAGCCGTCGCTGCCCTCCGTCGTCTTCTGAAAATTGCCGAAAAGCACGCGGCTGTTGTATTCGTCCACCACCTCCGAACTTGCTCTTTGCACCGTTCTTATGTACAGGCTCACGCCGTTGTAGTCCCACACCGTACTGCCCGTGTAGTCCGCCTCGATGCGGAACGGCAGCAGCTTGTTCAACTCCGGCGTGTAGGTGTCGGCCGTTTCTTTGAAACTGCTTATTCTCAACTCATAAACACCGCTCCCGACGTGTTCCAATTCGCCTTGACGAACGCCGTTGCGCGAGGTCAGATAAAATCGTGCTCCGCTCTTGGCCGAACCCTCGCCAAGCGTCAGTTCGAACTTGTAATATCCCGTGTAATACGGATAACGGCACAAGCCGCTGCGGAGGCGTTGCAACGTCGTGTAGTCGCTGTAATCGTTCGCACACAGATACACAAAACGCTCGTATGCACGGCGCCATATATCCTGCACAAGCACTGCCGTCGTGTTCGGAAGTATTGTCGTAATCGCACTTGCAGGCGTAAAGTCGCGATATTCCGTGTCCGCTGTCGCCGTTATTTCGTAGCCCCACAAGCCGACCTCCTCGTACTTCGACAACGTGCTGCCAGCCTTGTCCTGATAGTTGTACATCGCCTCCTCTACCGTTACGTTCGGGTTCACGCGGAGCAATCCGTCGTCCAACACTCCGTCGCTCGTGTCCGTATCGGTGTGTTTAAAAAGAAGCTCGTCCACGTTCACGCTGCCGGACGGCTCGATACGCACATTGCGACCGCCTTTCACAACGCCGGTTTTGTCTTGTCCGGCTGTTTCGGCGGTGTTACTTTCTGTCGCCTCCCACTCCGACCACACATAGCCGTTGCCGTTCCATACGCCCGTTCGACGACGCACGGCGTCGACTCCCGATAGCGTCAGCAACGTCAGCGTCTGAAGCACGCTGTTCGGCACGCTCACTCCCATCGCTGCCGACACCTGTGTCGTTACCGAGTAGTTGTTTATCACCTCCAACTTAAACACATCGGCAACCACATTCGCCATATCCACCACGGCTCCCGTATACAGACCTATCTCCGTGGCGCTGTTAAGCACATCGCCCGTGTAACTGTCCGTAATGCCGAGAAACACCGATGTCATCACCTCACGCCACGCCTCCCAAGTCGTTGCTCCGGTGTTCAAGTCGGTTTGTCCGTGTCGGGTATAAATCTTCGTATCGCTGCCACGACGGTTGCCTAACATCAACGTCTGAGCAATCATAGTCGGAATGTTTCTCGGCACGCTCGCGTCGAAATACCCCTGCTGCACGTTCACCACCAGCGTAAAGGCAACGTTGTTTCTGTCCACCTCGTCCTCGTCGTAATTCGTTATCGGCAGATTGTCGGCAGCGTTTTTTCGCCAACCGGCAAACTGATACACACCCGTCTCCGTGTAGTCGTTCAGGTCGCTTTCCGCTCCCCACGGCTCTTCCGCGTGCGTAGCGTCTATCATCGCTTGCACATCGCTGGCCGTCGTTTTCTCCTCGTCCAACTTCGCTATGCTCTCCTCCAACTTCTTGTGCAACGACAAGGCGTCGGCTCGTGTCATTTTCTCGGCTATGAGGGCCGACAAATTTTCCACGTCGCTCACGCTCAACTTTTCGTCCACGTGCCTGAAACTGTCTATCAACTCGGCAAATTGTGCCTCTGTGGGTTTCGCTCCCGTGCGAAACCATTTTTTTAATGTCGTTCTGTCCATCTTCTTTTTTAAATTGAAAGTTGAAAATTGAAAGTTGAAAATTGAAAGTTGAAAATTGAAAGTTGAAAATGCTTTAAATCTAATTTTTCTATCGTTTAATCATTATTTAAATTGTTTCGACCTTGGCTGGTGTGTCAAAAATCGAGTTTCGTGTTTCGAGTGGCTAAATCGCTGTTTGAGCTTTGCGAGTTCGATTTAGCCGAAACCGAAACGACAAATTTTTGGTTACGCAGCAGCCTCAGTCTTGATTTTTCTTTGGTTCGTTTCTTTTCATCAAGGAAAAGAAATGAATGACTTCTTTCCATTTTCAATTCTCCATTTTCCATTATTTATTTAACCTTCATTATGTACGCCAGCACATAGTACGGCGGAATGTTCTTGTGGGGTTTTGCTGTAGTTGAGGCTTCTGTTGTAGTAGTAGTTTTAATGCGCAAGTATTCTCCACTTGATTCTCTTGTCATTGATAAAAAAGTGTTGCCATCTTTGGTGTCTGTTCTATAGACATAAGAATATTTGTGCGTATGGCTTGGCATTGCACATTCTCCTGCCGTCAGCTTAATCGTTTCATCTCCGCCTGTTTTGTTTAATTTATAATCCGTATCTCCGTCCGACGATTTGCCAACGCCCACAATAAACCGTCCGCACAGGTTCGGCGTTCCGTTCTCCCCGTCGCACAACGCCCAACCAGCAGGAATGGCATCTATCGCACCGCTCCACATCACAATGGCTCCTTTGGGCATCAGGTGGGGCGTCATCGCCTCTATCGTGGTCATTTGCTCAAATTCGCTCGACAAACGTGTACTTTTGGTCTGTACACCGCTGTACACCGCACGACGAATCACACGCGCACCATCGTATTTCAATCCGTCCGCCTCGAGCGTCTCGCTCGTTTCAACCACATCTATGTACGGCTGACGGCCTCCTTCGAGCGGCATCAACTCGCCATCTACCACAATAACTCCTTCCGTGTAATCCGTCGAGTCCTTCAAAATGTAGTTCCGTCCGTGCAACTCGGCCACGCTGTAAATCAGCTCAATCTGACGTTGAATAAAATCCAACCCTTCGGTCGATAGCGGATACCGACCCATTCCGTTTTTGTAATTTGCTCTATCCATCTTTTTTTAAATTGAAATTTGATATTTGAAAATTGAAATTGAATCATTTTCCATTTTCCATTTTCCATTCTCCATTTTCCATTATTTCATAACTTTTCCCTGCCGGCTTGTACCTGTCCACTATGTGCCGTATTGTCGGCACGCTATCGCTCAACTCTTTCGGCACACGCACCGTGAACGCATATTCGCCCACCACGCTCGCCTCGTCGTACAGCGTCGTCCCGCCGTCTATCATGGTAGGGCGGTCGTTGCCCGACTCGTCGTACACCGTCAGCCAACTGCCGCGGGCCGTGGCGTCTTCTATCTCAAAACCGCTCACACCAAACCACCTGTTCAACGCATATCGCAGCAGGCGACGTTGACCCGTCGTGCGAAGCCAAAACATACGCTCCTCTCGCTCACGCATCCGACGCTCCGACAACGACACCAACGGTGCCACCAACGCACGCACAAGGCTCATCAGTCGCACGCCTCGCATTCGGCTCGGCAACAACAGCACCACCAATCGCTCAAAATCAATTCGTTGCACGCTCATACTCCTTGTAATCTATCTTGATGTTTTTCGCCTCGTAAGCATAATAACCCGAATATGGCGTCGAGTACGCCGCTATCGGCTTCCATTTCGACTCGTCCGTCATGCGCTCCGAGGCACTCGCAAGCTCGGGTATCACCACGCCCTCCACCTCTTGCAAACGGTCTACCAATTCGCTGTTGCGGTATTCGCCGTTGAAAGGCAGATTTTCGATGTATTGCTTTATCGCCTCTTCCACCGGCTTTGTTCCGTAAGCAAGGTGCTTACCTTCTTTGTCCAGCAACATCGGGTCGTAGTAAATCGTCAATTTCAATTGCAAACGGCAACCCGCCTCGCTTATCACCTCCACCGACACGCCGGCATCGCGCACCTCGTCCACATAGGATTCAAACGCCGAACGCTCCGACTCGTCAAGCGGTTGCTTTTCTCCGCCTGCGTCCTTGGCCACTTTCAGATAAACAATGTTGCGCTGCTCCATGGCTGCCGCAAACTTCACTATTTGACGCTTAGCCAACTCCTCCTCGTCGAGGCCGCTGTTGTCGTACTCGCAACTATCCTCCGGCAACTCGCTGCCCAACTGAAAACGCTTGGACTTCTCCACCCACCAACGCAGCGTGTGCGGTTTCATCGCGGCTATGTACGTCTCCACCTCCTCGCAGTGAACCTCAAACAACCGTTCGTGCAACCACAACGCCGTAGCCACTATGTAGCACAGCACATTCTCCACACTCACGCGGCTGAACTTCCACTCCGAGCCAACCTCGTAGCCGTATGCCTTGGCAAGCACCTCATCGTGCATCCACGCAGACGTAATCTCTTTTTTTATCTCTTCTATCGTCCTCATCTTTTTTTAATTGAAAGTTGAAAATTGAAATTGAATCATTCCCCAAACCGTAGGGACGCATTGAATGCGTCCGTTTTTAAAACCATTGTTAATTTTCCATTATTTTAAAGTTTTTCCCGACACACCAATAGCCGATGCCTTCGCCTCCGTAGAGCAACGTGTTCAACTCCTTGTCGTCGATGTCCGTGGCAGGCGACACACGCTCCTGTGCGTAGCGTTCCACCACTTTTTCGCTCACCACGTCGGCGGCTTCGTACCTCAGCAACGTGCCTTCGGGCAACGGGTCGGTTATGCTCCGCCCGTTTCTCTCTGCCAACGCAAATGCTCCCTCTGCACCTCCCAAATACTCCAACGCCACATCGAACATCGTCTGACGCTCTTTTACCTTCACTTCCATCGTCTGTTAGTTTTTTGGTTGTATTTTTACCGAATCCAACTCCAAACGATAGGTCTTTTCGGCCGGTACGCTTATCGTTCCTTTGTTGTAACGACCATATACATTTAAGCGGCTGCGGTCGGTTACGTGCAGTTCTACGTCGAACACCGTCATGCGGCGCGCCAACAGCGAATCTATCACGGCCGACTGTTCCTCTACCTGTTTGCGGAGGGTTTTTACCTCGCGGTGCTGAACACCGCACACGGCCGCCAATGTCGTTACCGCCGACACCAGCACGCCTATCACTATCCATTTAATCCATGTTCTCATCTTTGTTTAATTGAAAGTTGATATTTGATAATTGATAATTGAAAATGAATCATTCCACAACCGTAGGGACGTGGCGTGCCGCGTCCGTTTTAAAACCATTTTCAATTCTCCATTTTCCATTATTTAATTCTCATCGTCGTTGTCCATTTTTAGTTGTTGTTTTACAGGGCAATCGGCGGCGTGCGGGCAATCGGCTATCTTGTCGATGGCACGGTTCAATTTCCGCACATCGCGCCGCAGGGCGTTTATCTCTTTTTTCAGCGGCTCCACCACATAGCCCATCACTATCTGTGCCGCTTTCTCGTCGTTGTCGAGTTCGACGCTCTTGGCCTGCTCCTTGGTCTTTTTCAATGTCGGTTTCAGCGTTACAAGCGTAACGATGCCTCCGCTCACAAACAGCACATTCAGCACAAGGCTGACAATCTCGAATGTTGTCATAGTAGTGCCTCCTTTATCCATTTTTGCACGTCGAAACACGGGCACGCTTTGTTGGCAAACTCGTTATGCCCATGGATAGTCGCCGTCGGGAAACGCCGTTTCAACTCCCGTATCAATCCCGCCATGGCTGTTTTTTGTGCGTCGGTGCGGGTGTCTTTCGGCCGATGGTTCCGGTCGCAGCCGCCAACGTAACAGATGCCGATGCTGTGTGCATTCCGTCCTTGGCAATGTGCGCCCACCTGTTCCAATGGGCGACCATTGCGCACGCTGCCGTCTGCCATTATCACATAGTGGTAGCCGATGTCCGAAAAACCGCGCTCCTTGTGCCAACGGCGTATTTCGTCCACCGTTACCGCACGTCCCTCGGGCGTGTCCGAGCAGTGAATAATGATTTTGTCTATTGTTCTCATAGTCGTTTTTTTACTCTATTACAATTGTTCCGTCGGCCGACAAACTGACACGCTCGGCCGGTACGCCCTCTTCGTTCAACTGACGACGGGCTCTGCCGCACCAAAATGGCGACAAACCGTTGCTGCCGATGTGTTGGGCAACAAACAGCCCTACAAGCGGACGCTCTTTGAAGTCGCCCTGTGCCGACAACATCAAACGCTCGGCAACATCACTCGTCGATTCGCCTATCGCAAACCTGCCGTCGGCAATGCAAATATCTCCCGTTGCACTCTCTGTCAATATCCCTTTCATATCCAATTTGTTCAATGTTTCACTTTTTCGTCTTCGTAATCGCTTTTGCTAAATTTTGTTACAAGTGTTTCTGTTATCGCCGTTTGTCCATTCGGACAAACATGCGTATGCGTTTGTAAATCATTTGCCAAAGCATTCAATTTTTCAGTCAATTTCTCGATGTTAATCAATCCGCCGTTATTGCCGCCGTTAAACGATACTTTGTCGCAGGCAATTTCCACTTTCTCTATTTCGCTGTAAGCAATCACCAGCAAATCGGTCATTGCATCTCCAAGGTCTATCATGGTTACATAACTTTCGCACGCAGGCGTAATCAGCATTTTGCTCTCTTTGCCATTCACCACGGCACGCAGGCGTACATCGCTGAGCGTGAGGTCGTCGACCTGAACCGTACACGTTTCTCCATCTACGCTCTTCACCCGGCCGACGTAGAGCATCTCTCTATGACCGGCTATCTGGCGAATACTTCTTTTAATTCTACTAAAATCGTCCATCGTTTAAACTTTTATTTACATTTGTGGTCGAAAAAATATCAAAATCTGTTACGACCTATGAAAAAAACAACGCTTCTTTGTTTGCTAATCGTTGCATTGCCTGTAACTCTTTTTTCACAACCTTACCTCAAAGGCAAGGTGAAAGTGGTAAATTCGCTTGCCGACTACAAAGTGCGAGTGGTAAATGCCTTCCCCGATCTCAAAGTACAAATCGTCAACACCACGCCACACCACGATGGTCAGTGGCAAATGGTAACAGCCTTGGAAGATTTCTCCATTCAGTTTGTCGATGCCTTCGAGGACTTTACCATTCAGTATGTCGACGCTTTCCCGGGTCCGACTAAAAAACACAATGCTTCGCCGGCTGTTTCGTCGCAATCAAACGCACAAACCGTTTCCGAATCGTCAACATCGTCTTCCACTGTTGTTGTTTCAGGTTGGCCCAATCGCAGGGTGCTTCCCAATTCCGAATACGGCGTGGTGGTCGAAGAGGATTCTTTCTCTATTCCTCGGAGGCTTCCCGGACGCAAATTTCCGATCCACGCTCGAGTACAGATTGTCGATTCGTTGCCCGACTTGCTGTTAAAATACAGTTCAGGAAAAGCTTTCCCAAACCTTAAGCTTTCAATGGACTCCACCGCTTCCGACAAAAAATTCCATTGGCAGATTGTCGATTCTTGCCCCGACTTCACCATACAGTTCTACAACTATTGGCAGTATGTTGATGCCATTGTCGTTTTTACAAACTTCTACGACGACAAAAACCTCCGAATCATCCTTTACGAGAATAGCAAGAAGAGCAGAGCACTTTTCCCCGAACCCGATAAAGTACCGCCTTTGCCCGACTGCAAACCGCTTCCACTCTCCAATGGTCGTTAACTCAACCTCCTGCCCAAACTCACTTTGCGTTTGGCTCCACTTTGTCCGAACTCTACCTCTACGCCCGTTACGTAGTAGGTGCCATTTTCATTCCTATCTTTGTCTATCAGGCGAACGCTTCCGCCTGCTTGTACCCGCGGAACGAGCCAGCCCGTAAAATCGCCTTCGTAGCCGCTGTAGTTCCATAGGTTATATTCGTTCTCGGCAGCACGCATTAAATCTCCTTCGTTGCTCGATTTTACATAGCGACTTACCGTCCGTCCTCCACTTACGCCGTACTCTCTTTTATCAATTTTCCCATCTGGATTTATATATTTCACCTCCACCTGAACTTTCTTGTCGTTTTTGTCCACCCATTTTAAATTGCTACTCTGTACGTTTTTACGCATATCGAACACACAACACTTATCGCCCGACAGCTGCTGATACACCGGATGAACATGTAGCGTTTTCCCCTCAAAATAGATGTTCGCCTTCGTGTCTTCGTGTATCTTTTTCAGCACGTCGAAGGCGGTGTTCTTAAACACAACCATCTTTTCGTAAGTAAAATCGTAGTCGCAATCAACACTCATTTCAGGGTCAATCTGTGCAACTATATTTTGCAAAAGCACCTTCAAACCTACCGACTTATATTCCATATCGGACAATGTATTGTCCATCAAATAAAGTGCGTCTATACACTCCAACACAAGCGAATTATTATCTCTTTTAATGCTTTTTAAATAGCCGTTAAATTCCGTTTCAAGGGCGTCGTCATAACCCAGTTGTATGCACACGTCATCTCCTACATGTATATCTCCTTCCACCTGTTTCCATTGGTTCATGTGTTTGCACGGCAACGCTATCACGGCCGTATCGGCCAAGTTCAACACCGAACTGCTTATCACCACCGACTTCAGCGTCTGCAAACGATAGCCGGCTATTTTGATATGCCACGTGAGTTTGTACATCTTATTCCTCTTTTATTAACAAATCGTAATCGTAGTCGCTCATCGCCTGTATCTCTACCACCTGACGATTGGTGTGCGTCTCTTGCAAGAGCGAATACGACTTCACCACAATGCCGTAATCCGTATCGCCGTCCAAGTCGAACGGCTCCAAAAATTTACTCGTAATGTATAGGCGGTTCGGCTCGTCGAGCAGGTTGCGCAACCTACGCACACCTACATACGGATAAACGTCGTATTGTTTGCAGACACCCTGTTCCGTTGCCGTGTAATCGCCATCGGCAGTGGTGCTCACCACCGAAAGTGCCATGCTCAACTGAACATCGCCCCACGACACCATCTCCTTTACCGTGCCGCGACCGTCGAGCACAGGCGTTGCCACTATGTTCCTGTCGCGGGTGAGCGTTACAACCGCTTCCGGAAAATACATCTCGTCGCCGGAAGCTCCCTTCAGCGTCAGTTCCACCGTATAACTATCGCCTACGACAAGCGGATAGGACGACACCAACGACTCCTCCGCTTTCAAAGCAGACGCATGGTATTTCACTGCCGTTCCAAACGTGGCCGGCAAAAGGCGGACGTTCGGTATTTGTATATTTAGTTTCATATTGCTGTTTCTGCCATTCCTAAAATTCGTGCCATCAACTCGCGGAGCTTCTGTTCCACATCGCGGCTGTTGTCGGAAAGCGAACCGTTGAAGTTCATCGTTTTCACCATGCTCTCGAGCGTGATGTTCACCTGTTGTGCCTTCCCGGCCGACACACCCGCCGACGAACCCAAATTGCCACCAATCAATTCGGGTTTGCTACCACCGTTTTTTTTCACTTTCTCGGGTTGAAGTATGCCGGCATTTATGTTCCCGTTCTCTATATCGAACGCTCCGTCGGCTTCCTCTTTCTCTTTTTGGTCGCGACGCCACGACTCGCTCCCTTTTTCGGCTCCTATCCTGTACGCATCGCCTATTTTCTCAAACGCATCTTTCGGAAACAACTTGTTCCAAAGCTTACGTATCGGCTCAAAAAGCTTCCCGAGTCCGTCTATTATCTTGTTAAAAACATCTTTTATCACCGTCCAAATGCCCGTAAATGCCTGTTTTATGGGCTTTACAAGACGCTCTGTTATCCACGTACCGAAACGACCGAGCTTCTCCACCATCCAATCGAATGCCGACACGGCCGAGGTACTTATCCACGTCCAAATGCCCGTAAAAAAGTCGCCGATGCCGGTGCCCACCTCCACCGCTTTCTCCCACAACCATACGGCACCCTCCACTATGCTCGACCAAAGCGACGAAACATAACCCTTCAGCGTATCGATAAACGGCCTTACCATCTCCCAAATGCCCGTTATCAGACCTTTCAGCAACTCCCACAAATGCGACACAATGGCTTTTACCACCTCCCACACGCCGAAAAGCAGACGACGGAAGCCCTCGCTCTTCTCCCACAAAAGTTTGAAAACGGACACCACGGCTGCCACCACAGCCACTATCCAACCTATAATCGGTATGTTTTTTATGGCCGTGCCTATCGACTTGCACGCCACTTTGGCCGTGGCTGCCAATCCTTTGAAAAACGCTCCCGTTGCCACTATGGCGGTGTTGATAATACTCAAATCGAAAACCGTATTTAAGGTGCCTTTTCGTACGGCGTTTCGGAATTTGTTCCACTGTTTGGTAGTCCATTTGATGGCTCCTCCAACGGCCGAAAACAGCGGCGAAAGCTGAGCAATGGGAAGTGCTACTTGAGCTGCAGCATCTACCCACAAACCAAAATCGCCCGTAGCATTGAATATCGCCACCTTTACCTCTTCTATTGTGTCTTGTATAGAAGCCATTTTGCCTGCTGTGGTTTCCGAAGCTTCGGCTATGGCGTTATAGAAAAGCCCTCCTTCGCTCGTAGCCGATTGGAAAGCTGCCTCTACCATTCCAACAGAAACAGCCCCTTTCTCCATCTCTTTTTTGAGATCTGCAACACTTTTTCCCGTTTGTTTGCTTATCTCTTGCAAGGGATTAAAGCCCGCATTGACCATTTGCATCAAATCCTGACCCGTCAATTTCCCTGTACTCGACATTTGAGCAAATGCCAACGAAAGCGACTGCATTTTCTGCTTATCGCCCATGGCGATGTCGCCAATTTGCTTGAGCGTTTCAAACGCTTTTTCGCCCTCGATGCCAAACGACATCATCGTGCGTTGTGCCTCTATAAGCCCAGCCTTGTCGTATGGCGTTACCTTGCCGTATTCCGATATTCGTTCATACATATCGTTCGCAGCCTCGGCATTTCCGCCAAACAAGGTTTTCAGGTTCATCAGCTGAAGCTCCGCATTCGCTCCTGCTTGCGTAATGCCTCCTATAGCATCATTAACGCTTTGAATAGTGGACACAACACCTTGAAATGCTACTGCCTTACCTTTAATTCCTTCAAAGACATTTACTGTTTGCGACAAACTTTTATTTAATACACCTGTGCTTTGCACGATGTTATTTATAACCTCATTTGCATTGCCTGTAATATTAAATATGTAGTTTATTGTTTGGTTATTCATTTTTTTTCTATATTTGAAGCCAATTTTTAAACAAAAAGTTATGTTTGGATTTATTATTTTTGTTGCACTTCTTTATTATTTTATAAGAGTTCTTTTAGTAATACTTTTCCCAGATAACGATAAATTCGATAAATGGGGATGTGGGGGGGATTCTTCTAAGAAAAAAGATGCCCCTTTAAAACAAAATATTACAATCTCAATTAATGTAAAGCAAAAATCCGACAAAGACGGCAAAAACTAATTCTTCTAAAACATCATTCACTTGTAACACCCCTTTGTAGGCATTACCATTCAGGTTTATCGTAAAATTTAATGTTTCGTTTGCCATTGTTTTGTTTTTTTACTACATTGCAATACAAAATTTGTTATTATGATTCTAATCGCTATCATATTTTGGGTTATAATTATCTTTTCAGTTTTAGGTTTTATTCTAAAAATAATTGAACTTATTAGAGAAAAACCGTCTAATAAAACTGCAACATTTCCAGAACCTCTTAAAAGCCTGCTTGGAAGCGATAATACCATTCATAATATTACAATTACGATTAACACAGAGCAAGAATCCGATAAGAACTCTGAATTTGATACTCAAAAAATAGATTAATGTATCTGCAAATTTTTTTATGCTAGAAGATGCATTCTCTACACTTTTAATAACTTGTTCTACTGCATCATCTATCTGCAGAATACCTTTATAAGCATTCCCGTTTAGGTTTATTGTAAAATTTAATGTGTTGTTTTCAATTCTCCATTTTCAATTCTCCATTTACCTCACTTCTTTTTTGCACCAAACATAGCGGCCAGTAGTTCTGCTTGGTTTTGCAGCCGGAAGCTCTCAAGCCAAAGGGCTTGGGCGTAAGCCTCGGCAAACTCCATGGGCGTGAGCCTGTGCGTATCGATACCGAGATTCGCCCGTATCAAGGCACTCATTTTCATTAAGTCGTCGGAGTCGGTTTTGGCGTCCGCACCAAGTGCAAACGCCTCTACGAGTTTTTTATTTCAGCCACCACGCCTTCTTGCAACACCCCCATTTTTGACACCACGGCCATAAGCAGGTAAGGGTCGGTTTTCAGACATTCGTCGCCACCAAGCCAGCAACCTTTGAGCAACTCCACGGCGGCAAGCACCTCGTCGGTCTTGCCTAACTTGTTTACACGACTCAACGTTGCAATATCGGGTCGGCACACACGGCACGAATACTCGTTTTCGCCATCGCGTACCACTATTTCTATCTCTTTTTTCATACTTTAATACGTTTTTTTATGGTTGTAAAAGAAAACACGGACGGACAATTTTTCGTTTCACTTTCCGTCCGTGCTTGTTGTTCTCATCTCTTTGGTCGTCCCCATTCGATATAACCTACTGCCAAATCGAGGTCAATCGTTTTCGATGCGTCGCCTTCGCTCCAGCTTCTGGAGTTCTTTTTGAAAGAGCAGTTGCGCAGTTTGTCAATCACTACCATGCCGCCATCGAAAGGAATGTAGCTCACAATGACGTCGAAAGAGGGCAAATCCTGCAACCTTCCGTTCGTTGTATTGGCAACAAGTGCATTCACCTCGCTCGAATACAGCGTGAGTTTGCCCGAACAAGTGATACGACCCTTGCTTCTGCTTACGGGATAGCGCCCGGCACCGTAGTTGTCCGTTATCTCTTGTTCGTCGGCATACTCCACGCCTGTTATTCCTGTTACGGGAACTCCGCCCACCGTACACACAATGTCGCCCCAACTGTACTCAATTCCGTTTATTAAAGGTATTCCGTTCATAGTTTAGTCAATTTTTTGGGTAAATCCGATTTTTACCGTTACACGGCGCATCACGCCGAGCGGCACGTTTTTAATCACAATCTCGAGCGAGGAGGTCGAAAGCACGTTTTGCTCACGGTCTATCTCCACCTTGTATCCGCTCAATTCGCCGAGGCGTTCCATGTCCTCCAAAGCACAACCTGCCACCGTTTCGAGCACGGCAACCGTGTCGGCACTCAAATATCCCGTCGTGGCATCTACCTTGAGCGGAGAGCCAAGATACGGCAGCAAATTGGCACGAATGCCGCGCACGGCTTTGTCCATGGTTCGCACATTCTCTATGTAGGCATAGTCGCTCGTGGGTTCGGTCATGGTATGACTGTTGTTGAAGTACACGTTTTGTACGCCTACATGTGTGCGATAGAATATCATACGGGCATCGTCGAGCAAATCGAGGTCGTACGCTTTCAGGTCTTTCAGTGCATCGCCCGTTACAATGCCGGGCACCGACACCTCAACCGGAAACTTGCCCACCCACGACACCGACTCGTGTACCGAAGCGGCACTCACACAGCCCACAATCGTACCCACGGCGGCAATATCCGCAAAGCCATGCGTCATCTGTTCCTCCATGAGTTGTGCGTCAAGGTCTTTGGCTATACACAGACTCACGGCAGGTGCGTTTTTCTTATACGCCGTGCTCTCTTGCAATTCTTTCAAAGAACCACACACCTTTCCGTCCAAACCAATAATCACGCTGAGCGGCATATGCTCCTCCGACAACCGGTTGGCAACGTCGTTGTATTCCGTTACCAAGGCGTCGATGCTTGCTCCATCGACCGATGGCGAGGCAATACCCGCTTGTCGGATAATGCCGTTGGCGTAGCGTTGCAACCGGTAGAGATTTTCGCCGGTTAAAACATTCGGTTCGATTGCCAAATAGAGCGTGCCCTTGGGCGAGTATTTGAAAAACTCCTTGCAGTGATAATGGATAAAGTTAAGCGTCATCTCGCGGTCGGTCAGCTCCACGCCCACGGTTGCAGGTGTATTTACAATGCCCAAGGCTTCGAGTTCCTCTACGTACTTCAGTTTTTTTACATAAAGGCCTCCTTTCAACGAAATAAAATCTTTGTAAATCGCATCGTTCGGGCTCATGCTCATTTCAAGCCCAAACAACAGAGCGCTCACAGGGTCGTCGCTTTCGGCACGGCGAGCCATTCCGCCGTTTTGTTTCTCAAAATAAATATCGTTTAAAGCCATTTTTAACTGTTTTTTAAGTGGCATTCAGCCTCTTTGCGGGTCAGAAAAAGCAACCCGTCGGGCGTCTGCCAAAGTTTTTTTGTAGGATTAAAGACGATGTGCGGTGCAGACACATCGTCGACTACTCTCCCGGCTCCTGCACAAGCCACACCCTTACGGGTGTTCTCTCGGTTTTTACGTTTCATTCAAAAAAAAATGTTTTTTCGTTAGGCAACCGTACTTTGATAGAGCAACACCACGCCGCGTTTGTCGTTACGCACATAGTGTCCTCCGGCACGTACGGTGGCCGAAAGTATGTCGCCAAAAGCGATTGCGTCGCCGGCGTTTTCGTTAATATCGACCGAACCGAGAGCCACGCTCACGCATTCGTCGTGCCAAGCAATGGCGGCTGCACTATCGGTAGCGGCGGCTGCACCCGTTTTTTTTGCGCCTGCCGCTGTAACGGTAATCACTTTGCTTCGCATGTAGATGTCGAAGCCGTACAAACGCCCGACAATGCCGCTCTTGGCATCGGCAGTTGTCAAAAATGCCGACGCTTCGCTCTCGGTGAGCGAGCCGAGCAACTGCGAGTACATATCGGCGTCCAACATCAGGCAACGACCCGTTTGCGGCAAATCCCACTTGTCGAACTGTGCACGCAAAGCACGCACATCGGCACGCGTAACGGCACCTCGTTTGCCGGTGGCCGACGGAGCTGTTGCAGCAACGCCCTCGCCCGTAGTTTCAATTTTGGTAACGTCGGACGGCACCCAATTCTCCAACAAATCCTGATAAAGTTTGTCGGCAAGAGCCGTTTTCAGACTTTTCAGCACGCTGTTTCGTTTGTCGTACGAGAGTTCTACCTGTTCGGGGTTCTCTATCAGCACCGGACCTGCAAAGTAGGTTTCGATGTTGTAGGTTAGGTCGGTATCGACACGCCCTTTCAGTCCGGTCAGGTTTTCAAGTGCCTTAGCACGTGTTTTTGTTACGCTCGGAGCAGCACCCGCACCGGGTATGTGCACGGTTTTTCCATCGACAAAAGCCGAGTGGTTGATAGCACGTTTAGCAAACGAATTATCGGCAAACAGACCTTCTGTAATGCTCGAAATCCAAATCTCTTTTTGTAAAGCCATAGTTGTTTGTTTTTAAATGTTTTTAAAGTTTCACGTTGAATTTTTCGTTGTAAAGTTGTTTGTAGCGTTCGGGGTTTTCGGCACGCAACGAAGCGAGCAGACCGGCACGGTCGAGTTCGTCCCACGATTTTCCGTCGTATTTGACCTCGGAGCCAACGATGTTGAGTTGCGATGCAACGGATTCCACCTTTGGTTTCCGCTCAATGATGCGTTGCACGGCGTCAAAATCCTTTTCGGCAAGACTCATGTAGGTTTCGCGTTCGTCGGAGGAGATGCGGTGTTCGACCACGGCACGGTCGATAAGTTCCTCCACCTTTGCCTTTTTCAGGCATTCAATCTGATTTTCGAGCTCGTCGATGTGTTGTTTTTGAGCACACAAGGCTTGTTCCAACTCCTCGACCGTAGCCTCCTGACTAATGCCGAGCATCTCCGCAATGCCGGGAGTGAATAACTGTTTTTCTTTCATGTTGTTAATTTTTTGTTTGTTAAAGTTTAAAAAAGAGAGCTTCACCTTGTCGAAGGTGGTAGGCTCGTTGTTTTCGTCGTAGAGCAACACGGCACCCGCATCGCTTGGCACGCTCACAATGCTTGCTTCGAGCAACTCGGTTTTGGTAGCCACAAATCCGTGTTCGTATTCGTTCATCTGTTTTATGTAGATGCCCACGGAACACCCGCGCAAATAGCCGCGTTCCACTTTGCGTGCCACCTCGGCACCGGTTTTGTCGTCGGTGTCGAACTCGGCATCGGCCAACAAGCGGCCTTCGTCGATACGCAAATTTTTCCAGCAACCAATCACCTGTTCGTGATGGTGGTTGTAAAGCATCACCGGATTGCGGTCGAAACGGCTCAGGTCCATTCCATCGAGTTCAATACGGAACCCGTGCGAATTGGTAATCGAGCTGTCGGAAAGTATAAATGTTTTCATCGTTTTTTTATTTCGTTTTGCAAGCAAAAATAGGGGCCGTTTTTATGCAGAAAAAATAAAATGGGAACGCTTGTAACAAGTGATTTAACGCTTGTAATAAAATTTCATGGTTTGGCTTTTACGCTTCAATTTTGCACCAAACAAGGCACTCGTCGAGTGCCTTATAAAAACGTGAAAAGAGATGACAAAAAAAGAGATTGAAGAGAGAAAAGCCCTTGCACGCCAATACTACATGAATGGCATGACGCAAAAGGAGATTGCCGAAAAAACGGGCATATCGAAACCCAGCATCTGCCGATGGGTGGAAACAGAGCGTTGGGCAACCGTGCGCGCAGGCGTACAGATAACCCGTCCGGAACTGGTGAACAAAGCGCTCGGAGCCGTCAACAAACTGCTTGACCAGATATACGAAAGCAACGACCCCGAACTCATTTGCAAACTGCCCGACCAGCTGGCCAAGTTTGCCTCCTTTATCGAAAAGCTCGACAAAAAAGCCAACGTGGTAAGCACCATCGACGTGTTTATCGCTTTCGAGAAGTGGATAGAACACCGTGCTTCGTACGACAGCGAAATAACACCTGAATTTATAAACGCACTACGCAAATATCACAACATGTTTGTGCAGGAGTCTTTGTCAAAATAAAAAAACGTGTTCGGTATGAATGCAACAAACAAATATCAGAAAACCATGCGGAAGCTGGAAAAAACATACGACAAGGAGTTTGTTCATGCAATAACCCGTTGGAACGAACATATTAAACAATGGCAACAGCAGCAGAAATAAAACAGGCAAAGCAGCGTTGGGCTATCCGACAACAGGAGATAAGCTCGTTTGGCAGCGTATCCGTTTCCGACAGCAAACAACAACAAGCGGAACGCATAGCGCGTGCACGCGAGGACTACGCTTTTTTTGTGTCGTACTACTTTCCGCACTACACCATGGACAAGCAAACGGGCAAAAGCATACCATCGGCACCTTTCCACATTGCGGCAGCCAACTACATACGCTCGCATCACACCACGCGTGCCGTGTTTGAGTGGGCGCGCGGGCATGCCAAATCGACACACATGGGCGTATTCATTCCCATGTGGCTCATGGCACAAGAAAAACCCGACATACACATGGTAGTGTTGGTGAGCAAATCCGAACAAAGCGCCATCGACCTCATTGCCGACCTGCAAGCCGAACTGCAATACAACGAACGCTACGCACACGACTTTGGCAAACAATACAACGCCGGGCAATGGGAGGCCGGACGCTTCACCACGCTCGGGACGAAAGTGTCGTTTGTGGCACTCGGACGCGGGCAGTCGCCTCGCGGACTGAAAAAAACGGGTTGCCGACCCGACTACATCATCATCGACGACCTCGACGACGACGAACTATGCCTAAACGAAGACCGCGTGCGTCGTGCCACGGCGTGGGTTGAAGACGCTCTGTTTCCGACACAAGGAGCCGAGGGCGGACGCTTCATTATGGTGGGCAACCTGATAAGCAAAAACTCCGTGTTGTACAACATCAGCCAAAAAGACGGCACACACCTGACACGCGTGGATATTCGCAACGCACAGGGACGCCCCTCGTGGCCTGCTCTATGGACGGAGGAACGCATACGCGAACGCGAACAGTTTATGGGCTTTCGTGCCTTTCAAAAAGAGTATATGAACAACCCGATAACCGAAGGCACCGTGTTTTCGGAAATGAATTGGGGCAAGATACCTCCGTTGCGTCGTTTCAAATGGCTTGTGTGCTACGGCGACCCATCGCCCAGCAACAACAAAAACAAGGCAAACTCGATGAAGGCGGCCTTTGTTGTCGGCATGCACGAGGGTTGTTACTATGTGATAGACGGACGCGTGGACAGAGCCACCAATGCCGAATTTGTTGAATGGTTTTACGACCTGAACGCCAACATTCCGCAAAGCGTACAGGTGTACAACCTGATAGAAAACAACACCCTGCAAGACCCTTTTTATCGTCAGGTGCTTGTACCGCTCTTTGAACGCCACGAAGGCGAATTGCTCCTTTCGCCCGACGAAAGGAAAAAGCCGGACAAGTTCGCCCGTATCGAGGGCAACCTTGAACCACTGAACCGACAAGGACGTCTTGTGCTGAACATTGCCAAAAAGGACAACCCGCACTTCAAGCGTTTGGAGGAGCAATTCCTTTTGCTCACGCCACGCCTGCAAGCACCGGCCGACGGTGCCGACTGCATCGAAGGTGCCGTGTGGTGCGTTTCACGCAAAAGCAGCGCCATAGACGAAGGCAGCATCTCCCTTACGGGGCGAAGCACACACAACCGATTCAGAATGTAATAATCAAGAAAAAAACAACACACATGAACGAGTATTTAAACAAAACGGATTTGACAAGAGGCATTCGGGCCGAAGTGCTCGACACACTCACGCGAGGCGACGACCAAGTGTGCCTTCATGCCATCAGCGAAGCGTGCAGCGAGGTGGCAGGCTACCTGTCGGCTCGCTACGATATAGCCGAAGAACTAAAAAAAACGGCATCGGACGAGCGTGTCGCACTGGTGGTAAAAATAGTGCGCGAGGTGGCACTGTTTAACATCTACAACTTTTCGTCGCCGGTAAACATGCCCGAAACACGACAAAAAGCATACGACAACACCATCGCTTTTTTGAGAAACGTACAATCGGAAAAAGCGTCCATCGTAGGGCTTTCGCGCCTGAACACCGACCCATCGGGCAACGTGCAGAGCAGCTACATAGCCTACGGTGGCAACGAGAAACGACAAAATCACTTTTAATAACAGAACCGGATAGTTATGCAAAAACCAATTATAGGGCTTTTAGAAAGCCGTCAGACCTACCACACCACGCAGAGCATTGTGCGTTGGAAACACGCTGTAAATGCCTTTGAAAACAGAGAAAACCCGAACCGCGTGTTGCTCTACGACATGTACGAAGACATCTTGCTCGACGGACAACTCGAATGCACATGGGGAAAACGGGTCGACTCATTGCTCAACCGAAAGCTTGCGTATATGCGCAACGGCAAAAACGTACCCGAAATAGACAAGGTACTTGCCTCGCCCGACATTCGTATGATTCTGCGCGAAATAATGAATGCGATAGCTTACGGATACACACTGCTGCAAGTGAACGACATAAAATACGACACCGACAGCGAATGCTACAAAATCGTGTTCGACCTCGTGCCACGCAAACACGTACACCCCGAAAAGGGATTTGAGTGTGTAAGCCGCGAACAACATTCGGCCGACCGCGATTTTTTGTACAAAGAAAAACCGCTTGCCAAATACATGATTTACGCCGGCGAACCCACCGACAAAGGAATTTTTATAAAAGCTGCTCCTTACGTCATCTACAAACGCGGAGCTTTTGGCGACTGGGCACAGTTCTCCGAAATGTTCGGCATGCCGTTTCGCGAAGCCATTTATGAGGCTTACGACGAAAAAACGCGTGAACGCATTCAAAGTTTTATGAAAGAATGGGCTGCACAAGAATACCTCGTGCACGACCGTAACGTGGAGGTGAAAATACATGAAACGGGAGGCTCGTCGGCCTCGTCGGACATTTACGACAAATTTATAGCCGTATGCGATGCGGGCATCAGCAAAACCATTCTCGGCAACACACTCACCACCGAACAGGGCGACAAAGGGGCGCGTGCCTTGGGCGAAGTGCATCAAAAGGAGCAGAAAAGCAAAGAACAAAGCGACAAAGAGTTTGTGCTTTCGGTGCTGAATACGCAATTTCGGTCGGTGCTCAAAACATTCGGTATCGACGCCTCGGGTGGCTGTTTCTACTTTGAAGAAAACGACGAGGACTGGAACAAAGTGCAAACCAAATGGAACGTGATAAACTCCGTTGCTGCCCGCGTTCCCGTCGACGACGACTACATATACGAAGCAACAGGCATACCCAAACCGAAAAACTACAACGAGTTGAAAGAAGAACAGGAACGCCGACGCCGTGAAATGCTCGAGCGTATGCACGATGGAAACGACCCCGACAAGAATGAGGAGAAAACACCATCGACCGCCAAGAAAAAACTCGCAGCACGCATAGCCGATTTTTTCGGGTTCGCCCCTTAGTCGGGGGCGACACAATAGATCTGGAGTACCACACCAACAGCCAATCTCCATTAGTGGAAAGCGATGTGAGTTTGAGTGTGGAAGCTATTGCACACGCATTGGTGAACATATACAAGAGGAAAGTGGATATTGACCACGAAGTGGAAGAGAACCTATTTCAAGAAACACGCCAAATCTTCAACGAAGCAATTTCAGAAGGTTATGCTAACGCAGCAGAAAAGGATGTGCCTCTGCCCGACGATGCCTTCAGGAGTTCGTTCAAGCATAGTGCGGATGTGTTCTCGGCTTTCAGGGTGCACCGTATGCAAAAGGACATTGCTGCACAGATGATAGACGATGAGGGGCAAGTGAAGCCGTTTCAGAAGTTTGTACGCGATGTGTCGCCCTACATTGAGCACCGCAATCGTGCTTGGTTGCGCACCGAATATGACACTGCTATACTCAGAGCTCAGAACGCTGCCGAGTGGAAAATGTTTGAAGCGGAAAAGGATGTTTATCCCAACCTTGAGTGGATTCAGTCAACCTCTCCTGATCCGGGTGCGGACCACATGATTTATTGGGGGACAATACGTCCTGTTGATGATCCTTTTTGGAGTGAGCACAAGCCCGGCGATAGGTGGAACTGCAAGTGTGAGCTCCGACAAACCGACAAGAACGCTACTGCACTGCCTGTGAGCGACGGCAAGTCGGACCCCATGCGTGGCTTAGAGAGTAACCCTGCCAAAGCGGAAGAACTGTTCTCCGACCACCACCCATACTACCCAAGCAATTGTGCGAGTTGTCCGTTTGCTGGCAGTAAGCTTATGGCTCTTGCTCGAAGTTTGAGAAGACGAAAAAACTGTAATGCGTGCAAGAGAGTAAATAAAGAGATAGACCGCCAACGCATTATAGCCAACCGCAAGGAGTACGAACGCTTGAAGAAAGACCCCAACTACTTTGATGTAGAATTTAATGAAAAAACAGGAGGCGTTAAAGCCACCCATATAGGCCATAATCTCGATAAGGTTGGAGGTAAATACGAACTTGATACTTTAATTGCCGGTGTTAAGGCTGGCAATATTGTCGTTCTCGAAAATGAAAAAGGAGAAGGAAAGCATACTGAAGGTCTTTGGAATGGAAAGCCGTTTGAAGTTGCAGGTTGTCAAACAGGTACTGCAAATAATATCGTGCGTGGGCTTAAACACTGTGCGTCAAAACGAAAAACTGAATTTGCAGTTATTGTATTGCCAAACACTGATTTTGATAAGGTCGTTTTTGAAACTGCAATAAAGCGTTTTAAAGGTCTTGAAAAATTAAATGACGGGCAATACCTTAAATTCAAAAAAATTATCTGTGTACATAACCAAGAAGTGGTTTATATCACAGATGGTATATAAAAAGGAACGGAAGGCATACTCGTAGTAACTTCCTCCCGCACTGCAAATATACAAAAATTTATTTTGATAATACGATTTTGAATAAAAAAAAACCGCCGAAGCGGGCTGTTAATCCACAAGGGGAATGGAGAATTTGAGGTGCATGAAATAAAAAAACCCGAATAGCAAAATATTCGGGAAAAACTAGCGGCGATTTTACTCGTCGCAGCGTTTTTTAGGGTTGCGGCTTAAAATACGAATTGCCCGCAAAGCAGGATTCCTATCCTCACCACGTTGCAAAGGTACATTTTTTTTGGATATGATACTAAAATAGTAATGATTTTGAATAAAAAAAGGGGCAAAAGCCCCTTGTCTTACTTCAAAGGCGAGGTTCTCTACGAGAGACAACTCCACCTGCTGTTTATAATGTCGCCACTATGAACTCGTAAGACAATGCAAAGATACACATTTATTTGAGATAAGTGAAATAAAAAATCCCGAATAGCGAACTATTCGGGCAAAAGTAAATGAGGGTCATGCCCCCACAACCTTTTTCTTTCTGCAAAGATACGAAAAATAAATGAACTATGAAAACACTACTACTGCTCATTTTCAATTATCCATTATCAACTAACAATGACACCCGAACAATTTAAAAATCTGCTTAAAACAAAGCAAAATGAGTTAAAACAGGCGTATGCACGCACCTTGCCTATTAAGGTAGGAACTGAGGCTGTTAACTTCTTTCGTGATAACATTCGCAAAGAGGGTTTTGTCGATTCAAAGCTGGAGAAATGGAAACCTGCCAAACGAAAGTCCAACCCACGCCATCCCGATAGAGCATACGGCACGTTGCTCTCCCGACGCAGTGTTCTATACCGTTCAATCAACAAACGCACCTCTCCGGGCAAGGTTACCATCTACAGCGATGTGCCTTATGCTGCCGTGCACAACGAGGGACTGCGTGCCGGTCGTGGCAAGGGCTTTACGATGCCTCGTCGGCAGTTCATCGGCGAGAGTCGCGAGCTTACACAAAAGATACGCGAAACGATAGAGAACGAAATCGGCAGAATACTGAAAGGGTAAAAAAATTTTTTTACTTTTGCGGTACCTAAAAGTGCCCGTATAGGCTTAGTCGCTATATCTGCACTATAAAAAGGATGTATGGAGTTCCGGTGCACACGGAACTCTTTTTTATTTCACCAAAAAACAACCCCGCCCCGAAGCGTTCGCTCCGGGGCGGTGGTGTAATAAGTAAAAAAAATTATTCGACACTTATTTCGGGATGGTTCTGCAAATACATGTCGCGCAGTGGAATGCTCAATACGAAACAAACATCCCCGATTGTTACAGCATAATCTTTTTCTTCGCCGTTTATTGTCAGTGTACGCATAGGACTATTGTACACCCAATTTTTCATTCGATTAAAAATGTCGTTTTGCAGATTTTCGAACAACACTTCGCTTGCCGTTGTTTCTACGTCAAGGGCTGTTTTAGGCAATTTTTGTTCGATTTCGTTCAGCAAGAACTCTTTGTTGGCTTCCAAAAATTCCTTGCCACTGATATCTTCAAACAATCGTTCGCCCGCATCGTTTAACTTGCGCGGACTTTTCTTGACTGAAAAGGCAGTTGCTGCACTTGGATTTTTTATCATCAAAAAAGTCTTTATCTGAACAATATCTTCGGATATTTGCTTAAACAAATCAGAATGTTTGTCGCAAGGTATCGCGTCCATCTTTGATTTGATAGGTTCTAATTTTTTTATGGTGCTTTCGTGGTCTTTACACGGTAGGTTGCATACTTTTTCTTCCATTCTGCCAATACTCTTGCTCTGATTGACAAGAATTGCAATAATGCTTATAACACCACCCAAAGACACTAAAGCAGTAATAGACGCAATAACAATTTCGACGATAGTCATACCTATCAATATTAAAAATTTTGGTTGTGCAAAAATAATACATTATTTTCATTTGTGTAACTTTTTGACAAAGTTTAGTTATTAAACGGTGTTAAACCGCTAAACAAACAACCCGCCCCGAAGCGTTCGCTCCGGGGCGGTGGTCTCTCAAGCATTAGCGGACTTTCTTTATTGGTTGATGTACAAGGAAATGCCTTCGACTACTTTGTTGTGAGGCACTGCCGAGGTGTCGCGTAAGAGGCATGTATATTCCTCTACGCTATCGACGTAGCGCTCGTGGTCGTGATTGGTGATGGAGGCGGTACGCATCCACGAATTCATATAGTCGGTACGAAATGCTTGCATGCGTGCAACGACAAGGTCGGAGAGGTCGAGAAAGTCCAACGCCCTGCTTTCGATGGGCGAAAGATGATCGGTGCCGGAGAACCATTCGGTTACGATGTGCAACCGTATAATCGGATTGCACTCCTGCGTACGCTGTCCGATGGTACGCCATTGCATGGTGTCGAACTCGACAAAGAGTGCCGGCGTGGCAAAAGGCGTTTCCTGTTCGAGGAAATCGACCTGACGGTTCCAAAGGTCGAAATGCGCAAAAAGCGGTTTGTTGTCGGCTGTCAGAACAGTCATCAAATGCTCTTTAATGTCTAAATAAAGTTGTTTTCTCATTGTTAAAAAAGTTTAGGTTGTTGTTTTTCTTTTTGTTGTCGACGTGCACGCAGCTCTTTCAATTCGGTTTTGGCAGGCACAGCCAAATAGTTGTTGAAACAGGAATAAGAGATGTGATAGCGGTCGGCAATGTATCTCGAATAGATTGCAATCTGCGTAAGTCCTTTTTCTTTGTAAAAAAGTACGGTGTTCTGAATTTCGATGATTCTTATCAACAGATTTTCACGATTGTAGGCCATAAACTAATGGAGAATGGAGAATGGATAATGGAAAATCAGGGATAGCAGCCTTCGTAGGGGTCGGTGTTGTCGGGTTCGCAGTACGCCGACACGGTGATGGTGCCTTTCATGTGTTTGGCCACGCGTCCGCTGCCTTCGCACACGGGGCATACGGGAGCCACCTGCGCGTTGTAACCGCCCACCACAAAGCCGGCGCCGCGGCAGTTGCGGCAAATCTCTATTTTGGTGTAGTCGAATGTTCGCTGTTTCATAGTGCAAAGTGATAAGTTGTCAGTCCTCTTCGCTTTTGGGTTCGACGTAGAAAGTTTCGTCCTGCACGACGGTGATGCCGCAGTGTGCCATGGCGTCGAACATGCCTTCGGTGTCGCGTTCGGCGAGCAGACGGTCTTTGGCTATCTCTTCGGTGGTGCGTACGAACGCCGGCAGAAACTCGCGCACGAGCTGCAGCGCGCTTGCCCAAGTAAAGCCTTTCAAGGTCTTCAACTTCGGTGTTCCTGTGCGGAACCCGATGGTGCCGTGTGCCATGTCGAGGCTCTTTTTCTTGCTGAAGAGTTCGGCTTTGTTTTCCACGGCGAACGCTTGCAACACATCGAATGCCTGCGTGCGATCGGCGTCGAGTGCGGTGAGCCGGTCGGCGTACCGCTCGCGCAACTTGGCGCATTGCAGTTCGATGTCGGCGTTGATTTTTACGATTTGTGCATCGGCTTTTGCATACTGTGCAAACGCCTCGTTGGCCTGTTCCCGGCTGATGCCCTGCATGAGGGTCTTTTTTTGTCGTGTTGCCATAATAGTAAAGTGTTTAGTGTAAAGTGTTAAGTGTAAAGTGTAAAGTGTAAAGTTGTTTAATAGTTAATGAGTTTTGTTGTTGTAAAGTCGATATGCACGCCGACGGCCTCGTGTTGTTTGTGTACGGGCATTCGTGCCTGACAAAGTTCGATGAGGAGTTCGTTGCGTCGGCTGACGTACCGCTCGAATGCCTTGGCATCGCCCATGAACATGGCAATTGCTTTTGTGCAATCGCCGAGGTCGGCTTCTATCATCTGTTTCGTTCGTGCCATAAACTAATTGAAAATTGAAATTTGAAAATTGAAAACAACCGCCGGCGAGTGAGTTGCGGGATTTTTATTCTTCACGACCTCGTTCTGTCGGTTTATCGGCGTGTTGCTTTCATAATTGAAAATTTACCAAACGCGTTTGATTTCCAAGAGTTCACGTTCTGCCATGTTCCAATTCAGTAAAAAACACCACGCAGCGGCACGCAACAAGCATCCCAAAACAAAAAACGGAATGCCAATAAGCACGAGTAGCAATTGAAACACATACAATGTTTTTTTCAGTAAGTTTTTAAGTTTTTCTTTCATCGTAAAAATGGTTTTAATGGTTATTAAATAGCTGTTTACGCATCATAGCGTTTTGTGTTGTTCGTAAAGCTTTGCAACATGATGGAGGCAATCGCATCGTTGACACCCTGCAGGTCCTTCAGTTTGTTGTTGAAGGTGGCAATCAGGTTGAGCAACCTTTCGCGTGGTATTTTGTTGAACTCCTCATATCCGGTTGCCCGGCAAGCAATGGCTTTGATGAGGTTGGCATTGCTCTCTCGTCCCACGCTTTTCAGATAAGACCCGATGGAAGCCATGGCACGCTTGCGCAAGTGGTCGAGCGTGTTTTTTTGGCTGCCAAGCTGACACGACAGCTTGGCACAGACGTCCAACAAGTCGTGTGTGTCCATATCGCGGCTGCTCTCCACGCCGTAACTCTCCACAATGGCATGTTTTTCTTCGTAAGAGAGTCCTAACACCGTGCAAAGCGTGTGGAACTTCTTTAAAATGCCTTTGTGTATGCTGTCCATAGTTTTGTTTTCTGCCATAATTCTACAATTTATCAACCCAGTATTTGTTTGCTCCATCGTCCCAAATCACAAAATCGGCACCGCCCTCGCCAAGTTCGGCCACCTCGTAGCGTGTGGTAACGAAAGCCTTGTATCCCTCGACCCGAATTTTTATATCGCTGTCGTATCGAATGTTTTGCGCAATCGTACCTTTTGGCAGACCGCCACTTTCGTGGCTGACGAAAATGAAGAGCTTGTTTGGGAACTCGTTGCGCAAAGTCTGATATTGTGAATCGTTGAAGCGGTGGAGATAATGCACGCTGTCAATCACAATCACATCGGGGCTTTGCTTTTTACGCAAGCGACAAGACAACTCGTCAAGCTGCTCTTTGTTCAGCAGGATAATCCGGCTTCCGACTTCACCCATATCGACGCGCTCCCAAGCCTTTTGCAACGACAGCGACAACCCCTGTTCGAGGCTGTTGTAGGCAACGCGACGGAATCGTGTGAGGTATTTGCACACCTGCATCACGAAAGTTGTTTTACCGCAACCGCTTCCGCCGTAGATTATCCACGCGCCCCGCAGTTCGGGTTTGCCGAAGCTGGCGAGGAACTCCCCGTCAAACTCGGCCACCTCAAACTTTGCGGTCAGTACATTCTTATTGCTTATCGCGCGTTTCATGTTGTCAGTTGTTTCCGGTTTTCTGTATTGCCCACACGGCACGTTTGACGCGTCGGAGGTCGCAATCGGAGTCGTCGACGATGCGGTTGACGGTCTTGGCGTCGGTTACGCCGTTGGCCACGCACACGGCAGCCACATCTTCGCTGTTCACCACCTGCAGCTCCACGAACTTGCGTCCCATGCGGCTGTAAATTTCCTCGTAGCCTTTGCGTTTGGTGCGTAAGCCCTTTTTGATACGCTTTTCAAGGTAGTTGGTAGCACAAAGGATAATGCCGCAATGGTCTTCGAGCTGGTTGTAAAGACTGATAAAGAAATAGAACACCTGATCGGAGAGTTTGTCGGCCTCGTCGAGCACGATAAGTGGGCTTTCCTTGCGTTTGAGCGTGTCGATGATGTCGTCCATCATATCGCTTACGGTCGATCCGCTGTAATCAACGCCCATACACTTCAAGAGCTTGCCCATAAACGTACGACGGTTCCAATACTCGGAACAGCAGAGGTGATAAACATTTCTGTTGGCCGAGGTGTAGTTTTTGATGGCTTCTGTCTTGCCACATCCGGCGTCGCCTGTAACGGCCATGACAAGGCTGTCGGTCTTTGCGTTGTTCAAGAGGAACGCCATACGCCTGTAAGCACGCGTTTCGGCAATCTGCCAGCCTTTTGTTTCGTGTCCGATTTGCGAGGCGATGGTGCGCCACATTTCGTCGCTGATGGTGTCCCAGTCGCCTGCCAGCACTTTGCTCACGGTGGCCGAGCTGACGCCGTTCAAACTGTTGGCCGCCTTGTTTTGGCTGCCTTTTTGTGCGCAGTAGTCTTTAAGACGTGCTGCAATCTGTTGTCTTTCTTCCTTTTGCATTTTTGTAATTTTTTTTATTATCAATTAAAATTTTATACTATTCGCCTTTTTGGCACTAAAAAATACTGTAATCGTCGGAGTCCGTTTCCGGAGATGCCTTTGGCACGACAGGCACTTCAAGCGTTTTCACCTCGATGTCATCGACCTCGGCGGCTCCGAGTCGTTGTTGTGCCTTTTGCAGTTTGTGCTGTCCGCGGCTGTCGCAGAGTAGCAGTCGTTGCAGAATGTCCGCTTGCGGCAAATCCTTTATGGCCTGTTCTCCTGCCTCTTGTTTCAATGCAAGCTGTGTTGTAATGTGTTCCTCCAATTGTCGGTTGAACTCCCGAACGCGTTGCAACTGCCCGGCATCGCCCTCCTTGCGGTCGGCAAGCGCCATCGGCTGCACGTATTTTTCGGTGAGCATGAAGCGCAGACTGCCGTCCTCGTTCACGGCAAGCACCTCACTGAGGTTGTCGGGGTCGTACTTCACCGTCCATCGTGTGGAAGCATGCTCCCTGAAACGGATGTCGAAGCAGTCGTAATCACGCTTAACGCCCAACAGCGTAGGTCGCAGGCCGCAGCCCTCAATGGCATTTTTGAAGCCTGTTTCGGCACCGAAGTTCAGCAGGAACTGTTCGCGGCTCAACGTCAAACGGCGTTCTGCCGGCAGATGTTCCATCATTGCACGCAACTGTTCCACCTTGCTGCTGCGTTCCTGCATGATAATGCGTGTAATCTGCTCACGCACGCCCGCCTCGTCGGGGAAGAAATGACGCAACTTGTTCAGCGCTTCGGCATTGGGCTGGCGTTTCGGGTCGGTCGTTACACCGTAACCACCCCAATTATTAAAGAGCTTGCAATACTTATCATTTAATTCCCTGAAATAGGGCTCCACGGGCTTTGCCTTTGCGTTCTTAACGCGTGCGGGTGTCAGTTTGTCGCCCATCACATTGTAAAGCGGCGTCATGGCCTTGATGGCGTAGTGGTCGCATTGTATTTGGTTGGCTCGTAGCATCACGCCGAAGAGTTCCTCGCTGTGCTTTGCAGCGTCGCGCAAGGCAGCCGCGATGAGTTCGGGTGTTTCGTGCGTGCCAATGGCAAAGCCTATCGGATAGTTGATGCAGGGGTCGAGCACCACCTCCACCGTGAGGCGGTTGTGGTAAGTTGTTACGCTGTGTCCGCGGCTGTCGGTCTTTGTGTCCTGATAAAGCAGCTCGGCAGTCCAACCATCGAGCGACCACATAAGGAATGGAGCTGTCGGGCGACTGCGTTTCACCTGCATCGTTTTGTGGTTTCTTAAATTGGACACGCCAAGCCGTCCGGCAGCCGTTATAAGGTCGGTCTTTTCACGCCACACACCGACGGCCGATGCCGTTATGGGCTCCCAGCCCTTTTTCTCGGCAACGGCATTGTAAGCCTTTGCTACGAAAGCATTGTCGAGGTTGTTTTGGTGCGCAAGAAGTCCGACAAGCAAGCCCTCCTTTTCGTCGCTGTCCACCTTGGCACTGTTTTTATTCAGGTATTTTTTGCTGATAAAACACTCGTAACCCACGTGCAGGTATTCGTTGAACTTGCGTTGCAGGCGGCGTTCGCTTTCGGGCAAAGAGTGCGGAAAACGGTCGGCCAAACGCGGAAGAGCAGCTGCTGCCTTTTTCCAAAATTCGGCCTTGTTAAGCTTCGGCTTCGACTGACGCAAACGATGAGAGTTTGCAGTGTCTATCACACGGCGAAAGGCATTCATGATGGCGCAGTTGTTTGAATATTCCGCCTGCTTTTCGGTGGTGAGGTGGCGACCGTCGTCCAGCACATAGTCCGCGTAAAACTGCATGGCCTCGCCATCGGGTATTATTGTGTCCATAAATGGTTTGCTGTCGGCTTGTTCTTTCAGGTCGGGGTAACGGCGATAAACCTCCGTGCGGTATTTAAACGGCAGACTATCGACGGCAAACAACGCAGGTGTGTCATAGCAACCACGACGCACCTGTCGGAGTTGGCAGCGACGGCGCAAATTCTTGATGGTTGCAGCCGTCATAATACCACCGACAAGCTCGTTGTGGCTTATACAAAGCGTGTTTGCGAAGTACTCCATAAATTAGATTGTTTGTGCTTCCGCCTGTATGGCTGGAAGCCGGTCTAACATTACGTGTTGATAGTTCTTGACAGACTTGCCGTCTTTGATGATGTCCACACGCCCGTTCTTTTTGTTTAATTCCAGCATTACGCCGTTGGGTAGGTACTGACGCACATATCCGTCGTTGTCGTGAAGAGTCTCCATACACTCGCAAAGGCACATCAAAATGCCGCCTTTTTCATACGCGAGCTTGCGAATACGCTTCGCAAGGTCGTTGTCCTTGACAAAGTTCAGGGCATTATACACTGTGCGAGGCTCAATGTCAAATGCCTTGCTCAAAAACTCGCGCGTTTCTTTTGTTACGTGAATGTACTGTCTCATATCCTTTTACATTAAATGGTTTCAAATTTGACTCTTGCCAAACGCGGAACATCTTCGCCCATAACTGTCATAAACAAATCTCCGGCTGTGAACTCTATTGAAAAGCCATCAAACCGAAAAGGTTTTTTCATTGCAACAAGGTAGGCCGATAGGCGACCCAAGCATTCATTTGTTCTGTACGTTTTCATTGTCATTTTACGTTTTACATTGTTTAGTATTTTCGACATTTTTATTACTTTTGACAGCCGTTCCTATTGGAATACGGTGCAAAGAAACAAATAATTTCGCCACCATGCAAGAAAAAGAGCAAAAAATATCGCCGATAAAGCAAAGGATTTTGTTTTTTGTCGAAAAATTAGGCATTAGCAAACGAGATTTTTATGCAAAAATTGGGGTATCTCGAGGCACTTTAGAAAGTAAAACAGGTATAACAGAAGATGTTATAACAAAGTTTTATACCGCATATCCTAATATAAATATAGAATGGTTGATGACAGGCAATGGTGATATGTATTTAGAAACAAATAATTTCGCCACCATGCAAGAAAAAGAGCAAAAAATTGACGAGAATAATGTTTCTGCAGAATTAAGCCAATCGGCTAACGACCAGCAACTTATAGCAAAACTTCTTGAACAGGCAGAAGAGATTGGTCGACTCAAAGAACGGATCGCACAGCTTGAAAGGGAAAAGGGAAAAGATGTCTCGGCTGCCCAGACTTCTGGCGCTGCAAATGTAGGATAAAAGTGTTCCAAATTATGTTCACCCACAAACACCCTTAAATGACCCTAAAATGGGGCTGATAAGTTGTTTTTCTATATTTTCACCATCAAAATACATTTAAATACTGATTATCAGAAACTTAAACAATTTCAAGGTGTATTTTTCCTGTATCCATTCAAACATTAAAGGGGGGAGATTTTCACGAAAAAGCCGCTTTTATATAGCCGTTTTTACCCTTTTGGGCTACTATTCACAAGCCTAAAAGACACCCCAACTGACACCCCAACTGACACCCCAAGCCCATTTTTTGAACGAAACGGACAGGTTTTATCCTATTTTTTTACCTAGTATTTTTGCCCGATTTTTACACTCTCTTCAATCTCCATTTAACGGTTTCTTAAATACCCTTTAAACACCGTTCAAACACTTCTCATCAGCAACTACAAACCATACGGGAAACCCACCAAAAACAACCCAATCCCTTTATTTATCGCAGTATAAACCAATCAACCACCTATAGAAAAGGCGGACAGAGAGCCGAAAACCGACAACCTGACCGCCATAAATTAAAGCGAATTAAAGCTGCATTTAACGGTACCACAAGCCCGATTAAACACCAGCCTCATCAAAATTAAAGCCTGATTAAAGCAAATTAAAGAAATCGTACACTTCGTTTTGAACGAGTCTCAATACAAAACCGCACATAACTCACTGATAACAAATAGGTTTGACCACTCAAAGCACCATACTCATATTGTACGCTTCGTTTTTATGCCCATACTAAAAGATGAATTTAATGAATTTTCAGTTAAAAGCGATAAAAAACCTGCTTGAATGTATGGAGGATAATTCCATGCGTGAAATAATCCTCAAAAGCCCCACGGGCAGCGGCAAAACCATTATGCTGACGCATTTTATGGACGAGTACGCCAAAGAACACGCAAAAACCGTGTTTGTATGGCTTACCCCGGGCAAAGGCGACTTGGAAACGCAAAGCAAGGCTAAAATGGACAAGTATATCCACAATGCGCAAACGAAATTGCTTGCCGACGTGATGACGTGCGGTTTTGAAGAAAACGATTCCTGTTTTATCAACTGGGAAAAACTCACGAAAAAAGGCAATAACTCCTTAAAAGACAGCGAGCGCACCAACTTTTTGGAATGGATAGAAAAGGCGTTGAACAATGGCTTGTCGTTCAAAATCATCATAGACGAAAGCCATCAAAACTTTACGGACAAAGCCGATGCTATCGTGCAACTTTTCAAAACGGACAAGATTATCCGTTGTTCGGCTACCCCTATCGTGGACAAAAAGGCAAAACTCATCGAAATTACGGAAGAGGACGTTATTGCCGAAGGACTTATCAAAAAGCTGCTTGTTATCAACGAAAACTTTCCGCAAACAATCGAAACGGAGAATCAGACGTGGTATCTTCTGGAGTGCGCTCTTAAAAAGCAACGTGAAATCCGTTCTTTGTTTTTGCAAAAGGGCGTGGACGTCAATCCTCTTATCGTCGTGCAACTTCCTAACAACAGCGACTTGCTGTGCGAAAGCGTTGAACAGTATTTTTCCGAGCAAGGAATCACTATCGAAAATGAAACGCTTGCCGTGTGGCTTTCAAGCAGGCACGAAAACATTGATATAAACGATAACGGAATTATCAAAAACATTTCCGAAAACAATGGCAAACAAGTTGCCGTCATTATGAAGCAAGCCGTTGCAACGGGTTGGGACTGTCCGCGCGCACATATTCTTGTAAAACTGCGTGAAAACATGGACGAAACGTTCGAGATACAGACAATCGATCGTATTCGCCGTATGCCCGAAGCAAAACATTACGACAACGACGTTTTGGACTGTTGCTACCTTTACACGTTCGACGGAAAGTTTACCGCCGGCGTAAAAGAGGCACTCTGCAAAGGCGCGCTTGACGGAAAAAATATTTTTCTTAAAAACGAGTACAAGTCGTTTATCCTTACCAAAGAACAACGTACAATGGTTACGGATTTGCGCGATCCGAGAAAAGCGTTGGCCTCTATCGCAAGTTACTTCAAAGCTACATACGGTTTGTCGGGCAATAAAAAGGAAAATAAAACAAGATTGGAAACGGCGGGATTTGTTTTCTCCGATTCTATCAACACCTATACGCAATCGGGCAGTGTTGCCACGCTTTCGGATTTGGGTGATCGCGACAATCTGAACACAATCACCGTAAAAGAAACAGTAAACACGCATAAACTCGGGCGCGACCGCCATCATTGTATCGGCGTTATAGGGCGAGAAATCGGTATGGAATACAAGTATATGCAAACCATCATCGGCAAGTTGTTCGGGGACAAATTCGAGTATTCAAATAAATTACTTGCTCTTTCCACACGAGAATTGTATGCGTTTATCATAAACAATGTGGATATATTGCGCAGAGGCGTTCGTGAGGCAATGGCTGCACAACTTGCACAGGGCGTTATATCTCCCGATATGGTTTCGACAAAGGAATTCGCGCTGCCGCGCGTCTGCAAGTTTACATACGATAGCACAAGCAAGGTACAGTCGGAAAGCGTGAAAAACGTTTATCAGGGCTATTTGATGTCCGCCGAGCCACGTTCCGCGTCCGAAAAGAAGTTTGAAAAGTTTTGCGAAAAGTGTTCCGCCGTCGATTGGATTTACAAAAACGGAGATAAAGGCGATGAGTATTTGTCTGTCGTCTATCTTGATAACGGCAACCGTCAAAAATTGTTCTACCCCGACTATATTGTGTCGGTACGCGGCGAAACGTGGATTATCGAAACGAAAGGCGGATTCGACAAAGCCGGCAACAGCGAGAATATAGACATTTTTACGGCGAAAAAGTTTGAGGTTTTGAAAACGTATCTTGAAAAATACGGCTTGAAAGGCGGTATCGTCCGTTTTGATAAAAACAGTGACGAACTTTGTATTTGCACCGACAATTACAGCGACGATATCCATTCCGACAGTTGGAGGCTTCTTGACGAGGGGTTTTTGTAAAAAACTTGATTCGTTTTAACAAAACAGGTAAAAAAAAGAGCCGTCTTTACAGATGACTCTTTTTTATAGTTTACATTTTTTCACTTGCAAATGACACAACCATCGCAATGAGAGCCATTGCCACGCAGACGTTTGTCTATCAGCATTCGGATTCTATCCTTTAAACTTGTAATGCGGATATTATCCAATATATCGGCAGCAAATGCCGACATCAACAACAAACGAGCCTCTTTTTCCGAGATGCCTCGCTGTCGCATATAAAACATCGCATTGTCGTCGAGTTGCCCTATTGTTGCTCCATGGCTGCATTTCACATCGTCGTTATAAATTTCCAACTGTGGTTTGGTGTACATACGCGCCTCTCTTGTCAGGCAAATATTACGATTGATTTGAAAAGCCTCTGTTTTCGAAGCTCCTTCGGCTACCTGTATCCGACCAAGAAAGTTTCCTTTTGCGTTTTCGTCTAAAATATACTTAAACAACTCCCTGCTATTGCACGCAGGCACATGATGCAAAATAGATGTCGCATTATCGGAATGCTGATTTTTCCCGCCGATGAACATTCCGCAAAGCATCGTATTTGCTCCGCAACCATTTAGGTTCACTTTAATGTTGTTTCGTGAAACTCCGTTATGCAAACTAATCACGTTGGTAAGCACATTCGAGTTTTCTTTTTGATTTACGACCAACGTGCAGAAATTTTTAGTGGTTTCGGTCGTACTTTCTACCTTGTAATGGTCGTATTCGGCACCATCATCGACAAAAACCTCGGTGATTCTATTGGCAAAAACATCAACATTTTTATCCATCGTATGATCGCAAACAACCAATTTGGATTTCGCTCCTTTTCCAATAATAATCACATTGTGGCTATTGGCGAGCAACGGTCGGTTCGCAGCAAGAATATTTACCAACTGAATCGGTTTCTCCAAAGCGACACCTTCAGGCACATACATAAAAAAGCCGTCTTGTGCAAACATCATATTTAATGCCGAAATGCCATCGTATTGCATATCAATCGAAGCGCCATAGTATTGTCGCAACAGCTCGGGATAATGTACTGCCGCATATTTCAACCCACAAACAATCACTCCATCGGGCAAATTCGATTGCAACGCAGCAACAAACGTATCGTTTACAACATAATACAACAACGATGTAATGCCCGGCACATCGCAATGGAAATTCCGATAAGGATTAAACGTAGGAACCAAACCGCGAACATTGATGCCATAATCAGTAGCAAACAACGTTGGCAAATCCATAAAACGATAAAAGTCGGCATCCGACGACGAAAATCCCAATCGGAGAAACTCCTGAAAAGCTTTTTTACGAGAAGCATTCAAAAGCGCAGGTGAATTCTCCTCAATCAAAGAGCCGTATTCTTCAAAAAAAGATATGAATTGATTGTTTTTCATTCTGCCGCCAAATCTTTTTTTATCCAATCGTAACCTTTTTCTTCCAACTCCAATGCCAACTCCTTTGTTCCCGTTTTAACAATTTTCCCGTCGAAAAGAATATGCACAAAATCGGGTACAATATAGTCGAGCAACCGCTGATAATGGGTTATCACAATGCTTGCATTCTCTTTCGTTTTCAGTTTATTGACACCGGAAGCCACTATTCGCAACGCATCAATATCCAACCCCGAATCCGTTTCGTCCAATATCGAAAGTTTAGGTTCCAACATTGCCATTTGAAATATCTCGTTGCGTTTTTTCTCACCGCCTGAAAATCCCTCGTTCACAGAGCGATTAGTCAATTTGTTGTCCATTTCCACAAAATCCTTTTTCTCCCGCATCAAACGCAAAAAGTCGGAAGCCGACAACGGGGTTTCTCCACTATATTTTCGCTGTTCGTTGATTGCCGTCCGCATAAAATTAACCATACTGACTCCGGGTATTTCGACAGGATATTGAAAACTTAAGAAGATACCTTCGCAGGCACGTTCTTCGGGAGTCAGTTGTAACAAATCTTTCCCGTTGAAAAAGATTGTTCCTTGCGTTACCTTGTAAGCAGGATGCCCTGTCAGCACCGACGAGAGGGTCGATTTCCCCGCGCCGTTTGGTCCCATCAAGGCATGAACCTCTCCTTTGTTTATCGTCAGATTAATCCCTTTCAAAATTTCCTTGCCATTTATTTCGGCATGTAAATCTTTAATTTCAAGCATGTTATATTTATATTTTATTATTATCAATATTCATTTGTCTATTCCATTTCAGAAATGCATCAATGGCAATAAGCAAATATAGTAAATAGAGAATCGCGGTCAGATACATTCCCAAAACCAACCATAGCACAATGCTAACCGTATCGACAACTATCCAAATCCACCAATTTTCAATCTTTTTCATTGCCAATAGCAACTGCCCGAACACATTGCCCATCAGCAATATTGCATCAAGCAACGGATAAACAGGCTTTTGCACATATTGCGGCATTTGTTGTGCCAACCAAACAACTCCGACACCCCAAAGCACGCCTAAACACATGGTAAACAACACTCCTAACCAAAAGCGTACAGGCACAAGCCTTGTGATTTTAATTTTTTCCACCGAATTGTTTTGAACCTTTGGCCTTGTCCATTGTACAATACCGTAAATATTTATCACGAAAAAGACCAACTGCAACAGCATCATCGAATAAAGACGAGACTGCAAAAAAAAGTCAAAATAGATGAGGCAATTCAACAATCCTACCCAAAAATTAAGCACCTTGCCCCGTCCTGCCAAATATATGGCTATGAATCCGGTAACAACCCCAAGCAGTTCCAACCAGCAAACGCCATATCCCCAAGCTGTGAAAACAAGATTGTTTATGTCGAACAAGTCCATCATTTTCTTATCCGACACTGTTCTCCAACGAAATCTGCAACAACTTTTGTGCTTCAACAGCAAACTCCATCGGCAATTTGTTTAACACCTCTTTGGCATATCCGTTCACTATCAGCCCGATAGCATCTTCTGTAACAATGCCTCGCTGGTTACAATAAAAAAGTTGGTCTTCGCTAATCTTACTCGTAGTGGCTTCGTGCTCAACTATTGCCGTATCGTTTTGAATGTCCATAAACGGGAAAGTATGTGCTCCGCATTTATCTCCCAACAACAAACTGTCGCATTGTGAAAAATTACGAACTCCATCGGCATTTTTTACCACTTTCACCAATCCTCGATACGAGTTTTGGCTTCGCCCTGCCGAAATTCCTTTCGACACGATGCGACTCCGCGAATTTCGCCCTAAATGTATCATCTTTGTTCCCGTATCGGCTTGTTGATAATTGTTGGTAACCGCCACTGAATAAAACTCTCCGACGCTGTTTTCGCCTTTCAATACACAACTTGGATATTTCCATGTAATGGCAGAACCCGTTTCGACTTGTGTCCACGATATTTTCGAGTTAATTCCCTTGCAAAGAGCACGTTTCGTTACAAAATTGTAAATACCGCCCTTACCGTCTTTATCACCCGGATACCAATTTTGAACAGTAGAATACTTTACTTCGGCATTGTTCATTACCACAATCTCCACAATTGCGGCATGCAGTTGGTTTTCGTCACGCATAGGAGCCGTGCAGCCCTCAAGATACGACACATAGGCATCGTCGTCGCAGACAATGAGTGTACGTTCAAATTGTCCCGTTTGGGCGGCATTGATACGAAAATAGGTCGAAAGTTCCATCGGGCAACGAACACCTTTCGGGATATACACAAACGAACCGTCGGAAAAAACCGCACTGTTCAAAGCCGCAAAAAAATTGTCGGCATAGGGAACTACCGAGCCCAAATAGGTTCGCACCAAATCGGGATAATCTTTTACGGCCTCGCTTATGGAACAGAATATGATGCCTTTTTCGGCAAGCGTCTCCCGAAAGGTGGTTTTCACACTCACGCTATCCATCACGGCATCAATGGCAACTCCCGACAATGCCTTTTGTTCTTCGAGCGGAATACCCAGTTTTTCAAACGTTTTTATCAGTTCAGGGTCAACCTCGTCGAGCGACTTCGGGGTATTTTTTCGCGGAGCTGCATAATAAGCAATCTGCTGATAATCTATTTCGGGAATGTTAAGATGAGCCCATGTCGGCATTTTAAGTGTAAGCCAATGGCGAAATGCTTTTAAACGAAATTCGAGCAACCACTCCGGCTCGTTTTTTTTTGCCGAAATCAGCCGAACGACATCTTCATTTAACCCTTTCTCTATCGTTTCGGTTTCTATATCGGTTGAAAACCCGTACTTATATTCTTTGTTTGTAATATGCTTAAAATCCATCTTTAAAAAAGTGCAACTGCACGCTTTAATGCCTCAATAAAAATATCCACCTCTTCTCTTGTATTGTATAATGCGAAAGACGCCCTTATTGTTCCGGGAATACCTAAACTATCTATCAAAGGTTCTGCACAATGATGCCCCGTACGAAGAGCTATCCCCAATTTGTCGAGCATTATGCCCAAATCGTACGGATGAATATCGCGTACCAAAAACGAGAGCACACCGCTTTTATGCGCAGCCGTTCCGAATATCCTAACGTCTTCCATTTCTGTTTGCAACCGTTTGGTGGCATAAGCCAACAAATCGTCTTCGTGAGCAATAAGCGACTCCCAACCGATGTCTTGTACAAAACGCAATGCTTCCGCCAAGGCTGTTGACGAAATAAAATCGGGAGTACCCGCCTCAAACTTATAAGGCAATCCGTTATAAGTTGTTTTCTCGAAGGTTACTTTTTTTATCATCTCACCCCCACCTTGATAAGGAGGCATCGCCTCCAACAACTCACGTTTCCCATACAACACGCCGATTCCTGTAGGGGCATATATTTTATGTCCCGAAAAAGCATAAAAATCGGTATCCAACGCTTGCACATCAACCGGCAAATGAGCCACCGCCTGAGCCCCGTCAATCAACACCCTGACACCTGCCTCGTGTGCAATTTCCACTATCTCTTTTATGGGATTTATCGTACCAAGCACATTCGATACATGCGCAACAGCCACCAATCGTGTTCGTTCGGTCAACATCTCTCGATAGCTTTCCGGCGAAAGTTCGCCACGCTCGTTGATAGGCACAACTCTCAATCGCAAATTCTTGCGTTCGGCAAGCATTTGCCACGGAACAATATTGGAATGATGTTCCATTTGCGAAAGCACAATTTCATCACCCTCGCTGCAAAATCTTTCGCCGAATGAATATGCCACAAGATTGATAGCCTCCGTAGTGCCACGGGTAAAAACGATTTCGTCGGCAGAACGTGCATTAAGAAAAGTGGCAACCTGCTTTCGTGCCGTTTCGTGTGCCTCGGTAGCCTCCTGACTCAACAAATGCACACCCCGATGAATATTCGCATTCCGATAGCGATAACCCTCATCTATTTTTTTTAATACCGATTCGGGTTTCTGCGTAGTTGCCGCATTGTCGAGATAAACAAGCCGCTTATCGTACACCCGACGCGAAAGCAACGGAAATTCTGTCCTTATTTTATCAATATCGAAAGCCATACCTTACAATGAGTGCAAAAATACGCAATTTTTATCGGTAACGACACACCGCTGCAATAAAAAGAGGACTTATCTGCATGCAGACAAATCCTCCTGTTAAAATCAAGTTTTGATATTACAGATTAAGTTCCGAAGATGTACCCACCAAGGTATCGTTACCTTGCAAGTTAAATTTATATGTATAAGTTCCATCCCCATTTGCTATCACCTCTATAGTACCGGATGTTAATTTAGAATTAGTACCTCCCGATGGAATATAATTCATAGAAACACCAGGATATAAGTCAAAGAAATTATATATACCGGCTGTTCTGAAATCATCATTTCCCTCATTATCCCAATCATTATCTATTATTTCCAATTTATCTCCTTCTCCATCAATAAAGATCACCTCCGTCCAAAGATCACCTTCGACACCATAGTTATAAGAAATAGATGTCGGATTAAACTCTATAGCGGTACTTGCCGGTAATATTTTTAGAGAAGTAATGTCATTTGACTTAATAGTCACATTTGTATTATCGGTAGGATGCCCCGGATATTTAGGATGTGTAATTTGGGCATATATACCAAATGTTTTACCTGTTGGCGTATCCTTACGAGTTGTCAACTTACCATCTCGAGTTATTGTAACATAACTTTCGATACCACCTTCAGGATTCCAACCTGACGACGGAACAAGATACCACGTAAGCTGATCACCAAATTCTGCAGATGCAGCCGCATCAGAAATAGTATAACTTATATCTATCGTTTTATTTATAGGAAGATCTGTACTTCCAAAAGTATTCGTTATCGATATACTCGTAACCGCATTACAAACTTTCACATCAAAGGTTCTTGTTTTTATTTTCTCACCAATACCTAACGATGCCTGAATTTGTGTTTCTCCGGCAGCAACTCCTTTTATGGCACGTTGATACTCATCGGTTTCCGCTTGTCCTGTCGACTCTACAACAGCGATTGCAGGATTCAAAGAAATCCATTGGTAACCATCAGAATAATCCGAATAAGCATTATCGGGGAAACAAGCCACATTAACGAAATTCGTTTCACTTCTGCTTAACCATAATTTATCGAACACCTCACCGTTGTTATCGGTAAACTGCAAAGAGTCTATCGTAGTAAGAATCTGATTATTCTTGACAGTAACAATTACTTGCACTGTACGATATTGGCAGGTTGCCAACACAGTAACCAAACCTTCTGCTTTTGGTTTAATTATACAAGTATCGTTACGTCCATCCACATCAGGGCGTATGTCCAAATCAACGATACCTTCTTCGCTAACCGACCAAAGAATCTGAGCTTTAGGAGCCGGCACCTTTCCGCCATTACCATCGTCAACCATTTCATCTTCGGCAGGCGTTTGGTCTATTTTCATCCATACCTTTTGTTCCTTACGTTTGGAATTCGGGTCTTCCGACTCAAGGAAAATCGTATAATTTTCTACCCTATAACCACTTTCATTTTTCTTGCCGTCATATCCCAACATTTTGGTAGCATAAGCATCAACAACGGTCGTGGTTATAATTGCCTCGTACTTATCTTCAACAGAGGCCTTAATCGTGGTAGAGCCAAGTTTCTTGGCTTTTACTACTATGTAATTGTTTTCTTCCGATTGAGAAACTATTTCTACAACAGAAGGATCAGCCACTTCCCAATTGACAAGAACATCAACTGAAGGAACAACCGTAGCAAATATGGTATCTGAACCATATCTCTCGTTATCAAGCAACAGCCAATGTCCGAGTTCGGAAATTCTTGTCCCCTCAAGATAGGTCATTGAACCATCAGAACCTGCCGCCAACAATTGTCGCGAGCAAAGATACGATTTCAAAGAAAGCTTCAGTTCGGATGATGTGGCAAATTTTAAATCCGATGGGTTTATCGACTCATCATCTTTTTGCAAAAAATCCGGCTCGCAAGCCACAAACAAAGTTGTAAGAGCCAATGCTACAACATACAATAATTTTTTCATAAGAAACAATTTATAGTTTAATTTATTATCCCTAAAAATATATACGGGCAAAAATAATACTTTTTAAAAGAAAAAAGCAAATAAAAAAACTTTTATTTCACAACGATATAAAAAAGAGTACACAAAAAACGTACAAAACTAAAAATCGACATTGAAGCGCAGGCGTATTCCCCACTTCACGGCATTGTCGTTGTTACGATGCGTTGCGCGCCACACAGACTCCACCGACATTACTTGCAAAATGTTCGCAATGCCGACACTGACTTCAACATACGGAATGTTCAGGTTGTCGGTAGAATAACGCGTAGGAAAATCAAGCACATCGGCATGATGCGGATTCAAGATACCGCCCATTGCACAATTCACAGAAACCACCTCTCGCAAATTCAACTTTTTAACCCCCGGAATCCAATTAAATAAAAATCCCTTTGTAAAATAAGTAAAACCCGCATAGGCATACGTATCGGAAATAAACTCCATAGGCTGAATGAAACAGAAACGGGAATCGGAAACCCATAAACCCGCTCCGACTCTCGTAATATCCAACAACGTCCACGGCACCTGACCTGCCACATGCCCAACCTCGACCCGATATTTAAATTTTCCGCCCAACAAAGGGAACGAGTGCCGCAAAAAAGCCACAAATTTCATATAATTACCATGCTGAACTTGTTCTCCGGCAAGCGAATAATGTCCATACTCCATCTGCATATAAACAACCGGAAGATTGTTATACAAATAATAACGATGAAAGAAACCGTCGATATATCGTTGTTTAAAAGCAAGCCTTGCTCCTACAGAAACAGAGCCGACATTAACTGATGACAACGGCATTTTTTGCTGAGTAAACGGGACATACGGGTTTGCAAAAAGTGTTTCGTATTTTACTTGCGAAAAAACTGCGAAACGTTTTTCTTCGTAACGATAACCTACCTCATAACGCCTACGACGAGCAAAATCGCCATAATACTTTAAACGTATGGACGAAAAAATGTTGTACACATCGCCAACCCAATTCTCGTTCATATATTGCGTATAAGTTTGCGAACCGTATTCCTCCACATTGTCACTAAAAAACAGCCCTATGCGATGTCTGTTATCTTTACCGAAACGTGTTTGGAACTCACCGCCATATTTCCATTGTTTGTCGCCAAAACCATATCCGAAAAATCCGCCGATGGTAAAATTTTTCATCATTGACTCTCCCGTTCGTACCCCAAACGACAACCGATGTCCTTCCAATTTATTATAACGATAAATATTGATTAACGGTCCGATGTCAAATTTCCACGCATGCACATATCCATGCAAAAACAAATCGACAGCACTTGCCGCAAGACGCTGTATTTTCGAGTTGTTCAGCGTATCAATTTTTGCACTTACAAGCAGCATCTGATCCCGAACGGAATCAGGGAAAGCAAGGCTAACACTCGTATCGGAATCCGCTTTTATGCTGTCTATGTCGCCATAATTACCATGCACGGCATTGTGTTGATACATCGCAGCAAACCCCTTTTTCGTATCTTTTTTCAACCGCAATTGAAAGGTAAGCAGGTCTTTCTCTGTTTGCGGTACAAACGTATTCTTGTATGGCAAATAAGAGTGATTCAACACCACATCATTCACAAGATTGATGTTGGCAGAAGAGGGCAATTGTGCTTTCATATCGACCAAAGCCGCCGTAAGCGAATCTATCAGCATTTCGCCTTTAAACGCCAAATCTTTCGTGTTTTTCGGGCGGAAACGTACAAGATACTGTTTTCGGTCATTATTATTGATGGAATCTACTAGATAATATTGATAATAAACATTGCCAAAATTTGCCAATGGGCTGATAAAATTACGACCAAACAAAATAATGTTGTTTTTGTAAAAATCGACCTCCGAAATATAATTCTCCAACAATGCACGGAATGGTTCATTGCCAAGAGCCTGTAACGCATTTTCATTTCTTTCATTTTCTTGTTCGCTGCAATGTCCGTCAGCGTCTGTGGTCAATTGCTTTTTAACATCCAAATGATACAAAGGAAGTACCAACGACGAGTCCTGCTGCTCGACGGTTCCTCCTGTCACATCGCGCAGATATTTGCGTTGCATCCACTTCTTTTTAATGTTAAACAGATAAAAATCGGTCGTTTCCAACACCTCATTTTGCCTGTTAAAAAGAAGATTCGGATTGTTCAACGGTTTGTTTTCTCGCACACGCTTCATCAGATAAAAAGCGGGATTTTTGCCGGGTAATACCACAAGTTCGTCCAACAACAACGACTCTTCTTGCATTTTGACTTCTACAAATTGGTCGAGTTCGTTTTTCAACGCAACCTCTTTTCGCTTGTATCCGATGCAAGAAACCACCAACGTGTATTTTTCTTTGTAAGGTATTCGCATAAAAAAGTAACCTTCGGCATTCGTTTCCGTACCGTAAGAGGCATTTTTTATCCATACATTTGCCACGGGAATCGGCTGATTGTCTTTTTTATCGACGACTCGTCCCAGAACAATCATATCTTGTGCAAACAATCGACAAGAAAAGGCAGAAAAAAGAAGAAAAAAAAGAAGAAAAA
>JAFTIM010000016.1 GCA_017456885.1 Paludibacteraceae bacterium
ATGCCGAATGGACGGAGTTGCGTGAAAACTGTGAATGGACTTTGACAAGCGACTATAACGGCACAGGCGTAAAAGGACGAGTCGTAACGAGCAAAACCAACGGTAACCATATCTTTCTCCCTGCGGCGGGCTATCGCAGCAGCGGTGTCTTGAACGACGCGGGCAGCTACGGCTGCTATTGGTCGAGTTCGCTCAACACGGACAACCCGAGCTACGTGTGGGACGTGTTGTTCCACTCGAAATACGTGGGCAACGGCCACAGCCGCGACTACGGTCAATCCGTCCGCCCTGTTCTTTAAAGCCCCCCAGCCCCCTAAAGGGGGAGAAAAATGGTAGGGACGCATCGAATGCGTCCGCAGAAAAAACCGTAGGGACGTCGCGTGCGGCGTCCCTACATCTTTTATAAAATGAATATAAAAAATCGACCTTGGCGGGTGTCCGCCACAAAAAAAAAGAAGCAGTAGGAGTCCTGCTGCTTCTTTTTTTTGTGTAGAAAATATCTATCGCCGTGTATTGCTGCTGCGTGAACTGCTCGAAGAGCTCCGCGACGAGGAACTTGATGAAGCACTCCTGCCCGACGACGAAGAACGGCTGCTGTTACTGCTTGCCGAGCGGTAGCTCGAGCCATTGCTTCTTGAGGAAGAAGACGTTCTGACACCGGAGGTGCCTCTCGTTGTTGTGGTTGCAGAACGCGAAACGCTTGTTCGGGGCATCGAATTCCTGCTACTGCTTGTACTTACCGAAGTGCGGGTAGCGGTACTCGTGCTTCTCTGTGTCGTGCTTGCTGCCTTGGCACGCGTGTCGGTTGTACGTTGCGAAGAAACCCTTGCCGTGCTGTTGCTTGCACTTCTGCTTGAGGTTACGTTTGATGTGGTACGACCTGTTCGGGTATTGGTAACCGCAGGGCGTGCCGTGCGTACACTTTGTGCAGTACTTCGGTTGGCCATTTGCAAACTGCGTTTGTTTTGTATCTGAGGGTTTGTCTGTCGTGCCGAAAACGACTGCGTAGGATTGGCTTTTGCGTAATCGCGACGCGAAATGGCAGGGCGTACCTCGCGATAAGCGGGGCGGGGCGAATGTGCATACCGATAACTGCAATGATGATGTCTGTTGTATTCGTAGATGTGTTGGCGATACAAATGCGCATAAATACAATGATGATGATGGTAGTAAGGAGGATAATATCCCCAATAATAAGGCGAATACCACGGGTGGTAGTAAGCAACCCAAAAATAATCGTAAATAACAGGCGTATAAATGTAAACCGGCTCGATGATGTAGTTCTCGCCATAAATATAGGGGTCGCCAATGACTTGTACGGATGTCGTTTTGGTTTTCGTTTCTTTTTCCACTAAAATGGTAGCCACGTCTTGATAAATGTCTTGGGCTAAAACCGCTTGAATGATGATGATGTGCAGGTTGTTTTCCACCTCTTCTACCACACGCAAATAATCCACTTCGCCATCGTTGTTCAAATCGAGGTTCGAAAGTTGATTTTCCGAATCATTGAGTCGTTGCTCGAATTCTTCCAAGTTTTTCACTTGTCCGAAAAGATTGGCAACTGCTGTCAGTTCAAGATTTTCGCTGATGTCGGTGTTTTTTGCTTCAATCGTGATTTCGTCAGCTTTTATGTTTTGAGTCGAAAGCAATAAGATACTCGTTAAACATGCAATTAAATGTCTTGTTTTCATAAGGCTCAATTTTTAAAAGTTATTTATCAATATGACAGAGAATGTTTCTCAAAGTTTAATTCGACAATAAAACATATTTTGTCGCTGAAAGTTCGCTTTTTTTGTTATAAGCACTCTTTTAAGCGTTGCAAAAAGATGTCGGCTTGTTGTTTCGACAGGCAGAGCGGTGGCAATAATCGGATGATGTTTGTTCCGCTTGCGCCTGTGAATATTTTCTTTTCGAAAAGCAGTCTTTTTCTTAATTCTTTTGCATCAAAATCAAATTCAATGCCAATCATCAATCCTTTGCCCCGCACATCTTTGATGTTTGGCAGCATTTTGAGCTCTTTTAGCAAGTAACTGCCCACATTGGCAGCATTCTCAATCAGTTTTTCGTTTTTTATCACGTCGAGTACGGCAATGGCAGCTGTACAAGCAAAATGATTGCCTCCGAATGTGGTTCCTAACATTCCGTAAACAGGTTTGAACATCGGACTGATAAGTACTCCGCCGATAGGGAATCCGTTGCCCATTCCTTTGGCTGTGGTAATTATGTCGGGGCGAATGTCGGCGTATTGATGGGCAAAAAACTTGCCGCTCCGACCGTAGCCCGATTGTATTTCGTCCAAAATCAAGACGGTGTTTGTTTCGGTACACTCCTTGCGAAGATGTTTCAGAAAATGCTCGGTCGGAATTTGTATGCCGCCTACACCTTGAATGCCCTCGATAATGACTGCGGCCACGTCGTTTCTACGAAGAGTGTTGCTCACCGCCTCTGCATCGTTCAGAGGGATGTATTCCACCTCCATGGCTTTGTTGATTGGAGCGGTGATGTTGGGATTGTCGGTTACCCGTACGGCAGCCGATGTGCGCCCGTGAAACGCTTTGCGGAACGATACGATTTTGCTGCGATTGTTGTAAAAAGATGCCAGTTTAAGAGCATTTTCGTTTGCTTCGGCACCCGAATTTATCAGAAATAGCGAATAATCATCGTAACCGCTTATTTTGCCGAGTTTTTCAGCTAATTCGGCTTGCAGAGGGTTGATTACTGAATTGGAATAGAAAATCAACTCTTCCAATTGTTTTTTCATTTTTTCGACGAAGTACGGATGCGAATGCCCTATGGAGATAACGGCATGACCGCCGTATAGATCCAAATATTCGTTTCCTTGCTTGTCGTAGGTATTACAGAGTTTCCCCTTGTCGATTTCGATGTCGAACAGGGGATATACGTCAAATGGTTTCATCGTTATATAGTTTCGTTTTATAGCTTACAAAAATAAATAAAAACAAAAAGAGTTTAATTTTAAATAAAAAGATTCTGAATGAAGATTATCATATATGTTATGCGTAAGATTTGTATATTATTGAGTAATAGATAGTTATAAAATGCTTGTTAAAAAGGACCAACAAGGACTTTTTTTCTGAAAAATTTTTATATTTTCTTTGCAAATGAAAATGATGCGCAAATTTTTCTAGTGTAATCCGAAAAACTATAAAAGAGTAGGAATGATTTTTAATTTATGTTATGAAAAATTTTAAGATTTTAATTACTAATGTATTGGTTGGAGTGCTGTTATTTTCATGCTCTACACCAGATGAAGATGCTATGGAACTTGCTACTCAATATAATGATATATTGAGTAAGTATAGCAAGTGTACGTCCCAAGCAGGTTTTGTTCAAACTAAATCTAAAGCTTATTCTGCAATCCAATTAGAGTACGAGGAATGTGAAGAAAAGTACTCCTCTGATGCGGAGAAGAGTAAATTGTTTCATGATGTTTTTCAAAAAGAAACACAAGCCATGAATGATGCTTATCAAGAGGCTTATGCAAAATTTATTGAAAACGCATTGACTAACGGAGAATGGTATAAACCGTGTATTAAGAGTGGATGGTATATTTACTCTTTTAAAGAAGGAAAGTTCAATATTGTAGGTAGCAAAAATGCAATAGATTACTCTCTATCTACAGATACTATCTTCTTTAATGATGATGAAAAAAACGTAGTTGTTGTTGATTTTGGCTATGATACAAATAGCTTTACCATGAAAGATGTAAAAACAAATGAATCAGTATCTTTCGAAAGACCAACGGATCGTGGCAAAATTTGCGGAAGTTGGTACTATTCGGGTGTTAATTGCACTATAAAGAATAATGGTAAGCTTGTTTTTGGCGCTCTTACTTATAATTGGAAATTAACAAATGGAGCATTTTTGCTAAATGGAAGTAATGCTGGAAAAATAACAATTAAAGATATTGACCATTTTACAGTAGGCTATGAGAAATGGTCTAGAACGTATAAAAAAGGCCCATCTTCCGTTTCATTCTTGTTTGACAAAGATAATCAAGTAGATGATCCCGTAGAGAAACAGTCTTCTTCTAGTGGTTCAGGAGATTGGGATTCAGTATTAGATGACTTTGAAGATTTTGTAGATAGTTATGTTAAGTTGTATAAGAAAGCCATGGATGGCGATATGTCTGCTATATCTGAATATCCCAAAGTTTTGTCAAAAGCAGAAAGCCTTTCTAATAAATTAAGCAATGCAGAGTCAGATTTGACGTCGGCTCAATTAAGTAGATATACAAAAATATTAAATAAAATGACATCGGTTTATTAATTTTAAAATAGTTTTAATTATGAGTAATTTAGAAAATAAGCCTGCAAAAGGTAGATTACACTGGTTAATTCCAGTTTTGGAAATAGTTGTTGTTATACTATTCTTGGCAATCGGTTTCGGTGGAATAATGGAAGCTTTTCAAAGTATGGATTTTGCCGGAATATTTGAAAGTGTCATAGGTGCAATGATATTTTTGATTGTTGCAGTTGTGGCGATAACTATTATGTGTTTTATTCCTGTGTTCAAATCTAAAGGGAATCTGTGGTGTGCTATTTGGAATATTATATGGTTATGTTGGTTAGTTTACGGAATTATTTAATATGCAGATAACACGAATTTTGAAAAAGAACAGCAATATTGCTGTTCTTTTGTTTTTTGTTTAGAAATAAAAAGGATAGAAATATCTTTTTTTTGTTTGTGTAAATTGCGTATATTTGCAAACTTAAAAATGAAAATGGGGAAACGTCTATTTTGGGTTGTAATAGTGAGTGTTTTTGCGGTTTCGTGCGGTACTTATCGTAAGATACAAAAAAGTCAGGATCCGGAATTGAAGTATAATGCTGCAAAAAACTATTTCCAAGATAAAAAATACTCCAAAGCGGCAAGTTTGTTCGACGATTTGTCAACTTATTATCGGGGGACGCGCAAAGCTCAAGAGATTTTGTATATGTTGGCAGAGTCGTATATGGGTCAAAAGGATTATTATTCGGCAGCAGAACATTACAAAATTTATGTAAAAAACTTTCCGCAAGGCGATTATATACGCGAATGTACTTATATGAAAGGGTATTGCAACTATTTGCTTTCGCCCGATGCTCGTTTAGATCAAACATATACGCACGAAGCCATTGCCGCATTTGAGGATTTTGTTGCTGCGTTTCCAAATTCGGATAAAGTGCCCGAAGCGTATGGTTACATTGAGGAATTAAATGAAAAGTTGGCTTACAAAGCCTATTTGAATGCGAAACTTTATTACAATTTGGGAATTTATCTGGGTAATAACTATCGTTCGGCGATTATTGTGGCGGAAAATGCGCTGAAAGATTATCCCGAAACAAAATATCGTGAAGATTTGTTCTTTTTGATATTAAGTGCAAAGTACAAAGAAGCGGTGCATAGTGTTGCTGAGAGAAAGCAAGAACGTTATCGCGAGGTTGTTGATGAGTATTACAATTATGAAAACGAATTTCCCGATGGGAAAAATATAAAAACGGCAAAAAAGTATTTTAAAGAAGCTAATAACCATATAAAAGAATAAAACAATGGATTTAAAAAAGACAAATGCACCTGATACTATTATCACGCGCGACATGAACCAAATGAGTGAAGAGGTAGGTAATGTGTATGAATTGGTAAATATTCTTGGAAAACGTGCTAATCAGATTTCTACGGAAATTAAGAATGAATTAGGTAAAAAATTGCAAGAGTATAGTTCTGTTTCAGATAATTTGGAAGAGGTGTTTGAGAATAGAGAGCAGATTGCTATTTCGCGTTATTACGAGAAACTACCCAAGCCTACCTTGATGGCAATTCAGGAATTTGATGATAATAAAATTTATTATCGCAATCCGACAGAAATAACAGAATAAAAACGTTTGGTAAAATGAAAATAAGGTAAAGGTTTGAAGTTCATTGGACTTTGACTTTTATCTTTTTGTTTTTTTATGTTGAAAGGTAAAAAAATAATATTGGGGGTAACCGGAGGTATTGCGGCTTACAAATCTGCAATTATTGTACGTGAACTTGTAAAGCGAGGTTCTGAAGTCAGGGTTGTAATGACGGAAACGGCAAAACAATTCATTACGCCGCTTACCATGGCGACCCTTTCGAAAAATCCGGTGATGACGGCGTTTTTTGACCCTACAAACGGAGCATGGAACAGCCATGTGAGTTTGGGTTTATGGGCAGATGCTTATTTGATAGCACCGGCAACTGCCAATACAATCGGAAAAATGGCAAACGGAATTGCCGATAATTTGTTGCTCACAACGTATTTGTCGGCTAAATGCCCCGTATTTGTCGCTCCTGCAATGGATTTGGATATGTATCGGCATTCTGCTACACAAAAGAATTTGGCTGCATTGGAGAATGCAGGGTGTCATCTGATAAACCCCGCTTCCGGTTTTCTTGCAAGCGGACTTGAGGGCAAGGGACGTATGGAGGAACCCGCGAATATTGTTGGGTATCTTGAAAATTTCTTCTCCGAAATGCCGAAATTAAGCGGAAAGCATATCGTGGTAACCGCCGGACCTACTTATGAAAAGATAGATCCTGTACGTTTTATTGGAAACTATTCGAGTGGGAAAATGGGTTTTGCCATTGCCGAACGATGTGCCGAACTCGGTGCGGAGGTAACTCTTGTTACGGGGCCTGTGGCTTTGGAGTGTGTTCATTCGTCGATAAAACGCATTGATGTGGAGTCGGCAGAGCAGATGTACAATGCGGTGGTTGAGGCGTTTCCGAAATCGGATGGTGCTATATTGTCGGCAGCGGTTGCCGATTTCAAACCATTGCATCAAGCCGAAACAAAACTGAAAAGAGGAGAAAATGAACTGATGCTTGAACTTTCGCCTACAACCGATATTGCCGCTGCATTAGGAAAGCAAAAGAAAGCAAATCAGTTTTTGGTTGGCTTTGCATTAGAAACGGATAATGAAATGCAAAATGCACAACTCAAACTGAAGAAAAAGAATTTGGATTTTATCGTGCTTAATTCAACGCAGAATGCTCAAACTTGCTTTGGTTACGATACAAATAAAATTTGGATTGTAAAAAAAGACGGTACTCAACAGGAATTCCCGCTAAAAAGTAAGAAAGAGGTTGCGTGTGATATCGTAAACGAAATTGTTGAATGTGTAAAATGAAAGTATTCAGAGTGTTTCTCATGATGTGTATGTTTGCAGGGATTGCATCGGCACAAGAGTTGAATTGCAATTTGCAAATCAATTCGTCGCAGATACAAATTGCGAACAAACAAGTGTTTGAAACGCTTCAGAAAGACTTGAACGACTTTATGAACAATCGGCATTGGACGTCAGGCATTTATGCAGTTGGCGAACGTATCGATTGTAATTTTATGATAACGATACAATCGTATGCCGACAATGTGTTTACTACCGAATTGCAAATACAGGCACGACGTCCTGTTTATAATACCTCGTATAATACTTCGACTTTCAATTTCAAAGACGAGCAATTTAATTTTACATACGTAGAGTACGACCCCATCGAAATAAATACAACAACATACGAATCCAATCTGACGGCCGTATTGGCTTATTATGCGTACATTATAATTGGATTGGATTTGGATTCGTATTCCAAACTTGGAGGTACGGAATGTTTTCGTCAAGCGGAAAATATAGTGAATTTGATGCAAAGCAAGTCCGACCAAAATGAATCTGCCGGATGGAAAGCATTTGAAAGCAATCGGAATCGTTATGCGTTAATCAATAATCTGATGGATGAACGTTTCCGAAAATATCGAGAGTTTTTCTATGTATATCATCGTCAGGGGTTAGATGAGATGAGTATGAACGTGGCGAATGCACGAGCCAAAATAGCCGAAGGGTTGCCCGTGTTGCGCGAAATCAATCGTATGCAACCGTCGGCAGTTGCTATTCAGGCTTTCTTGGATTCTAAAAACGACGAAATCATCAATATTTTTTCAAAGAAAGGAACCGCAAAAGAAAAAAACGATGTTTATGAAATAATGACCGATGTCAATCCCACATTGACTTCGCGTTATGAAACCATTAAGCAATAATATCAATGTTGAAAAGTCTTGAAATTCAGAATTATGCGTTGATTGAACATTTGAGTATTGATTTCGATTCGGGATTGTCGATACTTACCGGAGAAACAGGTGCCGGAAAATCAATTATCATGGGGGCTCTCTCGTTGATTTTAGGTCAACGTGCAGATACGAAAGCAATTCAAGATGGGAAAGCAAAATGTGTGGTTGAGGCCGTTTTTGATGTCAAGGACTATGGGTTGGAGGAACTTTTCCAACACAACGACGTGGATTATGATTCGGAGCTGATAGTTCGACGAGAAGTGCTTGACTCTGGTAAGTCGAGAGCATTCCTAAATGATACGCCGGTAAGTTTGCAGTTTCTGAAAGAAGTAACTTCAAAATTGATAGACGTCCATTCGCAACACGCCAATTTGTTGCTTTCCAACGACGATTTTCAACTTGATGTGTTGGATTCGGTGGCTCAAACAAAAGAATTGAAAACCGAATATCGGAAAATGTTTGAAACATATCGTTCGGTGCTTAAACAGTTGAAAGAAATACGTGATACGGCATTGAGAGAACAAGAAGAACGCGAGTATATACAATTTCAGTATGCGCAACTATCCGAAATGAAGCTGGTGCAAGGTGAACAAGAAGAACTTGAACGTGAGTTGGATATGTTGAATCATTCGGAGGAGATAAAACGAGCGCTGTCGTTTGTGGTCGATGTTTTGGACAACGAACAACAAGGTGTTCTCTCTTCGTTGAAAGATGTGATTTCCAATCTGCGGAAAATTATCTCGTATTTACCTGTTGCCGATGCTTTACAAGAGCGTGTTGATAGTTGTAAAATAGAGTTGCAGGATATAGAAAACGAAGTGATGCATACGTTGAATGCAACCGATTTTGACCCGAATAAGAAAAATGAGATAGAAGAACGTTTGAATCTGATTTATTCGCTACAACAGAAACACCGAGTTTCTTCTGTCGGGGAGTTGCTGAGTTTGCAACAATCGTTTGAAATGCGTTTGCAAGCCATAGATTCTTACGATGAGCAGATAAATGCTTTGGAAAATCGCTTGTCCGATGTAAAAAATCAATTGGATTTATCGGCATCAGCCTTAACCGATAAGCGTAGAAGTGTTTGTGAGGAGATAGAGCGGAATATGGAATGTAAACTGCAACTGCTGGGAATGCCGAATGCTCGTTTTGTGGTTGATTTCACCTCTAAAGAAGAGTTTTCTGCGACTGGGAAAGATGATGTTGCATTCCTTTTTTCGGCGAATAAAAACGCTGTTCCAAAGAATTTGACAAACATAGCTTCGGGAGGTGAAATGTCGCGTGTGATGTTGAGTTTGAAGTCGTTGATAGCGACAAAATCGTTGCTTCCAACCATAATTTTTGATGAGATAGATACGGGAGTTTCGGGTGAAATTGCTCATCGGATGGGTGAAATTATGCGTTCAATGTCGAAAACGATGCAGGTAATTACCATAACTCATTTGCCTCAAATAGCAGCCAAGGGAGATGCTCATTACAAGGTGTATAAAGCGGATACGGATTTGGCTACATATACGCATATAGTTCGTTTAAAAGACGCTGAACGACCGCAGGAAATTGCCGAATTGTTAAGTGGGAAAAATCCTTCGCAGGCAGCTCTTGATAACGCAAAAGAATTATTGTCTTTATAAAGAAGCAGAATGACGGTTGCACAACAACGTATAGAACAACTTGATAAAAAGACCAAACAACGTTTGATTGCGCTGTTTGGTACGTTGGAGATTTTCTATGAGGTTTTTTACTTGATGATGCAAAATGAGCATCAATTAGATGTATATCGTCCTGAGGGTTGGAGTGCAAAACTGTCTTCGGTGCAGTATTATAGACGTTTGGCTACGGAGCGACTTCAGAAAGAGTGTGCCATCGATACTGATTTGCTGGAGGATATTTATAGCGATTATTTCGAGGATTTTGCGAATTATCGCGAACGAGCTCCGAAAATTTCCAATGAGGAATTTTTAACCGTTTTGAAAAAACTTATTGTTTGATGGATGTTATCTTGAAATATTTTCCCACATTGACCGATGTCCAAAAAAGACAATTTGCAGCATTGTTCGATTTGTACAGCGATTGGAATGCAAAAATTAACGTGATTTCACGAAAAGACATTGAGCATTTATACGAACATCATGTTTTACATTCGCTTGGCATTGCCAAAATTATCAAATTCAGACCGCAAACTACTGTTGTTGATGTCGGAACCGGAGGTGGGTTCCCTGCCATTCCTTTGGCTATATTATTTCCCGAGGCAAGGTTTCATTTGGTCGATTCCATCGGGAAAAAAATAAAAGTTGCGTTGGAAGTAGCGTCGTCTATCGGCTTGACAAATTGTACGTTTGCTCATTCGCGTATCGAGGATGTTAAAGAGCAATTCGACTTTGTGGTCAGTCGTGCGGTGATGCCATTGCCCGATTTGGTGCGTTTGTGCCGTAAAAACATCAAAAAAACACAACAAAATGCGTTACCCAACGGCATCATTTGTTTGAAAGGCGGTTCGCTCGACGACGAACTGAAGCCGTTTAAAAACAGACTTGAAGCATTTGATTTGAGTGATTTCTTCGACGAAGCGTTTTTTAAGACAAAAAAAGTAATTTATTTGCCATTTTGATTATGAGAGTTGAAGTGTTTGAATGTAATCCGTTTTGCGAAAATACCTATGTGTTGTACGACGACAGCTCGAAAGAGGCGGCTATTGTCGATTGCGGTTGCTATACACAAGACGAAAAAATGCGGTTGGTAACTTTTATCGAACAAAACTCGTTGAATGTAAAATACTTACTGAATACACATTTGCATTTAGACCACGTATTTGGAAATGTTTTTTGTACTGAAAAATATGGAATTTTGCCATTAGCACATCAGGCAGATGAGGTTTTGATTAAAAATTTTGAACAGCAATTGGCATTGTTTGGGTTGCCGGCTCCTGACGGTGTACAAAATTTGGGAGGTTATTTGACCGAAAACGATGTTCTTGTAATTGGTGGTGAAACCGTCCGAATTTTGCATGTGCCGGGACATTCTCAAGGTAGTTTGTGTTTCTATTTGCCTGCGTCGAAGATGATTTTTGTGGGTGATGTGCTTTCAAACAAAGTATAGGTCGTACCGATTTGCAGGGCGGAAATTATGCACAACTGATAGATGGTATAACAAACAAACTGCTTGTGTTGCCCGACGAAACAGTCGTTTATTCGGGACATGGAGAGACAACACAAATAGGTTATGAAAAACAATATAATCCGTATCTTTAATTTTTAAATACAACAATTATGAAAAAATTATACTTATTACTTCTTGTTTTTCCATTTGCTTTGAATGCGGAAAACATCAAACTTCCAACTCCGGTCAAAAACGGAGGAAAACCGTTGATGGAAGCATTGAATGCTCGTCAATCGACACGAGTTTTTTCAGAAAAAGAGTTGTCGGCAAACACGCTGTCGAACCTGCTTTGGGCTGCATTTGGTTATAATCGCACTGATAAGAGAACGGCGCCTTCTGCTATGAACAAACAGAGCATTGATATTTATGTAGCAACGAAAAACGGAATTTATCTGTACGATGCAAAACAAAATGAGTTACAAATGAAGGTAAAAGGCGATTACCGCAAACAAACAGGTATGCAACCTTTCGTAGGGAGTGCATTTATGGAAATTGTTTATGTGGCAAAGAATGTTTCGGACAACAACGAAATGCTTTATGCCGATTGTGGCTTTATAGCACAGAATGTTTATCTGTATTGTGCTTCTGAAAATTTAGGAACTGTGGTCAGAGGTTCCGTCCCGAAAGAGAAATTGGCAAAAATATTGGGATTGTCGGATAAAAACCGAATCCTTTTGTGTCAAACGGTTGGATATAAGAAAATTAAATAATAAATTAAGATAAGTTATGGCAATTATTAAACCATTTAAAGGCATTCGTCCTCCGAAAAATTTGGTGGAGCAGGTAGCTTCGCGTCCTTATGATGTACTTAATTCGGAGGAAGCAAGAAATGAAGCGGCTGGCAACGAAAAATCGTTGTATCATATTATTAAGCCGGAAATAGATTTCCCTGCAGGTACCGACGAACACGACGAAAGAGTGTATGCAAAAGCGGTGGAAAATTTCCGAAAATTTCGAGAAAAGGGCTGGTTGGTGCAGGACGAAACCGAAAACTATTACGTTTATGCCCAAACAATGAATGGGCGTACGCAGTATGGACTTTGTGTCGGGGCATACGTCGATGATTATATGACGGGAAAAATTAAAAAACACGAACTTACCCGTCGCGATAAAGAGGAGGACAGAATGAAGCATGTGCGCATCAATAATGCAAACATCGAACCCGTCTTTTTTGCCTATCCTCACAACGATGAAATTGACGCTATTGTAGCCGAGGTGGTTAAAGGTGAACCTGAATACGATTTTGTGGCTCCCGATGGATTCGGACATCATTTTTGGGTGATAGACGACAAAACTACAATAGCCCGAATTACAGAAATTTTTGCGCAAATGCCCTCTATGTATATTGCCGACGGGCATCATCGTAGTGCAGCTGCAGCTTTGGTTGGCAATGAAAAACGCTTGCAGAATGCTGCTCACAGAGGTGATGAGGAGTACAATTATTTTTTGGCGGTTTGTTTCCCCGACAATCAGTTGAATATCATTGATTATAATCGTGTGGTGAAAGACCTTAACGGATTGTCCGACGAAGAGTTTTTAACGAAATTGTCGGAAAATTTTGAAATAGAGCGAAAGGGTAGTGAGATTTACAAACCGACAAAATTGCACAATTTCTCGCTTTATTTGTCGGGAGTTTGGTATTCGCTTACGGCAAAAGCAGGAACTTATAATGACGACGACCCTATCGGGGTGTTAGATGTAACCATCTCGTCGAATCTGATTTTAGATGAAATTCTTGGAATCAAGGATTTACGTAGTGATAAACGCATTGATTTTGTAGGAGGAATACGTGGACTCGGTGAGTTGAAACGCCGTGTGGATAGTGGCGAAATGCGTGTTGCATTGGCACTTTATCCGGTTTCGATGAAGCAACTTATCGACATTGCCGATAGCGGAAATATTATGCCGCCAAAAACTACTTGGTTCGAACCTAAATTGCGTTCGGGATTGATTATTCATAGTTTGGATTGATTATGGGAAAAGAACGAATAGCGTGGGCTCCGGGTACGATGATTTATCCGTTGCCTGCTGTTTTGGTATCGTGTGGTGCCGACAAAAAAGAGTATAATGCTTTGACTGTGAGTTGGGTTGGAACAATTTGTTCTTCGCCGGTAATGTGTTCTATATCGGTTCGTCCGGAGCGACATTCGTATGAAATTATAAAACGTACGGGAGAATTTGTCTTAAATCTGACTACTGAAGAAATGGCTTTTGCAACGGATTGGTGTGGAGTCAAAAGCGGACGCGATTTCAATAAGTTTAAGGAAATGAATTTGACCATTGGTCAGGCCGAAAAGGTGAAAGCTCCCATTATTCTTGAATCGCCGATTAACATTGAATGCAAGGTGAAACAAATAATCCCGTTGGGTAGTCATGATATGTTCATTGCCGAAGTTGTGAATGTGTTGGTCGATTCGCAATATCTGGATAAGGAGACAAACGAATTTCGTCTATCGGATGCAAAACTATTGGCGTATTCACACGGACATTATTATAAAATGGGCGAAGAAATCGGACGATTTGGTTGGAGTGTTCGTAAAAACAAGTAAATAGTGAGAGGGTGGTTGTTGATATTGTGTGCCGTGCTTTTCTCTTCGGCATTTGCACAAGGGTTGCCTTTTCAGCAGTCAGGATTTGAGTCCGCTTCGGTTGGTTATGCGGTTTGCGATATGGTTACCGGCAAAATTGTCTGTGAACGCAATGCCTCTATCGCATTAACGCCTGCATCTATTACAAAAATCATAACTACCGCAACTGCTTTGGAGTTGTTGGGTGAAGATTTTCGTTTCGAAACAAAACTTGAATACGATGGAGAAATTACTCCTCAAGGTGTATTGAATGGCAATCTTTACATCAAAGGCGGTGGCGATCCGTCGCTCGGTTCATATCGTATAGGAGATCCTAATTTTCTAAATACTTGGGTTGAAATTATACGAAAGAAGGGCATAAAACGCATTGCGGGAAGTGTTGTGGCAGATGCTTCGTTGTTCGATACGGAGGGATTTTCGCCCAAATGGATATGGGAGGATATAGGAAATTATTACGCAGCCGGTGTTTATGCTCTTTCCGCATTTGACAACACATGTCGTGTAACGTTGTCGTCGGGTGGGGAAGGTACAACTCCGCAAATATTGAGCATAGAACCTCAAATAGAAGGATTTTGCTTGGAAAATCATCTTATTTCAAAAAATATTCGTTCGGATAGTGCCTATTTCTATGGAGCTCCGTTAAGCAATAAGCGATATTTGTATGGAGCCGTTCCTACGAATAAAAAATCCTTTATTATTAAAGGCGATATCCCGAATCCACCGCTGTTTGTGGCAATAGAATTGTCAAAAAAGTTGGCTTTGAGCGGAATTGTTGTTGACGAGAAGCCGTATGTTGTTTTCAAAACGACCGCCAATCAGCGTAAATTGTTATATACCAACTATTCGCGGAAACTTGCGGAGATTGTAAAAGAGATAAATCATCGTAGCAACAATTTTTATGCTGAACACGTATTAAAGTATTTGGCATTGCAAAAAGAAGCGGTGGCAACACTGAATACGGCGATATATCTTGAAAAAAAATATTGGGAAAACAAAGGCATTTCTACTGACGGATTGTTTCTGTTTGATGGGTCGGGATTGTCGCCAAGCAATGCTATTTCGCCGATGTTTTTTGTGAAATTGTTGTCGAAAATGACACAAAGTGCCGAATTTGATACTTTTTATAATTCGCTTCCTGTTGCAGGCGAATCGGGAACGGTCTCGTCGTTTCTTTTAGGTTCGTCGTTGGCAGGTAAGGTTCGTGTAAAAAGCGGAAGTTTCGGTCAGGTGCAGTGTTATGCGGGTTATATATCCAAGCGGTATGCCTTTGCCGTTATGGTGAATAATTTTAGTTGTTCGCGTAAAGTGGTTAAGCGAGAAATCGAGTATCTTTTAGAGCATTCTGTTTTGCGATGAAACCGACACTTTTGCTTTATGATGAGGTAATATCCACCAATCTTGTTTTGGCTCAAAAAATAGCCGATGAGGCTGCATGTGACGAGTGGTCGGTTGCTTGTGCCGAATATCAGACAAGGGGTAGAGGGCAGGCTTCGAATTGCTGGGAGTCGGAACGTGCGAAAAATTTACTTTTCAGCATTCTTTTAAAACCTGAAAATGTTCTTGCTTCGGAGCAATTCATTATTTCACAGATAGTAGCGTTGAGTCTGAAAGATGTGCTTGAGTCGTTTTTACAACGAAAAGTATGTATAAAATGGCCTAATGACATTTATGTTGACGACAAAAAAATAGCAGGTATTCTCATTGAAAATACATTGCTGGGTAGTCGCATAAACAATTCGATTGTGGGAATCGGACTGAACGTCAATCAAACGGTTTTTAAAAGTGATGCCCCGAATCCTGTTTCGATGAAGCAACTTGCAAATAAGGACTTCGATAAGCAGTTGATTTTAGATGCCGTATTGCAACGATTGACCTTTTATTATGAAAACCTGACTATGCAAAAACGTAAAACGATTGCAACACAATATAAAAAATCGCTTTACCGAAATTCGGGATTTTTCCCTTTTGAAACGAACGGAAATGAACGATTTTTTGCAAAAATTCATGATGTGTTGCCTTCCGGTGAATTGGTACTTATACGCGAAAAGGACAATGTGCCGATGACTTTTTCTTTTAAGGAAGTGCGTTTTTGTATTTAATGTTGTTGCAGTAAAGAAACGTATTCTTTCATAATGAAAAGGCTGTATTGTGCAGCCAATTTTTCTGAAAAATAGAGAGCATTTTCTGCGTCAATGCCGAAATTTTCGTTTGCCGTATCGGATATGGAACGAATAACAACAAACGGCAGATTGAAGTCGAAACATACTTGAGCAACGGCCGCTCCTTCCATTTCGACACATAAAACCGAAGGCAGGTTTTTGTTGATATTCGCTTTGCGTTGAGCTCCCGATACAAATAGGTCGCCACTTGCGATGTCGCCTAAATACATCGAAGGAACGTTGATTTGGTGTTCGGCCAATTCTTTGCGAAACTCTTTTGCATTTTTCAGGAAGTTGTGTACTGCGTTTGCGGCAAGTTCTACCTCATTTTGTAGAGCAACTATAGAGGTTTTTCCTGTAAGAGGAATTTCGTATCGTTTTAGAAGTGGGCGAGCATCCATGTCATGTTGAAAATAGCGTTGCCCAATCACAATGTCTCCTAATTTTAAATCAGGAACAACAGCTCCTGCAATACCAGTAAAAATAATCTTGTCTACTTTGAAGTCTTGAATTAGGATTGTTGCTGTAATGGCAGCTGCAACTTTGCCCCAACGAGAAAAAACAACAACTACTTCTTTACCAAAAAACAGGCCTTCGTAAAAAATACGATTACTCGTTTCTGTTATTTTTTTTTGTTCGATATGAGCTATAATGCCTTCTACTTCTTCGTGCATGGCACCCATTATTCCTAATTTCATATCTTTTTTCTTTAATAGATTACTAAAAAACAAATATATAAAAACGTGATGAAAAATAACGATTTGTTAATTAAAAATAAGAAAATTTCTTGCAATGAAGGTGAATGTTAAGGAACTCTTTTCCTATACTCCTTCGGAGTTATTCCAGTTTCGCGACGGAAGAAGCGAGAGAAAAGTGTTGCTTCTTTGAAACCAAGTTGAAAAGCAATTTCGCTGTTGCTCAAGTCGGAGTGTTTCAGTAGAACTTTTGCTTGTAAAATAGTACGTTCATTGAGCCACTGCATTACGGTTTGTCCGCTTTGCTGACGAACAACTGCGGAAAGGTGATTTGGAGTAAGCAGTAGTTGCTCGGCGTAAAATTTTACATTACGTTGAGTAGCTCCAAATTCTGCTACAAGGTCAAGAAACCTCTGCATGATTTGTTCGCTACGCGATAGTTGTTGTGTAGATTGTTTGTCGGATTGTTGCTGAATATGTTTAAGGTCGTTGAACAATGCAGATTGCAGATATTCTACTGTTTGCATAGAGAAATTCTCTTTGTGGAGAACTTCCCAAATCAAGTCCATGTAGCGTCCCACTCGTTCAAAATCGTTAGTAGACAATCGCAGTTGTGTGCTGCGTGGAAAAGAAATAGGCAAGTGTTTGAATGAAAAAGCTTGCACATTGAAATCACCGGATACATCTGTGATTTCGATATATGTGTTTTCCGTAATGATAAAAACATCTCCTTTTTGCAGGTTGTAAGGTAAAAGATTGATGCGAAAAGTAGCAGTGCCAGACAGCACACGAGTCAAACGTCCCACTTCTACATATTGTGGGGAGTTAACTTTGTCCAACATAGATTGTTTAACCGCAGAGAGCATATTGCGGAAGAAAACAAATTCATTTGAAATAAATGCTTCAGAATTGCTTTTAACAAATCCATTGAGCATGTCAGGACGGAGTATGTTGCTTTTTGTTTTCATAATCGGTGCAAAAGTGCTGTAAAATCGTGATATTTACAAATGAAAGATTAAATTTCGTTGTATTTGTATATTCTTTCGTTGAAATGGTTGATTTTTTATAGACGAAAAAACGTAATCTTGCAAATAGGAAATTTTAACTATTTTAAAAATTTAAAGATATGAAAAAGTTAGGTTTATTTTTATTGAAAAACAACATTCATTTGATGACGTTCATTTTTATAGCATGGGCTGTTTGGGCAGGTTTCAATTGGGCAGAACTTGTATTGGTTCAGAAACTTGTTTTGGGTTTGTATGCATGGCTGATAATACATGAGTACGAGGAGGGTTACAAAAATCGTTTTCTTGACCTTATGCTTGGTCGGGTAATGGGTATTGATCATCGAACACTTACTCCCGGAATAGCACACTTGGCTCAAGCATTGTATATTACAATTACTTTTTCGTTGGCAATTGTATTCCCAAATCAATTATGGATGTGTTTTAGTTTGATTGTTCTTTGCATTTTTGAAGGATTTGTTCATAATTGGGGTATATTCATGTTTCGTTTGAAAGGTGTTTCTCCGGGTTGGTGGACTGCAATTGGAATGGCAACTTATGCCATTTGGACTATTGTGAAAATCAATCAAACTGTCGAATACAACGGTATTTTATGGTTGTGGGGCTTGTTGTATTTCTTTGTTTGTTTTATAATGATGGAGGTGGTATTCCAGAGTCTTATTGGTAGTTCTCCAAGTAGAATGAAAAATGCATTCAAAACATTCATTAAACAACGTTTCGGAAAAAATAGTTGAACGAAAAATTGATCTTTGTATGAGCGGCTTTCTTTTTTTAGGATAGTCGCTTTTTTTTGTAGCTATAATATTATTTGTTTTTCTAATAAATTTGACTTACATTTGCGTTTAACAATAGTGTCAGTTTTTTGAAGAAAAATTATGGATTATAGAATTGGAATCGATATTGGCTCTACTACTATTAAATGTGTAGTTATAGATTCTGCAGAAAAAATCATTTTTAAATTATACAAACGTCATAACGCAAAGATTTTGGAATCTTTAATTGAGGTGTTTGACGAGTTGTATAATAATATGGGAGATAAGCATGTTTCTCTCGGTATAACTGGTTCGGTAGGTATGGGAATTGCAGAAAAATGTGGATTCCCATTCGTGCAAGAGGTTGTGGCTGCAACAAAGGCAATTAGGTATAAAGAAATTCAAGTTGCTACTATGATAGACATTGGTGGCGAGGATGCTAAAGTAGTCTTTTTCAATAGCAATGGAGAAGCAGAAGATTTGCGAATGAATGGGAATTGTGCTGGTGGAACGGGTACTTTTATCGATCAAATGGCAGTGATTCTATCAGAAAATATAAATTCGTTAAGTAACTTGGCAGCATGCTCAACTCGTACCTATCCTATTGCCTCACGTTGTGGGGTTTTTAGTAAGACCGATGTGCAGAATCTTATTGCTAAAAATGTTCCAAAAGAAGATGTTGCAGCCTCAATATTTAGAGCTATTGTAGTGCAGACTATCATTACACTAGCTCACGGAGCCGAAATAAAACCTCCTATTTTATTTTGTGGAGGTCCTCTTACGTTTATCCCTGCTCTTAAAAATGAGTTCAAAGATTTTCTTCATTTGAATGAAAGTGATATTGTTGAGATTGAGGAAAGTGAACTTATGCCTGCAATAGGAACAGCTATTGCTCACATTGAAACTAGAGAATGTCTACTATCGGATATTAATCAAACGATACGTCAGCAACTTTTAAAAACTGAAACCACTAGTCAATTGCCTCCATTATTTTCCGGTGAGCAGGATTATGAAAAATGGAAGGCAAGGATTTGTTCTATGAATGCCAAACAGGTGCAACTTGTTGAAGGTTATGTAGAAGGGTGGCTTGGTGTTGATTCGGGTTCAACAACCACGAAAGTTGTTGTAATTGATAAAGATGGGAATCTGCTTTTTAGGTACTATGCACCTAATTGTGGCAATCCAATTGTGGCAGTGAGAAGTGCTTTGGAACTTCTTAAGGCGGATTGTAAACAGCAAGGAACAATTCTTAATATAGTAGGCGCTTGTTCTACCGGGTATGGAGAGGATTTAATAAAATCTGCTTTCTCGTTAGATTTTGGAATAATAGAAACGATAGCCCATTTTATTGCTGCTCAAACATTAGATCCTAATGTTTCGTTTATTCTTGATATTGGAGGTCAGGATATGAAGGCGATATTTGTTCTTGAGGGTGTTATTGATAGAATTGAGATAAACGAGGCATGCTCGTCGGGATGTGGCTCGTTTTTAGAAACTTTTGCTCGCTCAACAGGTAATGATGTGGAGAATTTTGCACAACTAGCATGTAAGGCAAAAACTCCTTGCGACCTCGGTACAAGATGTACAGTGTTTATGAACTCTAAAGTAAAACAAGTGCTACGCGAGGGACATACTATTGAAGATATATCTGCAGGGCTTGCTTATTCAGTTGTACGCAATTGCTTGTATAAGGTGTTGAAAGTTACCAATGTTGATTCGCTCGGGCAGAATATTGTTGTTCAGGGAGGAACAATGAAAAATGATGCTGTGGTCAAAGCGTTGGAAAATTTGACTGGAGCATGCGTAAGTCGTAGTGATTTTCCAGAACTTATGGGAGCCTATGGTTGTGCTATCTATGCTCGGAATCATACCTCTGCATCTAGCAATTTGCGGTTGCCGTCTATGCTTGTTGAAGCTGCAGATTTTACGACAAAAACTCTTCGTTGTCGTGGATGTGAAAATACTTGTGCAGTTTTGTCGTATCGCTTCGGTGGAGATCGGGTGTATTATAGTGGAAATCGTTGTGAAAAGTTTTTTAACAATTCAGGCGAAAAATCTGTTGTGGGTGATTCTATTTATGCCTATAAACAAAAGCAGTTATTCAAGCAAAGCAAAACAGAAACGATACATAATGCGTTACGAATAGGAATTCCTCGTTCTCTAAACATTTGGGAAGATTTTCCTTTTTGGAATACTTTGTTTGAGCAATGTGGATTTCCCGTAGTGCTTTCTGACGCAACCGAATTTGCGAAATATGAAAAATGTGCAGGTATGGTAATGTCCGATAATATATGTTTCCCTGCTAAAGTTGTTCATAGTCATATCGTTAATCTTGAGCAAAAAGGTGTGGATAGAATATTTCTCCCTTTTGTTGTACATAGTAGAATGAATAATGGAGAAAATAGCTACAACTGTCCTATTGTAACAGGATATTCGGAGGTGGTGAAAAATGTACAGAGTATAAACGTGCCGCTCGATACTCCTACATTTTCTATGAAAGATAAAAAACTTTTTCGTAAGCAGTGTATTGCTTATCTAGCTTTGTTGGGAGTTGCTTGTAATAAAGCAGTTAAGGCATTCAATATTGCTGATAAATTTTACAATGATTATTCGGCAGATATAGCTGAACATTGTAAGCAGATACTTCACAAATCTCAATCAAATAACGAAATAACAATTTTGCTTGCAGGTCGTCCGTACCACAGCGATCCTCTTATTCAGCACGACGTGGCAACGATGATTGCTAATATGGGGGTAAATGTTATTTCTGAAGATATAGTTCGGTGTGAAATGGAAGGAGATGTTTTAGACGAAAATTTTGTTTCTCAATGGACTTATACAAATCGCATACTTCAAGCAGCTAGGTGGTGTGCATTGCAAGGGGTGGATGTTCAGTTTGTTGAAATGACTTCGTTTGGGTGTGGTCCTGATGCTTTTCTTACAGATGCTGTGCGTGATATTCTGAAAGAGGGTGGTAAGGCTTTGACACTAGTGAAACTTGATGATATAAATAACATCGGTTCGATGAAACTGCGTGTGAGGTCGCTTGTAGAGAGTATAAAAATTTCATCTAAAAAAACAGCTAAAGAACATCGCCAGTCAAGACCTCCGTATTACGAAGAAAAAGATAGAGTGAAAAAGATTCTTATCCCATTTTTTACGCCATTTATATCGCCATTAATTCCTCCACTTATGGCAAACTTTGGGTATGATGTGGAGTGTTTGCCTATCAGTGATGAGAGTTCGGTAGAGTATGGACTAAAGTACGCAAACAATGAGGTTTGTTATCCAGCTACACTTGTTGTTGGTGATTTTATAAAGGCACTAACAGAAGGTGCATATGAACCTAACAATGTGGCACTTGCTATGACACAGACGGGGGGGCAGTGTCGGGCGAGCAATTACCTTCCTCTCATAAAACGAGCACTTATCGATGCAGGATTTTCTAATACACCAGTGATTTCAATTTCTTTTGGAAGCGGACTTCAAAATTATCAACCTGGATTCAGTGTGAATTGGTTGAAATCAATTCCTGCAATTGTGCATACGATATTATTTTCTGACTTAATTGCAAAAATGTATTATGCAGCGGCAACAAGGGAAATCAGCAAGGGAAAGGCTTTGCAGTTGAAAAATAAATATCTCCATGAGGGAGGAATATTGCTTCGTAAGGGCAAATGGAGAAATTTGCTTTCGCTCACTTCGGAGGCCGCCAACGAGTTTAATGAATTGTGTAGCGATAAAATTTGTATGAAAGTTGGTGTTGTAGGTGAGATTTATCTTAAGTTTAATCCTTTTTCTCACAAAAATGTAATCGAGTGGCTAATGGAACAAGGCGTAGAGATAGTTCCGCCTATTATGCTGGATTTCTTTGCCCAATTTTTTGTTAATAGAAAAACAAAAAAACAGTCGTTTATTGCAAAGGATAACATTCCCGACTTTGTTTACGATATTTTATATGCCCAGTTAAAGCGTTTAATGCGTAAGTATGAGGATTCTGCGGCAACTTTTAGATATTTTACGCCTTTTAGTGATATATTTGACGAAGCAAAAGAAGTTTCCGATATTATCAACTTAAATACGCAGTTTGGCGAAGGATGGCTGTTGCCTGCTGAAATTGCTACTTACTATCGTAATGGAGTGAAAAATGTAATTTCGCTTCAGCCATTTGGCTGTATAGCCAATCACATTATCGAAAGAGGAATTGAAAAAAAACTCAAAAAAATGTTCCCTCAATTAAATTTGCTATCTTTGGATTTCGATAGCGGAGTAAGCGATGTAAATGTAATCAATCGTTTACTATTGTTTGTTGATAATTTGAAATAATTTAACCATGGAAAATAAAATTATACAAGCAGCTAAAGAAACCTTCCTGAAAAAAGGTTACAAAGAAACAAATATGAGCGATATAGCAGCCGCTGTCGGGCTTACTCGTCCGGCAATGCATTATTATTTTCGCACAAAAGAGCGATTGTTTCAGGCTGTGTTTGGTGAAATATTACTTTCTTTTCTTCCTAAAATAAAAGATCTTATCAATGCAGATATTCCATTGGAGGAAAAAATTGGTAAAATTGTAGATGAGTATTTTGTTATTTTGACGGGAACTCCCGAATTGCCATTGTTTTTGATGAAGGAGGCAACTCGTGATTTTGATGCCTTTGTAAAAGTTGCTATAGGAAGTAATATTGTGGAGTTGGGCAATAATGTTTTCAGTGCTATTGAGGAAGAAATGGCTGCTGGCAGAATCAAAAGAGTGCCGCTTATTGAGATTCTTTATACATTTTATGGTTTAGTAACAGTGCCTTTTATGACGCTTCCTGTTGCTACGCAAGTATTTGGAGAAGAAAATATTACGAATACGATCAATAACCAATGGAAATCTCGCATTATCAACTATGTAACATTGTTGTTGAAGCCATAAGCCATAATTAAACGCATATTAGAAAAAATAGAATAAAATAGTTGCTCTTTTTTAGAAAAACGTTACTTTTGCCGTCGGTTTTTGCACGAAGCAAAAGCACAATGGGGTGCCTTAAAATTTCAGGCTGAGATCATACCCTTTGAACCTGCCCGGGTAATTCCGAGAAGGGAAAAGAGACAAAATCTTTCAGTTTTTTTATTTGTAAGCCCTCATTGCAATTTTTTAATTTTTTAACAAACAAATTGCTATGAGAAAAAAAAGTTTTGTGGTTGCTGCAATGCAACTTGCGGTGTGTGCCTCCGCATTGGCACAAGTGGAAAACGATTCGGTGATGCGAACCTACGATTTGGACGAAGTAACCGTTACTTCGTCGCATTTCGGTAACGAGCATTCGTTAAACAAATCTTCGTTGCTTGCCGATGATTTGCAACAACAGAATATGGGTGAAAATTTACCCTTTTTATTACAGAAAACGCCTTCGTTGGTAGTTACGAGTGATGACGGATTAGGCATTGGTTACACCTATTTTCGTGTTCGTGGTACCGATCAAAGTCGTATCAATATGACCATTAACGGAATACCTCTTAACGATAGTGAGAGCCAAACAGTGTTTTGGGTGAATATGACCGATATGGTGGGCAGTATGAGTAAAGTAGACGTGCAACGTGGTGTTGGCACTTCGATGAATGGTGCAGCGGCATTTGGTGCATCGGTGAATATGCAAACCGAAGTGGTACATCAAAATCCGTATGCCGAGATGTCATTTAACGGTGGTAGTTATAACACGTTTCGCGAAAGCGTAAAGGTGGGAACGGGTTTATTAAAGCACGGATTCTCTCTTGATGCTCGTTATTCGAAAGTGGATAGCAAAGGTTATGTGGAACATGGTACTTCCGATTTGCATTCCTATTTTGTTGCAGGTTCGTGGTATGGAACAAACACCATGGTAAAACTATTGGCATTTGGAGGAAAAGAAAAAAGCGGTGTTGCGTGGGACGGCATTTCGCCTACTATGTGGCGCGACAATCCTCGTTACAACGGGGCAGGCGAGTATGTAGATGGAAATGGAGAGATTCAATATTACGACAACAATACCGATAACTATTTGCAACAACACTATCAAGCCCTTGTGTCGCACATTTTCAATCGTAAGTGGAGTTTGAACGCAGCTTTGCATTATACGCATGGCGATGGTTATACCGAGCAGGTGAAGTATGCCAAACTCAAAGAATATGCTTTGCCAACTTATATGGACGCCGGTGGCAACGAGGTGAAGAAATCGAATTTGGTGCGTAGAAAACATCTTGTGAACGATTTTTATGGAGGAACCATAGCTGCTCATTATGCTGCAAAGTCGGTAAAGGTTTCGTTTGGTGCTGCTGCCAACTATTACAACGGCATTCATTACGGACGAGTATTGCGTATGTTGGATGAAAACTATCCGACTGCGGTTGAAAATCATGAGTATTATCGCAATCGTGGCGATAAAGTGGATGCAAATGCTTTTGCCAAAGCCAACTGGGAAATTATCAAAGGCTTGTCCGTATTTGGTGACTTGCAGTATCGTTTTATCGACTATCGTTTAAATGGTGTGAACGATGAAGATTTGGGCGAAATCGATTTTAAAAACCAGTTTCACTTTTTCAATCCGAAAGCAGGAATTTCGTACTTGAATAATAGTCATAACGTATATGCCACGTTCTCAATGGCTAATCGTGAGCCTACTCGAAAAAATTACACCGAATGCGGACCTAATGATGAGCCAAAACCTGAAACGCTTTACGACTACGAGTTGGGTTATTCCTATTCGCATCGGATATTTAACGTGGGTGCCAACCTTTATTTTATGGATTATGACAATCAGCTTGTGCTTACGGGCAAACTTTCGGATACGGGAGCCGCGCTTACTCGTAATGTGAAAGATAGTTATCGTATGGGTATCGAGTTGTTGGCAGGAGTGCAGATAGCCAAATGTCTGCGTTGGGATGTGAATTTGACTTTGAGCCAAAATAAGATACTAAACTATACCGATTGGGTGGACGATTGGTATGCCGATTGGAACGACCCACAAGTAATTGCCTCATCGGGACAAGTGGAAATCGATTATGGTACTACTGATATTGCCTTTTCGCCAAGTGTGCTTGTAGGAAGTACTTTTAGTTTCGATTTGAAAGGTTTTTCGGCAGTGTTTCAAACCAATTTTGTAGGAAGCCAGTATTTGGATAATACGATGAACAATGCCTCAAAACTTCCTGCTTATTGCGTTAGCAATTTGGGTTTGGCGTACTGTCTACCGCTGAAAAAGGTGGTAAAAGACATTACGTTTCGCATTCAGATGAACAACTTGTTTAATGCGAAATACGTTTCCAATGGTTGGAGTTACAGTTACTTTGAAGGTGGTGATGCTGATGGTAATTTTACTCGTGAGAATCAGAAGTACGAAGTGGGTTATTATGCCCAAGCACCATTCAATATTCATGCTGGATTTGTGGTGAGGTTTTAATGATATATTACAAAAAGGAAGATGTGCACATCTTCCTTTTTTTATTATTTTTGCCGTCGAAAATAATAAAATAGTTGCCTATGGTATAAAAAAGTGTGTTTTTGATACACATATCTTGAAATTTTTTGGAAAAGCGTTATAACTTATCGTCTTTCTGTTGAAAACTTCGACAATTTTCATAAGCTACCAAGAGTAAAGTTGTAAACGCTCACGTAATGATACGTGGGCTTTACTCATATTTGGTAGCACGGCAGTCGAAGGCCTCAACAGTAAATAGAGTTTAGTCTGCGTTTTTTTATATGTGTATTTTTTAGAATTTTTAGATAAGACTAAACTCTCAAAAATGTATTTATTTAAAAATTTAAAACAATGAGAATAAAAAACTTAATATTATTATTTTGTCTTTCTGCAACAATATCATTGTTCGCACAAGATGAACCTAAGAATTATATAGAAGGGGATTATAAATACGAACCTAATGCTACAAATACTGCTTTTAACTATACCTTGACTGGTGTAACAAGTAAGGGTATTAAATTTCGACAACAAAATTACTATTTAGGCAAAAGGGAAAGTGATGGTGCTGTAAAGTTTACATTTTCAGATGCAGTAATTCCTTGTTCTGGAGCAATGGAATTTTATAAACAAGATGAAGCAGGAAGATGGCAACGCGATAGTGAAGCGAAAGTTGGAACAGCATCGTTTTCGAGTTCTAAGTCAATGGTTGTGATGTTGGTGTTAGATTGTTCTGGATCATTAGGTGCTGATTTTGCAAAAATTAAAGATTATGCAAAACAATTCGTCTCAACACTTGGATTGCAATCAAATTACGAAGGTAATATTCATATAGGTATAGTTGGTTTTAGTTCTATGGAAAACACCTTTATAAAGAATCCTGTGTCCATTGATGCAATTGCAAAAGTAAATGAATTGAATTATTATATTAGTAATTTGAAACAATCTAAGCAGACGGCTTTATATTATGCAATGCGTCGAGGTTATGAGAGCATTGAAAAATATGTTTCGACGGCCCAAAGTGATCCTGAATTTAATTTCAATGGTTCATTTTTAGTAACATTTACCGATGGATTAGACAATGCTTCTTTAGACATTGAATTGGGTGTAGGTGGTAATGGAGAAGATGATCCTTATTATCAATATGTAAAAAACATGTTGTCAAGTAAGAAAATTGGTGGAATTAAGGTTAGTAGTTACATGATTGCATTAGAAGGAGATGACGTTACTGACTGGAACGCCTTTACAATTCCTTTGAAAAAACTGGCTGATGACAATCAATTTTTTTCTGCTAAATATGGTCAATTTGATGACGTTCAAAATGCATTTAGGAATATTGCTTCTAACTTGGTTCAACAATGGATGGATTTGAACTGTTATATACCTCCTAAGTTCATAGGAAGATGTCGTTGGGTGTTAAGATGTAATGACGAACCAGAGCCTGAACCTGAACCTGCTCCAGCACGCAAAAAATTGATGGAAGCCTATTCTCATAGTATTGGTGTTATTGTCGGTAACTTATTGGGGGTCTCTTATAAATACATATCTTATTATAAACCATTTGCTTTTCAATTGGATGTAGGAGCGAGAGCTATGTCTTATACTACTTATACTTATAGTAGCAGTAGCGATTATGATTATGGCTATGATTATGGCTATGATTATGATTATGATTACGGCTATGATTATGGTTACAGTTATGATTACGGTTATAGCCAAGATGATCAAGAAATTGCCTCTTACAATAGCAGTTGGTCTATAGAGTTAGATGCTAATTTTCTATATCAGAGTTATATAAAACGTTGGGAAGATTATAGATTGGACTGGTTTATTGGTGGAGGTTTCAGTTCTGGATATGATGTAGGAGAAGAAACTTTTAAACTAGGGGTAAATGCAATGCTTGGAATGGAGTTTATGTTTGATAGAATACCATTGACGCTTCAACTTGATTTTAGACCTGGACTAGGAGTTTTAGATTTTGATGAAACATTCTTCGATTATGCAATAGGTATCGGTGTCAGATATACGTGGTAAGTACACTTTCTTTAAACTAAAAACGATAGGAATTCTGAAAGGGATTCCTATTTTTTTAATTTTCATATTTCTAATAGTGGCATTTTGCTAAAAAGAAAGTATCTTTGAAACTTATTTTTATGAAGCGGATAGGTGTTTTTATAGCAATGCTCATGGTTTGTGGGTTGGTATATTCACAAGCGGGAGATGGTACATTTAAGTTGCTCGATTTACCGTCGTCGGCACGTGTGGCAGCTATGGGTGGCACAAACGTGGCTATGCACGATGATGACATAAATTTTTCGGCGATGAATCCGGCTCTTTTGTCCGAAAAGACGCACAATATGCTTTCGTTTAATTACTCGAACTACTTTTACGACATAAATTTCGGTTCGGTGTTGTATGGTCGTAATTTCGGTGATAAAAACTATACGGCATTCGGGGCTCATTATCTCGATTATGGGAAATTTCTCGAAACATCGGAAACCAACGAACTGCTTGGCTCTTTTACGGCAAAAGATATTATGTTGAGTGCATCGTATGCACGGCTTTTGCATCCGCGTTGGACTATTGGCTTGTCGTTCAAACCGATGATTTCTATTTACGAGCGTTACCAAACTTATGGCTTTTCGTTCGATGTAGGCGTTGGTTATGCCGATACGAAGCACAATTTTTATGCCGGATTGGCATTCCGCAATGTGGGAATGTCGGTGGCAAATTATCGTTCGTTAGACGGGCAGCAGAGTATTGATATGTTGCCTTGGAATATCGAATTGGCATTGGTGAAAGGATTTAAGCACGCACCAATCCGCATTTCGATGACGGCACACAATTGGCAACGATGGAATCTTGGTTATACCGATGATACGGTTGCAACCAAAGAAAAAAGCATAAACAAAGCAGCATCGTTTTTCGATATGCTGTTTCGACATACCATATTTAATTTGGAAATTCTTCCTACAAAAAACATCTATTTGCTTGTGAGTTATAATCATCGTCGGCAAATGGAGATGAATGTGAATGATTATAAAACGGCGGCAGGATTGTCTTTCGGTGCAGGTATTAAAGTGTATAAATTTCATATAGATGCGGGTTTTGCCCAGTATCAGGTAGGGCGATTCTCGTTTCATGCAACATTTACAACTTACTTATCGGAGTTTGGGGTGAAATAAAAACAAACAAGTATGACAGGGAAAAAAATAGTAGTAGCAATTGATGGTTTTTCGTCGTGCGGAAAAAGTACAATGGCAAAAGAATTGGCAGCGACAGTAGGATATACCTATATCGATACGGGAGCGATGTACAGAGCCGTTTCATTGTATGCTCTCCGCAATGGATTGATGGACGAAACGTCGATTGATGAGGCTCGTTTAGAACAACAAATAAAATCCATTCGGGTCGATTTCCGCCCGAACGGGAAAAGTGGCAGCGATATTTATTTGAATGATGAAAATGTGGAATCGGAGATTCGCACATTGGAAGTTGCCAATGGCGCAAGCCGAGTGAGCACGTTGAAATTTGTGCGGGAACATTTGGTGGCAATGCAGCAAAAAATGGGTGCAGCAAAAGGTGTTGTAATGGATGGTCGCGACATTGGTACGGTAGTATTCCCGAATGCCGAATTGAAAATATTTCTGACTGCGACGCCTGAAGTAAGGGCAGAACGACGCTATAAGGAACTGCTGCAGAAAGGTATAACCATTTCGTTTGACGATGTGTTGGCAAATGTCAAGGAGCGCGACGAACGTGATACACACCGAAAAGAGAGCCCTTTGCGGAAAGCGGACGATGCCATTCTGTTCGACAACTCATTTTTGTCGCCCGAAGAACAACGTGCTTGGTTGTATGGCGTTTTTAGCGATACGGTAGCAAATCAATGATGAAAAAAGACCTGCAAAATAAGAACAATGTCGTTGTAACCATCGATGAAAATTCGGGTTTTTGTTTTGGAGTTGTCAATGCTATTTCTAAAGCCGAAGAGTCGTTGCACAGTGAGGACAATCTCTATTGCTTGGGCGACATAGTTCATAATTCGCAAGAACAAGAACGCTTGTCACAGCTTGGCTTGAGGGTAATTACACACAAGGATTTGACAACGATTCATAATGCAAAAATCCTTTTGCGAGCTCATGGCGAACCTCCCGAAACGTATCGTATAGCTCAAGAAAATGCAAATTTCATTATAGATGCTTCGTGTCCGGTGGTGTTGCGTTTGCAAAAAAAAATAAAGCAGGCGTTCGAATCGAATCCCGATGCTCAGATTGTGATTTATGGAAAAATAGGGCATGCCGAGGTGAACGGATTGGTAGGGCAAACGAGGGGAAAAGCCGTTGTTGTTGAAAACGAACAAGATGCCGAAAAACTTGATTTTACAAAAGACATCGTACTCTTTTCGCAAACGACAAAATCGTTGGAAGGATTTAATAAATTGATACAATTCATCAAAGAACGAATGCAGAAACCGGCATCGTTGGTTTACTATGACACGATTTGCCGTCAGGTGGCAAATCGTGTTGTTCGAATCAGACGCTTTGCCTCAAATTTCGATTTGGTATTGTTTGTCGGTGATAAAAAAAGTTCAAACGGAAAAGTTTTGTTTGAAGAGTGTTGCAAGGTGAATAATAACGTGCATTTTATTTCATCGGCACAAGATGTCGATAAATCGTTTCTGAAAAATGTTAAAACAATAGGAATTTGTGGAGCAACATCGACGCCTAAATGGTTGATGGAAGATGTTGCCAAAGAAATATATTTAAAAATGGAGGACTTAAATAAATGAATCAATTGAAATGTATTGGAGTGTTGACCTCGGGAGGTGATGCTCCGGGAATGAATGCGGCATTGAGAGCCGTTACACGTTCTGCAATTTTTCGCGGAATAAAAGTAAAAGCTATTTATCGAGGTTATAAAGGACTGATTGGAGGCGAAATCAAGGAATTTCAGACTCAAAATGTGAGCAACATCATTCAACAAGGTGGAACAATTATAAAAACGGCTCGATGTCCGGAATTTGAAACCAAAGAAGGACGAAAAATTGCTTACGAAAATCTACAGAAAGAAGAAATTGATGCTTTGATTGTTATAGGAGGAAACGGAACTTTTACGGGAGCAAGAATTTTTGCACAAGAGTTTAACTTCCCGATAGTAGGTGTGCCGGGTACAATTGACAACGATTTGTATGGGACGGATTCCACAATCGGTTACGATACGGCATTGAATACGATAATAGAAGCGGTGGATAAGATACGCGATACGGCATCTTCGCACGAGCGGCTGTTTTTGATAGAGGTGATGGGTCGCGATGCAGGCTTTTTGGCATTGAATGCAGCTGTGGCATCTGGTGCAGAGGCAGCTGTGATACCTGAAATACATACGGGCGAAGACCAACTTGAAGCTTTGATACAACATGGTTTTCGTAAGTCGAAAAACAGCAGTATCGTTTTGGTGTCGGAAAGCAACGGTGGTGCAATGGCTATTGCCGAACGCCTAAAAAAAGACCATCCTGAATATAATCCTCGTGTAACGGTGTTGGGACATATTCAGCGAGGAGGTTCGCCAAGCGCTTACGACAGAATTTTGGCAAGTCGCCTCGGAGCCGCTGCAATAGAGGCTTTGTTGGACGACCAGCGGAATATCATGGTCGGCATCAATAACGACAGCATTGTGTATGTGCCGCTTGTTCGTGCCATAAAAGACAAAAAATCGGTGGATAAAACACTCTTTAATACTCTGAAGATGCTTTCTATTTAGAAACATGAGGTTTAAATATCGCCAAAAATCGTTTGTTTTTTTGCTGCTTGCAACACTTTTGAATTTTGCTTGTGCAATTTTTATTGATCGTTCTACACCTTTTTGGGACACTTCCGAATGGGATGCCGAAAGGTTTCAACAGGAGTTGAACAAAAAGGAGGCTGTTGCAGAAAAGCGTTTGTCGGAAATTGCAAAACTCATAAAGTCGGACAACCTGAATGCTGTAAAAAAACTGAATTTTGAAGATGATGATATTTCCTACTATTTATTCATAGGAAATGCACTCGTATTTTGGTCGGAAAATAAGTACGATGTAACAAAAATTCAGTTGGAAAAGTTGCAAGAAGAGCAGTATGTTACACTGAAAAATACGGATTTTGTGGCGAAGAGTCGACGTGAAAATGGAATTTTGCGGTTAGCGTTGATTAAAGTTAAAGATAATTTTGAATACGAAAATGATTATATAAAAAATGGTTTTGCCGATGATTTCCATTTAAACAAGAACTATCGGATTGAAGTGGAACAAACGCCTGATAAAACGGCTGTTTTTTCAAAATCGGGAAAATATCTTTTTTCATTGTATGAGTATAAAGAGAAAGCCGACGGTTTGTCAGAGGGTTTAACGCTTTTGTTTTGGATTATTGGCGTTTTGCTGTTTTTCTATGCTTATTTGAAATCGGAATGGTTGTTTGGAAACAAGATATACGAGTGGAATAATTTTTTGTTGGAACTTGTTTCATTCATATTTTTTCTCTCTTTTTGCCTGACAACCGAATTCCCGTTGGCAATATCCGGTTTGGAACTATTCACTCCTATTTATGCCGCATCCGACGGATTGATGCTTTCGTTAGATGTGTTGTTGGTCATCACGTTGTTCCTTTTTTCGGCGGTGTATAAATTTTATAAGGTAAACATCAATTTTTCGCAAGTCAATCGGAAAAAGTATTGGCGATGGATGGTGGGTATAGAGCTGTTTTCAGTATTGTTTTTCGGGGTTATAATTGTGATGTTTTCCGAGTTACTGAACAACTCGCTTGTGAATGTTTCGTTTTTCAATCTTCAGGATATAACCTGCTTTTCTGTTGTCGCATTTTTGTTGATGGGACTATGGATGTCCATTTTTACTTTGTTCCGAAATAGATGTACCGGTATTTTGCTCCGCTTTTTCGACTTGAAAATGATTTCGATTGCAAATTTGCTTGTAACATTGATAGTCGGCTCTTTAATTGTCTTGATAGGAGATGCGGGTTGGCAGGGCGTAGCATTGTCGGTTTGGTATTTCGTTTTGTGTGGCGTGTTGGATTTCGTTCTCTATCACAACAAAAACTATTTTTCGTATCCCGCATTGATGTCCGTAGTTGCATTATTTGCCTTGTTTATTGCATGGTATAGTTTTGAAAAAGAAAAAGGTAAGCGTTTTATTCAGTATGAAAAGATGTCGGAAAAGGTTTTCGGCAATCAATTGTCGAGTACGGATGTCATTACGGAAAAAACGCTTATTGAGTTGGATTCGGTCATTGCCAACGATAAAAATATTTTACGTTACATTGCATTTGGCGAGTTTTCGGGTGGGAAAATAACCCGTTATCTATCCAACTACTATTTTAAGCGATTGAGTGACGATTTTGAGGTTAGGGCAGTGCTTCGCCAGAAAAATCAGGCAGCCGATTATCAACATTATTATTCGGAGGTGTATCAAAAAGGGCGATTGATAGAAGGTACGCATTTTTATAATACATATGATTTGTTGTTGGTTTACGATTATCTTGGCGTATTCGATTTTGTTCGGTACGATGGCGATGTTATGACGCTTTATATAGAAATTGCCATCAACAACAAGAATAATTACAGCTATCCGAACCGCTTGTTCCAATCTGCCGAAAAACAGTTGCCAATGCGTGTTTCTGCTGCGAAATACATCGACTCGATGTTGGTAACAAGTTATGGAACGTTTAAATATCCTTATCTGTATAAGGATTTGCGAAACGGGAAAATGTCTGGAAAACGATCGTTTTACAAAGATGGAGCTTTTCATTCTTTCTTTAAAAAACAAGACGAAGGTTGGGTGATAATCAGTGAGCAGCGTTTATCAGATGTATTGGTGTTTTTTATTTATACGGTTTATTTGGTGTCGTTTTTCATGGCAATCAGCTTGATCGTATATGCATGTTGGCGACACATAAATCGAATTCGTTTTCATTCGACGATGTTCAATCGTTTGCTTCGGTCGTTAATGATATTTTTTGTTTTGGGCATTACATTTTTATTCTCGGTTGTTGTTTATTTGTATGTCAATCAGTCGAGAAATTCGATAGAAAAAGAACGAAAATTGAGGTTGGAATATGTAAAAACCACTCTCTCGAATGCCTTTGCCAACGAGCAGGTACTGACGGAGGCAAGCGTAAGTTCTAATTTTATTTTGTCGGATTTGTCGAATATGTTGGAAACAGATATACATCTGTATAATTTGGAAGGAGAGTTGGTAGCCACCTCGCGTCCGATTGTCTTTTTGGAAGGCTTCACAAGTCAATTGATGAATCCTGAAGTTTATTTTCGAAAAACGTTTAATGGCGATATTAAAATTTCAGAATCAATAGGGGAGTTGCATTACACCACATCGTACACGGAATTAAAAAACAAAGATGGTCTATTGTTGGGATATGTTTCCGTACCGACGTTTGAAAGTTTGTTGAATTTCCGTGAGGATTTGTTCAGCGTGTTGGCAATCATTGTTTTTATCTATCTGATATTGGTATTTTTATCCATATTTGTTTGTTATCTTTTAGCAAAAGGAATTAGCCGCCCAATGAAATCGCTCGAAGAGAAGTTGAAAACGATTCGTTTGGGAAAAAAGAACGAAAAAATAGAGTATCATTCCGATAAAACGGACGAGGTGGCACAGCTTATTGTGCAATACAATAATATGGTGGACGAGTTGGCTTATAGTGCCGAAATGCTTGCAAAAACCGAACGCGAACAGGCTTGGAAGCAAATGGCAAGACAAATTGCACACGAGATAAAAAATCCGCTTACACCGATGAAACTGACGGTTCAGCAATTGCAACGAATGAAGAAAAACGGCTCGGATAAGTTCGATGCTTATTTTGAAAAAACAGCTGCGGTGTTGATAGAACAAATAGATAACTTGTCGCGTATATCGACGGAGTTTTCCGATTTTGCGAAAATGCCTGAAACGAAGTTGATGAAAATAGATTTAGTGGCTCGTTTGACCTCTATTATCGAGTTGTTTAAAAATAATTACAATCATGTGAAAGTGAATTTCAAATCGGCTGTCGATGAGGTGTTTGTAATGTCTGATTCAACTCAAATAACGCAAATTTTTAATAATCTGTTACATAATGCAATACAGTCTATTCCTACGGAGAGAGAGGGCGAAATAAATGTTTCGCTTTCGATTGATGAAGATTTTGTAACCGTAGATGTCTCTGACAATGGTTGCGGTGTACCCGATGAAATTAAAGAGCAGTTGTTTTTGCCTAACTTTACTACTAAAAGCGGTGGTATGGGATTAGGTTTGACCATTGTGAAAAACTTGGTGATAATGCTTGGAGGAGAAATTACGTTTACTACGAAAGTGGACGAGGGGACATCTTTCTTTGTAAAATTCCCGCTACTGAAACCTGAATATGAATAAAAGTAGCGTGTCCGAAAAAATACCTTATCTTTGTATAATTATTAAAAAATATATTTATGGAATCAAAACTTTTTACACCATACCAACTCGGTCCGATAACCTTGCGCAACCGGTTTATTCGTTCGGCTGCATTCGAAAATATGGCACGCGGCAACATGCCCACCCAGCAGTTGCAGGACTACCATGTGAGCGTGGCTCGCGGCGGTGTAGGCATGACCACGGTGGCCTATTGCGCCGTCGATTTGAGCGGCGTGTCGTTCGACGGGCAACTCTATGTGCACAAAGAGAGCCTTGCCGGCCTCAAAAAACTGACCGACGCCATCCATGCCGAAGGCGCCAAAGCCAGCATTCAACTCGGGCATTGCGGCAACATGACGCATTTCTACACCTGCCACTGCATGCCGGTAAGCGCATCGAACGGATTCAACCTCTATTCGCCCACCATCCATCGCCGACTGAAAGTGGCCGAAATCAAACAACTTGTCAAAAAATTTGGCGAAGCGGTCGATTTTTGTCGCGAAGCAGGTTTCGATTGCATCGAAATTCACGCCGGACACGCCTACCTGATTTCGCAATTCATCAGTCCGCGCACCAACCATCGCCACGATGAATACGGCGGATCGTTCGAAAATCGCGTCCGTTTCATGAACGAAGTGCTCGACGAGGTGATGCTTCACGCCAAGGACGACATGGCCGTGATAGTCAAAACCAACATGTGGGACGACTGCTGGCGCGGCAGCGACATCGAAGAAGGTATCCGCATCGCCAAAGAGATAGCCAAACACAAAGTGCATGGCATAGTGCTTTCGGGCGGCATGGTGAGCCGTTCGCCGATGACCATTCTGGGCGGCGCCATGCCCTACAAAACCTTGGCGCACTACATGCCGATGAAGTCGTTCTGGTGGCTCAAAGCCGCGCTCAACTTCCCCGGCGTAGCACCCGTGATGATGCCCACGCAACCCTTCAAGGAACTCTATTTCATGGACAAAGCCAAACGTTTTCAGCAGGAGATTAAAGACGTGCCGTTGATTTATGTGGGTGGCGTGCAGTCGGGCACCAATTGCCAACAAATAATGGACGAAGGATTTGAACTATTCCAAATAGCCCATGTGCTGATAAAAGACCCTGACTTTGTGAAACATGTGCAGGAAAATCCTCACTACCACGCCGGTTGCGGGCGCTCAAACTACTGCGTCGGGCGCATGTACACCAAGGACATGAAATGCCACGAGTGCGTAGAGCGCGACGGCGAGTGCATTCCCAACCGCCTCAAAAAAGAGATCGCCAAACTCGAAGCGAAAGCGGAGAGATCAGTAAAAGGAGAATAAGTCTATGAAAAATAATGATATAATATATTCTATTTGTGTAGAAGATATACAAAACGAAGCTCTAAATGAAGTGGGGGAAAAATTAAACAAGGATGAATTATCTTTGGCAATTAAATTATTGCAATATAGTTTAGGAGAAAACATGATTATTTTGTATAAAAATCTATTTAAAGAAGTAAAGACTATGGAATAGTAACTTGTGGGATAGCTTGAATATGTGCAATAAAAAATATCATATTAATACTAAAGAAGAAATAATAGTAAGTGACGGTTCCTTATTTGACAATTCAACAGAAGATTGGAGAAATTATGTTTTCCAATTTCCCAATCGAACAGTACGATTAGCTACTTGTTTTAGTGGAATTGGAGCTATCGAACATGCTTTCAAGCGCTTAAGAATTAAGCATCAAATTATTTTTGCTGGCGATATAGATGAAAAATGCAAAAAAAGTTATTTTGCAAATTATGACATAGATGAACAACGCTGGCATAACGACATACATACATTTAATGCCACACCATATTTAGGACAAGTGGATTTGTTAGTAGGAGGTGCCCCTTGTCAAGCATTCTCTACAGTTGGTAAAAGACTTGGATTTGAGGATACTCGCGGTACTCTCTTTTATGAATTTGCTAGAATAATTAAAGAATGTCAACCTAAAGTATTTATATTTGAAAATGTCAAAGGAATTACCAATCACGACAATGGGAAAACATGGCAAACGATAAAGGGTGTATTTTCTGATTTGGGTTACGATATTCACGAAAAAGTACTTAATAGTAAAGATTATGGGATTCCTCAACATCGAGAACGGATGTTTTGTCTTGGATTTCATGAAAAAACACAATTTGAGTATCCTATTCCAATACAACTAGAATATGTTATGTATGACTTTTTGGAAGATTACATATCTAGCAAATACTTCCTGAAAGAAAAGGGAATAAAATTTGTAACTAGTACGAAAAATCGCAATAAGCGATACACACAAATCAATGGAGACATTCAACTATGTCAAAAAAGAAACCAACAATTTAATTGGCATGGTGATTTTGTATTTCACCCAGCTGCTGGCGAAGAAGATTTTGACGAATTTATTTTTGAAGTCAAAGATGTAGAAGAAAAATACTATCTCTCAGACAAGGTTGCTAAATATGTTTTAAGCCAAGGCACAAAACAATTTAAAACATCTATTAAAACTGATTTAGATGTAGCACGCCCATTACTACACTCTATGCATAAAATGCATAGAGCAGGAGTTGATAATTATGTAACACATAAAGGACGAATTAGAAAATTAACACCTAGAGAATGTTTGCGGTTAATGGGATTTAGAGATGATTTTAAGATTGCTGTATCAGACACTTCTATCTATCAACAAGCAGGGAATAGTATTGTCGTTGATGTATTGATTGCTTTATTAAAACAAATGGATATTACAAAATTTGGTATATGAATATTTTAGGAGAGAATTTCAAAGTTAAAGATGTTTTTAACGCAACATTAACTGTACCTGATTGCTTTGTAAAACGACAAAATAAAATTGGAGAAGGTAATGGAGAAGCCAAATTATATGTTGCAAATAAAGATGTGATGCGACAATTTTATGGAGGTGAAGGTTTTAATGCTAAATGTTTTATTTTAAAACAAGATTTACTTGCATATATGTATGCGATGGAAACAGAATATAAAAAACCATCACAAGATTATCACCAAAAAGAAAATTTACCTCAACTTTGGCAAGAACGAATTCAAAAAATCAACTCTCTTCCCAATATAATTGAATTTTACATCAAAGACCAAACTCAAATACAAGGTCCACGAGGCTATGTTAATTCCTATGACGAGGCATATCAACTTATACGAGAGTTATCTTTACCATTAGTCAGTTACATATCTGCATTACAATTGGTAGACAAATTTGGTCAAATTATATATTATTGGAAATTATTTGCTGACTTTGAAGCAATCGCAGACAAAAGAACAGCATTAGTATATACCTATGGTAAAAAAGTAACAATAGACGCAAGACGTACCACTAAAAAAGAAATACACAAAAATGAAGAAATAAGAAAAGCGAGAATCGGACAAGGTAAATATAGAGAAGCATTATTATTAGAATGTCCGTTCTGCCCAATTACAATGATTAATGATGAAAGACTTCTCATTGCAAGCCATATAAAACCATGGGCAGTATCTACAGATACAGAAAAAATTGATAGTAAAAATGGTTTTATGCTTTCTCCTTTATATGATAAATTATTTGATAGAGGATTTATTACATTTACAAACGACAGAAAAATTCTTATATCTAATTGGTTGAGTCCTCAAAACGTATCAAGACTTGGAATAAAGGAAAATCAGTTTGTTCAACTTTTGCCTATGGATGATCAAAGAAAAGCATATCTACAATTTCATAGAAACTCTGTATTTAAAGGATAAAAAACACACTTAATAAAATTTCCACTACTAAATACTCTCATAATATATGTTATCACTCGTTACCGGCGCAAGTTCCGGCATCGGCTTGCAATACGCCACACAGTTGGCGCGCGACTACCACACCGACCTGCTGCTCGTCAGCAATCAGGAACAGGAATTGCACGAAGTGGCCGCCCATTTGGCACAGACATACAACGTAAAAACCATCGCGCACTATGCCGACCTCAGCCAAACGGATGCAGCCGAAAAACTGCACAATTTCTGCATCGAAAATGGCTTGCAGGTCGATATTCTGATCAACAACGCCGGCGTGTTTTTCTTCAATCCGTACATCGAAACGAGTATACGCCGCATCGAACTGATGCTGAACCTGCACATGCTCACGGTGGCCAAAATGTGCCGCTTGTTCAGCGAAGATATGTGCCGACGCGGCAACGGCTACATCTTGAACATGTCGTCGATGTCGTCGTGGATGGCAATGCCGGGCATACAAACGTACAACGCCACCAAAGCGTTCATCTACAACTTGAGCAAATCGCTGTGGTACGAGTTCAAACCCTACGGCGTGGGCATCACGGTGATGACTCCGGGCGCAGTCGATACGGCACTGTTCGGACTGAGCGACTATTGGCGACGCGTGGCTGTGCGGCTCACGGTGAGCATTCCGCCCGAAAAATTGGTGCGCCGCGCGCTGAAAAAAATGTTCAAAAAGAAGAAAACGGATATGCCGGGCGTCATCAACCACCTTGTGCTGCCGCTGCTCAAACATTTGCCCGATTGGGCAGTATTTCTGACCATGAAATACATCGGTAAATTTCAAAAATAAAATATGTTTGCACTCGTTACAGGAGCCTCGTCGGGCATGGGCGTGCACTATGCCACACAGTTGGCATGCGACTATCACTACGACCTTTTGCTGGTGAGCAATCAGGCACAAGAGTTGCACGAAGTGGCTACGCGCTTGGCAGCCGACTACCACATTACCGCCATCGACTATTGCGCCGATTTGTCCGACCAAAACGCCGCCGAGCAGTTGTTCGACTTTACAAAACAACAGCAAATCGAAGTTGATGTGCTGATAAACAACGCCGGCATTCTCATTTTTCGCGAATTGGCACAAACGCCAATGCCCAAATTGCAAACACTGCTGATGCTGCACATGGTTACACTCACCAAACTATGCAAACTCTTTGGCGAAGAGATGTGTCAACGCCGGCATGGCTACATTCTGAATATGAGTTCGATGACCGCATGGATGACCATGCCCGGCATACAATGCTACAACGCCAGCAAAGCCTATGTGCTCAATTTTTCGAAAGCCCTGTGGTACGAATACAAACGCTACGGAGTGCATGTGCTGGTCGTTACGCCGGGAACCATTAACACGCCGCTGTTCGATCTGCCCGACAAAATGCGCCGTCTGCTGTTGGCTGTCGGCATTTCGATGCAGCCCGAAACGTTGGTACGCCGCGCACTGAAAAAATTGTTCCGCAGTTGGAAAAAACGATCGATGCCCGGATCCTGGAACTACATCATTGTGCCGATTATCAGCCACTTGCCCGATTGGTTCGTATTTGCCGCCATGAAACGTCTGCCGCAATTCCGTAATTAACATAAAAATGATAGATACGCATACGCATATTTATACTGAAGAATTTGACGCTGACCGCGATGAGGTTGTAAGCCGAGCAAAAGCAGCGGAAGTCAGACATTTGATATTGCCGAATATCGATGTTTCAACGCTGGAAAGATTGTATGCCGCAGAACAACGATATTTTCCGTATTGTTCGTTGGCAATGGGTTTGCATCCGACTTCGGTAACGGATAACTATAAATCCGATTTGCAGATTTTGAAGCGAGAATTTGACCATCGTATATTTTGTGCTGTTGGCGAGGTAGGAATTGATTTGTTTTGGGACGTTTCTACGAAAAAAAATCAGCAAGATGCTTTTTCGCAACAAATAGAATGGGCATTGGAGTACGATATTCCGTTAATCATTCATGCTCGCAATGCTTTTGATGAAACGTACGAAATTTTACAAAAATATAGAAACGAAAAACTTCGTGGGGTGTTTCATTGCTTCGAAGGCTCGTTGCAACAAGCTCAAAAGGTAATTGAAATGGGGTTTTATATAGGTGTGAATGGGGTGGTAACATTCAAGAAAACATCGTTGACAGAATGGTTGAACAACGTACCGTTGGATTGGATTCTGCTTGAAACAGATGCCCCTTATTTAGCACCTCATCCTTTTCGTGGAAAACGAAATGAACCTGCCTATTTGATTCCAATTTCTGAAAAAATTGCATCGGTATATGGTTTAGAAACTTCTTTTATTAGGAACAAGACGGAAGAAAATGCCCAAAAACTATTCAAATTATCAGTATATTAGCAATCGGTCTGCATTAAAACATGTAAAAGTTCTTATTTTTAAGGATAAGATACTTCTATTTCGTAATTTTTTACTAACTTGCAGCCGTTTTTTGGAACGCTATTGGAGAGATGCTCGAGTGGTTGAAGAGGCACGCCTGGAAAGCGTGTATACGCCTAAAGCGTATCAAGGGTTCGAATCCCTTTCCCTCCGCCATTTTTTTTGATATTTAAGAATTTAATAACTAATAATTTAATTAACAACTAAAAAAAAAAGAAATGAAAAAAGTATTTGGAATTGTAACGGTTATCGCAGTTTTAATGTTTGGAATGACTGCAAATGTGATGGCACAAGATGTCCCCGCTCCGGAAGCAGGACAAGAACAAGTTGCTGAAGAACAAGCCACGCCTGTTGAGGCTGTAGCTGATGAACAAAGTGAGGCTGCCGCAGAAGAAAGCGGTATTGTTGGTGCTCACAAAGCATTGAAAATCAAATTTATTGAAGGTGGTGCAGGGTTTATGGCTCTTGTAGCATTCTGTTTGATTTTCGGTTTGGCTCTTTGTATTGAACGTATCCTTTATTTGAATCTTTCATCAGTCAATACAAAAAAATTGTTGAACAAAATTGATGAGGCTTGGAAAAAAGGTGGTGTTGAAGAAGCAATGAATGTTTGCCGCAATACACGTGGTCCTGTTGCTTCGATTTTCTATCAAGGTCTTTCGCGTTACGACGAAGGTATCGACGTTGTAGAAAAAACAGTTGCTTCTTATGGCTCAGTGCAACTTGGTTTGTTAGAGAAAAATTTGTCTTGGATTACCTTGTTTATTGCAATTGCACCTTCGTTAGGATTTATGGGTACGGTTATTGGTATGATTCAAGCATTTGATAAAATTCAACAAGTAGGTGATATTTCGGCAACAGTTGTTGCGGGTGGTATCAAAGTTGCATTGTTGACAACATTGTGGGGTTTGATTGTTGCAGTTATTCTTCAATTGTTCTACAACTACATTTTGTCGCGTGTTGATACTTTGGTAAACGATATGGAAGATGCTTCTATTTCGTTGCTTGATATTGTTGTAAAAAATTCAAAATAATTGAACTATGTCGAATAAGTTAGATTTAATAACAAAAATCACCCTATGGGTACTATTTGCTGTCAGCGTAGTCGTGGGGTTGCTGATTTTTGTAGGTGGCGATGGCACTCCGCTCGAAGTCGGTGGTGAATCGTTGTGGCAACCGTTGTTTACCGAAACATTGATGTATTGGGGATACGCATTGGTAGCTCTTGCTTTATTGATAACTTTAGGGTTAAGCTTGGTACAATTTGTACAGACCTTTATCAATAATCCTCGTAAGGGTATCAAATCGTTGAGTATCATTGTGATATTTGTTGCAGTGTTTATTGTTTCTTGGTTTATCGGTAGTGGTGAACAAGTTACCATTGTTGGTTACGAGGGTACTGACAATCAAGGATTTTGGGCACAATTTACAGATATGTGTATCTACTCAATTTATATTTTGGCTGGAGGTACTGTATTGGCATTACTTGGTTCAGCATTGTATTCAAAAGTTAAATAAAAGAAAAAACTATGGCTAAAAGGAAATGTCCGGAAATAAATGCCAGTTCTATGGCCGATATCGCATTTCTTTTGCTGATATTTTTCCTTGTAACAACAACCATGTCGGTGGATAAAGGTTTGTCGCGTCGTTTGCCGGCTCCTTTGCCCGAAAATATGGAAAAACAAAGTGTTGAAGTTAATAAACGTAATACATTTATTGTATTGTTGAATAGTAACAATCAACTACTTGTTCAAGGTGAGTTCTTAAATGTGAAAGATTTGCGGGAGAAAGCAAAAGTTTTTATTAAAAACGAATTTAATGACCCGAATATGCCTGTTAAAAAACCAATGGATGTTGAATTCTTTGGTACGGTAGAAGTAACGAAAGATCATATTATTTCGTTGCAAAACGACCGTATGACGCAATATCAGGCTTATATTGAGGTTCAAAACGAGTTGGTGGCTGCTTATAACGAATTGAGAGATGAATTGTCTCGTGCAAAATTCGGAATGGCTTATGAGTCGTTAGATGAAGAACGACAAAAAGCGATTCAGAAAATTTATCCTCAAAAAATATCGGAAGCCGAACCTAAAAATTATGGAGGAAAAAAATAATGGCAAAAATTAGAAAAGAAGGGAAGAAAGAGGTTCCTGCATTATCAACATCTTCGTTGCCGGACTTGATATTTTCATTATTGTTTTTCTTCATGGTTGCAACTTCGATGAAAGAGGTAACTTATATGGTAGAAATACGAGTGCCGGAAGCAACAGAGTTACAAAAATTGGAAAAGAAATCGTTGGTACGTTACATTTATATGGGTACACCTCAACGTGAATATCAAAAAGCGTATGGTACGGAAACCCGTATACAATTGGACGATGCTTTTGCCGATGTACGCCAATTGGAGGACTATGTTGTGCGTGAGCGTAGTGCAATGAAAGAGGAAGAACAACCTCTTTTGACAATATCAATCAAAGCGGATAAAGATACAAAGATGGGTATTGTTACCGATGTGAAACAGGCACTCCGCCGTGCTTATGCATTGAAAATAAATTATGCAGCGGCACAGCGAATGGAATATAATCCGTAAGATTCATTTTTCATTTTTTTAAAAAGAATATTCTACAGAATATTCTTTTTTTGTGTTAAACAATGAAAAAAAAGAGTGAATAATTGGATAGCTTCAGAAAAAAAAATACCTTTGCAAAAAGGTAAAAATGAATAATAATTTACTAATTACATTGCTTGATATAATTCTCTTGCGTAGCTAAACGGAAGTGAGTATAGGGTATGTAATTTGTGCAATGAAGCCTTTCTCACTTCTTAGTGTGAAAGGCTCTTTTAATAAGTTATAATTATGAGTGATAGACTATTTATTTTTGACACGACGTTGCGAGATGGAGAACAAGTGCCCGGTTGTCAGCTTAATACCATAGAAAAAATTCAAGTGGCAAAGCAGCTGGAGGCTCTTGGAGTTGATGTGATTGAGGCAGGTTTCCCTATTTCGAGCCCCGGAGATTTTAATTCGGTAATCGAAATATCGAAAGCTGTAACGTGGCCGACTATTTGTGCTTTGACACGGGCAGTTGAAAAAGACATTGATGTGGCTGTAGATGCTTTGCGGTTTGCAAAGCATAAAAGAATACACACTGGCATCGGTACTTCAGATGCTCACATCAAATATAAATTTAACTCAAACAGGGAGGAAATTATAGAAAGAGCTGTGGCTGCTGTTAAGTATGCACGGCGTTTTGTCGATGATGTGGAATTTTATGCCGAAGATGCAGGACGTACCGATAACGAATATTTGGCAAGGGTAGTCGAGGCTGTAATTAAGGCCGGTGCTACGGTGGTGAATATTCCTGATACAACGGGTTATTGTCTGCCGTCGGAATACGGAGCTAAAATAAAATATTTGATAGAGCATGTTGATGGTGTTCATAAGGCTGTTTTGTCTACGCATTGTCATAACGATTTGGGTATGGCTACGGCAAATACTATCAGTGGAGTTTTGAATGGTGCCCGTCAGGTAGAGGTAACAATCAATGGCATTGGCGAACGTGCCGGCAATACTTCGTTGGAAGAGATTGCAATGATTATAAAATCGCATAACGATATTGATATTCAGACAAATATCAATACACAGAAAATTTATCCGACAAGTAGAATGGTATCGAGTTTGATGAATATGCCGGTACAGCCAAACAAGGCGATTGTCGGGCGCAATGCGTTTGCTCATTCCTCGGGTATTCATCAAGATGGTGTATTGAAAAATGTTCAAACTTACGAGATAATTGACCCGAAAGATGTCGGCATTGACGATAATGCAATTGTGCTTACTGCTCGAAGCGGACGCGCTGCTCTGAAGCATCGTTTGCAAGTGCTTGGCGTGGAATTGGAGCAAGAGCGTTTGAATCAAGTGTATGAGGAGTTTTTGAAGCTTGCCGATAAGAAGAAAGAGGTTAATGATGACGATGTGCTTTTGTTGGCAGGAGCAGAACGCTCTCAAAATCATCATATTAAACTTGATTATTTACAGGTAACAAGTGGTGTCGGGGTGCTTTCGGTGGCAAGTCTTGGTTTGAGCATTGCTGGTGAAAAATTTGAGGCCGCATCTTCGGGGAATGGTCCTGTTGATGCTGCCATAAAAGCATTAAAACAAATTATTCGTCGACAAATGGTGCTTAAAGAGTTTACAATTCAGGCCATTAGCAAGGGTAGCGACGATGTCGGAAAAGTACACATGCAAGTAGAGTACGAAGGACACGTTTATTATGGATTTGGTGCTAACACCGATATTGTGGCAGCTTCGGTAGAGGCTTATATTGATTGTATAAATAAATTTGTAAAATAGATAGAGAAAATGGCAAATACGTTATTTGATAAAATTTGGGATGCACATATAGTTCAGCAGGTGGAAGACGGACCTACTCAACTCTATATTGATAGGCTTTATTGTCATGAGGTAACAAGTCCGCAAGCATTTGAGGGAATGCGTAGCAGGGGATTGAAATGTTTTCGTCCGCAAAATATTTATTGCATGCCTGACCACAACACTCCAACTCACGACCAAGACAAACCGATAGAAGATGTTGTTTCGCGTACACAAGTGGATACGTTGGCAAAAAATGCACACGATTTTGGCTTGGCTCATTTTGGTATGATGGATAAACGCAATGGTATTATTCATGTGGTGGGACCTGAACGCGGTTTGACCTTGCCCGGAATGACTATCGTGTGTGGCGATTCGCATACAAGTACACACGGAGCGATGGGTGCAGTGGCTTTTGGTATTGGTACGAGCGAAGTGGAGATGGTTTTGGCGTCGCAGTGTATTCTGCAAGCTCGCCCAAAAACAATGCGTATTACTATTGATGGGAAGTTGAAAAAAGGCGTAACCGCCAAAGATGTTGCCTTGTATATGATGTCGAAAATGACAACAAGTGGAGCTACCGGTTATTTTGTGGAGTATGCAGGTGAAGCTGTGAAAAACTTAACCATGGAAGGTCGTTTGACTTTGTGCAATCTGTCGATAGAAATGGGTGCTCGCGGAGGAATGATTGCTCCTGACGAGGTTACATTTGAGTATATAAAAGGTAGGGAAAATGCTCCGAAAGGAGAAGCTTGGGATAAGGCTTTGGCTTATTGGAAAACATTGAAAAGTGAGGCAAATGCCGTATTTGACAAGGAAGTGTTATATCATGCCGAAGATATTGAACCGATGATAACCTATGGAACAAATCCCGGTATGGGAATGGGTATTTCGCAAGCGATTCCGACTACCGAAACAATGAACGAACAAGCAAAAATCTCGTTTCATAAATCCTTGAATTATATGGGATTTAAAGAAGGCGAAAAATTGTTGGGGAAGCAAGTCGATTATGTTTTTCTCGGTGCATGTACTAATGGTCGCATCGAGGATTTTCGAGCATTTGCCTCTATTGTCAAAGGTCGTAAAAAGGCGGATAATATTACTGCGTGGCTTGTACCCGGTTCGTGGATGGTTGATGCCCAGATTCGCGAGGAAGGCTTGGATAAAGTGCTTGCAGAAGCCGGTTTTGAAATTCGTCAGCCAGGGTGTTCGGCTTGCTTGGCAATGAACGATGACAAAATTCCTGCCGGAAAATATGCGGTTTCGACAAGTAATCGAAATTTTGAAGGGCGTCAGGGACAGGGGGCACGTACCATGTTGGCAAGTCCTTTGGTGGCAGCAGCAGCAGCAGTTACGGGTGTGGTTACCGACCCTCGAGAATTGATGGATTAAACGTTTAAAAGAGATAAGAAAATGAAACAGAAATTCAATATAATAACAAGTACATGTGTTCCTCTTCCGTTGGAAAATGTGGATACCGATCAGATAATTCCTGCACGTTTTTTGAAAGCAACAACTCGCGAGGAGAAGTTTTTTGGTGATAATTTATTTCGCGATTGGCGTTATAATGCCGACGGTACATTGAATAAGGATTTTGTACTGAACAATCCGAAATATGGGGGACAGATTTTGGTTGCCGGCAAAAATTTCGGTTCGGGTTCGAGCCGTGAACATGCGGCTTGGGCAATTGCCGGATATGGATTTCGTGTGGTTGTGTCGAGCTTTTTTGCCGATATTCACAAAAATAACGAACTGAACAACTTTGTATTGCCGGTAGTGGTTAGCGAAGCATTCTTATCGGAATTGTTTGAGTCTATCAATGCCGACCCGAAAACGGAAGTGGAAGTCGATTTGCCTAATCAAACAATTACGAATAAGGCAACAGGCAAGAGCGAAAAATTTGAAATTAACGCTTACAAAAAACATTGCCTGATTAACGGATTGGACGATATTGATTTTTTGCTTACGAACAAAGACAAGATAGAGGCATGGGAAAAGCGTTCAAGATAGAAATACTTGACACTACACTTCGCGATGGGGAACAGACTTCGGGAGTTTCGTTTGCCACGCAAGAAAAAATGAGCATTGCTCGTTTTTTACTCGAGGATTTGGGTGTCGATCGTTTGGAGGTGGCTTCGGCACGCGTTTCGCAAGGTGAGTTTGAGGCCGTACAGATGATTGCCAATTGGGCAAAAAACAATGGCTATCTATCTAAAATAGAAGTGCTTGGATTTGTCGATGGCGGACGCTCTATCGCATGGATAAAAAATGCGGGATGCCGTGTGCTGAATCTGCTCAGCAAAGGTTCTTATCGACATGTTACGGAGCAATTGGGAAAAACACCCGAGCAACACATCGACGATATTCGTGAAACGGTGGCACAAGCTCGAGCCGAGGGATTCGACGTAAACCTCTACTTGGAAGATTGGAGCAATGGTATGTTGCATTCGCCCGATTATGTTTTTCAAATGCTTGATTCGCTTAAAAATGTTGGAATTAAACGGTTTATGTTGCCCGATACATTAGGCATTTTGACACCTACGCAAACGGCCGATTTTTGTCTGCAAATGGTGCAACGCTATCCCGATTTGCATTTCGATTTTCATGCGCATAACGACTACGATATGGCGGTGGCTAACACTTACGAGGCTGTAAAAGTTGGCATCAGTGGCGTTCACACGACGGTAAATGGCTTGGGCGAACGTGCCGGAAATGCGCCGCTGACGAGTGTGGTAGCTGTTTTGCACGACAAACTGCATATACAAACCTCTGTACGGGAGTCTAAAATTTATCAAATAAGCAAGTTGGTGGAAACCTATTCGGGTGTGCGTATTCCGAACAATAAGCCTATTATCGGCGATAATGTTTTTACGCAATGTGCCGGTGTTCATGCCGATGGCGATGCAAAAAACGGGTTGTATTACAACGATTTGATTCCCGAACGTTTTGGGCGTGTGCGTGAATATGCCCTTGGAAAAATGTCTGGGAAAGCAAATATTCGCAAAAATCTTGAGGCTCTTGGCATAAATCTCGACGAAGAGGCTATGCGTAAGGTTACCGAACGGATTATCGAGCTTGGCGACAAAAAGCAGTTGGTTACGCCAGAGGAGTTACCGTTTATTGTTACCGACGTGTTGAAGCACGGGCAGCAAGAGCAGCACATACGGATGATAAATTATTCGCTTTCGTTGGCTTATGGTTTGCGACCTTTGGCTTCTGTGAAGATTGAGATAGATGGCGAAACCTACGAGCAGAGTGCTGTGGGCGATGGGCAATACAACGCTTTTACAAAAGCACTTTGGAAGATTTATAAAAACTTGAATAAACCCATTCCCGAGCTTATCGACTATGCGGTGATAATACCTCCGGGTGGGCAGACAGATGCCTTGGTGCATACTACCATTACTTGGAAATTGCACGACAAAGTGTTTAAAACTCATGGTTTGGATGCCGACCAAACCGAAGCAGCCATAAAAGCTACGGTGAAAATGCTTAACCAAATAGAAAACTTATAATAAACTTATTTAAACTTTTTTGCCTATGGAATAAAAGAGCGTAGTTTTTTTACGCACATCTTGAAAATATTGGAAATAGCGTTATAAGCTAAGACTTGGACACTGAAATCTGGACAATTTCAATGTTTCTCCCAAGAATAAGCTCACGACGCTCACGCGAAAGCGTGGGCTTTATTCGTAGTTGGGAGAATGGTCCGTCCAGAACCGCAGTGTCCGATGAAAAATGAAAGTACCACGCTATTTTTATGTGCGTAAGTGAATATGGTGCTGCGGAGTAACTCGAAAAGCCGTAAAGTGAGTAGAGATAAAAAATATTGAATAGAATATGAAAAACAAATTAATTTATACTTTATTACTTGGTTTATTTTTATTGTTTACTGGATGTGAATCAAACCCAAATGAACCAAAATCTATTTCTAAGATGAATATTGGAGATGCAACAACACTTTTTATTGCATCAAGTGCTAATGGAATGGCTAAAATCTCGCCAAAAGGGAATAATGATGCAGCTGTAGCTACAAAACGTCTTTTTAAAATTACGAAAGATGGAGTTGTAGAGGATGTTGTTTATACAGATGAAGAAGGAAATGAAATAACAGAAACGTATATTCCAGGAAATATGTATTTTATAGAAAATTCTCCATATTTCTTTGCAGATTTTGGGTATGAAGGAATGTTTCTCGTAAATAAAGAAACTGGTGATGTTTATAAAACATCAATGGATAATCAAGGTGGTTATTTGATAGATAATATGCAACTTGAGAAATTCGGTTTTTTTGAGAATTCTCCGTTTGCTACTACGGATGATAAAGGAAATATTTACTATCGATGGTATGAAGGCACAAGCGTAAGAGTTCATAAAATTGACATCTCTAATATTAATCTCTTTACAGATAAGGCTCTTACTCCCGTTAATGAAGATGTGCATGAATTTGTCGTAAGTGAAGAAGGAGATTTGGTTTATAGATTCATAAATTGGTCACTTCCGGATTATCCGTCAGGCAGACGTTTTCGATCTTTAGATGGAAGATTATCTTCTGCTTTTGAAGACTCCTATTATTCTGGTGGTGTTGTATTTAGAGGATTGGATGGAGAATTATTTGTTTTTGACTTTATATGGGATAGTGAAGAGAGTGACTATTTTTCTCTTGTGCAAAAAACTTGTTTTTCCGATAATGGAATCCTTTCTTTTGATACAATATCTTATCAAAAAATTGGAGAATCAGTTCAATCGAGTAGTTCTAAATATCTAATAGTATTACCTAGCAAAGTACTGATGATAGATTTAAATTCTTCTGCTGTGGTTTTAGATAGTAGAAATAAAAGTGAGGTAGGGATGTTTTTTGATATTAATGACAATATGCGAATAACGGATTTGCATTATACAGATTCGTATATCTATTGTTGTGGAGAAATAGAGGGGAATTTTTCGTTGGTTAGAATAGATCCTTATACATATTCTAAAGATGTCATTATGCAGAATAATGATTATGAGATTTATTCATTTACGGTATTGGATGATGAAACTATTATGTTTAATGGTTTGAGGTTATCGGACGGGAAAAACATAATTGCTTCAATAGAAAAGAATGGAAAGTTTAAAATACTTGACGAAACATTGAACTCTCAAGAGTCTGTTTTAGAACGTATACAATAATTATTGTTTATGAAATTCCACCAATTCTTCGATAGGTGCTTGTGCTATATGGCTGAAGTTGAGACCAAAGTCGTAGGCAGCTACTTCGAGTACATCGGCAAAGTAGTAAGCCACAGAGCCTGTAAAAGCTATCGGTAGCGTGCGAAAATCGGGATAATGCACTATATTGCGAGCAAAAAACGCTATGAATGCATCGAACACCAAATTGTAGCAGTAGGGCTCGGCTATGTTTTCCGACAAAAATGGCGTGAATTGTGCTAAATAGCGATTGGGCAGAGGTTGTCGATATACGTTTTCGACAGCCTCTTTTGCTGTTAAGTGGTATTTGTCAGCAAAAAGTTCTGCTATGCTGTCGGGCATTTGTCGCTTAAGAAAATCGGAAACTAATGTTCGACCGAGATAAGCTCCGCTGCCTTCGTCGCCAAGAATAAACCCAAGCGGCGGAGTGTTTTGCGTGATGTTTGTTCCATCGTAAAGGCATGAATTTGAGCCTGTTCCCAATATGCAGGCAATGCCTTTGGAATGTCCGCAGAGGGCTCTGGCAGCACCTAATAAATCCGAATCAACTTCGATGATTGCGTTTGCAAAAACGGATTTTAGGGCAGTGGCTACAATTGGTTGTTTCTCGGGAATGCACCCTGCACCATAGAAATAAACCTCTTTGACCGAAGCCGAAACGGTGGCAAATGGCAATTCCGATTTTATCAGTTGCGATATCATATCGGCAGTTTGATAAAACGGATTGATACCGTTTGTTCTTTTTTTATCGACAATATGATTATTGTTGATTAAAATCCAATCGGCTTTTGTAGAACCTGCATCAGCTATTAGTTTCATAAATTTAAACAATGAAAATCAATAAGACAAAGAACGTTAAAAAATGCCGATTTTGCAAGTAAAAAAAGAGTTTCTCTATTGTTTGATTTTTTCAAAAGTCGTAATTTTGAACTCTGAAAATAACAATATAAAAAACAGATAAAAATGAAAGCAAATCTCAGTTCAAAGATTACTTTACGCCACATTCCACGTAAGTATTATCAATCGAAAGATGTTTTGGAATTGTCGAGTTTAACTCGTTTTGAGAAACTTTCAACTGAAATTTTTGACGAAGCGGTTGAAGGTGCAAAAAAAGTAGCTGATGAGATAGCTTTGGCTATTCGGGCAAAGCAGGCAAAAGGTGAAAAATTTGTGTTAGGACTGGCTTGCTCGCGTTCGTGCTCGGAGTTGTATGCCGAATTGGTCAAAATGCACAATGAGGGTTTGAGTTTCAAAAATGTGGTTGTTTTTAATATTTTTGAATATTATCCATTGGCAAATAGTGCCCAAAGTTGTTTTTCGCAACTACAATCGTCGTTGTTGAGTAAAATAGACATTGACAAAGAGAACGTTTATTCACCGAATTGTTCGTTGCAAAAAGATGAAGTGGTTTCGTTTTGTAAAACGTATGAAGAGCAAATCGCTTCGTTTGGCGGAATCGATTATTTGGTGCTTGGAATCAGTGATTCCGGCAATATCGGTTTTAACGAATCGGGTTCGCAAGGCACTTCGCGTACGCGTTTGATTATGCTGGATAGCAATTCGAGAAAAGAGGGGGCGTATTTGTTCGGCTCTGCCGAAAATGTTCCCGTTTGTGCTATCACCATGGGCATAGGCACCATACTTGATGCCAAACGTGTTGTGGCAATGGCTTGGGGCGATGGCAAAGCTGAAATTGTGAAACAGGCTGTGGAAGATAAGGTTTCCGACACCTGTTCGGCTTCTTATTTGCAAAATCATGTGAACGCAACGTTGATATTGGATATTCATTCTGCAAGCGAACTTACCCGTATCAGTCATCCGTGGTTGGTAACTTCGTGTGAATGGGACGACAAGTTGATTCGCCGTGCCATCGTTTGGCTTTGTCAGAAATTGAATAAGCCGATTTTGAAACTTACGAATAAGGATTATAACGAAAACGGATTAAGCGAGTTGCTTGCATTGCATAGCTCTGCGTACAATGTGAATATCAAAATCTTTAATGATTTGCAACATACCATTACAGGTTGGCCGGGCGGAAAACCCAATGCCGACGATACATATCGTCCCGAGCGTGCAACTCCATATCCGAAACGCGTGTTGGTGTTTAGTCCGCACCCCGACGATGATGTCATTTCGATGGGAGGAACCATCCGTCGGTTGGTTGACCAAAAACACGACGTGCATATCGCTTACGAAACATCGGGTAATATCGCTGTAAACGACGAGGAGGTTTTGCGTTTTATGATGTTCTTGAAAGGATATCACGAAATTTATCAATCGAAAGATGCTTTGTTGGAATCAAAAAATAAAGAAATTTTGGATTCAATCGCCAATAAGAAAGACGGTGAAATGGATAGTGCCGATGTGCGTGCCTTGAAAGGGTTGATTCGCCGTGGAGAGGCACGTTTGGCCGACCGCTATATGGGAGTGAATGCCAATAACATACATTTCTTGAACTTGCCTTTCTACGAAACGGGAACAATTAAAAAGAACGATTTGAGCCAAGCCGATGTAGATATTGTGAAAGCGTTGTTGCAAGAGTTGAAGCCGCATCAGATTTATGTGGCAGGCGACCTTGCCGACCCGCACGGGACGCATAAGGTTTGCTTGAATGCCGTGTTGGCAGCTATCGACGAACTGAAAGGAGAAAAATGGTTGAGCGAGTGTCGCATTTGGATGTATCGTGGTGCATGGATGGAATGGGAAATAGACCATATAGAGATGGCTGTTCCTTTGAGTCCTGAAGAGTTGAGAAACAAACGAAATGCGATATTACGCCATTCTTCACAAATGGAAAGCGCTCCGTTCCTCGGCAATGACGAACGCTTGTTTTGGCAACGTTCGGAAGAGCGCAACCGTACTACGGCAGAGCTTTATAATAAACTTGGATTGGCTTCGTACGAGGCTATTGAAGCTTTTGTTCAATACATACCATTGTAACAAAGAACTTGTGTACTTTGATTGTAAAAAAGACCTCTTTTTAGAGAAAGGGGTCTTTCTTTTATAAAATTGAAGCGTTTTTTGTCCATATTGTTTTTTTTGCACTTGTCGGTTGTGTTGTTTTCGCAATCGGCAGATGCTTTGCGTTACGATATTGCGCGGTGGGTGGAAGCGTTGTCGCCAGAATATCAGTCTGTTGGCGAATTGCATTTGGAACGGACTCGCATTATTCCGAAAATGCGTCGTGTGGAAATCTATCTGAATGGTTCTGCTTCGTATCTGCTTTATCGTCGTGATTTTGTCAATCGTTTGTACACAGAGGCAAAAAGCCTTGTGCATCGTGTTTATCCGAAATATGATGTGGTGATATATGCGGACAAAAAAGAGTTGAGTTTTTATATTCCGAATAGTTGCCGCACGTCGGAGGCTTCGTTTGACAAAAATCGGTTTAATAAACGCAACTTAATGCCGTTAGTTCAAAATACCTCAAAACCTTATGTGATAAAAAACGGTTTGGTGGGTAGAAATATAGCCCTTTGGAGCAGTCATGGCATGTATTACAACCAGCAACAAGACCGTTGGATGTGGCAACGTGCAAGGCTTTTTTCGACGGTAGAAGACAAATTGACGTTGCATTACGTGTTGAATTTTTTGACTCCAATGCTCGAAAATGCAGGCGCAAATGTAATGCTCCCTCACGAACGGGATACGCAAACCAATGAGGTGATTGTGGATAACGATACCTCTTGGTTCAATTCTGTGTACGAGGAGGCGGGTGAAAATAAATGGAAGAAGGGAGGAAATACGGCTTATTATCCGATACCGTTAGCCTTGGATATAACCGACAATCCTTTTACGCGCGGGTCTTATCGTTTTGCAAGTGCGTCTTCGTATGCAACCGACTCTGTTCGTTGGATTCCCGACATTCCCGAAACGGGAATGTATGCCGTTTACATCGCTTATCAATCAAAGGAAAACAGCATTGCCGATGCACATTACACGGTTTATCATAAAGGCGGTGCAACCTCTTTTTCGGTAAATCAGAAGCAGGGTGGAGGCACTTGGATTTATTTGGGTACATTCCTATTTGAACAAGGCGTAAACGAGCGCATGGGAGCCGTAACGCTTACCAACGAGAGTGATTCCGAGTCGGGTGTTGTAACAGCCGATGCTGTACGTTTTGGAGGCGGTATGGGGTGCGTGGCTCGTAAGCCTGCCGAAGTTGATAAAGTAAATAGTTACAACGTTAAGTTCAATAAAAAACAACAACCCTCTCCCTTTGTGTCCAAGTCCGATGCCGTTGTAAGCGGATGCCCACGATACCTCGAAGCGGCACGTTATTGGCTGCAAATGGCAGGATTTAAAAGTTCGGTTTTTAGCCGCACGCAAGATGTTAACGACTATCTTGACGATGTGGCTTCACGAGGGCTTTGGGTAAATGCCTTAAACAATGGCTCCGAAAATGCTCCCGATTCCGTAGGATTGGCTATCCCTATCGATTTGGCATTGGGTTTTCATACCGATGCAGGAATTAAAACGAATGATACAATTGTCGGTTCGTTGGGTATTTTTATGACCAAAGAGGGTAACGAGCGTTTCCCTAACGGGCAATCGCGTTATGCTTCACGCGATTTGTCGGATATGGTGTTGTCGGAAATAGAAGAAACCGTAACTCGACAATTTACAGATAATTGGTCTGTTCGCGGATTGTGGAACAAATCTTATATCGAGGCTCGTATTCCGCAGGTGCCTACAATGTTGTTGGAGTTGCTTTCTCATCAAAATTCCACCGATATACGCCATGCACTCGACCCTCATTTTCAGTTTGCGGTTTCTCGAGCAGTTTATAAAGCAATTGTCAAGTATTTGGCTTTACAAAAAAACGAACCTTATACGATTCAACCTTTGCCTGTAAACAGTTTTTACCTTGTCGAAAAGGGGAACGATTCCATCAGGCTTTGTTGGACACCGACGTTGGATAGTCTGTCGGCCGACGGTGCTGCTCCTACCGGATATGTCGTATATACTCGCATCAACGACGACGGATTCGATAACGGCATTTTTACTGCCGATACAACAGTTGTTTTGCCCGTTCGGAAAAATGAGTTGTATCAATTTAAAGTGTCGGCTGTCAATGCTGGAGGCGAAAGTTTCCCTTCGGAAACGCTTTCGGCCTGCTTCTCTTCTCAAAAATCGCATACGTTGCTTGTCGTAAACGGCTTTGACAGGTTGTCGGCTCCCGACTTTTTTGAAACAACCGATTATTTCGGTATTGCGCTGTCTGATGATTGCGGCGTCCCTTATCAAAAGAGTTGCTTTTTTACGGGGAATCAGTACGATTTCTTAAAATCGAGCCTATGGTTGAGCGATGATGCTCCCGGGCTCGGGGCAAGCGGTGCTTCGTACGAAAAACAACTTGTGGTGGGCAATACGTTCGATTATACGGCGATTCATGGTAAGGCAATAGCCCAAGCGGGTTTCTCTTTTGTTTCGGGAAGTAGGCTGGCTGTGGAGCGTGGGTTGGTGAATATGAACGCTTTTAAGGCAGTTGATTATATTGCGGGGAAACAACGTTCGACGCTGATAGCGTTGGATTCGTTGCATACGAAATACAAGGTTTTGTCGGAAGTAATGCAGCAACGAATATCCGATTACTGCCAATCGGGAGGCACTTTGTTTTTGAGTGGCTCGTATTTGGGGAGCGATATGTGCGGCAAAGCCGATATGTATTTCCTTAACAATTGCCTGAAAGTGAAAAAGAGCACCGTCATTGTACATCCCAACGGATTGGTTGGTTTGCATTTTTCGCCGCTTTCGATGATTACGGACAGCATTCGCTATTGCTGTAAGCCCTCGGCAGGGGTTTATAACGTAACCTCCTCCGATGCTTTTTTGCCTGCCGACGGCGAAGCATTCCCCGTTTTGCGTTACGATGACAATGGAACCATTGCGGCGGTGGCTTATCGGGGGCGGTATCGTTTGTGGGTGATGGGTTTCCCGTTTGAAACAATATTGGAAGCTCGCAAGCAACAGGATTTGATGGTCGATGTGTTGAATTTTTTAATTGAAGAAAAATAAGATGAAAAGTGTACGAATTTTGCTGCCCGAGGGGTGTCGCATAAAAACACAGGAGGCGTTTGAAGTCAATTGCGAATTTTACCGAGAATCGGTTTTTGGCTCGGAGTTTTGGAAAAAAACAATTTGCCGTCTGCAAGAAAAATATGTTTTTGTTGTTACAAAAACGTGTGCCATTGATTTTGTCCCCGGTGCTTTAAATCGTTTTATCAACGTAGCGGAGGCAACTTCGTGTACGATGCTTTATGCCGACTACCGTGTACAACGCGGAGAGCATGTCGCTTGTGTTTCTACCATCGACTATCAGTTGGGTAGTGTGCGCGACGATTTCGATTTCGGCTCTGTATTGTTGTTCGACGTCGAGGCTTTACAGCGTACTGTTCGCGGAATGAGTGCAACCTATTCGGCAGCGGCATTGTACGACGTTCGTCTGCGTCTGTCGTTGGAAAAACTGCCTTTGCGAATCAACGAATTTTTATATACGGAGATAACCATCGAAACGCAATCGGATAATCATTTTGCATACGTGGACCCTAAAAATAGAGCCTCGCAAATAGAAATGGAGAATGCTTTTACGCTTTTTTTAAAACAATACGGGGCTTATTTGCAGCCCGATTTCAAGCAAATCGATTTGTCGGCGGGAGATTTCTGCACGGAGGCAACCGTTTTGATTCCCGTTCGTAATCGTGAGCAGACAATCGAAGATGCCATTCGTTCGGTGTTGAAGCAGAAAACGACATTCCCGTTTAATTTGATTGTGGTGGACAATCATTCTACCGATGCTACTTCGGCTATTGTTGCACGCTGTGCCGAGCAAGATGACCGTGTAAAACACCTGATGCCCGAACGTACCGATTTGGGTATCGGCGGTTGTTGGCATTATGGCGTGAATCATGCCGATTGCGGTCGCTTCGTGGTTCAACTCGACAGCGACGATGTGTATGCCGACGAGTTTACCTTGCAAAAGGTGGTCGATACGTTTCGACGAGAACAATGTGCCATGGTGATAGGCTCTTATACGATAACCGATTTTGAAATGAATCCCATACCTCCGGGGTTGATTGACCATCGTGAATGGACCGAAGAAAACGGAAGAAACAATGCGTTGCGTATCAACGGATTGGGAGCGCCGAGGGCATTTTTTACACCTGTTTTGCGCTCTTTGGGTGTGCCGAACACAAGCTACGGAGAGGATTATGCCCTTGGCTTGCAAATTAGTCGCTGTTACAAAATAGGGCGTATTTTCGACTCCATTTATCTGTGTCGGCGTTGGCATGACAATACGGATGCGTCGCTTTCTGTTGAAAAATCGAATGCCAACAATTCATATAAAGACAAGTTGCGAAGCATAGAACTTTTGGCACGCAAACAACAAAACCTGAAAAAATGATTTTTAGATGAAACCGCTTACCACATTTTACAAATTTCTGCATTGGTGTGTACGACATACTTTCCCCTTTGCCTATCGTCGGTTTGAATGCGAGGGCATGGAACGCATACCTGAAAATGCGGCTGTGATATTTGCACCGAATCATACCAATGGGCTGATGGATGCTTTGGCTTTGGTATGGCTTTCGCAAAAATACCGACAGATATTGTTTGTGGCACGTGCCGATATTTTTCGGAATCGGAGAGTGGCAAAGTTGCTCCGCTCTTTCCGTATGCTCCCGATAATGCGTATTCGCGACGGGCGCGAAAATCTTTCGAAAAACGACGAAATCATGTCGCAATGTGTCGAAGCCTTACAAGAGGGCATTCCGTTTTGCATTATGCCCGAAGGGACGCATCGGGCAAAACGCGCACAACTGCCGTTGGTTAAGGGCATATTTCGTATCGCTTTGATAGCTAACGAGCGTTTGCAAGGCGAAAAAGACGTTTGCATTGTTCCGGTAGGTATCAATTTAGGCAGTTTCTTTCGCTATCGCTCTTCGTTGTTGCTGAAAGTGGGCGAGCCTATCAACGTAACCGAATATGTGAAACGGCATTCCGAACTTGCAACAACGGAGCAGACAATGGAACTCCGTTCTGTTTTGACGGCGAAATTGCAAACGTTGCATCTGACGATTCCCGACAACGATAACTTCGAAGCCATCGAAGAGTGTTGTTTTCTGACTTCATGTTATGGCGATACGTTAAACGAGCGTTTGTTACGGAGCCAAAATCTGCTGGAGCGAATAGAAAACGCCAAAGCAAACGATCCCGAAAAAACAGATGCCTTGCTCTGCGAGGTTAATACTTTTGCCCGCTTGCGCAAGCGTTGGCATATTTATGCCGATGCCTTGACCTACCAAGCCTCGTTGGGCAAATTGCTGGTCATTACGCTGTTATTGTTGTTGGAGTTGCCTTATTTTTTGTTTTCGCTGTTGGCGGTGTCGCCTTTTCTTGTCGTGTCGGAGGCGCTTGTGCATTGCCAATCGGATGATGCCATGTACAACTCCATTCGCTATGTGTTGTCCATGATTTTTTATCCGCTTACGATATTGATAGGGGCTGCAATTTGTTTTGCTTCATTGTCTTGGTGGGTGGCACTCGTACTGATTGTTTTGCTTTTGCCGTCCTATCTGTTTTTCTACGATTATTTGCGTTTGGTGCGTTTGTGCTACTCGTCGTGGGTGCTGAAGCATGACCGCCGATTGCACGAGGCTTTACGGCATCTGAAACTTATTATTCGGAATTTGTAGCACTTCGAAACATTAGTTTTCACTATATTTGTGCAAACATTAAAAAACATTTCTGCCTATGGAAAATTAACACTTTAAAAAGTGTGTACATCTTGAAAACGACATATTGAAAATAGCGTTATAAGCTAAACTTGAGTTTTTCTGAACCTGAACAATTCAAAAAACACTCTTCAAGAACAAAGCTGACTTGACGTCTACGCACTGCGTGGGCTTTTGTTCGTTGTAATTTGAAGAGTGAGGTAGTTCAGGACCGAGAAAAACTCAAATGAAGCAGATGAAGCACCACGCTCTTTTTATGTACACACTCGAACTCAAACTGATGGTGCTGCGGAGCAATGCCGATAGCCGAATAATAGAAGTGGAGGCAAGAATAAAATATTTAAAAAATGTGTTTTTATATTAGACAATTATCAGAACAACAACGAGATGATTTAGTGAGAGAATTGGTCGATTGCATGCATGAGCGACTTATGCCTCATCTTGAAGAACAAGTTATTGAAGAAAATTTACTCAATAGACTTTGGTCGTATAGTCATGCTTATGATGTTGTAACACCTGAAGCATTAACAAATATAAGAAATGATATAAACCAAGGATTTGCCAATTTACATTGTATAACAATCGAAGACTTGCAAAATGAGAATAATCTTAACTTTTGCGTAGAATTGTATCAATATGTAAAAAGAAGATTATGTGATTTAGGTATTAAAAATCCCGGATTACGTGCAATATCCGATATTGTTAATTCTGTATTTGGCAATATGCCAATAATAACGCCTTCAGTGGTGCGTCAATTACATTTTTTGGGATATATAGATTCTCCAAATAGTAATTCTTTTCGCAAAATACTAAATGCCATAAATCTTTTTTATTTGCGTAATATGGATGATATTAATGCAATACTAAGAGATCTTGTTAATATTATTGGGTACGATGTAGTTCTAAATTTTCAATTAGTGTTGGATATTATTGAGATAATACTACATCTAACAGCAATAGCTATAAATGAATACAGATACCATCATCGTTAAAAAAATAAGAATCATGAATAGAAAATTTTTATTTGCCGCACTATTGTTTACGGCATTGAGTGTAGGATTTACGGCGTGTGAAAACCCGAAGGATGAAATAGAAAACCCCGATGGCAATACCGACATTATACGCCCCGAGCTGCTTGCGCTGGTGGCTACGGGTGGTGCTACCGATGTGGAGTACAGCAGTGTAACGCTGTGGGGACGGATAAACGTCGACACGCTGTTGGCATTCAGCAATGTGAAATGGGGCGTGGGACACTCCACCGACAAAGAAGCCCTACTTTCGTACGGCGGCACCAAAACGCTTTGCACCACCGATTTAACGAGGGAGAATGCCGACGAGTATTCGGTGGCGGTTTCTTCTGAATCGTATGCTGGTAAAATGCTCTATTACAACGCTTATGTGTTGATTGATGACGAGAAATATATCTGGGACGAAATGGACTCCGTACACATGGATGTACGCCTTACCGTTAACCCAAACAACACCTCATACGGCATGGTAACGGGTTCGGGCACTTACGACTATGAGGCGGAAGCCACCATTACTGCCACGCCGAAAGAAAACTATTATTTTATAGGCTGGAGCGACTGCGACAGCAAGGAACTGACACGCGCCATGACGATGACTGCCGACACAACCATTACTGCAAATTTTGCAAAGAAACCTTACTTAACTGTAGCATCAAATTACGGCATGGTTACAGGTTCTGGTTATTATATGCCGGGCGAAGAGGTAACCATTACAGCTACACCGAATAGTGGAGCTTATTTTGTGGAGTGGAACGATGGCAACACGGATAATCCTCGCACTGTTACTATAAATGGAGATATAACCTATACAGCTACTTTTGCAGGAAACCCCAATGGTACTGCCAACGGCTACGAATACGTTGACCTTGGCCTGCCTTCTGGCACCAAGTGGGCTACCTGCAACGTGGGTGCCACCAAACCCGAAGAATATGGCAACTACTTTGCTTGGGGCGAAACCGAACCGAAGACGACTTACAATTGGGGTACCTACAAATGGTGTAACGGAAGCAAATCTACTATTACCAAATACAACGCAAATATCCGTTACGGCACCGTGGTGGATGGCAAAACCCAACTTGAACTCGCCGACGATGCTGCTCGTGCCAACTGGGGCGGCGCATGGCGTATGCCTTATGCCGAATGGCAGGAATTGCGAACAAACTGTACTTGGACTTGGACAGACGACTATAACGGCACAGGCGTAGCAGGACAAATCGTAACGAGTAACACCAACGGAAATTCCATTTTTCTCCCTGCGGCGGGCTATCACGACAACTATGGCTTGCGCAGCGCGGGCAGCTACGGCGAATATTGGTCGAGTTCGCTCGACGCGTTCAACCCGGACATCGCGTGGGGCGTGTGCATCGGCTCGGGCCACGTGGGCAATAGCAGCGAACGCCGCTACTGCGGTCGATCCGTCCGCCCTGTTCTTGGAGAATAAGCCAAGCCCAGCCCCCCAACCCCCTGAAGGGGGGGAGAAAAATGGTAGGGACGCATCGAATGCGTCCGAGGGGAGAAAACAATGTAGGGACGTTGCGTGCGTCCGCCAAGAGGAAACAATGTAGAGTCGTGGTGTATACCGCGGCTCTGCTTTTTGCATTGCTTTTTTTATGAAATAAGTAGATGAATTTTAATCATTTTTTTTACATTTGCTCACAATAAGTATTAAATAACCAAAAAGATGTTAATAATAGGAATTGCAGGTGGAACAGGTTCCGGTAAAACAACCGTAGTAAGAAAAATTATTGAAAGACTCCCTGTGGGTGAAGTGGTGGTGTTGCCACAAGATTCGTACTATAAAGATAGCAGCCATATACCGATGGAGGAGCGTCAGAATATCAATTTTGACCATCCCGATGCGTTCGATTGGGATTTGCTTTCGCAACACATAGCGTTGCTGAAAGAGGGTAAGAGCATCGAACAACCGACCTATTCGTATCTTACTTGTACGCGTCAGCCCGAAACGATTCATGTAGAGCCACGCGATGTGATTATAGTAGAGGGTATTTTGGCATTGTGCGACGAAACCATGCGTTCGCTTATGGATTTAAAGGTGTTTGTCGATGCCGACTCCGACGAACGATTGATACGGGTAATAAAACGCGACATAGTGGAGCGCGGACGTACGACCGAAGCCGTGATGAGCCGTTATACTCGGGTGTTGAAACCGATGCACTTGCAATTTATAGAACCCTGCAAACGATACGCCGATTTGATAGTGCCGCAGGGCGGGCAAAACAAAGTGGCGATAGATATACTGACAATGTTTATCGAGAAAAATTTAGGGCTTCGCAATGTCTGATTTTTCGCACATATTGTTTATCGATATTGAAACGGTTCCTGGCAAATCTTCGTTGAAAGAGTTGCCTTCCGATTTGAGGGAGCTGTGGAACGAAAAAGTACGCAGTATGCAGGCGCGTATGCCCGAACGTTTTAATACCACGGATTCCGAAGATGATGTATATAGAAGAGAGGCGGGTATATTCGCAGAGTTTGGAAAAATCGTTTGTATTTCGGTAGGTTTTTTCTATAAGAAAGATAATCAGGAGGTTTTCCGTGAAAAATCGTTTTATGACGACGACGAAAAACAACTTTTAAGCGATTTTGCCGACATGTTGTCGAGGTTGGGAAATAAAGTGCTTTGCGGTCATAACATAAAGGAATTTGATGTGCCGTACATCTGTCGCCGAATGTTGATAAACAAAATGGAATTGCCCTTATGTCTGAATGTATCGGGCAAAAAACCTTGGGAAATAAACATGCTCGACACGTTGGATTTATGGCGTTTCGGCGATTATAAAAACTACACTTCGCTGAAACTTCTTACGGCTGTTTTTGGCATACCGACACCAAAAGACGACATAGACGGATCGCAAGTTGCAAACGTATATTATGAACAGCACGATTTGCAACGGATAGCTTTCTATTGCGAGAAAGATGTTTTGGCAACGGCACGTTTGTACGCTTGTTACAAAGGGAAAACGCCTGTGGCCGACGAATTGGTGGAACATGTTAAAAACTCATGAAAGAAATATCGTTTTTCTTTTCTGTATAACGTTGTTGATAGTCTTTTCGGCTTGTCAATCGAAAGAAACAGAAGAGAGTTCCGGTCCTGTATTGAACGATTTACCGCAAATTTTGGAACAAAAGGAGTTGTGCGTGATAACCCTCGAAAGTTCGCTCTCGTATTTCACCGATGGCGATAATATAATGGGATACGAATATACCTTGTGCTCCGATTATGCCGAAAGTTTGGGAGTCGATTTGCGTTGGATTGTAGCCTCCAATCTCGATCAGATGAGGCAATTGTTGCTTGAAGGCAAAGGAGATGTCATTGTATATCGAATGCCGATGTCGAAAGAGAATAAGTCGTTGATGGCATTTGCCAATAATGTGCAAAAAACATATCCCGTACTGATACAGTCGCTTCAAGATACGATTACCGATGCCACAGGGCTCATCGGCAGACAAGTTTATACGCGAAAACACAGTCGATATTGGCATTTGTTGAACAACTTGAATGAGGAGTTGGGCGGAGGTATCGATATTGTGGAGGTCGATTCGCTGAACATCGACCGGCTGATACGGTGTGTTGCCGATGGTGTATTGCCACTTACGGTGGCTGACTATGAAGTTGCATTGCTGAATAGTTCTTTTGTGCCGCATTTCAGCAGTAGTGTGGCGTTAGGGCTTGAGCAGGAATACGCATGGGCTGTGCGTAAAACCTCGCCGGAGCTTTTGGCATCGATAAACGATTGGTACGAACCCCGTCGTCGTTATTATGAGAAGTTGAAAAATCGAAAGCAACATCTAAAAAATTATTTTGGTGAATCGGTGTCTCAAAGAGTAGGGCAAATCTCACCTTTCGATTCGCTGTTTCAAATTTATGCTCCTCAAATCGGTTGGGATTGGCGTTTGCTGGCATCGTTGGCGTATCACGAATCGCGATTCAATCCGCAGGTGGTGTCGTATGCTGGAGCCGTAGGTTTGATGCAACTGATGCCCCGAACGGCCGAGCGTTTCGGTGTGGATTCGACCATGATTTTTAATCCGGAATACAATATTGCCGCTTCTGTGCAATATATAAAAAGACTTGATGGATATTTCCGAAAAATCAAAGACGAACAAGAACGCAAAAAGTTCATCTTGGCAAGTTACAATTCGGGTCCGGCACACATTTTCGATGCACGGGCTTTGGCAGAAAAATACGGACAAAACCCCGATATTTGGTTCAATAGTGTCGAAAACTATTTATTGTTGAAAAATCAGGAGGAGTATTACAACGACTCCGTATGTCAGCATGGTTATTTTCGTGGAAATCATACGGTTGACTATGTTCGCGATGTGTTAAATACTTATAGAATTTACAGTGGAATAAAATGAAAAAACGAATACTTTTATTGGCGATTCTTTTTTCTCTGATGTCTTGTGTCAAGATAGAGAATCAAGAAAAAATGGCTCTTCAGCCCGATATTTTTCCCGACTATAAGTCGGTTACGATTCCGCCGAACATAGCTCCGCTTACGTTTACGGTGAAAGGAACCAAGCGTCTTGTCGCTGATTTTTTGGTGGGCGACAGCGTGGCATTCCGAGCAGTTGGAGATGGGAAAAAAGGTATCAAAATACCCGAAAAACCGTGGAAAGCATTGTTGGCTGAAACCGCAGGACGGAGTTTCGAGGTACGGGTTTTTGTCGAAAGTTTCGATAATAAGTGGCAGGAGTTTTTGCCGTTCGATGTTTTTGTGGCATCAGACTCGATAGATGCTTATGTGTCATATCGGTTGATAAAACCCGATTACGAGCAAGCCGACAGAATGGGGCTGTATCAACGTGACATAACGACATTCGACGAAAAAACAATCATAGAAAATTTACAGTTAAACTCCAAAGATAAATTTGGTTGTGTGAATTGTCATTCTTATTGGAACTATAATGCCGATACGATGATGTATCATGCTCGGTTTGTTGATGTGGGAACGGTGATTGTAACAGGTGATGAGGCGAAAAAACTCAATCTGACAATGAAAGATATGGGTAAAGGTACTTATCCGGCATGGCATCCGAGTGCAGCTTACATTGCATTTTCGATGAACGAAACTATGCAGGTATTTCATGTTTTCGACGATAACAGAATTTCTGTTTACGACACCAAATCCGATTTGATGCTCTACGATGTACAAAAAAAAGAAGCGATTGTCGATAAACGTTTCTTGAATTCACCGGAACTCGAAACTTTTCCGTCATGGTCGCCCGATGGCGAATTCCTTTATTTCTCTTCTGCAAAAATGTCGGCTGAAATTCCATTGAATAATGATGAGATAAAATATGGAATTTACCGTATTCGATTCGATGAAAAAACGGCGACATTCGGCGATTCCGTTGAGTGCATTGTCGATGCTGATGTTACGCATAAAACACAACTTTTTGCGCGTGTTTCTCCCGACAACCGTTACATGCTTTACACCGAAGCCGATTATGGCACATTCCCTATTTGGCATCACGAAGCCGATTTGGGAATGATTGATTTGCAAACCGGCAAGCATGTCGATATGAGTGCTCTTAACAGTGCCTCGACGGAAAGCTATCATGCGTGGTCGAGCAACGGGCGTTGGATTGTGTTCAGTTCGCGTAGAATAGACGGACTTTATACGCGTTTGTATTTTGCCTATTTTGACAAAAACGGCATTGTTCACAAACCATTTTTGATGCCGCAAAAGACAGCCGATTTCGATTTGTTACGAATGAAATCGTACAATGTGCCGGAGTTTTCGAAAAATGCGGTTCGGCGTTCGAAGCGACAAATGAGGCAAATACAAGCCGAAGCGGCTGAACCTGTAAAAGTAAGATACCAATGAAAAAACGTATAGTAGAATTTCTTTTGTTAAGTGTATTGGCGGTGTGCCATTTCGTGTTTTGGTATGCACATTACGGATATTTAAATGCCGCTTATTCGAATGCCTATTTTGATACTTCGTTCGGGCTGCTTTCCGATGCGTTGGCGTATCGGGGTATGATGCGGTATGCCGAGAACTTTTTGCTTGCGTTTTTTCGGTGGCGTGGGGTAGGAATCAGCATTTTGTTCGTACCGGTTCTTTGTGTCTATTTCATCACTCGTGCCATATTGAATCGCATACATTTAAAATCGTTGAATCCACTTGCTTTTCTGCCTGCCATCGTGCTGATGATAAGCCAGCATTTTGAGCATTTCTTCTTACAAAAATCGTTGGTAGTATTGCTTATGATGATTGTGGTTTATGCTCATATCGTGTTGAAAAATAATAAATTGCGATTCATTCTGCTGTTGGCATTGCCTTTGTCGGTGCTTTTTCTGTCCGATTTGGAATTGGCGTTGTTATTCTTTGCTTTGTCGTTGGTCGAGTTGATTGGATCAACCGACAAGCAACGTTATTTCTTGTCGGTTTTTTATCTGATTTTTGGCGTTGTTTCGTTGGTTTTGTATATCGTACACCTGCCTACAACCCCGATTTTTCAGGTAGAAACGCCCCTTTTAATTGCTGTTCAGCTTTTGCTCGTTTTACTATGGCTGTTGTTGTCGAAATTCGGGTACGCACCGAATCGTTTTTTTGAAGGTAAAACATCATGGCTTTTCTATTTGTTGATGCTTTTTGCCGTCGGATTTACGTTCATTTCTAATGAACAATTGGAAAAGAAAGAGGTTTACGCATGTTTGGATATGGCGTTGCTGAACGATGAGGCCGACGAAATACTTGCTTTGGTAAAGGGTTCGTACTTGAACGATTCGCAAGAGTTATCGCCTTATTTGTTTTATGCTTTGTCATTGAAAGGTCAGTTGCCGCAGAGTTTGTTTCAATATAAGCCAAACAAAACGAATATTCTTCCCGAGTCGTTGCCGCTGCATGCGAGCAGCCAATCGGTTTTGAGCATCTGCTTTTACAGAAAACTCGGACTGCTCAACGAGGCGATTCATCAAGCTTTTCAGATGGGTATGTCGTGTGAGCGGACCGATAATTTTCGTTCACTCTGTTTGTTGGCCGATTTGAATATGGAGCGAGGCAATTTGCGTGTTGCCGAAAAATACCTGACTAAGCTGGAACAGACGCTTGTGCATACCGATTTTGTTCGCACGCGCAGAGAGCAGATGGCCTCTATGCAACAGCCTGCAGAGGTCGATTTTACCGACTATTTGTATATCAACAAAGACCAATTTATGAACATTTCGTATGCGTTGTTTTTTGCAAAAAACGAATCGGAATTTGTAAAGGACTATTTCTTGTGTGCTTTGTTGCTGACAGGTGAGTACGAAATGTTTTGCAATTATTACAAAGAACTTTACCCTGACAAGAAATGCCGAAAACGTGTATATGCCGAGGCACTGCTTATGGCTCGCGATATGCGTCTCTGTACGTGGGACGTGGAGGTGGCGAGCAAGGTGGAGCAGGACTGGATGCAGATGAAAAACATTATTGGTAACCGCTGGTTGAGCAGGCAAGAACGCGAAAAAAAGTTCTTGGCATATCGTAACACTTGGTGGTGGTACTATCTGAAAGAGTACGAGCATTGGTTTTAGTGGGAATGCACTGAATTTTACTATATTTGTACCGAATTTGTAAAACAAAAAAACATTTTTGCCTATGACGAAATAACACTGTAAAAAAGTGTGTACATCTTGAAAATATTGAAAATAGCGTTATAAGCTAAACTTGGGAATCTGAAAACTGGACACTTTCGGAAAACCAACCAAGAAAAAGCAAATAATTCTCATGCTTCGTAGCGTGGGCTTTTGTGCATAATTTGGTTGGTAAGGTAGTCCAGTACCTCAGATTCCCGAAGGAGGCATAAACAAAGCACCACGCTCTTTTTATGTGCATACTCGAACTCGTTGAGGTGCTACGGAGAATGCCGATAGCCGAAAGAAGTGGAGGCAATGAAAAAAGTATTAAAAAATGAAAAAATTTAAATTTTTAGCAGCCGTGTGCTGCATGGCAGCAGTGTTTACTGCAATGAGC
>JAFTIM010000003.1 GCA_017456885.1 Paludibacteraceae bacterium
ATTGCCTCAAGTCGCATGGTGGGGTAAGGGGATTTAATGCGTCTTTGTGGCGATTTTTGCTGCGTTGCACCCTCTTTTGCCACAGTGTCGCTACCTTTTTGACCTCTGTGTCATCTTATGAGGGCGGTTGCGGATTTGAGGGTATTGTCGTCGAATTGATGTTTTTTATCGTTATTTTGTATAATTTTGGGGAGTTTTGACTTGTAAACGCTATCGAAAATTATGAAAAAAGGTATTCTATTTAAGTGGTTCTTGTTTTTGCTGATTGGGTTGCCAAGCACATTGTTTGCTGCACAGGTGAATATGAATGTATATCCTATTGCTCAATCCGACCCTCAATGGATAGACATTGACGAGATAGACAAAATACATTTCCCGTCGGAAGACGAAATGGTGGTGAAAACAAAAACGGAAGACGTCAATTTCCTGACAGATGCGGTGAGGGTGATTACTTTCGATAATTTACTTGCAACGGCAATTGCGAATGTTGTAGCAGCAAATGGTATTAGTATCATCTTTCGTCCTCAAGAGAGTGAAGTGATTGTTGTCGGTAACGAAATAATCAAAAGTGTTCAGATTTATAACATACAGGGAGTTTGTGTGTGTTCGAAAAAAAGTGAAAGCCAAGAAGTCTCAATCAAATTGCCGAACTCCAAAAGTGGAATCTATGTTGTTGTAGCTCAATCAAATAGTGAAGTGAAAACCGAAAAAATTGTTAAACAATAAACTTATTATACCATGAAAACAAAAATTATTACGATTGCAACTGTACTAATCGCTTTGGTGTCGGTGGTATTTGCTCAACAATATGAGCGAGTGTTGAAAATTTACAAAGGGGAGGATATAATCAGTTATAAAGTTAGTGAGATTGATAGTATAAAATTTGATAAGCTTCCAATTTATGAAATTTCGGTACGAGCAGTGCCTGCCATAGGCGGAAGTGTAACTATCAATGGCGGTTCGGCATCACAAAACGTTGTAAGCGGTTCGTCGGTTTCGCTCAATGCAGTGGCAAACGAAGGCTACGCGTTCGTGAAATGGACTGTAAACGATGTTCAAGTTTCTACTCAGAATCCTTTTGTTACGACAGCAGAAGAAAGTGCCGATTTTGTTGCTGTTTTTGAGCGTGTGCTCAATTATTGTACTCCTACGGGCAATATGAGTTCTGCGAAAAGTCGAAAATTGAATTCTTTCACATTAACCGACGGTGGTGAAAATTCTCTTTCTGTAACAAACGTTCAAACATCATATTCCGATGCTGTTTATAAAGACAATACTGCTTCGGTTTTAGAAGTAAATACGGGCGCAACGCTGTCTTTCTCCTCGCTTAATTGGGAAGGCAGTTGGATGCATGCTTATGTTTATATTGATTACGATAGAGATGGCATATTCAATCAAACGCTCAATGCCACAGGAGCAACTGGTGGAGAGGTTGTTAGTTACTCGTTTTACTCTTCGACCGGCTCGTCTTCGGGTACCAATAGCATAGGCAATAGCGTGGTTGAAGGAATAGATCTTAATATGAATGTGATTCCGTCGTGGACATTGCCTGCCGATTTGGCTCCAGGCGACTACCGTTTGCGTTTCAAAATTGATTGGAACGATCTCGACCCGTGTGGTTCTGTTCTTTCGGGAAATACCATTCAAGGGAATGCGGGTTGTGTTTGCGATATTACTTTGCGTGTGAAAGCTACAGAACCTTTGGCAACGGTAACGGTGAATCCTGCCTCTGCAGGAACGGCGCAAGTAACAGATGAAAATCCCAACGATCAAATAGTTGTACTTAGTGCTGTAAACAATAGTGGCTATGTATTTTTGAATTGGACGGTGAACGATGTGCTTGTTTCGTCGGAGAATCCTTATACGGCTACAGTAACAACTCCGACGGAATTTGTGGCAAACTTCCGAACAGCTCAAAGTTGTGCTGTTTCGGTTGTGGCAGGCGAAGGAGGATCGGCTACTATTTCGGCCGACAATGTGCTTGAAGGAGAAACCGTTTTGCTTGAAGCGACTCCCGACGAGGAATATATCTTTACTCATTGGACGGTAGCGGGTGTTGAGGTTTCGGACGAGAACCCCTATGAACCTATTGTGACGGAACCTACCGAATATATGGCAAATTTCAAAATACCTGTGATGTGTACAATTACCTTTGTGGCGGGTGTGGGTGGCTCTGTTGATGTAGAATCCATTGATACGATGGAAGGTGAGCCTATCTCTTTTGAGGCAATTCCCGACGAAGGTTACGAATTTGTGAATTGGACGATTGACGGTGTTGTGGTGAGTACCGAAAATCCTTGCAATACTATGAAAGCGACTCAAACGTGTACTATCACTGCCAATTTTAAATTGCGGGAAGTGTCTTTGCCCAAAGTTTATGTAGAAACACCGGGCGGTGTTGCCATTACAAGCAAGGAAATCTGGACAGAAGGTAGTACGATTCGTATTTTGGACAAATACGGAGATGAAGTTTTTAACGATACCACAAGTATTCGTGGTAGAGGAAATTCTACTTGGAGTTATCCGAAAAAACCGTATGCCCTGAAGCTGAAGAAAAAGAATGCGATTTTGGGAATGCCCAAACACAAACGTTGGGTGTTGTTGGCAAATTGGATGGATAGAACTTTGATGCGAAATGCGGTTTCGTTCGAAATGGCTCGTCAATGTATGGATTGGGCACCGAGAGGCGAGTTCGTGGAATTCTATTTAAACGGTGTGCATCAAGGCAATTACTATTTGTGCGAACAGATAAAAATTGATAAAAATCGTGTGAATATCACAGCGTTTGAAGATGCAGAAGGCACGGGTACCGAAGGTGGTTTCTTGCTGGAGTTCGATACCAATTATCAGGCAGAAATCAATTATTTCTTTACAAAAAACAAAAATTTCCCGGTAACCATTAAAGATCCTGACGAGGAATTCGTAACGTCGTGGAGTCATCCGTACTATACATATATAAAAAACTATGTGGATAGCGTGGAAACTTATTTGAAAGATGGCGATTATGTGTCGGCATTCGAACGAATGGATACGACAACTTATGTGGATTATTGGTTGATACACGAAGTTACTACGAACGAAGAGCCCCAACATCCTAAAAGTTGTTATATGTATAAAGATGCGGGTGGAAAAATCAAGGCCGGTCCTGTTTGGGATTTCGATTGGGGTACGTTCCTTCCTGACCGTTCGGGGTTGCTTATTTCGAACTACTTATGGTACGGATATTTGTTGAATTCTCCCGAGTTTGTAGCTGTGGCAAAAGCTCGTTGGGCAGTGTTGAAACCGAAATTTATGCAACTCACCACATTTATTGACGAAACTGCCGAAAAAATCCGTCAATCGGAGGCTGTAAATCACGATATGTGGCCAATCGGAGGATCCCGACCGAATGGCGATGAAGATATGACCTTTGACGAAGCAGTAGAACGTATGAAACAAGCGTTGTTGTATCGTATTAACGAGGTCGATGTCGCAATAAATAATCTTTAAATAACGGTTGATTGTTGTATGTGGAATTCCTTCTTGCGAGAAGGAATTCTTTTTTTGAAGATAATTAAGGAATTTTTTCCATAATGAACCTTGTCGGTTGTGTAAATATTTGTATTTTTGTCGGGTTGAAAATGAACTTAAAATAAAATAAATTATGACACTTGACAATTTTAATTTTGCAGGCAAAAAAGCCATTGTTCGTGTGGATTTTAATGTTCCTTTGAATGAAAACGGACAAATTACAGATGATACACGTATTCGTGGAGCACTTCCTACCTTGAAGAAAATATTGGCCGATGGTGGAGCACTTATCATTATGTCGCACATGGGTAAGCCAAAAGGGAAAGTGAATGCAAAATACTCATTATCTCAAATTGTAGATGCGGTTTCTGCTCATTTGGGTGTGGCAGTAAAATTCGCTCCCGATTGTGCAAAAGCTGCTGATGCCGCTGCTGCATTGAAGGCTGGAGAGGTGTTGTTGCTGGAAAATCTTCGCTTTTATGCCGAAGAGGAGGGTAAACCCGTTGATGTAGATAAGGAAGATCCTGCTTACGAAGAAGCCAAAAAAGCAATGAAAGCAAAGCAAAAAGAGTTTGCAAAAACGTTGGCTTCTTATGCCGATTGCTATGTAAATGACGCTTTCGGAACGGCTCATCGTAAACACGCTTCTACGGCTGTGATTGCCGATTATTTTGATGCAGATCACAAAATGCTTGGCTTGTTGATGGAAAAAGAGGTTACTGCCGTTGATAATATCTTGAATAACATCAAACGTCCGTTTACTGCTATTATGGGAGGATCAAAGGTATCAACCAAAATAGGTATCATCGAAAACCTTATGGATAAGGTGGATAACTTGATTCTTTGCGGTGGTATGACTTATACTTTTGCAAAAGCAATGGGCGGAAACGTTGGAAAATCTATTTGCGAGGAAGATAAACTTGATCTTGCTCTTGATATTATGGCAAAAGCAAAGGAAAAAGGTGTGAATTTGGTGCTCGGTACCGATTGCGTTGCAGGCGACGATTTTTCGAACGATTGTCATACACAAATTGTTCCGTCGAACAATATCCCTGAAGGTTGGGAAGGCTTGGATGCAGGACCCGAAACCCAAAAAGCATTTGCTGAAGCTATCAAGGGTGCAAAAACAATTCTATGGAATGGTCCTGCGGGTGTATTTGAGTTTGATAACTTTACGGCAGGCTCGCGTGCAATAGCTCAAGCGATTGCAGAAGCAACCAAAAACGGAGCATTTTCGCTTATCGGAGGTGGCGATTCGGTAGCTTGTATCAATAAGTTTGGTATGGCAGACCAAGTGTCGTATATCTCGACGGGTGGCGGTGCCTTGCTCGAAGCTATCGAGGGAAAAGTGTTGCCCGGAATTGCTGCAATTAAAGGTTAGTAATATATTTTTATGAAAAACGGAGGTATGTAAAATATCTCCGTTTTTTTATGTGTAAGGTTTTGCTTTTTGTATAAATAAACACCTATAATGAAATTGTTTTTATTAAATTTGCACCTCGTATTTTATTAAAAAACTATGGGTTTAGAATTATCAGAACAAGAGATATTTAGAAGACAAAGTCTTGATACTTTGCGACAAATGGGCATTGATCCGTATCCTGCGGCAGAGTATCCTACCAACGCATTTTCAACAGATATAAAAGCAACGTTTAAGGACGAAGATACAGGGCGTCAGGTGTGTATTGCCGGTCGCATTATGAGTCGTCGCATTATGGGTAAGGCTTCTTTTGTCGAATTGCAAGACTCCAAAGGACGCATTCAGGTGTATGTTTCGAGAGATGATATCAACACCGAGGCTCAACCCGAAATGTACAATGTGGTGTTTAAAAAACTGCTTGATATAGGCGATTTTGTCGGTATTAAAGGCTTTGTTTTTCGTACCCAGATGGGAGAAATTTCCGTGCATTGTCAAGAGCTGACCGTGTTGAGCAAGTCGCTTCGTCCGCTTCCGATTGTAAAATATAAAGATGGTGTGGCATACGATGCTTTTGACGATGAAGAGTTGCGTTATCGTCAGCGATATGTCGATTTGGTGGTGAACGATGGTGTCAAAGATACGTTTTTGAAACGGGCAACAATTATAAAAACAATGCGTGCCGTAATGGACGAGGCGGGATATACGGAGGTGGAAACACCTATACTTCAGTCGATTGCAGGTGGTGCGGCGGCTCGCCCTTTTATTTCTCATCATAATTCGTTGAATATTGATCTTTATATGCGTATTGCAACGGAACTCTATTTAAAACGCTTGATAGTAGGCGGTTTTGAGGGTGTTTATGAAATTGGTAAGAATTTCCGTAACGAAGGAATGGACCGTACTCATAATCCGGAATTTACTTGTATGGAACTCTATGTTCAGTACAAGGACTACAATTGGATGATGTCGTTTACCGAAAAAATGTTGGAGCGTATTTGCGTAGCGGTCAATGGCGGTACGGAAACGGAAATAGACGGTAAAACCATCAGTTTTAAGGCTCCCTATCGTCGGTTGCCGATTCTTGATGCAATCAAGGAGTTTACGGGGTACGATTTGAATGGAAAATCGGAGGATGAAATACGTGAAGTTTGCAAAAAACTCAATATGGAGATTGACGATACAATGGGTAAAGGCAAACTTATTGATGAGATATTTGGAACATTCTGCGAGGGGAATTTTATTCAACCTACATTTATTACCGATTATCCTGTTGAAATGTCGCCATTGACAAAGATGCACCGTTCAAAGCCCGGATTAACAGAACGTTTTGAGTTGATGGTCAATGGAAAAGAATTGGCAAATGCCTACTCGGAGTTGAACGACCCGATAGACCAAGAAGAGCGTTTCAAAGAGCAGATGCGTTTGGCCGATAAGGGCGACGATGAGGCAATGGTAATTGATCAAGACTTTTTGCGTGCTCTTCAATATGGTATGCCTCCCACTTCGGGTATTGGTATCGGCATCGACCGTCTTGTAATGCTTATGACGGGTAAAAACGCCATTCAAGAGGTGTTGTTCTTCCCGCAAATGAAACCAGAAAAGAAAGCCGTAAAGGATAGCCCCGAAAAATACTTGGAAGTTGGAATAAGCGCCGAGTGGATTGATCCTCTTCAAAAGCTCGGTTTCGATATGGTGGCAAAATTGAAAGATTACAATCCAAACAAACTTCATCAAGAGCTTTGCGGGTTCAATAAAAAACATAAACTTGGATTGCAGAATCCGACACAAACCGAGGTCGGCAAGTGGATAGAAAACATTAAGTGATTATGAATAAAGAACCAAAGGTTGCGGTTGTTGGTGGAGGTAGTTGGGCTACCGCCATTGCGAAGATTCTTCTTGCAAATGAAGCGTCTATCAATTGGTATATGCGTCGCCAAGAACAAATAGATGATTTCATACGTCTTGGAAATAATCCCCGGTATTTGTCGGCGGTAAAGTTTGACGTTTCTCGGATAAATTTTACAAGTGATATCAATCAAGTTGTAAAGGATTCCGATATTTTGATATTTGCCACACCATCTCCGTTTCTCAAATTGCATTTAAAGAAATTAAGACGTAAACTCACAAAAAAAATTATTGTTACTGCCATAAAAGGAATTGTGCCGGACGAGAATATGATTGTTTCCGAGTATTTTTATGAAAAATACGGTGTTCCTTCCGAAAATATTGCTGTAATAGCCGGTCCTTGTCATGCCGAAGAGGTCTCTTTGGAGCGTTTGTCGTATCTGACAATTGCGTGTAGCGATCGCGATAAAGCTCGTATGCTTGCCAAAAAGTTCGAAAATTCGTTTGTGAAAACAACCGTCTGCGACGATGTGTACGGCATAGAGGTTTCGTCGGTAATGAAAAACACCTATGCTTTGATAGCCGGTATTTGTCATGGGTTGAAATATGGTGATAATTTTCATGCCGTTTTAATATCGAATGCGTTGCAGGAAATGAAACGTTTTTGCAATGCGGTAAACCCGATGCATCGCAATATCGATGAATCGGCGTATTTAGGCGATTTGTTGGTTACAAGTTATTCAAAGTTCAGCCGTAATCGCCAATTCGGCACGATGATAGGGAAGGGTTATTCCGTGAAAACGGCTCAGTTGGAAATGGAGATGATAGCCGAAGGTTATTACGGAACCAAATGTATTTATGAAATCAATGAAAAATATCAGGTAACCATGCCTATTTTGGAAACAACTTATAATATTCTGTATAAGAAAGTTTCGCCTGTAGTTGCAATTAAAAAACTGACGGATAGTCTTTACTAAAACAACATATAAGAATGAAAAATATTCAAATTGATATTAAAAATACGAATGGCTTTGTCGATGAGAAAGTCGTAAAGAGTTATGAAGTTTCTGTTAAGAATGTGAACGAAATGCTGCATAATGGTAGCGGCAAAGGTAGCGACTTTTTAGGGTGGCTGCATTTGCCCTCGTCAATAACCGAATCGCATTTGTCCGATATAGAGCAAACGGCAAAAGTGTTGCAAGAGAATTGCGAAGTCGTGGTTGTTATCGGTATCGGCGGAAGTTATCTTGGTGCAAAAGCCGTTATCGAAGCATTGTCTGATTCGTTCGATTGGTTGCAAAAGGAGCGTAAAACGCCCGTAATTGTTTATGCTGGTCAGAACATTGGTGAGGATTATTTGTACGAACTGCAGACATTGTTGAAAAACAAGAAATTCGGTATTATTTCCATTTCAAAATCGGGTACGACAACCGAGCCTGCCATTGCTTTTCGTTTGTTGAAAACGCAATTGGAAGAACAGCAAGGAAAGGAGGCGGCACAAAAGTTAATTGTGGCTATTACGGATAAATCACGAGGAGCTTTGCGTACATTGGCAACCCAAGAGGGATATAAGACTTTTGTGATTGAGGATAATATCGGAGGACGTTTTTCTGTATTGTCGCCCGTAGGATTGTTGCCCATAGCTGTGGCAGGTTATGATGTTCGCAAACTTGTGAATGGAGCTGCCGAAATGGAAAAGGTTTGCGGTTTGAATACACCGTTTGACGAAAATCCGGCTGCTATTTATGCAGCTACTCGCAACGAACTCTATCGTCAAGGGAAGAAGATAGAAATTTTGGTGAATTACAATCCAAAACTGCACTTTTTTGCCGAGTGGTGGAAGCAACTTTATGGAGAAAGCGAAGGAAAAGAACATAAAGGCATTTTCCCCGCAGCTACCGATTTTACAACCGATTTGCATTCGATGGGGCAATGGATTCAAGATGGAGAACGCACAATTTTTGAAACAGTTATAAGCGTTGAAAATACCCGACACGAGAAAATCGTTCCTTTCAACGAAGCCAATCTTGACGGATTGAACTTTTTGGCAGGAAAGCGTATTGACCAAGTGAACAAAATGGCCGAATTGGGGACGATGCTTGCTCATGTCGATGGAGGCGTTCCCAACCTAAAAATCTCGATTCCTGCATTGGAGGAGTATTATTTGGGTCAGTTGATTTATTTCTTTGAAAAGGCTTGCGGAATCAGTGGCTATTTGCTTGGAGTGAATCCTTTTGACCAGCCGGGTGTTGAGGCTTACAAAAAAAATATGTTTGCTTTACTCGAAAAACCCGGCTACGAGAAAGAAACGGAAGCTATAAAAGCGAAATTAAAATAATGTTCAATTTAAAAAATTAAAAACAATGAAAAATGTGAAATTTTTGGCGTTGCTTTTTGTGGCAATGTGTATGGTAACTCCTCTATCCGCACAAACGGAGAATACGGATCGTTACCCGAGTTCAAGAGGATTTGTTACCAATCGTTTTTTCGATAATTGGGAAATATCTATCGGTGCCGGTATGCAGTGGCTTTCGATTACGGGAGCCAATAATTTGGAGTTTAACAACTATGGCGCATTCAAAGATCGTATTTCTCCGGAGTTTGAGCTTTCGTTGGGCAAATGGCTGACACCTGTTTGGGGAGCTCGCGTACAAGCACAAGGTGCTTGGCTGTTCGGTTTTCCCGAAAAAGTGGATTATACTTCGGAGGTTAAAGTAAATGGTATTTCTCACTATACTTCCGATCGTTTCCCCGGTTTGTTCGGCAACGGAACGACTATGGGCGACGACAATAGAAACATTTTGCGTCATCGACTTTATTATACTACCGTACAATTCCAAGTAATGTGCGATTTGACCGCTTGGATTGGCGGTTACAGACCAAATCGTGTTTATAACGCTGTCGTTTTTGGCGGTATCGGTTGGATTGGGACTTTGAGCAAAAATTCCGATTACAATAAAAGCGATGAATGGTCGGGTTCGTTTGGACTTTCGAACCGTTTCCGTACATGCAAGTTCTTGGACGTTTATATCGATTTGAAATCGTTGGCTGTTAAAAACAAATGGTACAATCCCGTACCGGGAAAAACAGGTATAAGAACTACAATGATTCCGTCGTTAAGTGCCGGTTTGACTTTCCGTTTGCCACAACAAGGTTTCAAACGTGTTCCTCATTGCGATTACCAACCATTCTACAACCAGATAGATTCGTTGAACAATGCGCTTAATGCGGAAAAAGACGAAAACAGCAAACTCTCTAACGATTTGCGTGCTGCACAAGATAGTTTGAACAATACAAAGAAGAATCTTGCCGATACGAGAAGTCAGTTGGATTCTTGCCAAAACGATTTGAAGAAGAAACCGAAAGTGATTGAAAAAGTCATTATACAAAAACCGACTGAAGATGAGCAACAAAAACTGAAAGATGCTTTCGATGCCATCTATTTCCAGAGCGGAAAAGCAAAACTTACAACACCTTCGTATGCTCCGTTGAAACGTGCTGCTACCATTTTGAAGAAATACCCGAAAGTAAAAATCAAAGTAATGGGGCACACCGACAATGTAGGAAAAGCATCTGCCAACTTAAAGCTTTCGCAAGAAAGAGCCGATGCAGTTCGTTTGCAGTTGATTAAAAACGGTGTTGATCCGAAAAACATTACCTCGATTGGTTATGGCGATACCAAACCGATTGCCGATAACTCTACTGCCGAAGGGCGAGAATTGAACCGCCGCACGGAAATTGAAGTGGAATAAAACAGCGCGATTCGGAAACATAGTAAAGAGTTTAACCCTTGTCGGGGTTGAACTCTTTTTTTATAAATAAAGCTTGTTTTGAGCAATATAGGTTGCCACTTCGTGTGGTACAAGGTGTGCTATTGAGCGTCCCTGTTGGCAACGTTGGCGTATTTCGGTAGAAGAAACATCGAATAGCGGAGCTTCTGTTCGAACGATATTCGGATGCGAAAATGTGGCTCGTTCTCCGTGACGCGGATAAACGTAAATGATATGCTGATCGATAATGCTTTGGTAGTCTTTCCAATGAGTAAAAACAGCCAAATTGTCCTCGCCGATAACGAGCGAAAATTGTATGTCGGGATATTGTTTGGTTAGGGCGTGGAGCGTGTCGATTGTGTAATTGGGTTTTGGTAACAAACATTCAATATCGCAAATCTTAAATTGTGAATTGTTTGCAATGGCACGTTGCAACATGGCTAATCGCATTTGGTCGGATGTCTGCTTTTTATCCGTTTTAAGCGGATTTTGCGGAGAGAGTAGAAACCAAAGTTCGTCGATGTTTGTGGCTTGTACCATATAGTTGGCTATGGCTAAATGCCCGTTATGAATCGGGTCGAACGACCCACCAAAGAGTGCGACTTTCATTTCGTTTCGGGTAAAAAATCGGTAATGTCTTTGCCAAATGCTTGTAGCTCGCGTACCAATGACGACGAGATGTTCACTTTGTCGGTTTCTGCAAAGAGAACCACCGTTTCGATGCCTGTAAGCAGCCGATTGACGTCCGCCATTTGCAGTTCGTAGTCGAAATCTTTCATTGTGCGTACGCCACGTAGTATGAAATCGGCACCCACCTGCTTGGCAAAATCAACCGTCAGCGTTTCGTATGTTTGTACCGACACACGAGGGTTTTTTGAATACAATTCCGCGATTTGCAAGGCTCGTTCCTCCTCCGATTGTTCTACCTGCTTTTCGCTGTTTCTGCCAATGGCGATTATAATCGTATCGAAGAGTTTCAATCCGCGTTCTACAATGCGTTGATGTCCGCGTGTAAAAGGATTGAATGAGCCGGGAAATATGGCAATGCGTTTTTTCATAGTCTCTTTTCGAGTGCATTGTCGTAGAACGTGCGCCGAAGTGCCTTGTCGATGACAATGTTTTGATAGTGCTGCGTTTGCAGGTCGCACGCATACATCGACTGTATTTGCGATACGAATAATTTGCTGTAACGCAGTCGTTTACCGTATTGCAATTCGGCAATTTGGTCGATGGCGTTTGTGATGTCCACATCGCCTATCTCTTCTTGGGTGAAAATATACAACCCGAATTCGGCAAACTCGCCGTAAAAACCGCTGGTAACTTTGCCCACCTTGCTGCTGATGATGCGGCGCATGGGGTGTGCCAGCGCCCAATAGTTGTACTCCAACGAGCCTACCCAGCCTTCGTTGTCGAGGCCGTAGGCGTAGCCGTTGCGGCGTATATCGCGAAAATCTTCACTCTCCACATCGGTTATTGGTTTGCCGGCTATTTCGTTAATCAGAGCGTGAGCCACGTTTTTGTTCTCGCGAATGGCGCGCGTAACCTCGATGCCGATGCTGCCGTCGGGCGACTGCAGGTCGGGGCGGTCGGCATTGACGAGCGAAGCGTACTGCCCGCCAAACAAGGTCTCGAGCGATATTTTGGCGTACCGCTCAAAAAAACAGGTATCGAATGTGCGTGGTTGTTTGTGCATTTCGACCGAAAAACTTTTGCAAAAGTACAGAATTTCTACCAAAAAAGAAAATCTCCCTAAGTCAGGGAACTTAGAGAGATTCTCAATAGAAAATACTTTTAACGTATCAATTACATACAGGACGTATAGGCATTGCTTGGCATCTGCCCATATTAATCGTGTAACAAGTTATTTCGCCTTCGTATTCACTTGCAAAGAGGCGGATGGCAGAGCTTTCATCGCTTAATGTGGAACTCCATATACAAACCCAAGAATCTACTCTATCGCGCGTGTTTTCATAACGATAGCCCGAAGCAGGAATGAAAATAGAGTTGCCATTTACTTTACTTGTAAATTTAATACCACATTTATCATTTCTTAATTCCCAAGATAAATCGCAGCCTGCTATTAATTCGTTAATTTGTTCCGCTGAAGGAGTAAACCATTTGTTTTTGGTACGTAACATTGTAACATCATCTTCAGGGAGAAGGCTTGTTAATTTATCTTCATCATTATATTTCAAATATTTACCATCAGCATAGAAGGAATAATTTTCCCAGAAGTAAGATGTTTTTGTTTCGCTTTCTCCCCAAGCATAGTAATTTCCATAATCTTCGGGATTTTGGGCTCCTATATTACATGTAGCCCATTTTAGACCACTTGATAAGCCTAAATCAACGGCTTCGAATTTTTCAGCCCATTGAGCGTACAAAGTCATGTTTTCTACGATAGGTGTTGAAAAATCAAATTCGTTTGTACCTGCTTTGTCTGTACTCCAATTGTAGAAATCAAAACCCGAACGACTTGGATCTTCCGGTTTAGTTACAGTCTTGTTGCGTTCTACTTCTATGGTTTTATACATTCCACCATTTTCATAATTAAGATCAAATGAAACGGTACATCCGTCTATCACAGGGTTACTTGGATCATTCGGTTCATTCGGCTCATTATCGTTCTTTTTACAACTTACGACTATAAGTGCCATTAAAAATAATCTCATTAAAAATTTAATGCTTTTCATAAAATTTTGTTTTTTTATTTATTATCCTACTCACTTTCGGCTTTTCGGTTACTCCGTTGTACCAAGAGATGTGAATTTTACGTACATAAAAAGAGCGTGGTACTTAAAGTATCCCCGCTAGCAAAAGGTATTGGCGTAACCCACGTCCACGAAGATAAGTTAAGCCCACGCCTTAACGTGAGCATTTTTCACTTATCTTTTTCGGACTAAAAATCGCCAAATTTTATTGCTAGAAAAAGATAGCTAAAACGCTATTTCCAAAAATTTCAAGATGTACGTATCAACCACGCTTTATATCCGGTTCGTAAAAATCAAGGTTTTAAGGGTTAAACAATCTATTTTTCTATTTCTATTAAATATTTGCAATGCGCCGTATTTCGTCCATGATGGCGTGGGCAAAGCGGTCGGCCTGCTCGCGCGTGGGTGCTTCGCTGTAGATGCGGATGATGGGTTCGGTGTTCGACTTGCGCAGATGCACCCAACCTTGCGGAAAGTCGATTTTCACGCCGTCCTCGTCGTTTATTTTGAACTGTTTGTAACAGCCTTTTATCACGCACAACACGCCGTCCACATCGATGGTGGGCGTCAGTTGTATCTTGTTTTTCGAGATGAAATAGTTCGGGTACGACTTGCGCAGTTCGGACACGGTTTTGCCCGATTTGGCCAAGTGCGTGAGGAACAGGGCAATGCCCACGAGCGCATCGCGTCCGTAGTGCGAGGCAGGGTAGATGACACCGCCGTTGCCTTCGCCGCCAATCACGGCGTTGGTGGCTTTCATTTTGGCCACCACATTCACCTCGCCCACGGCGGCGGCGTTGTATTGGCAGCCGTATTTTGCGGTTACGTCGCTCAGTGCGCGGGTCGAACTCAGGTTTGAAACGGTGTTGCCTTTGGTGTGTTGCAGCACATAGTCGGCCACCGACACCAGCGTATATTCCTCGCCGAACATCTCGCCGTTTTCGCAGATGATGGCCAACCGATCGACGTCGGGGTCAACCACAAAACCGACATCGGCTTTCTTCTCTTTGATGAGTTGCGCTATGTCGCCCAAATGTTCGGGCAGCGGCTCGGGGTTGTGCGGAAAATGTCCGTTCGGCTCGCAGTAGAGCGGCTCTATCTGCTCCACGCCGAGTGCTTTGAGCAGTTGCGGAATGGCAATGCCGCCTACGGAGTTTACGCAGTCGCACGCCACGCGGAAGTTGGCTTTGCGAATGGCTTCCACATCGACCAAATCGAGTTTCAGCACGCTTTCGATGTGGCGCGTGGTGAGGTCGTCGCGTTTGGTGAGTGTGCCAATGGTGTCCACGTCGGCATAGGTGATGTCGCCACGTTCGGCAATGGCGAGCATGGCTTCGCCTTCGGCTTTGTTCAGAAATTCGCCGCGCTCGTTCAGCAGTTTCAAGGCGTTCCATTGTTTGGGATTGTGGCTGGCGGTGAGTATGATGCCGCCGTCGGCCTGCTCCATCGTTACGGCGAGTTCGGTGGTCGGTGTCGATGCCAACCCGATGTTGACAACGTCGCAACCGCAGCCGAGCAGTGTGCCGACAACCAAGTGATTGACCATCTCGCCGGAGATGCGTGCGTCGCGCCCGACAACCACTTTGCAACGCTGTTTGTTGCGATACGATTTGAGCCAGGTGGCGTAAGCCGCCGAAAATTTGACCACGTCGATGGGCGAAAGTCCATCGCCTGCCGCACCGCCAATGGTGCCGCGTATGCCTGAAATGCTTTTAATGAGTGTCATATATCAAATGTATTATTTATGAAATCGGATAGTTAATTCAAAAAAATAGGGAGTAACGTTGTTTTGAGCTACCGCAAACCCCAAACTTGAAGGAACGATGATTTTGCATAGTGCCCCCGAGCGTTTCATATAGCTAATGGCTTCAGTCCATGCAAGACACTCGTTGTCAATGCCATAGAGCAATGTCGTGGGGTAGGGGGTGTCTTGTGTTGTCCAATACTCTTCCGTAATGGCGTTTTCGTCCAAGGTTTTCTGTTTATAGCGGATATTGACCTCATCGCCTATGCGAATGGTGTCGCCCGAACCTTTTTCCATTAAGTTGAAATAAAGTCCCGAAGCGGTCAGCACATATTCGTTGCTTTGAAAAACTGAGTCGGCGGGGAACGCAGTTAATACGGTGATTCCTTCGCGATTGATAAATTCTTTGATGAGTTTTTCTTGAGCCTTGAGTTGGTCGGCGTATTTTACAGTGTCTTCATCGCACGATGTGGTGAAAACAAGCAAGAATGCAAATAACGGAATTATAAGTGTTTTTTTCATCTCTTTCATTTTTTAACGAATGTTTGCAATGCTGATAATGTCGGCAAAAACCCCTGCGGCCGTTACGCTTGCACCGGCACCGTAACCTTTGATAATCATCGGATACTCGTGATAGCGTTCAGTGGTAATCATAATGATGTTGTTGCTCCCTTCCAAGTCGTAGAAAGGATGATTGAACGCCACCTCTTGCAATCCGACTTGACATTTGCCTTCCTCCATTTTTGCCACAAAACGATATTTCATGTTTTTTGCTTCGAGTGCTTGACGCTTGATTTCGAAATCGTTGTCCAAAGCGGGAATCTCTTTCCAGAAATCGTCCAACGAACCTTCAAAGAACCGTTCGGGAACGAAAAGATTTTTTACCACATCGTCTTGTTCCACTTTATAGCCGGCTTCGCGTGTGAGAATCACCAGTTTACGAATGACATCTTTTCCGCTTAAGTCGATGCGAGGGTCCGGCTCGGAATAGCGTGCCTCTTTGGCCATGGCGATGGCTTTGCTGAGCGGAATATCAGCGCTGATGGTGTTGAAAATATAGTTGAGCGTACCCGAAAGCACTGCCTCCATTTTAATGATTCTGTCGCCCGAATTGATAAGGTTGTTGATGGTGTTGATAATAGGAAGTCCTGCCCCTACATTCGTTTCAAACAGATATTTTACACCATGTTTTAAGGCAATGTCTTTTAGTTCGGCATAGTTGTCGTAGGCTGACGAGGCAGCTATTTTGTTGGCAGCCACTACTGAAATATTATGCGAAAGCAAATCTTTGTAGAGTGCTGCTATATCGGGGCTTGCCGTACAATCGACAAACACCGAGTTGAAGATGTTCATCGATAGAATTTCCGATTTTAGCAATTCGGGGGAGTTGTCTTTTCCCTCGTCGCTGTGCAATATCTCACGGTAGTTTTCCAGATTTATCCCTTCACGTTTGAAAAGTGCTTTTTTGAAATCGGCAATGCCAACTACGTTGAGTTTCAGCCTGTTTTTCTGCATCAGTTGTTGTTGCTGCTGTTTGATTTGCTCCAATAGGCTTCCGCCAACTGTACCGATTCCTGCCAAAAAGATATTCAACTCCTGATATTCCGATAGGAAGAATGAGTCGTGAATTACGTTGAGTGCTTTCCGCAACGATTTAAGGTCGGTAACAAATGAAATGTTCGTTTCCGAAGCACCTTGAGCACAAGCAATTACGTTGATACCATTGCGCCCGAGTGTGCCGAATAATTTTCCTGCAATGCCGGGAGTGCGTTTCATGTTTTCGCCTACAATTGCAACGGTTGCCAAATCGTATTCGGCGGCAATGTTGTTTATCTCACCTTGCTGAATTTCTTCGTCAAACTCCTGCTTCAGCACTTCGACAGCCAATTTGGCATCTGCATTTTTTACTGCAAACGAAGTGGTATTTTCCGAAGCTGCTTGCGACACCAAGAAAACGCTGATGCCATTTTTTGCCAAAGCTTTGAATATGCGGTAATTGACACCGATAACACCGACCATTCCAAGCCCCTGAACAGTAATCAACGAAGTGTCGTTTATCGACGAGATACCTTTGATGGATTTGTTCGTTTTGTCGCTTTCGTGAGAAATATAGGTGCCGGGAGCTTCGGGTTTGAAAGTGTTTTTTATGCGAATAGGAATGTTTTTATGATAAACGGGATAAATAGTAGGCGGGTAGAGCACTTTTGCACCGAAATTGCAAAGCTCCATGGCCTCTACAAAACTGAGCCGTTCGATGACGTAAGCCGTGTTAATCACTTTCGGATCGGCAGTCATAAATCCGTCTACATCAGTCCAAATTTCCAATACCGAAGCGTTTAGCGCAGCTGCAATAATAGCTGCCGTGTAGTCCGAACCTCCACGCCCGAGATTGGTAATGTTGCCGCTTTTTTTGTCGGAGGAGATAAAACCACCACAAACGACACATCGCTTTTCGTTGGCAAATTGCTTACAAATGAGTTGGTTTGTTTCGTTGAAATCGACGACGTGTTTTCCGAATTGCGGATTGGTTTTGACAAACGTCGTGGAATCTGCCCAAAAGGCGTCTTCAATTACTTGACTCACAATTACCGACGAAAGTCGTTCGCCATAGCTGACAATCGTATCCACAATTCTATCCGAAATATCTTTGATAAGGAAAACACCTTTGAATATGTTTTGCAATTCGTCGAGCAATATTCCGATTTGCCGTTTTACGGCGTCTTGCTTTTCGGGGGCAATGGTTTCACCGATAATGTGATAGTGTTTTTCAGCAATTTCGGCAAATGCCGTTTCGTAAGGTTCGCCTTGAGCCACCATTTTTGAGGTGGCATATAGTTTGTCGGTAATGCCGCTTAATGCCGATACGACAACCACGATAGGCTCGTTTTGCGACTCGGCTATTTTTTTAACTTTTAATATTGCGTTTGCGGAACCTACGGATGTTCCGCCAAATTTTAAAACTTTCATTTTGTTGTTGATATGATTAGTGAAAATAGAATAAAACCTCAAAATTCTTTTGTTTGTTTTTAATTGAATTACCCCCGCCAAGGGGTCGTTTTTTGAGCGGTTAAACTATTCATATTTTCATTGTTTTTCGAAATGCAATATTACTAAAAAAACGCTATGTGAAGTAATATTTCTGTTTTAAAAAGAGTGAAAAATTTGCTTTTTTGCGGAGAAAAGTGTTATTTTGCATCGCTTTTTAAGGCAAAGCATGGTCGAGTAGCTCAGTTGGATAGAGCAACAGCCTTCTAAGCTGTGGGTCTTGGGTTCGAATCCCAACTTGATCACAAAAAAAAGAATCAGCAATTGCTGATTCTTTTTTATTAAACTAATCGTTTGATTAAATCGTTACGATTGCCGTAAACAAAGTCGATAGGAGGAATTTCTATCATCGTATAGCAACCTGCCTGCTGCTTGAAAGTCGCTCTGGCACAGGCTACAAGCACTTGACCCGTAAGAGCCGGATTGTTGATGCGCATATTAAATTCAAACAACTGATTTTGTGTGCAGCCCGAAACGCCTTTGCGTGTAAGATTTACGCCATGTCCCATATCTTTCAAGGCATCTACATCGCTCACCTGTATGACATGGGTTTCGTCGTGAACAAAATAAGGATCGTTTTTTATTTGTTGCTCAATTGTAGCGAAATCGTACCCGTCGGCTACTTCGACATACACCATGCGACGATGAATGCTTGTGCCTAAAGGAATGGTCATCGACAAGGCTGCTTTTACGCCCTCGATGGCTTTTACGGCTACGGTGTGTCCCATGCTCATACCCGGACCGAAATTGGTGTATGTAATGCCTTTCGGTGCAATGGCTTCCAATAGCGTACGAACTACGGAATCGCTACCCGGATCCCAACCTGCCGAAACAATAGAAACTGCATTGTGTTGTTTTGCAATCGGGTCGAGTTCGTTTGTAAGGTCGAGTATTGACGTGTGAATGTCGAAACTATCAACCGTATTGATACCCAATGCTAAAATCTGCTTGGCAAATTCAGGTACTTTTCGGGTCGGCGTACACAAAATAGCAACATCGACATCTTGCAAATCCTTTATATCCGTAACAATGGTAATGCCTTCTAATTCTTTTGCAAGGTTTTCTTTCGAGCGTCTGACAACGCCTGCAATTTCAAAGTCGGGAGCACTCTTCAATGACTCCAATACGGCTTTCCCGACGTTCCCATAGCCTATGATGGCTGCACGTTTTTTTGTCATATGATTCTGTTTTTTTTGCGCAAAGATAAGGAAACTCTATTTTTTAGGGACGACCCTATAAAATTTTTTTTATCGCAGGCAGCTCTTTTACCTCGTAGGTAGGTGTAAAAGTGGTTGATTTATTTGTTCGGTTGAAAAACACTTGGTCGATGCCGCTGTTTTTGGCTCCAACAATGTCAGCTTCCCAATCGTCGCCAATCATGATGGTTTGTTCTTTTGCGACATGTACAAATTGCAGTGCATATTCAAAAATTTTTGCATGCGGTTTGTTGTATCCTGTATGGTCGGACAAAATGATATCTTCAAAAAAGTTGCTGATGTGAGCATTCTTAATTTTCTTCGATTGTACTTCTTCAAATCCGTTTGACAAAATGAAAAGCCGATAACCTCTTGTTTTAAGATAAGTAAGCAAATCAAAGGCTCCGTCAATCAAAAGCGATTGCTGTGAAAGCGTTTCGAGATAGCAATTGCCAAAGTTTTCGGCAAGAATATCGTCTTTAACGCCTACGCTTTCCAATGGAAATGCAAATCTTTCGCGGTTGAGCTCTTGTTTCGTTATTTTTGCTTCGCGATACAATCCCCAAAGCAGGTCGTTATGTTGATGATAAAGGGTGTAAAAGGTGTTAAAATCGGGGAAGAACCTTTCGTATCCGAACTTGTCGTAGCAGAGGCATAGGCTGTTTTTGGAGTTAACCTCAAAATCCCAAACCGTGTTGTCTAAATCGATAAATATAACGTTGTATTTCATCGTTGCAAAGGTATAAATAATGTAAAAAACATTTGCCCCCGTTGTTACAAAATAGTATTTTTGAAACTTATTAAACATAAAACAAAAGCTATGAAGAATCTTAGAAAAATTACGTTCCTGTTCCTCGTCTTTTTCCTTGTTGCGTGCCAAAATAAAAAGCAACAAAAACCCAACATCATTTATATTTTGGCAGACGATTTGGGTTATGGCGATTTAGGGTGCTATGGTCAGAAAATAATCCATACACCTCACATCGACCGAATGGCAAGTGAGGGAATGCGTTTTTCGCAACATTATGCAGGTTGTACGGTGAGTGCGCCTTCGCGGTGCAGTTTGCTCACTGGCTTGCATACGGGGCATTCCTACATTAGAGGGAATAAAGAAGTTTTGCCCGAAGGACAAGAACCATTGCCCGAAGGTACTTATACGCTTTCGCGCATGATGCAGGAGTCGGGCTATGTAACGGGTTGCTTTGGTAAATGGGGGCTTGGTTTCCCCAATTCGTCGGGCGAACCGAACAAACAAGGTTTTGATGAGTTTTGGGGCTACAATTGTCAGCGACTATCGCACAGATATTACCCTTATTATATTTGGCACAATAGCGAAAAAATCGTTCTTGAGGGGAACGAAGATGGTGTCAGCGACCCGAAAGTGTATGCTCAAGATTTGATTCAGGAGCAAGCGTTGCAATTTATTCGCGACCACAAGAATGAACCGTTTTTTATGTATGTTTCGGCATTGTTGCCACATGCAGAATTGATTTCGCCGAAAGATTCCATTTATGCAATGTACGAAGATGTGCTTCCAGAAACTTCTGTTTATCACGGGGTTGATAGTGGAGTGAACTATCGTATGGGCAACTACGGTTCGTCGATGAAACCGCATGCCGATTTTGCTTCTATGATAACACGTTTAGATGCGTATGTGGGGCAGATAATGGACGAATTGCGAAAAAATGGTCTTGATAAAAATACACTTGTGATTTTTGCGAGCGACAACGGACCTCATCAGGAGGGTGGTGCCGACCCTGACTTCTTTAAAAGTTATGGCGATTTAAAAGGTTATAAACGAGATGTTTATGAGGGAGGAATCCGTGTGCCAATGATAGCTTGGATGCCTGAAAAAATTGCGGCGGGAACTACTACCGACCATATTTCCGCTTTTTGGGACGTGATGCCAACTTTTGCCGAATTGGTAGGGTGTGAACTTGCAAAAACAGATGGAATCTCATTTTTGCCTACCTTGTTTTCGTGTGGTGAGCAACAACAACACGACTATCTGTATTGGGAGTTTCACGAACTTGGTGGGCGACAGGCTTTGCGTTGCGGCGATTGGAAAATTATCCGTCAGCCCCTACAAGATAACTCTCAAACAAGAATAGAATTATATAACTTGAAAGACGATTTGCACGAAGATAACAATCTTGCACTTCAATATCCAGAAAAAGTGGCGGAATTGGTTGCGTTGTTGGATTCGGTGCGTACGGAATCGGCGTTGTTTAACTTTGGCAGATAAAGTGTGTTCATGAAAAAAAATGTTTTTCTTCCGTTTTTGATGATAATGGCGGCTTGTTCGCACGAAAAGGTTTTTGATGTTGCGGACTACGGAATAAAACCAAATAAAGAGAATGCGACTCCTCATTTTGCTCGCTTGATGCAAGACGTGGCTGATTGTAAAACCGATAAACCAATTGTAATTCGGTTCGATTCGGGCACCTATCATTTTTATGAATCGGAGCTTTCGTTACGCGAATATTACATTTCGAATCACGATCAGGAGAACCCCAAAAAAGTGGGAATGGCTCTTGAACATTTGCGAAATGTAACGATAGACGGACAAGGAGCCGATTTTGTTTTTCATGGACGGATGTTGCCTGTTTCTTTAATCCATTCGGAGAATTGCACCTTGAAGAATTTCTCCATTGATTTCGCCCGTCCGCATATCGTGCAAGTGGAAGTACTTGAAAATAAGGGTAAAGATGGGATTGTTTTTGAGTTAGCACCTTATTACAATTATCGCATTACCGAAGATGAAGGTTTTGAAACGTTTGAGGCGGATGCTGTGTGTCGCCCTTTTACGGGCATCGCTTTTGAACCTGATACAAAGCATATTTTGTATCGCACGAGCGATTTGAATTGCGATTTGAGCATTGTAAAACCTACCGCCAAATCGCGTGTGTTGTATGCCCCAAAATGGCAAGACGATCGGCTTAAAAAGGGAACTTTTGTCGCTTTGCGAACTTATTATCGTCCGGCACCGGCTGTTTTTCTGTCGGAGGATAAAAATGTTACGCTGAAAAACGTGAAAATACATTATGCCGAGGGAATGGGTGTGCTTGCGCAACTATGCGAAAATATTTTATTGGATAGTGTGTCGGTTTGTTTAAAGGATTCGTCGCGTTGTTTTACTACACAAGCCGATGCCACTCATTTTTCGGGTTGCAAAGGAAAAATCGTGTCGAAAAACGGATTGTATGAAAATATGATGGACGATGCGATAAATGTGCATGGCACTTATTTGAAATTGCTTTCGGTGGTGAACGATTCAACCGTAGAGGCTGCGTATATGCACCCGCAAACATGGGGATTTAAATGGGGTGATGCAGGCGATTCGGTTCAGTTTATTAAATCGGAAACAATGGACGTTTTGCCGACAAATTACAAGATAAAGACAATTACTCCGAAAAACAAAAATGCCAAAGAGTTTGTCATTACTTTCGACAAACCGTTGGCAGAGGAGTTATACGCCAAAGATGCGTTTGGCATGGAGAATCTGACATGGACGCCGTCGGTTGAATTTTCGAACAATGTGGTACGTAACAATCGTGCAAGGGGAGCTTTGTTCAGTACTCCGCGAGAGGTAAAAGTTCTGAACAACACGTTTGACCATGTATCGGGTGCTGCCATATTGCTTTGTGGCGATTGCAATGGTTGGTACGAAACGGGTGCTTGTCGGAATGTACTCATATCCGGCAATAAGTTTGAAAATGTACTGACAAGTTTGTTTCAATTTACAAATGCGGTAATTTCCATCTATCCCGAGATTCCTTGTTTGGAAAAGCAAAACACCTATTTTCACCGCAATATAACGATTACGGACAATCTGTTTCAAACATTCGACAAGCCCATTGTTTATGCAAAATCGACAGACGGATTGTATTTTCGAAACAATACCGTGATTCAAACTTTTGATTACGATGCGTATCATTCGAATACCAAGCGTTTTTGGTTGCAGCGTGTAAAGAATTTTTGTTTTGAGAACAACACTTTTGAACAGGAATTCGACTATACAACTGACGTAAAGGAGGAATGAAATCTGTCGTAACATATCCACCGATAGGAGCGATTGAGTTGTGTACAAGAAAAAATGTGCTTCGCACCACCTTTAGTGTTTCGGCTCGCAGAGTTCGAATAACGACATCGCCGTTACTTGTAAAAACCATATTCCCTTTGTCGGAGGAGAGAATTGAGTGGATAATGGCGGCACGTCGGAAAATACAAGAGAAATATGTCCCTCATCCGTTATTGCCGACAACAGAAATCGATACCTGTTTTTTAAAGATACGATTTGTTGCCGACAATCGTCTTGTAGGCAGCAAACGATTTGCTTGCCGAAAAGAGGCGGGTGCAATGAACGTGTATTACGCACCTGATTTCGATTTTTCGAAGCAAGAAATGCAGGACGTTCTACATCGTTTGTTACGACAGATATTGCGGAAAGAAGCGTTGCTTTATTTGCCCATGCGTTTGACCGAAAATGCCGAACGATATGGATTCTGTTTTGATAGTGTACGCATAAACGGGGCTACAAGCCGTTGGGGAAGTTGCTCGGCAACAAAACGGATAAATTTGAGTTTTTATTTGATGTTGCTGCCTGCCGATTTAATTGATTTTGTATTGGTGCATGAACTTTGTCATACAGAACAGATGAACCACGGCGAGCAGTTTTATCGGCGAATGAAGACGATTTTTTCTGATTATGATTTGTTGAATTGCCGTTTGAAAAAGGCGGCAAAAGATTCATTGTTTTTAAGAATATAAATGGTATGGATATGATGAATTGGAACGACCTGCTGACAACGCGTCGTTTGGGTATGGAACATAGCGAAAAACATGATGGACGTTCGGAGTTTCAACGTGATTTTGACAGACTGATTTTTTCTGCACCATTCAGGCGTTTGCAAAACAAAACGCAGGTTTTCCCGTTGCCCGGAAGTGTATTTGTGCATAATAGATTGACACATAGTTTGGAAGTTTCTTGCGTAGGCAGGTCGATAGGCGATTTGGTTGCACACCTTTTGCAGAAAAAATACGAAAACGAGGTAACTTACCTACCTGAAATAGGAGCCGTAGTGGCTGCCGCTTGTTTGGCGCACGACATGGGAAATCCTCCGTTCGGACATTCCGGCGAGAATGCCATTGCCACTTATTTTTCGGAAGGAGGCGGTCGTGAGTTTCTTTCGCAGTTGTCGGAGGCGGAATGTTGCGACATCGTTCAGTTTGAGGGGAATGCGAATGCTTTCAGACTACTGACGCATCCGTTTAACGGGCGTCGCAATGGTGGTTTCGTATTGACTTATACGACATTGGCTGCTATCGTAAAGTATCCTTACGAAGCACAGTATGCCGACAAAAAGAAAACAAAATTCGGTTTCTTTCAGACAGAAAAAACGATATATTCAAAAATAGCCGATACGCTTGGCATTATTCGCAATCCGGCGAATGCAAATCGTTATGTACGACATCCGTTGGTCTATTTGGTGGAGGCTGCCGACGACATTTGTTATCAGATAATGGACATAGAAGACGCTTTCAAACTGAAAATACTTTCGTATGAGGAAACGGTCGAATTGCTGCTCTCTTTTTTGTCGGATAAGCGTAAACAACGTGCTATCGACACTTTTGGCATGGTAAAAGACGTAAATGAGCAGATTGCATATTTACGCTCGTCGGTTATGGGGGCATTGATAGATGCTTGTGCATCAGTTTTTGTGGACAATGAGGAACGAATATTAACCGGAACGTTCGATAAATCGCTGGTGGGTAGCCTGCCGCAACCTTTGCGTGATGCTTACAGTCGGGCTGCTGATTTGTCTGTCAACAAAATATATCGTTCACAAATTGTGTTAGATGTCGAGTTGGCAGGATACCGTATCATTTCGGAGCTTATTGATGTGTTGATGAGTGCCGTTTTTAATCCGCAGAAAGCTTATTCTAAACAGATATTGAACAGGATTCCGTCGCAATACGATGTCAGTTCCGATACCATATACGGCAAAATTCAAGCCGTGTTGGACTATGTCTCCGGCATGACCGATGTGTATGCACTCGATTTGTATCGAAAGTTGAATGGAATGAGCTTGCCCGCTTTGTAGTTTCCTCGTCAGAACAAGTATCCCATTTTGATGTAGAAATTGCTGATTTTGCCATCTTGCTTATCGAGAGCGGCAGCCCAATCCACCGACAGAATAAAATTCTCGTTCATAGCAATTTTTAATCCTAATCCTGCCGACATGTGAGGACGATAGAGCACGTTTTTGCTGAAATTAAAATAGTCGTCGGGAATTTCTCCTTCGCTCACGACTTTAGCAGTTAGTGCATCAACATCACCGATTTCGATGTTTTGTGTAACCATTCCGAAGTCGAAAAACGGATTTACACCGATATAAAAATGCTGTCTTTTAATATCGAAATGGCATATTTTTGCTCGAAATTCGATGTTGGCAAATAGATAACCGTTGGCATTGATTCGGTTACGCATAATACCACGCAAAGAGTTTCCGCCCCCAAGTCCTTCATAAAGTACTCGTTGCAGAAACAGCGTTTGCAAATAGGTGTTTGCATAGTAGGGCGATTTTCCTGCCAACAGATTTTGCGTACCGATGCGATAGGCAAACGTTACCCAATCTTTATAAACGGGAACATAATGCCTAAAGTTGAAATTGAATCGCAGATTGTTGTATTCGGCTTGGTTGCCGAATGCGGCCGAATAACTGAAAAACGCATCGGTATAAATACCGCGTGATGGATTGGAGCGTTTGTCGCGGCTGTCGTAGGTGAATCCTGCATGCAGATACGGGTGCCATCCGCCTTTTTGTTCGTTTGCTTTAATCAGTCCCCAATTGATGTATTTCTGATACAATCCATCGATGTCGGGAAGTTTTTTGTTCTCTTTTTTCCCTTTGTTGAGCATGTCAATATCCACATTGTCAATCAGATAACCAAGTACGCCGATGCCGACGTTCCACTTCCAATGTCCTGAAATATTTCCCTCTATATCAGCGGCTACACGAATTAAATCGCGTTTATATTTATAAAAAGCTCTGGAGCGATAAGCTGCCGTATCCATTTTTTCGGGATTGCTTTTCCATTTGTGCCAACTTTGATTGTAGATGCTCTGATAGCCGTTAAATCCGTAAAAGTCGCACATGGCGTCGGGTAGATAAGATGCGTCGATGGTTAAACGGTGGTTCGGAATAAGAAATTTGGAATCGTAAAAAAAACGAAAAATACCGTAATGTTTGGTCGTGTAAGCCGCTTCTATGTAAAAGTTGTGAATGTATTCGGGGTAGGTGCTTCCGTCGCCATAATAATAAACATTCCCTAAAACACCGCCTTGAAATCCTAAATCGGCATCGAATGCCACGCTTGGCAGTGCTCCAAATGTCCAACCTTTTTTGATTTTTTTCTTTGAAGCGCTATCGTTGTCGGTCGGAATGGTATCCGTTTGAGCATTTCCTGTAATTGAGAACGATAGCAATAACAGACCGAAAACTATTTTTTTCATGGTAAAGAGTTTTTGCGAATAATGAAAATTAACGATTTTATTTTTTTATTGCATAGCAACTTTATATCCGAAATGGTGAGCCTTGCATTTCGTGCATAGTCGTGTACAACCGCATGTGCCGGTATTGAGAGTAGCAATACAATAACTGCCTGCCACCACGCAAGGTGGACAAACGAGAAAATTGCAACAATAAGATACATTATGGGTGCCAAAAGAAGGTTGATTACAAATCTTACCGAATTGCAAAACGCTTTGTCTTTGATTTTTGATACGATGATTTCCGATAAAATGATTATTGGGGCATCTATTATTAAAGCTGTCAAAAAATAAGGCAAGAAAATAATCAAACAGAGTATTCTTCCGATGATTCTCCGTGTCAAATGTTCTGTTTTCAAGCTGTTTGCCGATATTCTGTTCGCTTGCGATAATGTAAAAACCTCTTCGCATTGCTCCAACAACGCCTTTGTTTTTTCTTTGGGGCTGTTGCAAACCGTTTCGACTATCTTTTTGTTTTCCATCAAGCGGTTGTGCAAAGTTTTCCGCTTGTGAGCTGCAGAGAGTCTCGCTTCCGAGCATATCTGGCATAAAGTTAGTAGCGCATTGTAGTTTTCGTTGTCAGGAATGTAAAAGATGGATTCTTTTAGCGCATTTGTCAACATTTCTTTTAATCCGTTCATTTGTTCGGCAACCGAAAGAGCGTTGTTTTCTTTCAGATACGAGGTAATGTTGATGGGGTTTCCTATCTCGACAAGCAATGACGAACGAAAACGAAAGAAGTTGCCGTATTCAATACCGAAAGGGACAATGTAAACAGGCATTTCAGCACCGAATTTTTCGTTTGCCTGCATTGCTATTCGGAAAATACCTTTGACCAATGGCAATAAGCTGTGTTTGGGTCGATGTCTTCCTTCGGGCATAATGCAAAATGGCACTTTCTCTTCCAATACGTCAATGGCATATCTCATTATTTCATCGTTTTTTTGCAGATTGGAATATCCATCGCGGATACGCATTATGGGCATAATTTTCAGCCAATGAAGTATGCCTCTTAATTTCTTATTTTTGAAAATATCGGCACGTGCAACAAATACTTTCGGTGTATGATTTAATGCCAAAACCGCTAAAGCGTCTTGCAAACAATTGGTATGATTCGGCGCAAAAATAATAGCTCCATCGTTCGGAATTTTCTCTGTACCGATGTATTCGCATCGACGATAAGCTATGAAAAACGAGGCGTTTACATAATATTGGGCAAGCGAGTATACCCAATTTTTTTCTTGAATGCGTTTCATTTTATTTTCTGAAAAAGCGTGGCTACCAACAATCCCGATACGATGTGCCAAATGCCCCACCATGCTGTTACAAACATCATTCCTCCAAGTGCATTTTGCCCTGCAAATGCCGGAGAAAATAACAAAATAAGACCCAATCCCGAATTTTGAATGCCAATTTCGATAGTTAATGCTCGGCGATCGGGTTTGTCGCTTTTAAATATCGTACCAAGTAAAAATCCAATGCTTAAAGCTATTGCATTATGCACTAAAACAATCAGAAATATCCATTTAATGTTTTCGTAAAAATCCTTAAATCCGTCGAATTGGTTTAAGTTCCCGACAAAAGCAACGATTATCATGGCTATAAAAATAATCACGGAGAGGATTTTGATAGGTTTCTTTATCTTTTCGGCGACTTTAGGTAGATAGTGCGTGGTCAGTAATCCTAATATCAATGGAATGCCTAAAAGCATCACCACGGTTACAACTATCTCGTTGAAAGGAATATGCAAATAGGGGACTTCAATGCCGCGTTTCATGAAAAAGTTTACATAAAGCGTTCCCCATAAGGTAAAGTTTAAAGGCGTGACAATGGGGGCACAAGTGGTTGTTACTGCCGTCATCGATACCGACAGTTCTGAATTCCCTTTTGCTAAAGAGGTCATAAAGTTAGAGATATTCCCTCCTGGACAAGACGCTACCAATATCATACCCATAGCAACCATCGGTGTTATGTAACTGCGAAGACAAATGACCAAAAGATAGGTTGCCGCCGGCAGTAAAATCCATTGCCCGACTAATCCGAGCAGGATTGATTTCGGTTTTGTAAATACGTCTTTGAAGCGTTTGGGCGATACACCTAAAGCCACACCGTACATGACCAATGCCAAAACAATATTCAGCAGATTACTACCGGGAGCTGTTATTTGTAGTTTGTCCAATGTCAATAATTGTTCGTACATAATTCCCCTTTTTGAGGTCAAAAATAAGAAAGAATAATTGTTTTACCGCCTATACGCCGGTTAATTATTGTTAAGTGGATAAGGCATTCCCTTTTGTCGGTTTGGGCATTTTTACGATAAAAACAGATTGAACAGATAGCCGAGCTGCTAAATTTTGTGAATCCTTTTTGAGAAAGATTTTTACAAAATTCAGTCATACTTCCCGTAATGGGAATACCTTTAAACATTAAATGTTTTTGTGCAAAGCAAGTAATTGCAAAGAAACAGGCAATGATAACTGATGATAGTTTTTTGTTTTTCGATTGAACAACTACGAATAATAAATTGAAAAAAAACAAAACGTGTAATGTTTTTCTGTTGAGCATTGTTGAAAAAAAAGAATAATTATTTGTTTAAATCTATTGCGTTTTTGTTACTTTTGTGTCGGTTTGAGGTGTTTGAAAACGGTTCAATCCGTTGGAAAATGAAAAGGGAACTTCGGTGTAAATCCGAGACTATACCCGTAGCTGTAAGTTTCTTTTCAATCCGTGCATCCTAACAAGGTCACTGCTAAAAAAGTGGGAAGACCGCACGGACGAAACAAGTCAGAAGACCTGCCTTATTCCGTTTTATTTTTGGTGCTTTCGGGATTTAAGAGCGTCGAATACAACTCTTTTTTTGAAAGAGATACCGCATACCTATTTTCCCTTGTAAGCATCCGGTTTTTACTTGGAAGGTTTATTTAAATTGATTTATATGATACAGACAGTACTAAAAAGAGATGGCCGCATTGTAGGATTTAATCGTGAGAAAATTGCTGCGGCAATTCGTAAGGCAATGCTGACAACGGAAACAGGTGAAGACGAAGTTCTTATTTACAAGATAGTTGATCGCATTGAGTTTCGTGGCAAGGAACAATCCTCTGTCGAGGAAATTCAGGATATGGTAGAGATGGAACTGATGGCTTCGCCGCGTAAAGAAGTTGCCAAAAGTTATATCGCTTATCGAGATAAACGCAGCATAGCCCGTAAAGCAAAAACGCGTGAAATGTTTTTGGAAATTGTAGAAGCGAAGTCGAACGATGTTACGCGCGAAAATGCGAATATGAATGCTGATACTCCTGCCGGCATGATGATGAAGTTTGCTTCGGAAACCACAAAACCCTTTGTCGATGATTATCTCCTTTCGGAAGAAACGTTGTGGGCTGTCAGAAATAACTATCTGCATATTCACGACAAGGACTATTATCCTACAAAATCGCTCACTTGCATTCAACATCCTTTGGATAAGATATTGGAACAAGGTTTTCAAGCAGGGCATGGAGAGAGTCGTCCTACCAAACGAATAGAAACGGCTTCGATTATGGCTTGTATTTCGATGGAAACCGTACAAAACGAAATGCATGGTGGACAAGCTATCCCTGCGTTCGATTTTTATCTGGCACCTTATGTTCGTCGCAGTTATATCGAAGAGGTCAAAAACATAGAGAAATTGACAGGGTTGGATTTAAAGCATTTGTATGAGGCTGAAATCACCGACTATTTGGCTCGCGATTTAGCGTTTTTGCAAGGAAACGAAAAATTGAAACAGCATGCCATAAATTGCACTGTAAATCGTGTACACCAATCGATGGAAGCATTCATACATAATATGAACAGCATTCATTCGAGAGGTGGCAATCAGGTTGTTTTCTCATCAATTAACTATGGGACAGATACTTCCGCCGAGGGACGTTGTATAATAAGGGAATTGTTGCAATCGACATACGAAGGTGTAGGCAACGGCTCTACTGCTATTTTCCCGATTCAGATATGGAAAAAGAAAAGAGGGGTGAGCTATTTGCCTGAAGATAAAAATTATGATTTGTATTGCTTTGCGTGCAAGGTTGCGGCACGTCGCTTTTTCCCGAATTTTGTAAACCTCGATGCCACATTCAACCGACATGAGAAATGGAATGAAACCGACCCGAAGCGTTATTTGTACGAAGTGGCTACAATGGGTTGTCGCACGCGTGTTTTTGAAAACCGTTTTGGAGAAAAAACCTCTATTGCACGTGGTAACCTTTCTTTTTCGACTATCAACATAGTGCGTCTTGCCATCGAATGTATGCCCATAGAAGACAAGTCGCAACGAATAGAAAGTTTCTTTGCTAAACTCGATGAACTATTGGAAATTACCGCCAAACAACTATGCGACCGCTATGATTTTCAGAAAACGGCTTTGGCTAAACAATTTCCGTTGCTAATGTCCTCACTTTGGTCCTGTTGCGAAAATCTGAAGCCAAACGACACGGTAGAACGTGTAATCAATCAGGGGACGCTTGGTATTGGATTTATCGGACTTGCCGAATGCTTGATTGCACTTATAGGGAAACATCATGGCGAAAGCGACGAAGCGCAGGCTTTGGGTTTGAGGATTGTAACCTACATGCGTGACCGTGCAAATGAGTTTTCGGAGAAATATCAACACAATTTTAGTGTATTGGCCACGCCGGCCGAGGGATTGTCAGGACGTTTTACGCGCATCGATCGTGAAAAATTCGGTGAAATACCGGGCGTAACGGATAAAATTTATTATACAAACTCCAATCATGTGCCGGTGTATTACAAATGTTCTCCCAAACATAAAGCGGAGATAGAGGCTCCTTATCACGATTTAACTCGTGGAGGACATATATTTTACATCGAAATTGATGGAGATGCCACGCATAATCCGCAAGCCATTATGGATATTGTCGATTTGATGGACAAATACAATATCGGATATTGTTCGGTCAATCATAATCGTAATCGTTGTATGAATTGCGGCTATGAAGATGCCCAACAGGAGTTGGAAGTTTGTCCGAAATGCGGGAGTGATAATATAGATAGATTGCAACGTATTACGGGGTATCTTGTCGGTACTACTGAGCGTTGGAACAAAGCAAAACTTGCGGAATTGAATGACAGAGTTGTCCATAAATAGCATACGAGTGATTGATGTTAAGTACGGAACCTCGGTCGATGGAGTGGGGCTTCGTACCGCTATCTATTGTGCCGGTTGCGAAAATCATTGTATAGGTTGCCACAATCCTCAATCGTGGGACGAAAACTCGGGGAAAATTGTTCCGGTAGAGGAGTTGTTCGAGCGAATAGTAGAGGCGGATATGAATGTAACTTTTACGGGTGGCGACCCAATGTTGCACCCCGAGGGTTTTACCGCTTTGGCGCGAATGATTAAAGAAAATACGGATAAAACCATTTGGTGTTATACGGGATATCGATTTGAAGACTTGCTACTCAACCCTTTGCGTAGGGCATTGTTGGAGTGGTGCGATGTGCTTGTCGACGGGCGTTACATAGAATCTGAACGCAATTTGTCTTTGCATTTCAGAGGGAGCAAAAATCAACGTATTATTGATGTTCAAAAGTCACTTTCGGGGAACTTGTGCCTGTTGAATGTACCATGAGATTCTCAAAGTGGCGTACAATTTGTTTGTATTTATTTTCGTCTTCTACGACGGCCAATGGTTGTTTCGGGTTCGTTGTTTGTATCGGCTTTGACTTTTTCGTGATGCATTGTTTTCCCGAAATTCCAAGTCAGTCCAATGGTAACTGCATGAGCACGATCGTTCCCCATCAAGTAATTTTTGTATCCATCACCTAAACCGAGTGTGTGGCTCTCCCATTTTGAAGAAAGTATAAGGTCGTTTATTCTTGCAGTAAGAGATAATCCTTGTTTTGGAAACTCTTTTTTTAACGCGAAATTGAGTTCCTTCCATGAGGAAAATAACTCTGAAGCCCAAATGGTTGGAGTAGAGTAGAAACCATCTAAAGAGAGTGTCCACGCTTTAGGAAGATAAGCATTCAACTCTGCATATATATCAAATTTCCAATGTTTTGTATTTAAAGTGTTATCGTACGAACGAATTTTCTCATACCCTCCTCCCACTATAGCTGTTAATGCGAGCCATGCACCATTAAGTTGACGTTTCCCATTACTTTTGGGTGTTAATTTTGGTACAATAGGCACTTCGGTGAGAGAGAGGTAAATGTTGTGTGCGATAGACTGCCCATAGTTGGTTGCTGTTGCTATTCGATGCCCACCGGACAGCACTTTAGTTTTATAATCAATAATGTTTTTAGTGTGTGTAAAATCAAAATCAAGTGATACATACTCCGAATATCCAAACGAAATAAGTAGATTGTTTGAAAGTCCTGGCATTAGGTTTGGGTTCCCTCTACGTTGTGTATGTGTATCTTCTTGTATAAGAGAAGGATCTAACATTGTATAGTGAGGACGTTGTATTCGCCTATTATAGTTGGCTGTTATGGTCCAATTCTTTGTCGGTGTATAACCTAAACGAATGCTTGGAAATAGGTTGAAATAATTCTTCTTGCTGATACTATCCTCTTTCTCCCAACGACCTACCGAATGGGTATATTCGCCTCGTACACCCAACATTATATCCCATTTCTCCTTAAAACTCTTGCCAATAATCAAGTATAAGGCTCCAATATTTTCTGAATATTTAAAGTTTGCAGAAAGGTAGTTTGTGGTAGATTTATAGTTTGTGTGGGTAGTTAGCCATTTGCCTCCACATTCTACCTTCCCCGTTCTCCAAAAATCGGTTTGGAAATCAAAATTGACGCTTCCAATGTTAGTAATATTGCTTAACTGTTGTTGAGTTTCTTCAAAAAAGATGCTTTGATTTCGATGAAGTTGTTTTGTAAAGAGATTATGTCGGTTGTAGCAGATGCCGATATTTAGTTCTTGATTGAGTCTTGCAGAGAAAATATGTGTAAAATTGAGATTCAAAGAGTGCTGAAGTAAATTGTTTTTGCCCAATCGTTCTTCTTTAGATTGTAAAAAAAGAGTATCATTTTGTCGCAGTGTACTAAAATTGTGTTTATATGGCGCCTTTGTAGTGCTGTACGACAATGGGACGGAAAAAGCGAAACCGATAGTGTTGAGGGAATCAATATGCCAATCGTTACAGATTTTGAGTGACAAATATGGATTCTTTAATTGTGTTTGATTCACACCATTGCATTCCTCTTTGGGCGTTTTTATGGTGTATTTATAGGTTTCTGTGCGGTCATTAAAGCTTTGAGATAAGGATATAGAAGTGTAACTTGTTTTTGCACGATAGTTTAGGTTGAGCGATAGATGTTCGCTTTGCATAAAGGAGCAGATGTCTTTCCAATACATTCCGCCGTAAGATGCCGACAATGAGCCATTGAACCCTCTTGTATGATTTTTTTTGTTTTGATGTTAATGATGCCTCCTTGTCCGGCTGCTTCGTATTTAGAGGAGGGTTGTGTGATGATTTCCAATTTATCAATTGTACTACCATCGGTGGCCTCCAACATTGATTTAAGTTGCTCGCCAGATAGGTAAGTTGGTCGACCATCGATATAGACCTCTACTGTTTTGCCATTTATTGTTACATTCCCTTTTCGGTCAATATTCACTCCGGGAGCTTTTTTAAGTATGTCTTTCCCATTATTGCCAATAGCAAACCCTGTGTGGCTTACATTCAACACTATTCTATCCATTTTTCGCTCCACAAGGCTTTTTTTGATGGTAATGGTTAATTCGTCTAACACTAACGACTCTTCTTGCAATGTTACAACAATAGAGTCTTTTGCGTTATTGAGATTTATATAATGCGTGATGTATCCAATATACGAGATTCTTAATAATGCAGTTCTCGAAGGAGTATCTAACAGAAATTCCCCAAGATTATTGGTAATATCGCCCGCTAAAATAGTAGAATCTGCATCAAGGGCAGCTATCGTCGCATAAGCGATGTTATTATTGTTTTTATCGACAACTTTACCTGTTACTTTAATAGCTATGACTTGCTCACAAGAGAACAAAAGAAACGAAATCCAAAGTAGCTTTTTCATATTGAAGAATTTTGCTACAAAGATATTGTCGTCTCTATGGGGAGTTGTGTATCGTTGTCAATCAGTGGTGTACAAATGTCAGTTTGTTTGATTTATAAACTCTTTTGGGGTCATTCCATAGGAAAAAAGAAAGTTTCTATAAAATCCTGACGTACTCTGAAGCCCTACCTCAAGAGCAATTTGCTCAATAGGCATATTCGTGGTTTTCAGTAAAAGAGCCGCTTCTTTGAGTCGTATATCGCGTAGGTATTCTCTCAATGTTTTTCCTGTTGTTGCCAACAGCCGCTTGGAAAGGGTCGTACGATTAGTACACATCATACGGCAAATCTCATCACGAGTTAAGTCGTTACGACAGAAACGTCGTTCCTCGCGTAGTACTTGTTCGAGTTCGGTGATAAAAGCGTCGTCTATTGTGATTTTTGTTGCTTCTTTCAGTTGCAGATGCTCTATAGTGTATGCAAAATATGTCCAAACAATGGTTGTAAATGGTAAATAAAATACATAAGTCCAATCGGCAAACTTAAATGCCAAACATAGAAGATAAGAGGCTAACAATGTTATCAATAAACCACAACAAAGTAAAATTTCCCTTTTTTGAAAAATATGACGATTACGATAAAATAACCATATCATAAATACGACTCCAACAAACGATAATAAATCCATCCATATAGTAAAGGTTTCTTCTATTTTGATATGAGTTTTGTCTGTGCTGTTTATCAATAAAAATGATATGGTTTGGATAAGGGTAATGAGTAACATCGCTGCAGCTATAGTGCGTACACGCAACAAACCTTCTTTGTGTACAACCAATAGACGACAAGCAAAGTAGAGCAATATCACAATGAGCAGACCATGCCCTGCGTCCATTATTCTAAAAAGTGTATTAGGCATCTTTTGTTCTTTTTGTGTGAAAAAATTATGATATAGAGTGCCTATTTACATCAGTCTTTTTTAAAACAGGCTGATTTGTCCCGTATCTTCATCAATGTTTAAAGAAGATGTGTCGGGCGTATCATCGTTGTTTGATTCTTCGGTTGGAAGGGTGGTTGGCTCTAAATCCTTTTGTTCAACCTCTGCCTGCTGTTCGGGATATTTTGTCGGTTTCAGTTCGTTTATCTTGTCAATAGCCCACAACGTAATACGTTTCCCTTTTGCTTTCATACTTTTTACACCGATAAACTCTTCAGCGTCAATAATAAGATTTTCGCGGAAACTGCTGTCGCCACCAAAAAGAACTTCAAGTCGTGGATATGCCGTATCGGTGATTAAAATCATTTTCGAGAGGTTGTTTCCCAACATCGAAACGCGTTTTTTCGAGGATTCTAATTGAAAGCGTTTCAGATAAGGCAGATTTTGTTGGTCTGCATCAAAAAGCGCTACTGTCCAAGTTTTGTGAGGATTGAATTTCTCAATTCTTAAAATATCTTCGTCGTAATGATTTTCTAATTCGAACGAGGTGGTGTAGTAATCGCCGTTTTTGCAGATGACGACAATCTCTTCGTTTGGAGAAAATTCGCCAAGATAAGTGCCTCGTTTATCAAAATTTAGACGCAATATGTCGGGGTCGAACCAGATGGGAGTTCCGCCCAAGGTAGAAGAACCGCGCTCTTTGAGTGAGATTTTTTGTACATCAAATTTAGTCAGGATATTGCCCATCGACTGACGCCCTTTGATTGCCAATTCGCTGAAATCTTTTTCGAATACGAGATTTTTTATGCGTCGGGTGGTAGGCTTTAGCGTTACCTTTATCGTTTCAGCTTCGCCGTTCGGATTTGCCGAAAAATAGTACACTTTCGAGTTCGGCTCTCCTTGTGTCAAATCGTACTCTTTGTCGCGAGTAACACCATTGACGGCAAAACGTTTCATATAAAATGCACCTATTCGACCGTTGCGGTAAACTACATTGTAGGTGGTGCGTTTGTCGTTCTTTTTGAAAATGTCCAAATGGATGATGTTTTTTCCGACAAAGAGCTTTTCCGAAATACGAACGACTTTGTATTTTCCGTCTTTGTAGAAAATAATGACATCGTCCATATCCGAGCAGTTGCACACAAATTCGTCTTTTTTTAGTCCCGTTCCGATAAATCCTTCTTCACGATTGATATAGAGTTTCTCGTTAGCCTCGACAACCTTGGCCGCTTCAATCGTTTCAAAGTTTTTAATTTCCGTTAAGCGTTTGTATGGGGCACCGTATTTTTCTTTCAAATATTTAAACCAATCGATGGTATATTGCACAATTTGGGCGATATGGGCTTCACATTCTTTTATCTGTTTGCGGAGCGCAATGATATTTTCTTGAGCTTTATCGCTGTTGAATCTCAAAATGCGAGCCATTTTTATTTCTAACAAACGTTGCAAATCGTCGGTAGTTACTTCGCGAATAAAGTCTTTTTTAAACGGCGTTAAACGCTTGTCGATATGTGCCAATGCAAGTTCGTTCGAAGTGGCCTCCTCAAACTCTTTGTCTTTATAAATTCGTTCTTCGATGAATATTTTCTCGAGCGAAGCGTAATGCAGTTGTTCCAAAAGCTCGCCTCGTTGTATTTCAAGTTCCAATTTCAGCAGGTTTTTAGTAACCTCGGCACTGTGTTTAAGAATATACGAAACGTTTGTAAACAACGGCTTGTTGTCCTGAATTACGCAGCAATTGGGCGAATAGTTCACTTCGCAGTTTGTAAAGGCGTAAAGTGCGTCAATGGTTTTGTCCGAAGAGGTTTTTGCTTCCAAATGGATAAGAATTTCCACCTTGTCGGAGGTCATATCTTCCACTTTTTTGATATTGATTTTTCCTTTTTCGTTAGCTTTTATGATGGACTCCATCAATTTTCCGGAGGTAATGCCGTAAGGAATATCGGTAATGGCTAACGTTTTAGTATCGATTTTTTCGATGTGAGCCCTGATTTTTATTTTACCGCCTCTCTCTCCGTCGTTGTATTTGTTGATGTCGATAGCACCGCCTGTCGGAAAATCGGGATAAAGTGTAAACTCTTCGCCTTTTAGATAAGCAATCGAAGCATCAATCAGTTCATTAAAGTTGTGCGGGAGTATTTTTGAGTTAAGACCAAGCCCGATACCCTCGGTACCTTGTGCAAGCAGCAACGGAAATTTTACAGGAAGATAAATCGGTTCTTTGTTCCGACCGTCGTACGAGAGTTTCCATTCGGTTGTTTTGGGATTAAAAACCGTATCGAGAGCAAACTTTGACAGACGTGCTTCGATATAACGAGCGGCGGCGGCAGGGTCTCCCGTCATGATGTTACCCCAGTTCCCTTGGCAATCGACCAAAATGTTTTTCTGCCCGATGGTTACCAATGCGTCATAGATAGAAGAATCTCCGTGCGGGTGAAACTGCATGGTGTGTCCGACAATGTTGGCAACTTTGTTGTAACGTCCATCGTTCATTCTGCGCATCGAATGCAATACGCGGCGTTGTACCGGTTTCAGACCATCGTTGATATGAGGAATGGCACGCTCAAGGTTTACATACGAGGCGTAATCCAAAAACCACGTCTGGTACATTCCCGAAAGATGGTGTTTGTTACTTTCATCGTTTAACGATGGTACCTTGTAAGTTGAATTGTGGAGTGGGGCTTCGTCACCCTGAAAATCGTCGGTGTTCTCGTTTTTATCTATTAACTCTTCGTTGTTATCAACAATATTGGACATATTACTTCATGCTAAAATTCTCACAAAAATAGTGAATAATGCCGAAATTTCAAAAAGAGGAATTTGCGGCATTATTTTCACACAAAAAAAAGCACCTTGATTGCAAGGCGCTTTTTTCGAGGGTATTAGTAAAGAATTTTTCCTGAGAACAGTCGTTTTTTCATGTTGTACGAGAACATATAGATGCGTACCTGCCCTTTCTTTTCAAATTGAAAAATGGCACCGTTCGAATCTTTGCTGCACAAGTCGCTGTTAGGGTTGAGTACGGGTACTTGTTGAACATCAAGCATTCTGCCCGAAGGGTCGAAAATGTACACATACACGTTATTGCGTTTCGAACTTGCTTTCCAACGTCCGCCACCCAATGATGTCCAGCAAATGTCTTCGATGGTGGGTGCATCGCCGGGGTTCTCTGTCGAGTATTTAAACAAAATTCTGTATTGAGAGGTCGATAGGTCTTCTGCCTGACAAGTAATGATGGTTTCATCTCCGATAGGTTTTGTCAAAACGGAGGTCGTTTGCGACGCTTCTTGCTTTATTGGCAGAATGGATGGTATCGTGTCGCCTTGGTAGAGTAGGTATTCGTAATTGAATATTGTCGGCTCAAATCCGTCTATCGAGATGCCGTTCAGTTTGATGTCTTTCAAGAGCGAATTGTTTGAAAGCAATATCTTTGTTGAAATCACATAGATGTTTTGGACACCGTTTTCGGCTGTTACAGTGATTAAAAACTCGGTTGCTTTTGTTTGAGTTATTACTGCCGTTTGCAGGGTATCGCTGTAAACAAAGTCGATGTCGCTTTGCGAAATCAGCATTACACTATCTGTCCCTACAGGGTAAACCAACGTGTAAACGGTAGAGTCTGGGTTAAATGTAGTTGCAATGTTGCCGTAGTCATCGTTGCCGAAATACACCTCATAGGGGTCGTTTTGCTTGGTACCGATGGTAACGCCTTCTACCAAAAGGTTTGCAAGTTTGTTGTTGCCCGATTTTAACACATCGAAATGAATCGTATAGGTTTCAATGCTTCCGTCTTGAGCAACAATGGTGATGGTGGCTTCTCCTTTTACACCATTATCTTCGATAGTGGCACTTGTAATGTCGGGAACGGAGGTTGACCAAGTGATTTCGGGCAATACCGTTGTGCCAACGGGCAGCGATACGTAATATTCCCATGTTTCGGATGCGAAGTTTTCGTTACAGATGAAGCCTGTGGCATCGGTGCTGATAAGTTCGCCTCCGATGTATATACCGCTTAATGTGGCATCGCTTGATGGTAGAATATTGAATGCAATGGTGTAGGTTTGTCTGTCGATGCCGTTTTCGGCTACCACTTCGATAGTGGTTTCTTCGTTTATCGAAGCAGCCGGTGTGATGTTGCAGGTTTGTACATCTTCTTGCTTTTTGCAGGTGATGTTCGGCACTTTGGTTGTGCCATAAGGAAGATTAACAACATAAGCAAATACGTTTTCGTCGAAACCGGCAATCTCTTCACCCTCTTTGTAAATCATTGCCAATAGGGTATTGTCCGACTTCTTGATGGCGATGTGAAGCAGATAAATTGTTGAATCGACGTTGTTTTCGGCTACCACTTTTATCTTAATGTCGCGTTCTTTTTCGCTGATAATGGTTGTGTCTTTGGTAATGCTTTGGCATGCTTCGTGGTTGGATACAATACCGATTTCGGGGAATGTTATTCGCTCCTTCGGCAATAAAATTGAGTATTCCAACACGTCGGGGGCAAAGTTTTTGTCGCATTCGAAATTTACGGAGGTTGTGCTGATGGATTCTCCGTCTAATTGAATGTCGTTCAGCACACTGTTGTTGCATGGAGTAACGCTGAATGCAATGCTGTAGGTGTTGGTTGCAATGCCGTTTTCGGCCACAACAACAATCGTGGTAACACCTTGCGTCCCGTTGGTCGTTATCGTGATGTTTTGTCCGACGGCATCGGCAAGTGCGTTGATTACGGGCAACGTGGTTGTGTGCATCGGCAACTCATAGTTGTACGTAAATTTGTTTTTGTCGAAGTCGGGTAGCGGTGTACCTCCAATTTCGATACCTTTCAGCAAAGCATTGTCCGATTTCGGTTGTGGCGAAACGATGTCGATGGTGTATATCTGGTAAGTGATACCGTTTTCGGCCGTAACGGTAATGATAATTTGCGATTCGTTGATGGCAACTCCCACAACCTGATTGTCGTTGCCTTTTTCGACGGAAATGTCGGGTATGGTGTCCGAAACGATTTCGTAGTTTAACAAATCTTTTTGGAATCCGCTTATCAGTATATTGTTCGACAGAATGCCGTTCAGATAAGCATCCGACGAAATGGCATCGGTGAATGTCAGTTTATATTTATTTTTGACTGCCGCTTTGTTTTCCACTTTCCAAACAACCGAATCGGCATAAATGATGGTTGCAAGCGAGTCGGCTACGAATGTTTTTGCATAGGTCAGATAAATGTCGTCGGAAGGGGTGCGTTCCACTTCGTAAAGGAATACGTCCGAACTGAATGTCGGCAACGCTTGGTTGTCGATGGCTATTGATGCCAATTTAGCATCGGTAGCGATGGTGGCGTGCGTAAAGTTGATGGTGTATAACTTTTCGTTCACACCGTTTTCGGCAACCACTTTTAGCGTAGTCGGGTTGTCGAGTGTGAGCGTTACGGTTTGTCCGTCGCTGTTTTTCTCGAACGAGACTATCGGTATTGCAGCGTCGGCTGCCAAATGGATGTTGTATTCGGTGGTGTTTGCATCGAACACAAAATCGGGATGTTCGCCCTCTATTGCAATACTGTTCAAGGTAGTAACATCGGAAGCCGCTTCCACGAAATTGATGGTATAGGTAGCCGTAGTTCCGCCGTTTTCGGGCGTAACAACGATGGTTGCTGCCGTTATGCCGTTTGTATTGATGCTTACGTTTTGGTGCATGCTTCCACGCACAAATTCGATGTCGGGCGTGCGTGTAGTGCCGTTGGCAACCGGATAGTTGTAGGTGTAAACATCGGGAGCAAAGCCTGCCAAATCCACTCCGTTTATTTTGAGGGCTTTCAGTTGGTTGTTGCTCGATTTCGGTCGATTCAGCGTAAATGTATAGTCGGTGTAAGTACCATCTTCGGCTTTTGCACGGATGGTTACCGTGCGTGTCATATTTGCACCGTTTTCAGCTTCGTCGCCTATTGTTATCGTGTGCTCTTGGTCGGGCACTTCGCCTATTGCCGCAATGGCAGGCACGCCTTGATAGTCCTCGGCAATGTCGAAACTGCTGCCAATGGCATTGCTTGCTCCGTCGATAACAAAGTTGGTAAGTACGGAACTATGCGCAAAACGAAGATTATCCACATAGAGTGTAGATGTTCGTTCTGTAACACTTCCTAAATCTTTTGCATTTTCCGAATTTGCACTATTTATGGTAATGTTCAACGTGGATGGTTCTACGATAGAAGCATCGTATGTAGGAATTGTCATTTTGTTCCAAGTGCCTAAATTAGAATATGCTCCTGAAAATTCCTTTGTAATTGTAGTTGTTCCATCAGACAATGTGTATAAGAAATGCATATTACCGATGTTTTTAGCTGCTATAGGGCAATAATCCATCAATACTGAGTCTGGAGTATTTCTGTATGGAATACCTCCACTAACCGAAGAGGTGGAGTTTCCTGCAGATGCTAAACTTATTGACATATCACCAAGAGTTATCATTCCCGGCATAGAACCTGAAATAGACCATCTATGATACGTTGTTTTCAATTGTGTTGCATAATTTCCACTTGTATGTGTGTCTGTTCTTTCAGATTCGGCTCCAGAGGTATATGTTCCATAAGTAACACCTAATAATTTAAATGTATAACTATCTACAATGTCAGCAGCAACTTTCCATCCTGTAGGTTTGGAGGCTCCATTATACACTGTACCTGTCCAATCCTCAAAATCTCCGTTAGGAATGACATCGCTTGGATAGTAGAAATAGATGTCGTAGGTGGAGGTGGGGTAGGCGGGGTCGTTTTTGTCCGAAACTTTCAGCTGTACATGCTTGGTGTTCTCCACTAAAACTTCCACAATGGCATCGTCTGAATTTGTGTACGATACGGCAGGTTGTTCGCCTACGGCGTTGTTCACGTTTACAACATAAGCGTACTTGTCGGGTGTAAATCCGTCAATAGCCACGCCGTTCACTTTTATCTCGGAGAGCGAAGTGGTGGGTAAAGCAATTTTTGGCGTTAGTGTGTACACTTTGTCGGCAACGCCTTTTTCGTTGGCTTTAACAGTGATGGTGGTTGGTGCGTAAATGCCTCCGTTGTCAATCAATACCGTTTGCTCGGGGAAATTTTTGACGCAGGTAATGGCAGGCAGCTCGGTGGTACCATAAGGCAGCATCACCTCTGCATTGTCGGTAAACGATCCGATGCCTTCGACCACGATGCTTGCCAAAACATTCTCTTTTCCGCTTTTTGCCACGTTGAATATCATTTTGTAAGTGCGTGTATCACCGTTTTCGGCGGTAACTACAAATTTTGTGGTGTCGTTGATGCTTCCTGCAATAAGCGTAACGGTTTGTTCCTCCACGCTTTTAGCCCAACTAATGGTGGGCACCTCGGTAGTGCCGTAGGGGAGCGTTACGTCGTAGAAAGTGGTTTCTTTGTCGAACAGCAATTCGCCTGCACTCAAAGCAATGTATTCCAAAGTGGTAACATTCGATTTTTCGACAGGGAAATAGATGGTGTAGTCCTGTGTCGTTCCGTTTTCCGCTTCGACATGCAGAGTGGTTACGGCATCAGTTTTCCCGTAGAAAATGGATACTATTTGCCCTTTTTGTCCCACTACGGGGTGGATATTGGGTACCGTTTTGCTTCGCCATGCCAAAGTGCTGGTATAATCAAACTTGTCAGATGCAAAGTCGGGAAGCGAAACAAAAGTCTGTGTTGCCTCGTCGAATAGTTTGATGTCGTTCAACAACGCATTTCCGCTCGGAGCGATATTGAATGTAAGATTGTAGGTACGTTGTTCTCCGTTCTCGGCTATCACTACGAGGGCATATTTTTTGTCGGCAAAATCGTTGATGGCGATTCCCGTCTGCAACGTGTCGTCTTTTTCGTATGTAATGGCAGGCAAAACGGCATCGGCGAGCGAAACGGTGTATTCGGTTGTCGTTTTGTCGAAACCGCTGATGCCGATTCCGTCCAATGCAATGTTTTTCAGGTAGTTGTTGTTCGAGCGTGGAAATGCAAACTGAATGGTGTACACGTTGTAAGAATCGCCCGTTTCGGAATATACCTTTATTGTTGCGGTACCTTCAAGTGCCGGAGAAATGATTTCAACCGTCTGATTCGGATATTCGGTTTCTACCTCGATAGACGGACACGAGGTGGCATCGGCAGCTAAAGTATAGGTATAATTCAGCGAATCTTTCTTAAACCCGTCGATGCTGACACCGTCTATTTTGATGTCGGTCAGATTTGCATCGGTCGATTTCTGTACCGAAAATGCTATCTGATAGGTAGTCGCACTTGTCCCGTTTTCGGCAGTTACACGAATGTAGGTTACTCCGTTTGTGTTGCCTTTTACGATGGTAACTGTTTGATTTTCTTCTCCTTTTGTAACCGTTATTTCGGGTAAAATGGTAGTTCCCGTAGGCAGTTGGTAGTTGTAAGAGGTGTTTTCGCTGCTAAATCCGTCGAGCGACACACCGCCTATTTGTATGTCATTTAAGGTTGATATATCCGATTTGTAAACGGAGAAATTGATGTTGTAGGTTTTTATTGCTCCGCTTTGCGAGGTAACTTTTATCGAATATTTACCATTGATACCATTGTTCGTGGTTACAATGCTTTGATATTCATCGCCTTGCGTATAAGTAATTTCCGGCAGCAGGGTAGTGCCTTGCGGCAATTCGTAATTGTAGATTGTTATGTCGGGAGAGAATCCCTCCAAAGGAACGCCGTCAATGGATATGCCCAAAAGATTGCAATTGGTAGATGCCGTTATTTTAAATGTAAGACTATACTTTCTTGTCGTAGCATTTCCGGGTACGGTTATTCTTATTTCGTAAGTGCCTGACAATCCGTTGTTTGTGTGCTCAATTGTTTGTTCGCCATCGGGATATGCCGATACGGCAGTTATTTCCGGAACGGCCGTTGTGCCTTGTGGAAGTTCTACCACATAATTCGTTTTTGTAGGATTGAATCCCGGTATGGCATTTCCACCTACCAAAATGTTTTGCAAGGTGTTGTCAGATAGTTTTCCCACCGTGAAATTGATGGTATATACGGTCGTGTAGTTTTTGTCTTGAGCAAACGATTTGACGGTTACCGTGCAAGGAAGCGTTCCCGACGAATAGGTGATTTCGTAAGTCTGTTTCTCCTCACCTTTTACAACATCGATGGTCGGGATTTCGGTTGTTCCGTAAGGCAACTCTATGTTGTACGGACCTACGTTATAACCATTGAAACTCGGTATCGAGGTGCCGTTGTATTGTATGTCGTTCAGACGGGAATTGTCGGATTGTTTCGATACGAAATAGATGGTATAGGTGGTTGTCGAGGAGCCATCTTCCGCTTTTATGGTGATTAGTGTAGGCTCTCCGTCAACCGTTCCTTTTGTTATGCTGATTTCGCTTCCCGACAACGTACGTCCGCTTCGTTTGGCAAGGATGTCGGGTATTTCGGTCGCTCCCAACCCGAGCGTATAGGTGTATTCCAATATGTCGCATCTGAAGTCTGAATATTTTAAGTTGTTGATATACAATTCGTGAATGGCGGAACTATATATTAAACGAGCGTCATCGACATATAAAGCATTTCCTGCTTTTACGTCGTTGGAGCGTTTGTTGGGATAATTTCCCGCCGAAAAAATGACATTTACTTTCTCGGGAACATAGTCGTTGTAGTATTTGATGGGGACTTTTACCTCTGTCCAATTGCTATAAACCTTTTTTTCGTTCAAACGCCCTTCGGACACTTGAGTGGCATAGGTGCTTGTGCCGCATTCGTTGCCGTCGGTGGCTTGTCGAATGTCCGACTCCTCGTCGTAGTGCGGAGTGTCGGACGTACATCCACCACTTGAATTTTTATAGGTATTGGAATAAGAGGTGCCTTTCCAAGCATAATATACAATGTTGTAATCTTCGGCAGTGGCTTTGCTTCCCGTACGTTTTATCCAAACAGCCAATGTGTCGGGGCGGTAAGTAAAACTGATACCTCCATCGGTGCCTGCCGATGCGGAACCTGCATCAATACCTTTTACATAACTCCAAGGAGAACCCAATGTGAGGTAAGATGGAGCCTCGCGGGTGATACCCATAGCACCCACTTTTTGGTTTTCGAGTTTTGCACAATAGCCGCTTCGTCCGTTTGTATCTTGAAATACGAAAGTGAAACTGAACCCTACTTGCGAAACATTCGAACCGTTCCAATTCGCTAATTGGGGTTCACCGTTGAATGCCGTACCGTTCCAGTTTTCGAAACCTGCGTTGGGGAGTTGTTGTGCTAATAATAAATAAGGAGAAAAAAAGAGGAAAAATAAAAGTAATATACGTAGAAAAAAGTTTTTCTTATTCATGCTTGTTTTGAGTTAAAAATTCGTTGCAAAGTTACTTTAGACTTGTTATAAGGCAGAAGATTATTTGTTAAAAAATGTTTATTAAAATCGTAGATCACTTATTTTTAAGCGTTTATAAAAATGACATTTTTAAAAAATTGCATATTTCTGTAAAAAAAGAGGTGAAAATTTGTTTTCAGAAAAAAACTGTTGTAATTTTGCAACACTTTTTTCGGGGTGTAGCGCAGTCCGGTTAGCGCACCTGCTTTGGGAGCAGGGGGTCGTGGGTTCGAATCCCGCTACCCCGACAAAAAGGAGTACTTGCAATAGGTGCTTTAAATGGTGGACGTAGCTCAGTTGGTTAGAGTAGTGGATTGTGGTTCCATTGGTCGTGGGTTCGAGTCCCATCTTCCACCCAAAAAAAGAGGACTTTCAGTCCTCTTTTTTTGTTTCCGTATTCGATGAGATAGGGCGTACCGTTCGAGAGAAAAAGATATGCAATAGATTTTGAGAGAGAGTTTTTGTTTAGAATACTATTGTCGTCTACATTGTCCGGCATCTTATTTGTTTTTGCCATGACAGCCATCTGCTGACATGGAGATGAAATATTCCGCATCGCTCACTCGGCACCGCAAAATCCGCATTCATCGGCGGTTTGACGTCGTTCGGAAAAATACTTTTCTTCCGGTCGGCGAAGTCCTATAACTTTGCACAAATTTATGTGTAATAACGATGAACAGAAAGGTGATTTTATGGATTTTGGCCGTGGCATGCGTTCTTTCGGCCTGTAATCAGACTGACGACAACGAGGCGCAGAACAAAATAGTGGTGAAAACGACAAAAGCGGCGGCGGTATCGTCTGCTATCAGCGAGACATACGCTTTTATCGCGCGACCGTGGCGCACATCGGAGCTGTCGTTCAGAGTGAGCGGCTCGATAGACCGTTTAGAGGTGTACGCCGGCAATCGTTACAAACGCGGCGACCTCGTTGCCGAAGATCTCCGTGCCGTCATCGAGGCTCTCAATTCCATCCTCGGCAAGTCCATCACCTCGCAGGACACCCTCAACAACATCTTCAGGAACTTCTGCATTGGTAAATAATCCAATTGCAAAGAAATACATAAAATCTGCAAAAATAAGCCCGTAAATCGCACAATTCCAAGCATTTAAAAAACGTTCATTTTTGCAGATTTTTGATTTTTAACTTCTATATTTGCAGAATATCACCCATTTTGTCCCCCATCTGTCCCCGAAATAACTGAAAATAGCCGAGGGACAAAAAATATCTCATAGGTGGTAATGTACATAGCCCATCATTGAGGAAGGAAAAAAGAGGACTGAATTCTATTATACAGTAATAATTTTTTCACCAAACTAAAGTAAACCTATAGAAAAATGCATAAATTTCAACTAGAAATTTGGTCTTTTCAGAAAACAATATATCTTTGCGGTTGAAATTTCTAACATATTATAAAATAATACGGGTGTCCGGTAAAACTTTTTGCAGCCATCCGCCGTAAGGAGACAGGCTGAAAGCTCGTGCAAGGTGAGAGTAGCACATCAAGCTTGCTTGCATGCTCTGCCGTAGCGCCCCGAATGGAGCGTCGACGCCATCGGCGGCGATGTGGAAGAGGCCATAGAGTGGTTCCGCACGCACAAACACCCCGACCTGCTTTTTCTCGATATACACCTCACCGATGGCAGCGCGTTCGACTTCCTGTCGGCTGCCAAGCCGCAGTCGGTCATCATCTTCACCACTGCCTACGACCAATATGCCATACGCGCCTTCTCAAATCCATCGACGAGAGCCGGATACGCGAGGCGGTAGAGAAATACGAGAGTCTTTACAGCCGTTTGTGGCGCGACAGTGACGAGTATCTGCAAACACTTTTAGACGCGCTCCAGCATCCCGAACGGAAATACCGCTCGCGTTTTATGATTTCGAGCGGCGAGTCGATGTGGTCGTTATAGGTCGATACCATCGCCTATTTCTATTCCGAGGAAAAAATCACTTTTGCCGTGACAGCCATCGGCAATGTGCATGTAGTCAATCTGCCGTTGAACAAACTCGAAGAGCAACTCGACCCGGGGCAGTTTTTTCGCGTCAACCGCCAGATGATACTCAACATCGACGCCATCGACTGTGCCGTTCCGCTCTTCAAAGGACGCATCAAAGTGAAGGTGCATCCGCCGTTCAAATCCGACATCATCGTCAGCGAAGCACGCGCCGCCTCATTCCGTCTTTGGTTGGAAGCAGCCTGAGGACTAAAGAAATCATCACGGTGTGGCATTTTATAACGCTTACGGCCAATCGTCCACAAAAAATCGTACTTTTGCAACTTCAAAATAAGCAATGGCGAAAAGATGAACAATTTTTTTTCTCGCTGTAAGAAGTCAATCGCAGAGGCAACGCCTTCGGCACTTCGTACAGCGTGGTGGATGGTGCGAATAACGGTGTCGGTATCGTTGCTGATGTTTTTATTGAAATTTTCGGGCATACTTGTGTGGCTATCGACAGCCATAGGCCCGTTTTTCCATTTTTTCGGCTTGCCCGGCGATGCGGCCTTGGCTTATATAAGCGGTTATTTTATAAATGTTTACTCGTGTGTGGCAGTGCTTTCCACAATAGAAATTCCACTGCGTGCCACAACCATTATTGGAGCAATGACGTTGGCGGCACACGCTATTCCTGTAGAGTCGGCCGTACAGCGAAAAACGGGTAGTTCGCTTGTTGTGGTATTGTTGGTGCGTACGCTCGGTTCTCTTTTGCTTGGTCTGTTTTTGAATCTGATATTGCCGGGACAGCCCGATTTTTCGGGAGAACGATTGCTACCGCTTTCCGAAATCCCTTTTTTTCAACTGCAAGGCAACTTTGTGGCTGAATTTTTTTCATGGGGTAAAATGATTGTGGCTCTTGTGCTGAAAATGGTGCTTATCATCTATACGCTCAATGTTTTACAACTCCTTTTGCGGGAGTTCGGCGTGCTGGAATATATTTCAAAATCCATCGGTTTGTTGATGGATATTTTCGGCTTGCCGCGAAAGCTTTCGTTTCTTTGGATAATAGCCAATGTGTTGGGGCTTTCGTATGGTGCTGCAATTATGATAGACGAAGCAGGTTCGGGCAAATTATCGAAGCGGGACATCGATTTGCTGAATGCTCACATCGGCATTTCGCACAGCAATGTGGAGGATTTGGCACTTGTAACCATGGCAGGAGCAACATGTTGGATTGTGCTTCTCTCCCGTTGGTTGCTCTCTTTTGTGGTGGTATGGTGTTTTCGGCTCTATTATCGGTTTTACAACAAAAAACGCTTTCGCGGACTTGTTTTTGACAGATAGGGGCTTTTTACTAATTTTGCTTAAATAATACATAAAAATATGATAAAATCGATGACAGGTTACGGCAAATCCGTAGGCGAATACGAAGGACGAAAAATTGCCGTTGAGGTAAAATCGCTGAATAGCAAGCAATTGGACTTGCTTACAAGGATTCCGGCAGTTTATAAGGAAAAGGAGATGGCACTGCGCAACGAATTGGCGCAAGTCGTAGAACGTGGAAAAGTGGAGTTTACGATTTCGGTAGAAAATGTGGCGGGGGAGATGGCGTTGAAACTGAACACAACCGTTGTGGAGGCTTACTACAAACAAGTGTCGGATTTGGCTCAACGATTGGGTGTGAATCCGCCTTCCGATTGGCTCGATACGTTGCTACGCATACCCGACGTGTTTAAAACGGAAACGCAGGAGTTGAACGATGCCGAATGGGCGGTTGTGAGTAAAACGATACAGTCGGCAATAGAGGCATTCAACGAATTTCGTGTTCAAGAGGGAGAGTCGCTTGCCTGCATGTTCCGGCAAAAATTGGAGAACATTGCTCGCTATCTTGAGGAGGTCGAGGTGTTTGAAAAAGAGCGTGTGGAGAAAATAAAAACGCGTTTGCGTGAAAATTTGGAGTCGCTATCGGTGGACTACAACAAAGACCGTTTTGAACAAGAATTGATATTTTACATCGAAAAATTAGATGTAAGCGAAGAAAAAGTTCGTTTGTGTAATCACCTGAAATATTTTGCCGAAACAATGGCGCAAGACACCTCTAACGGCAAAAAACTCGGTTTCATAGCTCAAGAGATGGGACGCGAAATAAATACGTTGGGGTCGAAATCGAACCATGCCGAAATGCAAATTTTGGTGGTGAAAATGAAAGATGAATTGGAACAGATAAAGGAACAGGTGTTAAATGTACTTTAATGCAGAAGAAATTTTTAAGCCAAATAGCGGAGTGTTTTTATCGTAACGAAAAAGAGCGCATATCGAATTATGCTTTTGTATTCCCAAACAAACGTGCGGGAATTTTCTTTAAAAAATATCTTGCCGAAATAATTGAGCAACCGCTGTTTACTCCGCGTATTGTAGCCATTAACGACTTTTTTTTGCAATACACACCGTTGAAGGTGGAAACGCGCATTCCGTTGCTTTTCCGCCTATATAACGTATTTCGGGAAAACCTCTCGAAGGAGGTCGATTCTTTCGAGTTGTTTATGCCTTTTGGCGAAACGCTTTTGTCTGATTTTGAGGATATTGCGAAGTATAATGTCGATGCCCGACAATTGTTTTCAAACATTCACGATTTGAAAGAAATAGACGAAAACTTTGGCGGATTGACACAAGAACAGATTGCTATTATTCGTCGTTTTTGGGAAAAATTGCTGCCTGAAACAAATGCGAAAAGTTTCAACAAGCAATTCTTGGAAATGTGGAAATCGCTGTATCAGATTTATACCGACTTTAACGATTCGCTGCGTGCGGAGCAGGTAGGCTACGAGGGATTGGTGTTTGCCGATGCCTTGCAGCGATTGCAAAAGTCCGATGCAGTGGAATACGAAAAAGTTATTTTCATCGGATTTAATGCGTTGAACGAACAAGAACGTTTGTTGTTTGATTTTTTCAAGCAAAAGGGAATTGCCGATTTTTATTGGGATACCGATTCGTCGTTTTTTAATGGAATGACAAATGCCGACGCTTTTATCAAACAGAATGCGCAAAAATATCGTTCGCATTATGCGTTGCAACCAAAAGAACAAAACAAGGAGATAGAGGTGATTGCCATTTCGTCGGGTATCGGGCAAACCAAAAAGGTGCACGATATTCTTGACGGTTTAGCCGAGAAAGATGAAAATACGGCTGTCGTTTTGCCTGACGAAAGGTTGTTGGTGCCTATGCTTTGTTCAATGCCGGAGAGTGTAACGAAGTTAAACGTTACGATGGGCTATCCGTTGTCGTTGTCGATGGTGCATGCCTTGGCGCATTCGCTTTTCGAGATGCAGTTGTCGGCCAGAACGCACAAAAATGGCGGTTTTGCATTTCACTACAAGCATGTGTTGGCGGTTCTGAATAATTACATGATTCTCTCTTACACGGAAAATGCTACAGAAAGAGTGAAACAAATCAACGCGGAGCGATATTTTTGGCTCGAAGACAAATCTTTTGAATCCGACGAACTTCTTAAATTGATTTTTACACGTTACGAGGGTAACGATTTGCTGCAATACCTTATTGAGGTGGTAAAAAAAATATATACCGGTCAGAAAGAGAATCAAGAGGTTGAAAAAGAGATGCTCTCTTCGTACATTATGATGCTCATGCAGTTGCACGACAATGTTGCAAAATCGGGATTGATGCTCGGCAGCGAGGCGATAGCTTCGCTCGTGGATAGGGCAGCGGGCTTTTCGCAGGTGCCTTTTGTAGGAGAACCGTTGGAGGGTGTGCAGCTGATGGGCTTTTTGGAAACACGCACGCTCGATTTCGACAATGTGATTATCACCTCGATGAACGATGGTGTTTGCCCGAAAAAGAACAACTCTTCGTCTATTATTCCGTACAATTTACGAAAAGCCTTCGGTTTGCCCACTTTTGAGCAGCACGATGCCATTGCCGCATATCACTTCTATCGTTTGCTGACGGGAGCCAGACGTGTGTTTTTGTTGTACGACGATAGGGTGGAGGGTACAAAAAACGGAGAGGTAAGCCGATACGTTTATCAGTTGAAGTATTTGTATCAAAACCAATTTTCGTTGAAAGAGCATACGCAGGCTTTCGATGTCAATTTCATTAAAAGCGAAAACAACACGATAGAAATCCGAAAAGACGACAGAATAATGCAAAAGATGAACGGCTTTTTGGAGGGTGGCAGACGGTCGCTTTCGCCGAGCGCTCTTAACGAATACATTCAATGTCCGCTGAAATTTTACCTGAAAAAAATTGCCGAGATAGAAGAACCCGACGAAATTACCGAAACCATCGAAGCAAACGTGTTCGGAAGCATTTATCATGCAACAATGGAATTGCTTTACAAAGAGTATAAGGGCAAAGACGTTGATGCCAATACTATTGAACGGTTGAATGCAAGCATTGACAACGCATTGAAAATAGCATTCTCTACGGAATACCTTAAAATAACGGACGAAAAAAAATACGAATCGCCGAAAGGACGCAACATATTGGTAGCACATGTGATAAAAAAGTATGTGGAGAACATGCTTGCGTACGACAAAAAACAGACGCCTTTCCGTATCGTCGATGTCGAACTGAATACGGATTGTTATTTCCCTTTTGCCGGCGGTACGAAAAAGGCACATTTATACGGCATTGTCGATAGAATTCATCGTAAAGGGGACGTTTTTTACGTTGCCGATTATAAAACGGGAGCCGACGATGTGGTATTTACCGACATTGAACAACTGTTTTCCAAAGACGAGAAAAACCACCCAAAAGCCGTTTTTCAAACGTTGATGTATGCCATGATGTTGAAGTATTCCGACCAACAGACGTGGGGTGCACGAACGTTGCAACCGCTTATTTTCCGAACAAAAAAGATGTCGGGAAGCGAGGTCGTTACACATATTCATAAAAAAGGCGATGCGGCAACTCCGGTAACTTACAACAGCCTTGCCGACGATTACGAAAATGCTTTTGCCGAATTGTTGGAGGAGTTGTTCGACAAGGATATTCCGTTCAAGCAATGCAACACGACCGAGGCTTGCCAGTATTGTACTTTTAAAACTTTTTGCGATAGATAGAAAAATGGATGCGCTTAAACAATTGTTTCAACAAACTTTTTCATCGCTCCCGTCCGATGTTGTGCGCTTGCCCATTGCGGGGAGCAACAGGCAGTATTTCCGATTGACTTCTGACAACGGCAGTGCGGTCGGGGTGATTGGCACTTCAACTGAAGAAAACAGGGCGTTTTGTAGCATCGCCACGCATTTTCGGGAAAAAGGCATTGACGTCCCCGAGGTGTATGCTCATTCCGACGATTATACTTGTTATTTGCAAGAAGATTTGGGGTGCGATGTGCTTTTCGACAGAATAGTGAATGCCTCGAATAGTTCGACCGAGAGCGATACGTTGTGCCTGTTGGAAAAAACGATGGCTGCATTACCCAAAATTCAGTTTGAAGGTGCCGACGGGCTCGATTTTTCGGTGTGCTATCCGCAAAGTTCGTTCGACAAACGAACCGTTATGTGGGATTTGAACTATTTTAAATACAACTTTCTGAAAACTCAACAAGTGGATTTTCGTGAGGATTTGCTGGAAGACGATTTCGAAAAATTGGCGCAACTTTTGTTGCACGATGCCGAATCGGACACGTTTCTTTACCGTGATTTTCAGTCGCGCAATGTGATGATAAAAAACGATCGCCCTTATTTTATTGATTTTCAAGGAGGGCGTTGCGGACCTATATATTATGATGTGGCATCGTTTCTTTGGCAGGCAAAGGCGGGTTTTTCGGACGAAATGCGTGCGCATCTGATCGATGTCTATCTGCAAAATCTGCGTGTTTATCGCACCGTTGGCAAGGAGGAATTTTTGCAACGTCTGCATTTGTTTGTCTTTTTCAGAACGTTGCAAGTACTTGGCGCGTATGGATTTCGAGGACTTTTTGAGCGAAAAAAACATTTTGTGCAAAGCATACCGCTTGCTCTCGACAATTTGAACGATATATTGTCGAAAATAGACACACGCCAAATCCCTTATCTGGTGCAGGTTTTGAAGCAGTTGTTGGGTCAGCAAAAAGCATGTCAGCACGCAGCGGAACCCGATGTGCTGACCATCAAAGTTTATAGTTTCTCGTATCCGAAAGGCATTCCCGACGACACTTCGGGCAATGGTGGCGGATATGTGTTCGAGTGCAGGGGTATCCACAATCCGGGGCGTTACGAACCATACAAAAAACTGACGGGAATGGACGAACCCGTGATTCGCTTTTTGGAGGACGATGGAGAGATTGCCATGTTTTTGCAATCGGTTTACGATTTGGCCGATAGGCATGTGGAGCGATATTTGGAGCGAGGATTTAAGCATTTGATGTTTGCCTTTGGGTGTACGGGCGGTCAGCATCGGTCGGTGTATTCGGCACAACATTTGGCAGAACATCTTGCACGGAAATATCCTGTTCGCGTGGAGTTGTGTCATCGGGAACAAAATCGTACTTTTGTGTTCGAACATGGTAAACTTTTGAACGATTAAAAATTGGGGAATACAGATGAAAAGATGGCTTTTCGTATTGAGTGTGCTGATTTCTTGTGGCTTGTATGCTCAAAATGATTTTTCGGCATCGGGCAATTATTATAAGGTAAGCGATGCCGAGGGTATCGAGGCTGTGTTTGTGTTCAACGGCATTTCGGCTGCAACGACCATCGCTTACAATGCATCTGACTTTTCGGAATGGCAAAAAACGGACGGAACGTTTATGTCGAATGTGGCGCAATTCTCGCCCGACGAGGGTGGCTATCGGGTGAAGACAACTTCGGGAAGCTATCACTATATTTGGGTTTTCGATTATACCAATTACCTTGTTACTATCGACGAGGTGAAAGCTGTGTGGTTCGACGAGGATAAATGCTCGTCGCTTTTGCTCGAAGTAACTTTCAGCGACAACACGAAAGAGATGAACTATCAGACCGAAACGGGCGAAAAAACCTTGCCACGCACTTTTGTGCTGACCTATACCGATGCAGAATGGACGGGTGGCGCATGGGGGAAAAAAAATGAGCGTATCGAGCAGACTTATCCTTTTACTTCGATAGCCATCGGCTCGCCGCTTTGCAATACGAGTTTCACGCTGCAAGGCGATGAGTATGCCCAATATTTCGGATTGCAATCGGAGTATCAGACCGATGTGCTGCAAGCCATTGCCGTGCAGGCCTATCCGAAAGGAAGTATTTCGCGACGCGATTCGCAAACCGAACTCGACCAAACGGCCACAACTCCGAGTAGCGGCACCTCGAAAAATTGTAAATGCAAACAAGAGGTTTTAAGTACTCTGACCGAAATGCCTACTATTGGCGGTTCGGCGCCTTTGGTGGTCGATTTCAAAAGCAATGCAAACGAAGATGCCGCCGACTTTATCGAATGGTTTATAGCCGACGATGCCAATCCTACGAAAAAAATCAGATATACCGACCGCGATTTCCGATACACGTTCGACAATGCAGGCAGTTACACCGTGCGACTTGTAGCTTCGAGTTCCGAATGCGAGTACTCCGATTCGATTAAAGTGACGGTTTTGGAGTCTTTCATCGATGTGCCGAATGTGTTTACTCCGAATGGCGATGGAGTGAACGATGAGTTTCGCGTGGTCTATCGCTCTTTGACCTCCTTTTCGGCTTCCGTTTACAATAGGTGGGGGCGTTTGGTGGCTCGTTGGACCGACCCTGCCAAAGGTTGGAACGGCAAAATCAACGGTAAAATGGCAGCCCCGGGCGCCTACTATTATGTCATTCAGGCGGTGGGTGCCGACAAAGACAAGGACGGAAAAAACATCGAGTGGAAATGCAGCGGAGATATCAATCTTTTGCGAGGTAAAAAATAACGTGTATATGAAAGCTTTTATTTTTGCAGCAGGACTTGGCACACGCCTCAAGCCTTTGACCGACACCATGCCGAAAGCGCTTGTGCCGGTGGCAGGCAAACCTTTGCTCGAACATCTGATTCTGAAAATGAAGCACTCGGGGTTCGACGACATTGTAATCAATGTACACCATTTTGCCGAGCAGATTATCGATTTTTTGGCACAAAAACAAAACTTCGGTATTCGTATTCGTATTTCCGACGAAAGGCAGCAACTGCTTGATACGGGTGGCGGTATCAGGCATGCAGCTCCGCTGTTTTGCACCGACGAGCCGATACTTGTGCATAATGTCGATATTTTTTCCGATGTCGATTTGGCGTGGTTCTATCGTCAGCACTCCTCCGAGGCATTAGCTACGTTGCTGGTGAGCGAGCGGCAGTCGTCGCGCTATCTGCTTTTCGACGAACACCTTCGGATGCAGGGATGGACCAATGTGCAAACCTCCGAGGTGAAAACTCCTTACCACGACCTGAACGTGGCTGCGTGTCGGCATTTAGCATTTGCGGGGATTCACGTTGTTTCACACGATATTTTCGATTTGATGGCAGGGTGGAGCGGCGCTTTCTCCATTATCGATTTTTATCTTGCTGTGGCAAAGCAGGCAAAAATAGAGGGGGTGCTGCGGCACGATTTGCACCTGCTTGATGTGGGTAAAGCAGATGCACTATATCAGGCAGAGCGCTTTCTTGCCGAGTCGATGTGAAAAAATAACGGCATTTCTTTTTGATGATAAAAAACTGTTCTAACTTTGCGACGATGATTTATGCCAAATACATATCTGCTGTTTTGAGGGACTTGCTTTGTGCGAACGAAGTGAGCATCTCCACACACACACACACACACAC
>JAFTIM010000004.1 GCA_017456885.1 Paludibacteraceae bacterium
AAGTGAAAAGTAAAACTAACGAAAACGCCATTTTCCTCCCTGCGGCGGGCTATCGCTACAACGATGACTTGCACTACGCAGGCGACGACGGCAACTATTGGTCGAGTTCGCTCTACGCGGGCAGCCCGTACAACGCGTGGTACGTGGGCTTCTTCTCGGACTCCGTGGACAGGAGCTACGAAGGCCGCTGCTACGGTCTCTCCGTCCGCCCTGTTCTTTAAAGAACCCCAGCCCCCTAAAGGACAGCCCCCCAACCCCCTAAAGGGGGAGAAAACTGGTACGGACGTCGCGTGCGGCGTCACTACATCTTTTATAAAATGAATATAAAAAATCGACCTGGGCGGGTGTGTCAAAAATCGAGTTAAGTGTGTCGAAAAGCTAAATCATTGTTTGAGCGCAGCGAGTTTGATTTAGCCGACACCGAAACGACAAATTTTTGGTTACGCAGCCGCCACAGTCTTGACTTTTCTTTGGTTCGTTTCTTTTGGTCAAGCAAAAGAAATGAAAGAACAGAGCATATAGATCCGAGAACATAGATTGTAGGGACGCATCGAATGCGTCCGCCTAAAAAAATGATGTAGGGACGTGGCGCGGCTCTACGGGATTAAAAAAGAGGTGCATTCAGTCAGAATGCACCTCTTTTTGCGTTGTAGATTAAATGTTAGTGATATTATTTGTTTTCTTGAATAATACGTTCCGCGCAATCTAATATTGTCGTATCATCGAGAATGACAAGCCCTCCGTCGGGTCCCGGCTCCAAATGCACGCCACAACTGTTACCTTCTTTAAAGTTCTGCCCGCCGAAATAATTGCGTATGGTTTCTTCTTTCATTCCTAACTCGTTTGCTATTCTTCCGATACTCCCATCGGGCAAACTGTCTTTGATTTTTCTCAACTCGTTGAATGTGATTGTTTTAACCATAATTTATAAATTTAAATTGTTTATAATAAGAGTTTTTATCTTTAAAAGATTTATAAATATACAGACTATTTTTTTGAAAACAAATAAAAACGAAGAAATTTTAGTTATTTTTCATTTTAGGCTGTTTGCGCTCTTTTGCTTGTGAAGAGAGGGGAGAAGTAAGTATATTTTTGTACATTTGTGCTTCGAATAACATAATAAGGAAAGTATGAAAGTAGAGAAAAACAAAATTGTAACCACTACCTACAAACTATATGTGGGAGAGGAACCCGATCGCGAATTGATGGAAGAGACAACTGCAGAGAGCCCGTTGATATTTGCCTACGGGGTGAATATGATGTTACCGCGATTCGAAGAGGAGTTGAAAGGGCTGTCGGTCGGCGATAAATACAACTTTACGATACCGAGTGCCGAGGCTTACGGAGAATACGATGAGGAGAATTTTCGCGATTTGCCGATGAGCATTTTTGTGGGAGAAGACGGCGTGCTTGACGAGCAGGTCATTTTCAAAGGCAATGTGGTGCCTTTGATCACTTCCGATGGGCAGCATATCAATGCGCAAGTGATAGAGGTGAAGTCGGATGCCGTAACCATGGATTTCAATCATCCGTTGGCGGGAGAGGACTTGCATTTCGAGGGAGAAATCGTAGCCATTCGCGAAGCCACCGAAGCCGATTTGGCAGCAATGCAAGGCGGTTGCGGATGTGGCTGTGGCGATTGCGATAGCGACTGCGGCGAACATGGGGGCTGCGGTTGCGGTCATTGTCATTAAAAAAATAAGATAGGCAAATGTCGAATACGTTTGGAAAATTGTTTCGTCTGACATCGTTTGGCGAGTCGCATGGCGTTGCCGTTGGCGGGGTGATAGATGGTTGTCCGGCAGGCATTTCGGTTGATACGGAGTTCATTCAGAACGAGCTGAATCGTCGTCGCCCGGGGCAGTCCGTTATTACGACCTCACGCAAGGAGTCGGATAAGGTGGAATTTTTGTCGGGTGTTTTTCAAGGGAAAACCACAGGACAACCCATCGGCTTTCTTGTGCGAAACGAACAGCAGCGTTCGGCCGACTATGAGCATCTGAAAGAGGTGTATCGCCCTTCGCATGCCGATTTTACCTATCAAATGAAATACGGCATTCGCGACTATCGAGGAGGAGGTCGCTCGTCGGCTCGCGAAACCATCGCTCGTGTGGTGGCGGGAGCGTTTGCAAAACTGGTATTGAAACAGATGGGTGTGAAAATAGTGGCATACACTTCGCAAATAGGCGATGTGCGGTTGTCGGAAAAGCAGGCGTTTGCCGAACACGATATCGAAAGCAACATGGTTCGTTGTCCCGATGCGTCGGTTGCCGAAAAAATGATCAGACTCATCGAGCAGGTTCGCTCCGAAGGCGATTCGATAGGAGGTATCGTTTCGTGTGTCATTCGCAATGTGCCTATGGGTATCGGAGAGCCTGTGTTCGACAAGTTAAGCGCTCGTTTGGCGTATGCAATGCTGTCGATAAATGCGGCAAAAGGGTTCGATTACGGAATCGGTTTTTCCGGTGTCGCCAACAAAGGTTCGGAGCAAAACGATGCCTTTGTTATCAATGAGGACGATTGCAATATTACGACATTGACAAATAACTCGGGAGGAATACAAGGGGGATTGTCCAATGGTGCAGATATTCGCTTCCGTGTGTTGTTTAAGCCAACGGCTACTATTTCCAAAAAACAGTCCACCGTTACCATTACCGGCGAAAATGTGGAGTTGGAGGCGCGTGGTCGCCACGATCCGTGTGTAGTACCTCGTGCAGTGCCTATAGTTGAAGCCATGGCAGCAATGACGGTGTTGGATTTGATATTGATAGCTCAAAAAGATTCGCTGAATGAGCGTTGAACAACAACAGTGGAGTGCCATATTGAATCCTTGTGCGGGAGCAAAGTGTTTAATAAAAGATTTGACATTGATCGAACGTACATTTCGGGAGATGAATTTATCAATAGATCAACACATCACCTCGTACAAAGGTCATGCGTGCGAAATAGCCAAACATTTGGTAAACAATGGGGTTAGAAACATACTTGTGTTTGGTGGCGACGGTACAATGAATGAGGTTGTCAATGGAATTTTTCAGTCGGAGGTAAGCGACAAATCGTCAATAAGTTTGGCATTGGTTCCTTATGGCACGGGCAACGATTGGGCACGTTTTTGGAAACTGAAGAAATCGAGGAAGAATCTGAAATTCTTTTTTACGGCTTTGTTGTCGGGCGAAAAACATTTGATAGATGTCGGTCGTGTTAAAACCACAGATACAACAGAGAATACCTACTACTTTTTGAATGCGTTGGGATCCGGATTTGACGCAAAAGTCGTAAAATATGCAAGTTGGATAAAAAACCATTTTTTCGGTGGTGCGTGGGTTTATTCGTTAGCGGTGTTTTTGGCTATCATAAAACATCGTTCCTATACGATGAACATTCGGTGTGAAGAAAAAGAGTTGTTTGTGGAACCTATTTATACAATGAGCATCGGCAATGGCTGCTTTACGGGAGGAGGATTAAAACAAACTCCCGATGCGGTTCCTACCGATGGATTTTTTCATTCAATAGTGGTAAAGCAGTTGTCGTTTTTGCACATTGTCAGGGCGGCAAAATACTTGTTTACAGGTAGATTGCTGGAACATCCTTGTGTTTTCTCTCATAAGTTGAAAAATTTTTCTTGTCAATCGGAAAAGAAAATCGACGTTGAGATAGATGGTGTACAATTGCCTGCTTGCAAGCGGTTTCAGGTAACGATTATTCCTTCCGCATTGACGTTTGTTACTCCTAAAAAATGAACCCGATAGCAATCATTGAAAAATATTATCAGAAAGATTCGGCATTGTACGAAACGTTGATGATTCATAGCCGAGCTGTTCAGCAAAAGGCTTTGGAAATAGTGCGGCGCAATCCTCATCTCGGTGCCGACGAACAATTTGTTGCCGAAGCAGCTTTGTTGCACGACATCGGAATATTTAAAACAGATGCACCCCGTATTTTTTGTCAAGGCAGTTATCCTTATATAGCTCACGGGTATTTAGGTGCCGACTTGTTGCGTCAAGAAGGGTTCCCGAAGCACGCTTTGGTTTGCGAGAGGCACACCGGTTGCGGCTTGTCTGTGCAAATGATAAAAGAACGATCCTTGCCGGTGCCTTGCCATGCGATGGAGCCTATCAGCATCGAAGAGCAAATCATCTGTTTTGCAGATAAGTTCTATTCAAAAACCCGTTTAAACGAGGAATTGGCATTGGCAACTGTTCGTACAAAAATGGCTGCACTTGGTTCGTTGAATAAGTTTGACGATTGGTATCTTTTATTTTATGGTGAAAAATTATCTCCGTTAGAAACATTATGAGCGAAATATCGTCGATACTTCTTGATAATGCAGTAAATGAGTTTTCCAAATTGCCCGGTATCGGTCGGAAAACGGCTTTGCGTATGGTTCTACACCTTTTGAGGCAGTCGGAAGCCGATGTGTCGGCATTTTCGAATGCAATGATCGATTTAAAACAGGGAATCCATTATTGCAAGGTATGTCATAATATATCGGACAGCGATGTGTGTGCTATTTGTGCAGATGCCTCGCGCGATGACAAAACAATTTGTGTCGTTGAGAATATAAAAGATGTAATGTCGATAGAGAATACGCAACAATACAAAGGGCTTTATCATGTGTTAGGAGGTGTTATTTCTCCTATGAATGGTGTGGGACCTGCCGATTTGGAAATTGCGTCGTTGGTAGAGCGTGTGCAACAAGGAGGCATAGAGGAATTGATATTTGCTTTAAGTCCGACAATGGAGGGCGACACCACTTGTTTTTATATTTCGCGTCGCTTGCAAAACACCTCGTTGAAACTGACTGTTTTGGCAAGAGGAGTGGCTGTCGGCGATGAACTTGAATACGCCGATGAGGTTACGCTCGGACGCTCCATTGTAAACCGTATGCCGTTTGATTATAATAAATAAAGATATGGAAGGAAAGATTTATAAACACTTGTTAATTAGTTATTACGCAGCATTTTTGTTGTTTTTTGCTGTCTTTTTTGTCTGTTTTTCGATAGTTAAGTCGCATCCTTTCGACTTTACTCAAAATGTGAGAATTGCCTTGCAATCGGTTGGCATTATGTATGTGTTGGCTTCGGTCCCGTTTGCCTTGTGGTATTTTCATCGCACCACTTTAAAGATAAAAGAGATGGATGATATGTTAAAAGCAAAAAAATATGAAAACACAGCGTTAATCCGCATTTTCTTGATAGCTTTCGGGGTTATGTTAAATGTAACTTTCTATTGCTTTTTACAAGATAAATCGATGTTTTATTGTGCAGTGATAGCAGCTTTGGCTTTTATTTTCTGCAAACCTCAAAAAAACAAAATTGTACAGGATTTGTCTGATGATGTCGAAAAAAACGAAGAATAATGAAAATTGCAGTTGATTTTGATGGTACCATAGTCGAACATGCTTATCCTTCAATCGGGAAAGAGATACCTTTTGCCATTGATACTTTGAAGCGTTTGCAGCAGGATTTGCATTGCCGACTTGTGTTGTGGACGGTACGCGAAGGCAAGTCGTTGGAAGAAGCCGTAGCGTTTTGTCGAGAGCGAGGTTTGGAGTTTTATGCCGTAAATAAAAACAATCCGGAAGAAATAGGTGGTTCAAGAAAAATTTCGGCCGATTTTTATATCGACGATCGTAATTTGGGTGGTTTACCCGATTGGGGCATTATTTATCAAATGGTAAAAGAAAATTTGTCGTTTGAGGAGGTCTATTTGAATAATGAAATGAAAAAGAAAAGATTTTGTTGGTTTAAAAAATAAATGAATATGATACAGAGAATACAAACAGTTTATTTGTTAATAATTGTGATTTTATCGAGCTTGACGCTCTTTTTACCGATGGTAAGTTTTATGCCAAAGTACATTGATTTGCAACCGTTATACGAACTAAAGCAGATGAATTTGGTGGGTACGGGCGATGTTTATTCTAATCTTACAACGTGGACATTGTTCGTTTTGACCTTGTGCATTCCCATAGTTGCTTTAATTACGATATTCCTATACAAGAAACGTACATTGCAAATTAGTTTAACCGTGGCGAATATGATTTTGATGGTAGGATATTATGTGTTGTTGGCAATTGCAATTTGGAGTATTTCCGATAGGTTGAATGCCGATTGGCATTTACATTTCACGGTAATATTTCCGTTAATAAACATCATTTTGGCATATTTGGCTTTGCGGGGAATCGCAAAAGACGAAGCTTTGGTGCGCTCGTTGGACCGTTTGAGGTAGGAGAGTAACTTACTTGTTTGGATATAAAAAACGCCCTCCCAAAAAAGCAAATGCTATTTGGAGGGTGTCTTTTTTGAGTCGGGAATTTTTATTTGAACCCTATGATTTTTCTAACCTCTTTTATTGTTGCTTGGGCACTCTCGCGTGCTTTTTCAGCTCCTTCTTTAGCCACTTTATTCAAATAATCCGTATCGGCAGCATATTGCAAGATACGTTCGCGGATAGGTTGGTTGAATGCGGCAATATCGCTTGCTAACTGTTTTTTCAAATCGCCATAACGAATGGAGCAATCATTCCATTTCTCATCGAAATAGTTGTATGTCTCTTTCGATGAAACAACTTCCATAAGTGTGAAAAGATTTTGAATGACTTCAGGTTTTTCGCTATTCGGGGTGGTAGGACCACTATCGGTAACCGCTTTCATTACCTTTTTGCGAATGGTTTCGGCGTCGTCCATCAGATAAATGCAGTTGCCTTCCGATTTTCCCATTTTACCGGAGCCGTCAAGTCCCGGTATTTTTACGGCCTTATCGCTCAACGAAAACGATTGAGGAATAGGGAAGAAATCGACTCCGTAAATCGTATTGAATCTGTTTGCAAACTTGCGAGCCATTTCCATATTTTGCTCTTGGTCTTTTCCAACAGGCACCTTTACGGCTTTGTGAATCAGAATGTCGGCCGCCATAAGTGTAGGATAGGTCAGCAACCCTGCATTTACATTGTTGGGCTGTTTGCGAGCCTTTTCTTTGAAAGTGGTGCAACGTTCCATTTCGCCCAAGTAGGCATTCATATTTAAGAAGAGATACAGCTCAAGTACTTCTTTTACATCGCTTTGTATGTAAATGGTGGCTTTTTCGGGGTCAATGCCGCAAGCCAAATATTCGGATAAAATGGTGTGTGCACTATTTACGATATTTTCCGGTTTCGGGCGAGTGGTAAGCGAATGCCAATCAGCAATGAAAAACAAACATTTATATTCGTTTTGCATTTGTAAAAAGCTTTTCACTGCCCCAAAATAATTACCTAGATGCAGATTCCCCGTTGGACGTATGCCACTAACTACTGTTTCCATTCTTTTCTTTTTATTTTTACAAAAGTAACCTTTTCGAATGACATTTCAATCGAAACTCATCTATTTGACGCTTTTTTGGTATTGTTCAATCAATTTTTGGCTCATACCCGTTGTCGAATATCCACCATCGTGATACAGATTTTGCATCGTTACTTTTCGTGTATAATCGGAAAACATCATGATGCAATAATCGGCGCATTCATCGGCCGAAGCATTGCCAAGTGGCGACATTTTATCGGCAAAGTCGAAAAACAAGTCGAATCCACCGATGCCTTGTCCAGCAGTGGTTTTCGTTGGCGATTGCGAAATGGTATTGATGCGCACGCCGTTTTTTTCTCCATAGAGCATACCAAAACTTCTACAGATGGATTCCAACATCGCTTTTGCGTTTGCCATATCGCTATAACCTTCGTAGCTACGTTGTGCTGCAATGTAAGTCAGGGCTAATATGGAGCCGTTTTCTGCTATGGCATCTTGCTGGTATGCCACTTGTAACATTTTGTGAAACGAAATAGCCGAGATGTCAAGCGTTTTGTTCAGAAAATTGTAGTCCAAATCGGAATAAGCCCGCTCTTTTCTAATGTTTGGCGACATTCCGATAGAATGTAGTACAAAATCAATTTTGCCGTTCAATTGGTTTTGAGCCTCGGTAAAGAGTGTCTTCAAGTCTTCTATAGATGTAGCGTCTGCAGGAATAATTTTTGAGTTTGTTTTCTCGCTCAATTTGTTAATTTCTCCTGCACGCAATGCTATAGGAGTGTTTGTCAATACGATAGAAGCACCTTCTTCGTATGCTCGCTCGGCTACTTTCCACGCAATGGAGTTCTCGTTCAGAGCCCCGAAAATAATTCCACGTTTATTTTTTAGTAATTGATGATTCATAGTTTTTATGTTTTAGTTAATAATTGATAGTTCTTTTTGATAAAAAAGTAATGTCAGTTTCTTGCCGAATTTTTCGGCAATATTCGTTAGTTGCCCAACACATTGATAATTGTTTCTTTCGAGCAATTTTTTGCTGGAAATATTGGTGTCGTTTACGGTTGCAACGATGTTTTTAAAGTGTAACTGAGTGATGTTTTCTTCAAGGAAATGTAGTAGTTTCTCTCCACAATTCTTTCCTATATGTTGTGGCGCAATGTAGATGGTTATTTCTACCGAAATATCGAATGCTTCACGCGGTTTTAAGCGATTGAAATAACAAAATCCGATAAAATCGTTGTTTTCCACTGCAATATAGGTTTTGTATGTGGCGTGGGCAAATGGAATGATGTTTTTGACATCTGCTCTCGTAAGTGGATTTGTAAAGTAGATACAAGTACTATTTTTAATGTAGTAATTGTAGGTTTCGACGATGAAATCGAGTTCTTTTTCCGTTACTTCCGAGAATTTCATATTGTGTTAAGAATTAAATCGTTTTTCCAATTCGTGGTCGTCAATTATGGTAATAATCGGCTTCCCATCGTAAGTGAACTGATGATTTTCGCATTGAAACAATTTATCGATTAAATCGTCGATTTCCTCTTGTGTCAATGACTGGTGATTTGATATTGCCGCCGATTTTGCAAGATTAAATGCCAGTATCTTGTTTAAATCGGAATGAATCTTCATATCGTGTTCTTTTGCGCAATCGAGTAGTTCTTTTATTGTATGTTCGATGTTAGCACAATTAGCTAACAATGACGGTATTCCACAAACGGCAAATGTCTGTTGCCCGAGATTTGAAATCTCGAATCCGATTAGTTTGAGTTGTGGCTCTATTTCGTTCAAAATAGAGCATTCGGTTGTGTTTAATTCAATTTTTTCAGGGAAAAGCAATTGTTGAGAAAACACCTCTTGATTATCGCCTTGCAAAAACCTTTCAAAAAGTATCTGCATGTGTGCACGTTGTTGATTTATAACCATCAAACCGGATTTGACCGTAGTTAAAATGTACTTGTTTTTGTATTGAAAATATTCGTTGTTGGTCGTATTTTTTGTATCGAACAACTCGCTGTTGGGAACAATCTCTTGAGGTTCTGCGAATTTGATGCTGTGCTGTTTCTGATACAGCTTTTCAAATGTTTCAATCGGTGTTTTCTTTGCCCGTTTTGAGGCAAACGGATTGTAGTTACTATCAAAATTCGGAGTGATGGTTTTGGGTATAATTGTCGGTTGTTCAATGGGAAAATCAATTTTTCCTTCTGTGTCAAAATCAATCGAAGGGACAACATTGAATTTACCCAAAGCCTCTTTTACGCACACTGTAAGTATTTGCCATATTTCTCGTTCATCTTGAAATTTAATCTCGGTTTTAGTCGGATGAACGTTTATGTCAATTGCTGCTGGATTTATGTCGAAATAGATAAAATATGCAGGAGTCTGTTCCGGTTTTAAAATGCGGGAATAGGCTTCTGTTACAGCTTTGTGAAAGTATGGATGCCGCATATATCGTCCATTGACGAAAAAAAATTGTGGAACGCTTTTACCGGCTGAATCAATATTGCCAACAAAACCAGAGATATTGACAATAGATGTTTTTGCTTCAATTGTAAGGAGTTGCTGGTTGATTTTTTTTCCAAAAATCTGCACAATGCGTTGGCGAAGGTTGGTTTGTGGCAACAGGTAAATGTCGCTGTTGTTGTGTGTCAATGAAAAATAAATATCGGGATAGGTGAGTGCTATTCTTTGAAATGTTTCCGAAATATGGCGAAGTTCTGTTGTGTTCGATTTTAGAAATTTGCGACGGGCGGGAACATTGAAAAATAGATTTTTTACGTTAAAGGAAGTCCCGATTGGACACGATATTGTTTCTTGTCTGGTTTGCGTCCCCTCAATTTCGATGAAAGTGCCGATTTCATCGTGTGCTTGTCGGGTTTTTAGCTCTACTTGGGCTACCGATGCAATAGAGGCCAAGGCTTCTCCTCGGAATCCCATTGTTTGCAGATTGAATAAATCTTTGGCGTTGGATATTTTTGATGTGGCATGTCGTTCAAACGACAAACGTGCATCGGTTGGCGACATTCCCTTTCCGTTGTCAACAACTTGAATAGATGTTCTTCCAGCATCTTTAATAAAAACCTGAATTTTGGTTGCTCCTGCGTCAATAGAGTTTTCTACCAACTCTTTAACAACCGATGCAGGACGTTGTATAACTTCTCCGGCAGCTATCTGATTGGCAATTGAATCGGGGAGAAGGTGTATGATATCGCTCATTTTACAAATTTAAATAATCACTGCTTGTATGGTATAGCAGAAAGGCAAGAGCAAAAAGAACTATAATAATAAGCAGAAAACGTATGTTGGCGGCTCTTCGTTCCTTGCGAACATGTTCCGAACGGTCAACGTCTTGATTGTCGAATTTGGCGCGTCGAAAACTTCCACGTTTTAATGTTGGTTGATAGTTATTATCTTTTTCGTTTTTTTTCTTTGCCTCGGCCACTGCTTCGCTAATCTCTTCTTTCTCGGGGTCCCAATAGATAGGTCGATGATAATATCTGCGAGGTTTTTGGTTGTGAAAGAAAGGAAATTGCATAGTTTTTTCTAATTAAATTCACCATTAAAACGAACATCTATATCCTTTACATATTGTCTGATTTTTTGCTCGTTATCTTTTTTGCATATCATCAAAACTCCATCAGATTCGGCAATGATATAATTCTCAAGTCCTTGAATTACAGCTAATTTTCCGTTGTTCAAAGCTACTATATTATTTTTACTATCGTAGAATTGCGATGTGCAATTCAATGCAACGTTGCCATTGTCGTCTTTTGGCGAAAAATCGTAGAGAGAATCCCATGTTCCACAATCCGACCAACCGAAATCGGATATCATCATATACACATTCTGTGCTTTTTCCATGATGCCGTAATCAATAGAAATGTTCGGTAATGTCGGATAAATATCGTTGATGAAATCTTGTTCTTTATCGGTACCCAACAGATGTTCTTTGCCTTGAAATTTTGTAGCAATTTCAGGCAGATAAGTTTCTATGCTTTTGGTAATGGTGTTTATATTGAACAAAAACATTCCCGAATTCCAATAAAATTCTCCACTTTCGACAAATACTTTTGCCATTTCAAAATTCGGTTTTTCGGTGAAGGTTTTGACTTTTGTCGGGTTAGTACCCGAGTCGTTTACCTGAATGTAGCCGTATGCAGTTTCAGGACGCGTAGGAGTTATCCCTAATGTTAAAATCGAATCATTTTTCGATATAAAATCGAATCCTTCTTTAAGCGTTTCTCTATAAATATCACTTTGTAGAATAAGATGATCGGAAGGTACTACCAATATGTTTGCATCTGCACAAATTGACTTAATCCTATATGAAGCATAAGCAATGCAAGGTGCAGTATTACGTCGTATTGGTTCCAATAATATCTGTTCTTCTTTAATGTCAGGGATTTGTTCCATTATCAATTGTTTATAATCGTTATTTGACACAATGAAAATGTTATCCCTTGGAATGATATTTTTAAAACGGTTAAAAGTCATTTGAAGCATGGAGCATCCGTTGCCGAAAAAATCAAGAAATTGCTTTGGATAATTTTTCCGACTAAATGGCCAAAACCGGCTTCCAATGCCACCTGCCATGATAATACAATAGTTGTTTTTCATACAAATAGAAATAATCGTTTGTAAATGCAAAAATACTTTTTTTGTTGCAATGGGCAAATTTGATTGCTAAAAATAAAAAAAAGCCGAAAAACTATTGTGTATAATAAAAAACAAATATATCTTTGCATCGCATTTGAGAGATGCCCAGATGGCGGAATCGGTAGACGCGCTGGTCTCAAACACCAGTGGATTCACTTCCATCCCGGTTCGACCCCGGGTCTGGGTACAAAACAAAAAGAATCAGCAAATTGCTGATTCTTTTTTCTGCATATATCTACCTTTATGAAAAGGTACTTGTTGCCTCGTTTCTATCAAATTTGAAAAAAAAGTTGTCGAGCGTGTTTTGTATTTTACACTATCTTTGCAGAAACGAATTTTAAGAAATGGAAGCATACTTACATACGTTATTGTCTTCGTCAACATCGCCTTACTTGACGGCGTTTATATTGGGCATTTTAATCAATGTCAGCCCATGTCCTTTGTGTACGAATATAACGGCTATTGGTTATTTGAGCAAAGACCTTGGCAATAGAAAAAAAGTGTTGCAAAACAGCCTGCTTTATATGCTTGGTAAAACATTGGCTTATGTAGTGTTAGGGGTTGTTTTGTATTATACGGCAAATTTTTTGAGTATTCGGGCGTTTTTTGAAGAACATGGAGAACAATTCCTTGGTCCGATATTGATATTAGCGGGGATTCTGTTGCTTGATGTTATTAATTTTCATAAGCACGATGAGCATTGTAATTACAAGCATTTTTCGCCGAATAAGGCATTTGATATGTTGGGAGCATTAGGGCTTGGGCTGACATTTGCCTTGGCGTTTTGTCCATATAGTGGCTTTATTTATTTTGGTATGCTGATGCCAATGAGTATTGAGTATCAGAACTTGTTGTTAGTGGTGGTGTTTTCCGTTGCAACGGTTTTACCTGTCTTTATAATAGCATGGTTGTTGGCCTATGGAGTATCTTCAATAGCCAATATGCAAAATAAATTAAATACTGTCGATTTTTGGGTGAGAAAGATTACTGCACTTTTATTTATTCTTATAGGTTTGTACGTTTGTTACGAAACGTTTTTTTGCCACCATCATGGATGAGTTGTTGCCGATAGTTGACGATCGTGGTAATGTACAAGGTAGTGCATTGCGTTCGCATTGCCACAATTACTCATTCTTGTTACATCCTGTAGTTCATTTGCATTTGTTCAATACAAAAGGTGAACTTTGCTTGCAAAAACGTGCCTCTAACAAAGATATTCAGCCTGACAAATGGGATACGGCTGTTGGCGGACATGTAAGCTACAATGAACCCATAGAGGTTGCTCTGCAAAGAGAGGCACAAGAGGAACTTGGCATTGACGGATTTTTGTATCAAAAAGCATTCTCGTATGCGTTTCGTTCCGAAAGGGAATACGAGTTGGTAAATGCCTTTGTCGCATGTTACGACGGACAGATATGTTTTGATTCACAAGAAATATCCGAGGTTCGTTTTTGGACTTTTGACGAAATAAAGGGAATGATGGGTAACTCTGTTTTTACTCCGAATTTCGAACAAGAATTTGACCGTTTGATTCAGTATCTCCGCAAGGAGGATTCATTCCTTCCCAATGCATTTAATATCAAACTGCGAGGCTAAACCTTTTATTCTTTCTGCAACATAAAAAGGAACACATTCGGCAATAGTAATTTGTTGGGGCATAAAATGCGTTGTGAAAAGGGTAGTGTCGGCAAATAATTTTCGCCCGATAATAAGGTTGTCTACTATAATCGGTTGTGTATTTTTTGTCTTTTTGGGAATAGATTGTGTAATGCACAGATAGCGTTTGTCATTGCACACAACGGCAGTTTTGTGTAAAACACTGTCCTCTAAAAATTGAGGTGTTACAGTTTGCTTTTTAAGCCAAAATACGGTTGCAAGTTTACGAGCTTCGACAGTGTCGTTTGTGATGACCAGATTTTCGGTTCCTGATACAAAATTGATAATATTCGCTTTGTTATGTTTGAACACAACTGCTTCTTGTGTTGTAAATGCGTTATAATGATTGTAGAATCGGAAAGAGAAAAAACAGAAAATTAAAAGCAAAAAGGCAATAACGGATGAGAAATTCTTTTTCTCGCATAAAAATACAGCCGTTACAACAAGAGCGTAGAGCAATAATGTCTCTTCTTTGCCGATAAAAATAGTTGACAGCGCATTCGGGAAATGTTCTATTCCTGCAATACACCAATTGATAAATTTAAGTACATAGTTCAGCAAGAAAGCAACTGCAGCCCCTACATAAGGAATAAAGGAGGTTAAAAACAACGCTATTGCAAGATAGATAATGACAGATGCTGCCGGTATTACAATAAAGTTTGTTAGGAGAAAATAGTTTGGAAATTGATGAAAATAATACATGGCAAAAGGAGCTGTACCTATTTGTGCAACAATGGAAACGCAGGCAAGTTCCCAACACCATTTTATAAATTTATTTTGAGGATGCCAAATGGCTGATAGTTTTGGCTGAAAATATACAATGGCAAGCACGGCACAATAACTTAATTGAAAGCCGACTTCCAATAAAAACGAAGGATTGACAAGCAATAATACAAACGCCGAGAAGAAAATCGTGTTATAAATAGACGATTGGCGATTGAACATATTGGCAATTGCTACCAATGAAAACATCAGTGTAGCTCTGCAAACCGATGGAGAAAGTCCGGTTATAAAAGCGTAAATCCATAAAAATAGGATAATCAAAAGGTTTCTTATGACAATTCGCTTTTTCCCATTTCCTAATGGTTTGAATAGCAGACTAAGAACAAAGAATATGATGCCGACATGCAGCCCACTGACGGCTAAAACGTGCATTGCACCTGTGGTACTGAAACTTTCACGCAACTCCGGCGACAAGGCATCTTTGTACCCTAATGTTAAAGCAGCAACCATGCCAAATTCATCACCTTCAATATGAAATTGTTTGTAGATATTAAGTAGATGAAAACGACATTTTTCAGCGACGGCAGCAAGTGATGTTTGAGATTGATGTGTTACATATCGCCAATTTTTCTTATTGCAATATGCAGTAGCTCCAATTCCTTGCCGTTTTAAATATGCTTTATAATTGAATGCTTCGGGATTGTTGTAGTTTTGTGGCTCGCTAAACATTGTTCGCAATGCAATAATATCTCCTCTTGTCAATGTGCCTGAAAGTGAATCTTTTTCAAGATAAATAATAGCTTTTTTATTTATGGTTTTTACTTCTGAAGAGTCTTTAAACGACAATACTTCTGCTTTTAGCATTGTCGATTTAGGCTTTTCTATTGGTTGTTCAATTATTTTAACGGTAAAGATTCCTTGACGATTTGTGTGAGGAAATGCACTATTTTCTAATTGTTTGATAGTCAGAAAGCCGCCTATGGAAAATAGTGCTAAAAATATACTAACCCCGAAAATCCAAGCATATTTAAATATATTTTCGTCTTTTTTCAACAGATAAAAACAAAACAATGTGAGAATGCCTATCGAGAAAGTACTATAGAATACCCATTCAGGAACATCAAAAAAGGCGACTATTATACCAAGAGCAAGTGCAATTGTAAGTCGGAAAAACGGATTGTTCTGAAGAAATGTATTCATAACAAAAAGAGTCGCATAAGTGGCATTTTCTTACCAAATATACGACTCTTTATTTTATTCGAAAAATATTAGTCTATAATCAACATCGCATCTCCGTATGAGCCAAAACGATAATTTTCTTTTACAGCAATATCGTATGCATTCATAATCAAATCAAATTCGCCAAATGCTGTTGCTACCATAAGCAACGAAGAGTAGGGTAAATGAAAATTGGTGATGAGACTGTTTGCTACAGAGAAATTGTATGGAGGAAAGATAAATTTGTTTGTCCATCCTTCATATGGTTTGATTCGTCCATTTGTAGTAGCAGCAGTTTCCAATGCTTTGATTGTAGAAATGCCCACAGCACAAATGTTATTCTTGTTATCCTTTGCTTTATCAATTATTTCGGTAACTTTTTCGTCAATAAATAGTTGTTCAGAGTCCATTTTATGCTTCGTTAGGTCTTCTACGTCAATGGAACGAAAATTGCCTAATCCGAAATGAACAGTTACAAAGCCGGTTTCTATACCTTTGATTTCAAGTCGTTTAAATAACTCTCTGCTAAAATGAGCTCCTGCCATTGGTGCAACAACAGCACCTTCGTTTTTCGCAAAAATAGTTTGATAGCGAGCAGCATCTAATTCTTCTACGCTGCGATTGATAGTTTTTGGAAGTGGGGTCTCTCCTAATGAAAATAATACGCGTTTAAATTCATCGTGTTCCCCATCAAAAAGGAAACGTAATGTTCTTCCTCTTGAAGTTGTATTGTCGATAACTTCTGCAACCAATTCATCATTCTCGCCAAAATATAGTTTGTTCCCTATACGAATTTTTCTTGCAGGATCAACCAAAACATCCCAAAGTCGCAAATCGGCATTTAATTCTCTCAACAAGAAAACTTCAATTTTAGCTCCTGTTTTTTCCTTATTCCCATATAAACGAGCAGGGAACACTTGAGTGTCGTTAAACACTAAAACATCATTTTCGTCGAAATAGTCAATTATTTCTTTAAAAATTTTGTGCTCAATTTCTCCCGTTTTTTTATGTACAACCATCAAGCGAGATTCATCGCGATGCTCTGTAGGATAAAGGGCTATTTGATTTTCTGCTAATTTGAATTTAAATTTCGAGAGTTTCATATTTTATTATTTATATTTTGATTTTTTCGAAAGAAGCCTGCAAATATAAGATATTTTTAAAGAGATTAACTGTTTTGAGGCCTATATTTTGCTTCAAAGTCCTCGATATTGGAACAATCTTTCAATGTAATGTTTCCGATTCTTGTGCGTTTTAAAGCTGTCAGATAAGCTCCGCTACCGAGAGCAAAGCCTATGTCTCTTGCTAATGCCCTGATATAAGTACCTTTACTACAAATAATTCGTAACTCTAATTTTGGAAGTTCGAAATTGAGAACCTCTATTTCTTCAATGACCAAAGGTTTTGATTTTAATTTTACTTCTTCACCGTTTCTGGCATATCGGTAGGCTCTTTTCCCGTCAACTTTTACGGCAGAAAATATAGGAGGTGTTTGCATAATTTCGCCTATAAATTGAGGTAATGTTTTATCAATCAAACTGCGTGTGATATGTTCATAAGGATATGTTTTGTCGATTTCGTGTTCCATGTCGAAAGATGGAGTAGTAGCCCCGAGTCGAAGAGATGCAATGTACTCTTTCGTTTGATATTGAAACGATTCGATTTTTTTTGTGGCTTTTCCTGTGCAAATAATCATTACACCGGTAGCCAAAGGGTCTAACGCTCCTGCATGTCCAACTTTTAACTTCTTAATACCGAACGATTTGGATATAATCCAACGAATTCTTCCTACGAGTCGAAATGATGTCCAAGTATAAGGCTTGTTAAAATAGAGAATTTCTCCCGATTCAAAATCCATTCTTTATCAAATCAATGAGAATACCAATGTTGCAATACCTACTATGGCACAATAAATAGCAAAATAAATCAGTTTTCCTTTTTTTACAAGGTTAATCATTACTTTACATGCCAAACAACCTGATAAGAAAGCTGCTATAAAACCTGCAATCAGCGCATAGATAGATATGTTGTTGAAGGAGGCTGAAAATCCATTGCTGATAATTTTAATGACATCTAAAAGAGCTTCCCCTAAAATCGGAGGAATAACCATCAGAAAAGAGAATTGCGCAAGTTGTTCTTTTCTGTCGCCGAGTAACAACCCAGTTGCGATTGTTGTACCCGATCGGGATAAACCGGGCAAACAGGCTAATGCTTGCGAAAGCCCGATAATAAAGGCATCGCATAGCGTAATGTGCTGTTTTTGACGAGGTTTTGCATAATACGAAAATGTAAGTAACAAAGCCGTTAATATTAGGCATATACCTACAACTAAAATACTTGAGAACAAAGTTTCGATAGCATCTTTGAAAAATATACCGACGATGCCTATTGGTATCATCGAAATAAGAATGTTTAATGCATAATTCTGCTCATCGTTTAAAGAATGCAGAGCTCCTTTATAGTTGCTTCGCTCGTTTTTGAAATTAAACAATCCTTTGAGCAGCCAAGCAATCTCTTTCCAAAGAATTACTAACGTGCTGAATACGGTTGCTATGTGGACAACTACTGCAAATGGGAGGATTGTTTCAGGGTCGGTTATTCCAAACAATGCAGATCCTATCGTAAGATGTCCGCTACTGCTGACAGGAAGATATTCCGTAAGACCTTGCAGAATGCCAAGTAATAGTGCTTCTATCCAACTCATTTTTTCTTGTATAGAATTCCAAAAATCATTAAAATAAATCCGGTTAAGGCAACTATAGGAGCTAATGTGACGCGACGAAAACTGAAAACATCAGGGTTAAATTCCAGTTCAGTCGAACTGCCATACATGAGTGCAAATCCTAATACTATACAGAATATTGCAACTCCTACCAAAATATAGTTTGTCTTTGAGAAACAACTCTTTTCCATACTAAATTTTTAAATGTAATAAAGTTTGTCAGTTGTGGTTCGTATATACTTATTTACAGCAAATAGTGCTGATATCCAAGTGATAAGAATCCCAAATATTAAAATACACAATGCTATTGGGAGAAGATATTCTATGGATAAAAATTCACGAAACAAGTTGTAATCCTTTTGTAGATAATACAAGGTTCCCGCTAACGAACAGAAAGCGATAATGCTTGCTATAAAGCCGGTACAAATGGCTTGCCAGATGAATGGTCGGCGTATAAATCCGGGTTTTGCTCCTACCAATTTCATTGTATTTATGAGAAAGCGTTTTGAATAAATGGATAATCGTATTGTGTTGTTCATCAGTACAATAGCAATAAATAAAAGCACGGCAACAATACAAGCGAAGATGATACTTATGCGATGTATGTTTTGGTTCAAAAGTTGAAGTATATCTTTCTGATAAACTACTTCGTGGATGGTATCAAATGCCTGTAAGCGTTTTGAGATGTTGTCTAAACTATCATTGTTTGCATAATTGGCTTGCATTTTTAACTCGTATGATGCGAGTAATGGATTATAACCTAAAAACGTTGACGGATCCTCTCCTAAATCGCAGATATATTCGTTAAGGGCATCTTCTTTGCTTATGTATTTAAATGATTTTATGTGTGGAGCAATGGTCAGGTAATTTTCCAACCGCTTTTGCTCTGTTGAATTTACAGAATCGTTTAAAACGAGGGTAACAGTTACGTTCTCTTTTGTTTGAATAGCTATTTTTTTTGCTAAAACAAGTGTGAATGCCAAAACTCCGATTACGAATAATACTAAGGTGATACTAAGCGTGGTAGTGATTCTCATATTTGAGAATCGAAATTTATTTTTATTCTGTTTTTTAGGCATTTCTCTGCTTTTTTTGAAAAATGTTTGCAAATATAAGCGTTTTGCACAGAAAAGTCAATTTTTCCGATAAAAAATAACTTGTATTTAAAGTATAAACCGTATCTTTGCACGAATTTTAATACATAATGTCTAACCCACTTTTAAAAAGATTAAAAAATGGAAGAATTTAAAGAAAAAAACGTGGCATCACCAGTAAATGATTTTGATTGGGATGCATTTGAAAACGGTTCGGTTACCTCGGCAGAAGAAAAAGCTGAATTGACCAAAATGTATGACAACACTTTGAATACGGTAAAAGACAAAGAAGTTGTCGAAGGTACTATTATCTCGATGAATAAGCGAGAGGCTGTTGTAAACATCGGTTTTAAATCGGATGGTATTGTTTCGATGAGTGAATTTCGCTACAATCCCGATTTAAAGGTAGGAGACAAAGTAGAGGTTTACATCGAAAGCCAAGAAGACAAAAAAGGACAATTGATCCTTTCGCACAAACAAGCTCGTGCTACACGCTCTTGGGATCGTGTAAACGAAGCATTGGATAATGATGAAATCATAAAAGGTTATGTAAAATGCCGTACAAAAGGCGGTATGATTGTTGATGTGTTTGGAATCGAAGCATTTTTGCCCGGTTCGCAAATTGATGTAAAACCGATTCGTGATTACGATGTGTTTGTGGGTAAAACCATGGAATTTAAAGTTGTAAAAATCAATCACGAATTTCGTAATGTAGTTGTTTCTCATAAAGCTCTTATTGAGGCTGAATTGGAACAACAAAAGAAAGAAATCATTAGTAAGTTGGAAAAAGGACAAATTCTTGAAGGTATTGTTAAGAATATTTGTTCTTATGGAGTGTTTATTGATTTGGGTGGTGTTGATGGCTTGATTCATATCACCGATCTTTCGTGGGAAAGAGTTGTTAATCCTGAAGAAATCGTTCGTTTAGACGAAAAAATCAATGTGGTTATTCTTGATTTTGATGATGAGAAGAAGCGTATTGCTTTAGGATTGAAGCAATTAACACCTCATCCTTGGGATTCTTTGGATGCCAATTTGAAAGTTGGAGACAAGGTTAAAGGTAAGGTTGTTGTGATGACAGACTATGGTGCATTTATCGAAATTGCACCGGGTGTAGAGGGGTTGATTCATGTTTCGGAAATGAGTTGGAATCAACATTTGCGCAGTGCTCAAGATTTCTTGAAAGTAGGTGATGATGTTGAAGCCGTAATTTTGACACTTGATCGTGACGAACGTAAAATGTCTCTCGGTATCAAACAACTGAAAGAAGACCCTTGGTTGACAATTGATGAGAAATACGCCGTTGGTTCAAAACACATGGCTAAGGTTCGTAATTTTACCAATTTCGGTGTGTTTGTCGAAATCGAAGAGGGTATCGACGGTTTGATCCATATCTCCGATTTGAGTTGGACAAGCAAAATCAAACATCCTTCTGAATTTACGCATGTTGGTGCAGAAATAGAAGTTGTTGTTCTTGAAATTGATAAAGAGAATCGTCGTTTGAGCTTGGGACACAAACAATTGGAAGAAAATCCTTGGGATGTTTTTGAAACAATCTTTACCGTAGGCAGCTTGCACGAAGGAACTATCGTGGAAATGGTTGACAAAGGTGCTGTGATTGAATTACCTTATGGTGTAAAAGGTTTTTCAACACCAAAACATTTGGTAAAAGAAGATGGTACGCAAGCCAAACAAGACGAGAAACTGCAATTCAAAGTAATTGAGTTTAATAAAGATGCAAAGCGCATTATCGTTTCTCATAGTCGTGTTTTTGAAGATGCCCAAAAAGCTGCAACTGCAGAAGAAGCACCTAAAAAAACACGTAAAGCGAAAAAAGATGCTGAACCTGCCATCGAGAAAACAACTTTAGGTGATTTGGACGTTCTTTCTGAATTAAAAGACAAGATGGTTGCTGATGCCAAAAAAGAGTTAGTTGCTAAAGAAGAGAAGAAAGCAAAAACAGCAAAGAAAGCAACTGAAGATGCCTCGGAAGAGAAACCTGCTAAAAAAACGACCAAAAAAGTTGCTAAAAAAGAGGTAGAAGACGCAGCTGAAGAAAAGCCGGCAAAGAAAACAACGAAGAAAGCTGCAAAAAAAGATGAAGCTGCAGAGTAAGTAGTATTTATTATATTTTAGGAAAGGACATCATATGATGTCCTTTTTTTATTTCTTGTAGCCTTAGGGAGTTTTTACTATCTTTGAATTCAAGAGTTGTTCTCTTATATAAATAAAGATATGCGAAAAGTACAATACTTATTATTACTATTCATTCTTTCAGCTTGCATTTATTCGTGTCAAGAACAGAATATACCTGACATAGATGTTGAAAATTTAAATACATCTATAGAAAAAGATGATTCAGAAAAGGAAGTCAATAATCCTATAGAAGATAATGATTCTTGTAATAATGAGATAGAAGAAATAATTGTATATAAACTTATTATTGATCCTAATGGAGGGTGCTATAAAGATGCTACTACTATTTTTGAAACATACAAAAAAGCAAATGATACGATTGATATGGCTTTGATAATCCCTGTTAGAGAAGGATTTAAACTCGCTAATTGGATTGATTGGGTATGATGATAGTAATAATCTTGATTTAGGAGAAATAGCTCCAAATGCTGTTTTTGTAATGCCCAAAGGAGATGTGAGATTGCATGCTGTATGGGAATTGGAACTTTCTTCGTCGGAAGAGAATGAACAAGAAATAGACTATACAAATCTTTCACATGTGTTTATAAATGGAATAACTCCTCCGAAGGAGAACGAATTGGTGCATGTGTATAACGATCAGTATACGTGGTTTGAAAGTGCAGATACCAAATGGTTTGATGTAAAAAAAAGAGGAGGGGATAGTGAATTTTGCTGGATTGCGACAGCAGCTGGTATGTTGCATCATTGGTATATAAAAAATAATGATTATATAGAGCGATACAAAAAAAATAACCTCGAAAGATGTTTCGTTGTATAACGCAACTTATATTTATAATTATGATGACGATTCTAATGGAAATATCAATCAAGATATAAAAAGCGATCCTAAAAGTGGCATATTTAGCGTATTTAAAAAGTATGTGCCAAATTCGGCGGGAGCAATCCGTAATGCATTAAATTGGTATCTTTTTGATAAAGATCTTCCTAATGTAGTCGCTCTTTCGCTGTTTAGTGATGTATTCTCTGATAATAGTATCATACAATCAAAGTATAATCCTAACAGAGTGGAATTTGAGTCTATTATAAAAAATGCGGTATCTAATGGCTATGCTATAGGAGTAGAGTATTCTTACACAAAAAAAAGAGGGCAGCATGCTGTAAATATTTGGGGATACAGCAAAAACAAAGACGGAATTATTGTAGCTATTTGGATTACAGATTCTAATACTGGTGTTAGTGGTGGCAATATTCCGATGCATAACTATGGCATTATTTATAAAGATAATAAAGTAAAATTTACAAATCTTTCTGCGAGACACTATGGTGATGAAATCGGAATATTTGCAGAAGTTATTGAACTTGTTGTACTTCAAAATGGGACAGAATACTTTATTGGTATTTGATTGTAAATCAAATAGGTAAGAAAAATATTTGTGAACTTCAAAATAGAGTACAAATTATAAAATGCAAAAAAATAAAAAATATTTTGGTATTTATAATAATGTTACTATCTTTGCAACCGCAAAACACAAGAAAGTGTTGATGTGTTTGGCCCATTCGTCTATCGGTTAGGACGCAAGATTTTCATTCTTGAAAGAGCGGTTCGATTCCGCTATGGGCTACGAATTAAATAAATTATATTACATAATGGCAAATCATAAATCATCAGTTAAAAGAATACGTCAAATCGCAACACGTCGTCTTCATAATAAATATTATGCAAAAACAGCTCGTAATGCTGTACGTGCTTTGCGTAATACGACAGACAAGAAAGAGGCAGCAGAGATGTTACCTAAAGTAAGTTCGATGTTGGACAAATTGGTAAAGAAAAACATTATACATCGCAATAAGGCAGGAAATTTGAAATCAAAGCTTACATTGCATGTAAATAAATTATCGTAAAAAGTTTTTTTTCATAATAAGTTTTTGCGGTCAAACATAATTGTTTGACCTTTTTTTATTTCTTTAATAAGTTTTGGCTTGGTTTTTGTTATTTCATAAAAAGAAAAATAACTTAAAAACTATGATATTATGAAACTGATAAAGAAAATACAAAAATCGACAAGTGATGTGGCTTGTTTTCTTTTTGAAGAAAATCGTTTGTTTTTTGCATTGAGTGAAACGAAAGAAGCTCTTATTGATCAATTTAAGTGTAAAATGCAACCAATAGAATGCTGTATCTCGACGATAGATGATCAGCATATAAATGGTTGTTATGTTGCAGAGGTTGATGTAAATTAGATTTTAATCGGACACAAAAAAGCCTTCGAGAAATTTCTCGAAGGCTTTTTTTGTTTGGCGTAACCTTTTTAGATAAATATCAATTGTACAATGATGTATATTGGTAACAATATGATGAGCGAGAACTTAATCATATAGCCAAAGAATGACGGCATTTTGATGCCGGATTGTTCGGCTATTGATTTTACCATAAAATTCGGTCCGTTACCAATGTAGGTAAGGGCTCCGAAGAATACAGCCCCCATCGATATCGCTTTTAGGAAAGCATCGTTAGCTAATCCTTCAATGATTGGAGATGATGGTGCCATTGAGTTGAACACCATAGCTGTCGGAGCATTGTCGAGAAATGCACTTAACACACCCGTACAATATACATATTGCCAAGGCTCACTTAATACCTCTTGAATGCTTTCTTTCATCTGCTCAAGATACATAAGAGCCGGTGTCATTGTTGCAAAAATACCTAAAAATACACATGCTACTTCCATAATAGGCACCCATGAGTAGCTGTTGGCTATGCGTGTTTCGCGCTTTGTGGTAAACCAAGAGCCGGCAATGATAATGATAAATGCCCATTCGCGAAGTAATTTCAAATACCACGGAGCATGTTCTGCCCCCATAGCAGGGATATAGGTTTTGTTGATAAACATTGTACTTGCAATTACACACACTAACCAAAATATATTGATAAGACCGGAAATGCTGATTTTTTTAGATTCGTGTATGTCAGCTATCAAATTCACCGTTGATTCTTTTCGGTAAAAATAAGTATCCATGATGAAATAAATAGCTAACAACAATATGCCTGTTACAGCCCATTCTCCTGTCATATTTTGTAACCACCACGTAAACGAAGCTCCTTTTTGAAAGAGTAAAAACAATGGGGGATCGCCGAGAGGTGAAAGTAACCCTCCGCAATTAGCCACAATGGCAATGAAAAATAAAATGGTATGTACTTTGTAATTACGTTGTTCGTTTGTGTTAATAAGCAATCGTATAAGTAACATGGCAGCACCTGTTGTTCCCATAAACGATGCCAATGCCCATCCAATAGCCAAAATAATGGTATTTGTAAACGGAGTGGCTTTTAAATCTCCTTTAATGCAAATACCACCGGTAGTAACAAACAATGCTGTCAGTAATAAAATGAACGGGACATAATCGTAAATCATCTGGTGCATCAGCTCATGCGACAATCCGTTGATACACAGACAAATGCCGACAGGAACGCCTAACGCTAACGAAACGATTAGTTTATTTTTGTTTTCTTCCCACCATTCTCCAACCTTGGGTATTAATGGTAAAACAGCGATGCACAAGAGCATAACTACAAAAGGAATAAGCATCCAACTTGGAATTTCCATAATTTAAATAATTAGTGATTAAAAATAACGTGCAAAGGTAGTAATATATATAGAATTTGGAACAGTTTTAACAATGAAAACATCGTTGTTTTGTTTAAAGATATGGTAAGTAGTGTTTATCTTTGCCCTAAATATTTGAGTTGTGGAATTAGTAGCGTTTTATAAAAAATATTATGCCTCTCATCCTTTATTGAAAAATTTTCAAGATTGGCTGATGAAAGGGGGAGAGGTCGGTCGATTTTCATTATCAGGATTACAAACATCGTCGCGAGCTCTTTTTTTGGCTGCTGCTTTCGAACAATCCGATAAAACTTTTATTGTTGTTAGCGATAACGACGAAGAAGGAGTTTATTTTTACAACGACCTTAAAAAGGTGCTTACGGAAACCTATTTTTTTCCCACTACTAAAAAGAATGATGTATCGACAACAATACTCCGTACAGAGGTTTTGGATAGGTTGGTTACCGACAAAAGAATGTTTGTTGTAACTACAATGGATGCATTACAAGAGTCTGTTCCTGACAAAAAAACTTTATCCTCAAATTCTTTTTATTTAAAGGAAGGAGACGTTGTTGAACTTGATTTCTTAATAGAAACATTGCTGTCTTATGGTTTTGAACAGGTTGATTTTGTTTACGAACCGGGGCAATATTCCTTGCGTGGAAGTATTGTAGATATATTCTCATTTACAAGTGATTATCCATTACGAATAGATTTTTTTGGAAATGAAATAGATAATATTCGTACTTTTGATATAGAAAAACAATTATCAATAGAAAGAGTAGAGAGCGTCGCTATTGTAGCTGATATAGAAAATCGATCAAAAGACGAAAGTGCCTTTATTTTTGATTTTATAGATTCGCACAAAACCATATTTTTCTTTAATGATTTTGAGCAACAAAGAACGTCTAACATCGATAATTCGGATATCTCCTCGCAGGTGTTGGATTTTATTGATTCTTACTCACGGGTGGAATTTAGAAAAGGTATAAACAACAAATTTAGAATTTCACAACAACCTCTTTTTCATAAAAATTTTGACCTAATAAGTCAAAATCTGAAACAACTGCAAGCAGATGATTTTAAGATTTTTATAGCAAGTGATGCTGTAAAACAGACCGATAGAATAGCTTCTATTTTTAAGGATAGAAACGATGAAATTGAATTTACTCCAATAAAAAACACATTGCATGAGGGTTTTATTGACTCTGATTTGAAAATATGTTGCTATACGGATCATCAGATATTTGACCGTTTTCATAAATACAATCTGAAAACCGAGCATATAAAAAGCGGTAAGGCAGCACTTATGTTAAAAGAGTTAAGCCAAATACAGATAGGCGACTATGTTGTTCATATAGATCATGGTATAGGTAAGTTTGGCGGACTGCAGAAAATGGAGATAAACGGAAAAGAGCAGGAAGTTATCAAACTTATTTATAAGAATGACGATGTCATTTTTGTAAGTATTCACGGACTTCATCGGATTTCAAAATATAAGGGAAAAGATGGAGTTGTGCCTACGATAAATAGGTTGGGAACAGGTGCGTGGGAGCGAATGAAAGAGCGGACAAAAAAGAAAATAAAAGATATAGCCCGCGATTTAATAAAACTCTATGCTCAACGATTGCAAGAAAAAGGCTTTGCTTTTTCTCCTGATACCTATTTGCAACAAGAATTGGAAGCTTCGTTTATTTATGAAGATACACCCGATCAGCAAAAAGTAACGATTGATGTCAAGCACGACATGGAATCGGAAGTGCCTATGGATAGGTTGGTTTGTGGTGATGTGGGATTTGGAAAAACAGAAATAGCTATTCGTGCGGCTTTTAAAGCAGTAGCAGACAATAAACAAGTAGCCGTTTTAGTCCCAACCACGGTGTTGGCTTTTCAACACTATAAAACATTTTCGGAACGATTAAAGAATTTTCCTTGTCGGGTCGATTATATCAGTAGAATGAGAACTCCATCTGATATAAAACAAGTAGTAGAGGATACCGCCTCCGGAAAAATAGATATATTGATAGGAACACATCGAATAATTGGTAAAGACGTTTTATTCAACGATTTAGGGCTTTTTATAGTAGATGAAGAACAGAAATTTGGTGTTTCAGTTAAAGAGAAATTAAAGCAAATGAAGGTCAATGTCGATACTTTGACATTGACAGCTACGCCAATTCCTCGTACGTTGCAATTCTCGTTAATGGGGGCACGAGATTTATCGGTATTAACAACTCCTCCTGCAAATCGTTATCCTATAACTACGGAAATATGTGTGTTCGACGAAACGGTTATAAAGAATGCCATTCAAAACGAATTAGATAGAAACGGACAAGTTTTTTTCGTTCACAATCGTATTCAAACAATAGACCGTATGAAAGAAATGTTGCAACGACTGATTCCTGATTTGCGTATAGCCGTAGCTCATGGTCAGATGCCTGTTGAACAATTGGAGGAAACCATTCTTGGTTTTATTGATTATGACTATGATGTGCTTGTTGCAACGACGGTAATTGAATCCGGTGTTGATATTCAGAATGTAAATACAATAATTATAAATAATGCCCAATCGTTCGGACTGACGGATTTGCATCAATTGAGAGGTCGTGTCGGTCGTAGCAACCGTAAAGCATATTGTTATTTACTTGCTCCTCCTTTTAATTTGCTTACAGATGATGCTCGCAGACGATTGCAGACCATTGAAAGTTTTTCGGAGTTGGGAAGTGGATTTAACATTGCCATGCAAGATTTGGATATTCGGGGAGCAGGTAACATGCTTGGTTCTGAACAAAGTGGATTTATAGCCGATGTCGGATACGAAACATACCAAAAAATATTGGAAGAAGCAGTTGTGGAATTGCAAAACGATGAATTTTCCGATATTAAAACAAATACGGTAAAAGATTTTGTATCAGACTGTTATGTTGAATCTGATTTGGAGTTGTTGTTCCCTGAATATTATATAGAAAATGTTGCTGAACGCATAGCTCTTTATCGGGAATTGGACAATATCACAACCGATGAGAACTTGACTATATTTGTGAATAAACTTGAAGACCGTTTTGGGGTATTGCCTAAACCTTCTTCTGATTTAATTGAAATGTTAAGGTTGCGTTGGGCAGCAAAGTCGTTGGGATTTGAACGTTTGATTTTGAAAAAAGGAGTTCTAATACTTTATTTTGTTGAAAATAATAATTCTGCTTATTACCAATCTGAAATTTTTGGAAATGTTTTAGGTTTTATAACAAACAATCCTCTTCGTTGTAAACTAAGGGAACAAAACGGTAAACGTTCTATTTTGATACAGAATGTAAAAACTGTATTTTCCGCATCTCAAATCTTAAAAAGCATCGTATAAAAACTTGTACGAGATTTAAATAAAATTCGTAAGAGTAGGAGAGTACTGCTTTTATCGAAAGGATTTTTTATTACCAAAAAAGACATACAAAAATTATTTACATCTATAAATGTAACAAATGTAAATAGTACAAAATCACGATAAAACATGTTATTTATCCGTATAATTGTCAATAATAAACAAATGTAAAACATGATCATTAACAATAATTAACATCTGTTTGAATTGTATAATTAAATGATTGATAATCAGGTTTTTTAATCTATTATATGAAATAATTGTTTATGTGATTTGGCTATTTTATTGAATATATTGATAGAATGTTAATTTTATTGTATAAAAATATAATATTCAGTTATTTATGTATTAAATGAGATGTTTTTCATATTGATGCTTCATCAATTTAAATCACTATTTTCACAACTTTCATTCTATATTATTGTATTTTACATTTGTATACTATAAAGTGCAATTTATATCATCAATTTACAAATGCAAATTATTTATATTTGTAAACAATTTATTATATTTGTAAAGTATTTAAAATAATAGAAAAATGACAGAAAAAGAACGTTTAGAGAGGTTAATGGAGTATGAGCATATTACTCCAACTCAATTTGCAGATAGAATAGGTATTCAACGTTCTACCTTATCGCATATAATGAAAGGTAGAAATGCTCCAAGCTTAGATGTATTACAGAAAACACTCAACGTTTTTCGTTCTGTGAATACCGATTGGCTGATATTAGGCGTAGGTCCCATGTATCGTACGGCATCTAATTCCCAACAGACATTATTTGATATAAAACCTGAAATAGAGAAAAAAGAGCTTGAAACGGAGAATACTGTAGTCAATGAAAATAGGGAGGCAACGAAACAATCGAATAAGGAGCAGGAGGTTTGCAAGGTGTGTAAAACGATTATAAAAGTTGTCGTTTTCTATTCTGATAATACATTTGAAGAGTTAACGAAATGAGAAACCGATAAATTCATACCTTTGTAATATGATTGATAAGGTTTCTGCTTTTATTAAACAACAGCAGTTGTTTGATGTCAATTCAAAATTACTGGTTGCGGTCAGCGGAGGAGTCGATTCTATCGTTATGCTTCATCTGTTGCATTCATTGCATTATGATTGTGTAGTTGCACATTGCAATTTTCATTTGCGTGGTTCAGCGTCGGATGCTGATGCCGACTTTGTAAAAGAACAAGCAAAACGGTTAGGCATAAGATTTCTAAAAACAGATTTTGATACAAAAAAATATGCTGTCGATAAAAAAATATCCATCGAAATGGCTGCACGTAATTTGCGTTACGAGTGGTTTGAAAAGATGAGGCGGCAAGAGCGATGCGATTGTATTGTGGTAGCACATCATATTGATGATTCGGTTGAAACATTCTTTCTGAATCTTGTACGAGGAACAGGTCTAAAAGGTTTATCGGGCATTGCACCGAAAAATGGATTTGTGGTACGTCCGTTGTTGTGTTGCACAAGAACGGAGATTGCAGAATATGCCGAGGAGCATTGTTTGAGTCATTGCGAAGATGCCACAAATGCCGATAATATTTATCGTCGTAACTTTATTCGGAACAAAATAGTACCTCTTTTCAATGAATTAAATCCTGCTTTTCATAACACAATGTGTGAAAATATAAAACATATTGCGAATGCGAATGATTTTATAAATGATTATATCAATTCGCGATATAATGATTTGATAATCAATGATGGTTGTGAAGTCCGTATTGCTATTGAAAATTTGAAGAAAGAGCTTTCTCCTGCCTTTGTTTTGTATGAATTGTTAGCTCCTTATGGGTTTAATAGTGCTGTTGTAGAGCAAATTTTTCAACAGATAGACAATGCTCCGGGCAGGCGTTTTTATTCCGCTTCACACTGCCTGATAAAAGACAGAGATTGTTTGATTTTAGAGCCTGTGGCTGTACATAGCAAGGAATCTTTTTGCATAAAGATTGATGACACATTGTTACAAAATCCATTAAAAATAGCGATACGTCAAGGCTCAATTACCGATTGTTTTATCGAAAAGTCGGGTAATGTGGCATTGCTCGATTTGCACAAACTGACTTTCCCTTTGAGGCTGCGGCATTGGCAAAAAGGCGATTGGTTTATCCCTTTTGGAATGAAGGGGAAGAAGAAGTTGAGCGACTTTTTTTCCGATAAAAAATATTCGCTCTTCGACAAAGAAAAATGTTGGCTGTTGGTAGATGACACCGATGCCGTAGTATGGGTCGTTGGCGAACGAATCGACAATCGTTTCAGAATAACCGATGCTACAACCCGCTTTTATCGTTTGGAAGTGCTTTGAGAAGTGCTATTTTACGGACAGAATCTCGTAAACAACCTGTTTTTGCATACCACGCCAAGGTAGTGCGCCAAAGTATTCTCTGTAACGTAATTCCACCGTTTTACCAGTGCAACGCATCAATGAGTCGGCCACAGCTTGGTCATCAACAGAAAAGTTGAATTCGTTTGATTGTATGCCTGCACCCGAAGTTTGAGATTTTAATCCTGTTTGGATAATTTTTCCCTCGTATGTTTTAAAAACATATCCTTTGTAAACAAAGTAGTTTAGTTCTCCCGTTTTTACACCTTCGCCAAAAACAAAATAATAGCGAAAAAAGAAAAAGCCTGCAATGATAATAAAAAGTGCCGGTATGCTTATGAGAAGAAATTTTTTCATAAATCCTGAATTTTTAGTGAATTGTTAATTGTTTTTTCTTAAATAATAGTGCAAAAGTAACTTTATTCGTTCAAATCTCGTTATTTTTACATAGTTTTTTCAGATATGATATGGCAAAAGATAAATTTGTAACACTTGCTATCCATACCATGGAGCGAGCAAAAATGCTGAAAGCATTTCTTGAAGCAGAAGGCATTGAAACAAAGATTGTTAATCTCAATATCTTAAACCCGATTTCGTCGGGAGTGCGTATTCGTGTTCACGAGAGCGATTTGCCGCAGGCTTTACAACTGATAGAGACCATGAAGAATTCCGACGTGGAGCCGCAAGATAGGAGTAAACAAATATTGATTCCGATTGATTTCTCCGAATATTCAAAAAAAATATGTGAAATCGGCTTCCTTTTTGCTCAAAAATTAGATGCGGAAGTGGTATTGATGCATGCTTACGATGTTCCTGATTATTCGATTTTTTCACGGAATGCAACGCCTTCCGTTATTTATGATTTCAAGGAATTTGAACAACGAAGAAATAAAATCATAAAATCGGAATCGGCTGATTTTCAAAGTTTTGTGAAGTATATTAAAGAAAAAATGAAGATAGGGGAGTTGCCCGAACGCAATTTTATCACTCTGATGGACGAGGGCGTTCCCGAAGATGTGATTATAGAAACATCGCAAAAGTACAATACCGCCTTGATTGTGATGGGTATGCGTGGCAAAAACCTCAAAGAGATAGAATTGTTGGGAAGCGTTACGGCTGAAGTCATCGAACGGACAAATGTTCCCGTACTTGCAATACCTGAAAATGTTGATACAGAACGATTTAATAGTATAAAAAATATCCTTTATGCAACAACAATAAATAATTCGATGTTGACGTCTGTTGATGTAATTATGAATTTGTTTAAAGGGAATCCGTTTAACTTGTTTTTTACGCATTTCGAGCAAAAAGAAGACGCTTGGAATGAAATAAAACTTGTGGGATTGAAAGATTATCTTGAACGAATTTATCAAGGAGTCAATGTGGAATATGCTTTGCTGAAGTTGCAGAATGATGATTTTTTGCCAGCGTTTGATGAACTTGTACTGAAAAACAATATTGACTTAATTGTTGTGAACACACATCGTCGGAGTATTTTTATGCGGTTGTTCAGTCCGAGCATGGCGCGTAAAATGCTGTTTCATTCCGATACACCGATTTTAGCTGTCAGAAATTGATTTTTTGAGAAATATCGCTTTTATTTTCGACTTGCTATTTTTCCTATAATTTATATTATGTTAAATAGGAAATATCAAAAGCAACCCTATTGAGTTCCTTGTAAAGATTTCTTTGCTTTTGTTTTAATGTAACTTCACTTGCCCGACTTGCGCCTGTTGCATTCTCGGCAAAGCATTTGGCAGTTGTCGGCAATGGTGCGACCGCCGGCGTGCCACGGTGTGATGTGGTCGACCTCCATCTGCGTGAGTTCAAAATGCCCGCCACATTCGGCACACACGCCTTGCTGACGTTCGTAGGCAGCCAATTTTTGCGCTTCGCTGAAGGCGCGAATGTTCAAATGTTTCTCCTTGCGTGTCAGAACGTATGCAAAAATGCCTTTTTTGTTCGTTACATCGTCGTCGAGAATCAGTTGCCGTATTTCATTTTCAATCGCTTTTGTATCAAGCACTTGTGTGTGATATGTATCGTAAAGTTCGCCCCAATTGACGCCTTTCATGATGCGTTGACGCTCCGACGTATGCACAAACGTGCCTTCTACCCAAGTGATGACGCTCTGGAAATATTGCCACAAAGCCAACGCATTTTTGTCGTGCTGATGTTGGCTCATATAGACCTCGATGTTGCCTTTGGAAAGCCACGCAATAGCCGTTTCGAGGTACTCTTGACGAATGGCCGAGCCGCTTAGATATTTGCCCCCGATTTGGTACGCCACGCAGCCGTTTTTGCTGAAATAGCGTTTGGCGTCGCTCACCCAACTGCCCGAATAGACGGCGTTACGGAGTTCCTGCTTGGTGAGTTCCTTGCCGGCAATATTGATGGTTTCGAACCACTTAAGTTTTTCGCTATCAGTGCCTTCGCAGAAATAGACCATCAGTTTGTAGTCGAGTATTTTTTGTTGCTCATCTTGCGTCAAGTTGTGAAAATAGCGGAACATATAGGCAAAATCGCCCTTCACATACTGACAAATGCTGATGGTGCGCTGCTGCCCGTCGATGATTTCGTAGGTGCCGTCGTCGCGCACAGCCCAATACATCACATTGAGCGGAAATCCCTGCATCACGGTGTCGATAACAGCCATACGCTCTTTGTCGCCATAGACAAATTCGCGCTGATACGGCGGACGAACGTCCAATTTACCGCCATACGCCACCACTCCATTCTCTTGATTATCAGCGTATTCTGACACCAATTCGCTGATGCTGATTTCTCGTAGTTCAATTTTCATAACTTTTTTCTTTTTATTAGAATTCTTGAAAATGGAATTTTTGCATTTCCATCCTTATCATAGAAGCATAACATTTTCATTCCTTTTGTATAGTGTCCACGACCTCCTTGTTCACGATATTTTTTTAGAAAATCTTCAGGCATGTTTTTTATCCCAATTTTAATATTTTCATCTTCTCTTTCATATCCAATTATTTCAAATTGATCTGGATTATATTTGTCTAAAAATGTTTTGGGGACTCCCATTATTCCATAATAATCATAAGGTATATCTGTTATAGAACTAACATCAATAGCATCAAAAGTTTCATATTTTGGATATTCTTCAGAAATATAAGATTTATATAGTATTATTTCCTCTGCCCTTTTTGATGTATTTATATTTGTATACCAATTAACAGCAGGAACCTTTATATAATTTTCATCAGGATTATACCCTTTAGACAAAACATACTTTTTGTTTGCTTCTAAATTATTTTTATATGGCGTTTTATAAACCATACTCATATTAAAACCATATCCTGTCCAAAGTTGATTTTTTATAATTAAAGGGAAAATTTCTTTGTAGGTAATGGCATTCATATTGCCGAGAATAATGAATTGTTTTTCGTATTTAACCAATTGAGCAACATATTCTCTGAACAGCGAAAACGGCGGATTTGTTACCACGATGTCGGCTTGCTTTAAGAGTTCTACGCATTCGGGCGAACGGAAATCGCCGTTGCCTTTGAGTATGGAGATGACGTTTTTGTCGTTCTGCAATAAGTAGCGCACATCCTTCAAATCGACTGCTCCATCGCCGTTGGCGTCTTTCACTTCGGAGATTTCGATTTTGTGTGCCACTTTGCGTAGTTCGTCGGGCGCATCAAGGTCGAATTGCAGCAGCAGTTCGTTGCCCTGCACGGGCGAGCCGTTGTAGCAGGTGGCAATCAGTTTTTTCAAACCCAATGCGTTGAAATTCATCGCAAAATACTTGAAAAAGTTGCTTTCGTACGGGTCATCACAATTGCAAAATACGGTTTTGCCGTTGAAGTGTTCCCGATAGTGTTTCAACTCCTTTTCGATGTCCTCAAGTTGCGTATAAAATTCGTCATTTTTTGCATCTTTCGCATTAGATAAAGTTTTATTTCCGGCCATAAAGATTGATAGTTTTGTGCATCACTATCAATCCACGCAAACGGATAAAATAGGTGGACAATCTATCCGTCCGCTTAGGTGCTTGAGAAAACCTCCACTACCGAAATAAGTTGCCCACTTAACGTGGAGCATAACTTTATTCTGTCGGTAGTAGATGTCTATAAAAACACCTCATTACAATTATTTCGAGTGGTTCTTTTGTAAGGTTCTCAAGCTTCAAGCGAACGCGAAATAATAGTCAATGCTTAATTAAAAAAATAAAAATGTCGTTGCACGTTTGCAACGTGTCGGCAAAGATAGGTAAAATTTTGTCGCTCTACTCCCCTATTTTTGCGAATAAAAAAATCCACTCCTAAAAGGGAGTGGATTGAATTTAAAATGAAAAACAAAATTAAAAACCTAACTCTTTCAAACGTTGTTCCATTTCGTTGTATTTGTCTTTTTTATCCAAACGATAGTAGATACTTCTCAACCAACGGATATTTTCGTAATCATCTGGTTTTAGTTCCAATGCTTTTTCATAGAAAGGTAACGATTGCTCCAACAACGCATTAGCTTCAGCTTTAGCTTTTTGATATTCTTTGTTGTCTTTAATTTCGTTAGCCTTATTGTCTATGTCCACAGCCTTGTTGTAAATGATGTTACCTTTGAATATGTAGGCATAAATGTGATCGGGCTTCATTTCGATGGTTTTGTCGTACAAACTTTCGGCTTCGTCGAGCGCACCCATCTCTTCTTTTACGCGTCCAAGCAAGAAATAATTGTGTTCGTTGTTGGGGTTGTTTTTGATAGCTTGTTCGAGGTAAACAATGGCTTTTTCGTTTTCTTTCTTTTGTACATAATAGTCCACAAGCTGCTCAATGTAGTAGTTGTTTGTCGGGAATTTTTGTGCAGCAATTTCCAAGTTTTTCACATAATTGGCAGTGTCGTTGGCCGAATTCAGATAAAGATTCAGAAGTATTTGATAAACAGCATCTTTATCGTTGTAATTCGATTCAGTCAATTCTTGAAAGTACTGAATAGCCTTGGCAATATGCTCATCGGTTCCTGCTTGATAGTGTGCAATACCTGCATTGTATTTATAAAATGTATAGTTAGTATCTCTTTCCAGCAGGTTTTCTTCGCTCAAAACAGGGAACAAAGGAATGTTGATATACACATCGAAGATATTAGCGGCAGCTTCAAAATTTTTGTTGTTAAAAGCTTCATTAGCAGCTAATTCTATCGAATAATTACGATATAGGTTTAACAATTCGTATTTGATTTTTTTTGTGTATTTGGGTTTTACCTTTCCTTTTTCGTTAGGCATTTGGTCCATTGCATAGGCTTTTTCGAAACAAGGCAACACTTTCAGTAAACAAGTTTCACGCAAGTTGTTGTCAAAAGCCAAGCCCATTCTTTGTTTTTCGGTTTCGTCTTGTTGTATTTTATTGAAAATAACCCCTGCTTCAAACCAAGTTTTTGCCAAATTGGCTGTTTCAGGATGTACTAAAGCATCTTCAATCAGAGTTTTAGCACCTTGTGGGTCTGGAGCCTCAACGTTGAATGCCTTTGTTTTTGCTTTCGCAATGTTGCCTTTTTGGGCAAACATAGTAGTTGCCAAACATAGCAAAACTACAGGTAAAAATACTTTCTTCATAACTAAACTGATTTTTGTTATTGATAAAAAATTATTGATTTTCGTTTGTTTCTGTTTTTTCGTTTTCATCCGGAATTTCCTCAGCATCTTCGGCTGCTACTTTACAAACCGAAGCAATCTCGTCGTTGCGTTTTTCGAGGTTAATAAGGCGAACACCTTGCGTTGCACGTCCCATTGTACGAATATCCGCTACTTTCAATCGAATTGTTATACCCGACTTGTTTATAATCATCAAATCGTTTTCGTCGCTAACACTCATAATAGCAACCAATCTTCCGGTTTTTTCGGTGATGTTCATGGTTTTAACACCTTTACCACCACGATTTGTGATACGATAAATATCGTTAGGCAGACCATTTTCGTCAAGAATGATGTTTCCATTCTCGTCTTTTTCTACAATATTTGTACGTTTTCCGTAACCTTTTTCGGAAACAACCATTACGGTTTCATTCGACTCCTTATTGCCGCAAATCATACCTACCACTTCGTCGTCGCCTTCGTCGAGTTGCATACCGCGAACACCCGTAGAAACACGTCCCATAGAGCGAACGTTCGATTCGTTGAATCGAATGGCACGACCATTACGATTAGCCATAATGATTTCGCTGTTTCCGTCGGTCAAGCAGACTTGAATCAGACGGTCGTCTTCACGAATTACGATGGCGTTGACACCATTCTGACGTGGTCGTGAATAGGCTTCCAATGACGTTTTCTTTATCACACCTTGTTTGGTTGCAAATACTAAATAATGAGACTTGACAAACTCCTCATCGTTTAATTGTTTGGTAGTGATGAAGGCATTTACTTTGTCATCAGCATCAATGTTCAACAAATTCTGAATGGCACGCCCTTTGGCGTTCTTTGCACCTTCGGGTATTTGGAATACTTTCAACCAATAACAACGTCCTTTTTGAGTAAAGAACATCATCGTATTGTGCATGGAGGCTTGATAGATGTATTCGATAAAGTCTTCATCGCGCGAGTCGCTACCCTTCGACCCCACACCACCACGGCTTTGCGTCCTGAACTCGCTCAATGCCGTACGTTTGATGTAGCCAAGGTGCGAAATGGTAATTACCATCTCGTCATCGGCATAAAAATCTTCCGGATTCATCTCTTCGTTGGCGTATTCGATAGCGGTTTTGCGCTCGTCGCCGTATTTCTCTTTGATTTCAAGCATTTCGTTTTTGATAATCTCCATTCGGCGCTCCACTTTTGCCAAAATGTCTTTCAAATCATCAATTAACGCCAACAAATCAGAATACTCTTGTTTCAATTCGTCAATGCGAAGTCCGGTCAGCTGACTGAGTCGCATATCAACAATGGCTTTCGATTGAATCTCGTCCAAAGCAAAGCGTTCTTCCAATGCTCGTTGAGCTTCAGCAGGGGTTCTGCTTGCACGGATAATACGAACAACCTCGTCAATGTTATCAACAGCAACAATCAATCCTTCGAGAATATGGGCACGATCTTGTGCCTTTTGCAATTCAAACGCAGTACGACGTGTTACGACATCTAAGCGGTGATTTACAAAATAACGAATCAAATCTTTTAAATTCAACAATCGTGGGCGACCGTTAACCAATGCAATGTTGTTCACGCAGAAAGAATATTGCATTGCTGTTTCTTTAAACAATTTATTGAGAACAACGTTTGCGTTGGCATCTTTTTTTATGTCGATAACGATGCGCATGCCATTTCTGTCCGATTCGTCATTGACATTTGAGATTCCCTCAATTTTCTTTTCGTTACAAAGATTTGCAATGTATTCTATAAGCTCTTTTTTGTTTACACCATAAGGAATTTCGCTTACGATGATTTTTTCATGTCCTGTCGGAGTTGTTTCAATTTCGGTTTTCGAGCGAATGATAATGCGTCCTTTTCCCGTTTCAAAAGCATCTTTCACCCCTGAATATCCGTAGATAATACCTCCTGTCGGGAAATCGGGAGCTTTGATATAATGCATCAATTCTGCAATGGTAATTTCGCTATTATCAATATAAGCATTGACTGCATCGACTACTTCGTTAAGATTGTGAGGAGCCATATTGGTTGCCATACCCACAGCAATACCCGAAGCGCCATTGAGCAGAAGGTTAGGTATGCGCGTTGGCAAAACTGTCGGTTCAGGCAATGTATCGTCGAAATTCATTGTGAAATCGACCGTTTTTTTGTCCAAGTCCACCAACATATCTTCTGCTATTTTGCACAATCTGGCTTCGGTGTAACGCATGGCAGCCGGTGTATCTCCGTCTACAGAGCCAAAGTTTCCTTGACCATCGACAAGTGTGTAACGCATCGAAAAATTTTGTGCCAAGCGAACCAATGTCATATAAATAGATAAATCGCCATGAGGATGGTATTTACCCATTACTTCTCCTACGATTCTTGCCGATTTTTTATAAGGTTGATTGGAAAAATTGCCCAATTCATTCATACCGTACAAAACGCGTCGGTGTACAGGTTTCAATCCGTCGCGTACATCAGGCAGGGCTCTTGCTACAATCACCGACATCGAATAGTCGATGTAGGCAGACTTCATCTCGTCCTCAATGTTGATTTTAATAATTCTGTCTTCGTGTTCTTCTATCATTGTAGTAAATATATTTATAAAATATCGTGCTAAAATAATGCTTTTTGTTGGTTTGGGCAACTCTTTTGGGAGATAAATTTCAACAACAAGCAAATAAACAGAAACAGATGTTTTAGTCAAAAACACCTATAAAACTAAACCAATTTTTGGGAATGGAAAGTGGTTGCGGACGTGTATCGAAAATGCCGAAAACCGATGAACCTGAACCCGACATTGATGCGTACAATGCGCCTTGTTTGTATAGAAGTTCTTTTACCTCTTTTATTTCGCGATGTTTTGTAAAAACACTTTCTTCAAAATCGTTAAAAATAACATTTTTCCAGTTTGTTATGGGTGTTTTTAGTATTCTGTCGTATAATGATACATTGCTTTTGTGAGGAACAACAGAGGAATAGGCCTCGGACGTTGAAATGTGAACATCTGGTTTTATGAGATATATGTAATAGTTTGATAAACTGATATTTATGTCTTTTAGTTTATCTCCAATGCCTGTCGCATACGAAGGTCGATTGGCAATGAAAAATGCACAATCGGCACCTAATTTCGCTGCAAATGTTTTTTGAGTCTCTTCTGTTAAATTTAACTTAAACTTTTCGTTTAGCATTTTTATGGTGAACGCAGCGTCAGCCGAACCACCTCCAAGCCCTGCACCAAACGGTATTTTTTTTAACAGGTTGATTTCGACTTTGGGCAATTCAAAAGAACTTGCCAAAAGTCGGTAAGCTTTTATTATTAGATTTTGCTCGGTATTACCATCAATTTTCAATCCGCTGATTGTCAGTGAAATATTGTCTGATTCGACAATCTCTAAAGCATCGTGTATGGGTATGGGATAAAAAACCGTTTCGATGTTATGATAGCCGTCAGGACGACGTTCTGTGATGTTTAATCCTAAATTTATTTTTGCGTTCGGAAATGTGATCATGGCATTATCTCCAATCTATTTCGGACAAGCCGTTCAATCGTAAATATTCGTTTGTTTTTGAAAAGTGTTTGCATCCGAAAAATCCTCTGTATGCCGAGAGCGGAGATGGATGTACAGCCTTGAGCACCAAATGTTTGTGTTCGTCGATTAACGATGCCTTTTGTTGGGCATAACTACCCCACAACAAAAATACGAGGTGTTCTTTTTCTTGTGAAAGTATTTTTATTACGGCATCGGTAAACGTTTCCCAGCCTTTCCCTTGATGAGAGCCTGCCATACCCGATTGAACCGTGAGTGTTGCATTCAGCAGAAAAACGCCTTGTTTTGCCCAACGTTCCAAATTGCCTGTCGTATAGGTTTTTATATTTAAATCGCTTTCGATTTCTTTATAAATGTTTTGTAACGATGGAGGCAATGGTATTTTGTCATTTACCGAAAAACACAATCCGTGAGCCTGATTCGGACCATGATACGGATCTTGCCCCAACAATACTACTTTTACGTTTGAAAACGGGCAAACGTTGAAAGCATTGAAAATAAGCGAACCGGGAGGATATATGCGTTTGGTCTGATACTCTTTTCTTACAAAATCGGTCAAATCTTTAAAGTACTGTTTTTCAAACTCTTTTTCCAATTGAGTATGCCAAGATGGGTCGATTTTTACATTCATGAGAGAAAAAATTTTTGGTAAAAGTAGTGAAAATAACAACAAGAGATTTTTTTAAAATAGGTTTTATTAACTTTGCCTAAAATCTCGAATATGATAGGAACGGTTGTCAATACCACTGCTGTTGTTATCGGCAGTTGCATAGGTTTAGGGTTAAAAAAAAGCATTCCCGAATCTTACAAAAACATTTTTTTTCAAACAACAGGACTTATTACTCTTGCTTTGGGATTTGCCATGGTGGCAAGTATGAAGCATTTGATTGTAGTGATTTTCAGCATGGTAATCGGAACCTTTTTTGGCACATGGTGTAAGATAGAGGAAAGAATAGAACGACTTGGTGAGGTGCTGAAAAATCGTTTCAACATACATGGAGAGAGATTTTCGGAGGGTTTGATAACCGCTTTTTTAATGTTTTGTGTAGGTTCGATGACCATACTCGGGGCAATAGAAGAAGGGCTTGGAAAATCGTCGGATTTACTGATAACGAAATCGGTTTTAGATGGTTTCTCATCCATTATTCTATCGTCGGTTTTTGGTATCGGCGTTTTATTGTCGGCTCTACCCTTGTTCTTGTTTCAGGCTGCCATCACATTGTTGGCAATGCAAGTTGCACCGTTTTTTACTTCTGAAATGATAGAATGTTTGACTTCGGTTGGCGGAATAATGATGATAGGATTGGGACTTAATATATTGGAAATAAAAAAAATACCTGTTTCGAATATGTTGCCTGCATTGTTATTTGTGTGTCTGTTTATGTTTGCCTTTCAAAATATCAATCTTTGATTTGTTATGGATAAAATTGCACTTCTGATTATATATAATCATCGTTACGATAAAAACATCGAACCGTTGGAACAGATTTACGCAGGGCGTTTTAGTTACATTTATCATATTGTGCCTTTTTACGACGGACAAAAGGAGAATGTGATTCCTGTGTACGAGAGTTCGTTTTATTTCGAGGGATATATTGCTCAATGTTTTCAGCACTTGAAAGATAAAGGTTTTACACACTATTTTTTTGTTGCCGATGATTTGATGTTGAATCCGTTGATAACAGAGCAAAATTTGTTTGAAATATCGGGAATGAAGCGAGAACAACCATTTATTTCCGAGCTGTTTAGCCTTAAAAACAAGCAATATCCGTGGTATCATTTGATAGATGCGTTGGAATATAATCCGAAAAAACTTGGCGTAGAGATTGCCGACATAATACCCTCTTGCAATGAGGTGCGCTCCCGAATCGAATACTACAATCTTAATGCCGATGTACAGATTCCGTTATGGATGTTGATAAAATTGTTTTGGCATAGAAAAACGAAACGTTCGTTTCTTTTTGTATTGAAGTCGCTATTGAGTTTCAGGTGGGTACAAACGATGAAATATCCTCTGATAGGTGCCTATTCGGACATATTGTTGGTGCCTCAAAGTATGATGAATCGTTTTGTCGGTTATTGCGGAGCCTTTGCCGCATCCGATTTGTTTGTGGAATTGGCTATCCCCACCGCGTTGATAATGTGTTCGGAACAGGTTGTTACGGAAAAAGATTTGCTTTTGAATAAAAGTTTGCATTCGAGCAAAGATGACTTTTCCATTTTAGACAAATATCAATTTAATTATAACGCCCTTGAAAGTGATTTCCCTGAAAATCATCTATTTTTACATCCTATAAAATTGTCGAAATGGAAAAAATAGCAGTAATTGGTGCAGGAATCTCTGGTTTGGCAATTGCTCAAATGCTAAAAGCAACAAACAATGTGGTTGTTTTTGAAAAAGAGGAGCGTCCCGGAGGATTGATTAAGTGTGAAAACGTAGGAGGAAACCTTTATCACACGGTTGGAGGGCACGTGTTTAATTCAAAACGACAAGACGTATTGGAATGGTTTTGGAAATTTTTCGACCGAACAAACGAGTTTACAAAAACGATTCGAAAAGCGGTAGTCAATTTCGATAACAATCTTTGGGTGGATTATCCGATTGAAAATCATGTATATATGTTTCCAAAAAACATTGTCGAATCGGTTATTTGCGATTTATTGACAATAAGCAAAGCCTCGAAATCTGTTGACAATGTAAGTTTTGAGGATTTTTTGTTACAAAATTTTGGAAAAACACTCTATCAACTTTATTTTCAGCCTTATAACGAGAAAGTTTGGAAAAGAAATCTTTCGGAAGTTCCGCTTTCATGGTTAGATGGGAAATTGCCCATGCCAAATGTGAGGGAGATACTTTACAATAATTTTTGTCATGTAGAGGAATCGGCAATGGTTCACAGCTCGTTTTTCTATCCGAAAAAAAACGGCTCTCAGTTTTTGGCAGACAGGCTTGCCGATGGGCTTCACATCGAATACAATCAGGAAATAGCCAAAATGGAACGTAAGGGTAACCTTTGGATTATCAATGGAATGGCATTTGATAAAGTTATTTTTTCCGGAAATATTAAAGCACTCCCCTATCTGCTTGATGACGAGTTTATTACGGTTGAAAATGACTGTTTTATCGAGCGTTTGGAATATCACGGAACCACTTCTGTTTTTTGCGAGATAGATAAAAATCCGTATAGTTGGATTTATATGCCGAGTCGTAATCATGCTTCGCATAGAATAATTTGTACGGGTAATTTTTCGCCTTACAACAATGTTTCAAATGATAGAATTACGGCAAGTATCGAATTTTCAGATTTTGCTTCGGAAGAGCTTGTGCAAGAGAGTTTGAAACAAATTCCGCTAAACCCTCGTTACATTTGTCGGCGTTATACTCAATACACCTATCCTATTCAAAATGCCGATACACGAAAACAAATAAAAATCATTAAGCAAAAGTTGGCAAAAGCAAATCTCTTTCTGCTTGGTCGTTTTGCCGAATGGGAATACTACAACATGGATGCAGCCATTGGAGCTGCCATGGATTTGTCGAAGATTATAAATAGTTAAAATACAATGAAATACAAATTATTTTTCCCACTTGTTTTGCTTTTATTTTGTTATTCTTGCAAGAACGAACAAGTGTCTGACGACGTCGCAAAAGCGTACAAAGTCAATGAGTTTATAAAATCGACAATGGAGGACGTGTATCTTTGGTATAAAGAGATGCCCGACATTAGTCCGGAAAGTGAAACTAATCCAAAAAACTTTTATAAAAAGTTGCTTTACACGGAAGATAAGTGGTCGTACATAACCGATAATGCAAACGCATTGACCAACTCTTTGTCGGGTATAGAAACTACTTTCGGGTATCAGTTGGCTTTTTATAGAACAACATCAAATGCTGATGAGTATTTTGCTGTGGTTGAATATGTTAACGATAACACACCGGCTTCGGCGGCAGGCATCTCTCGTGGCGATTATTTTGTTCGTATCAATGGCGAAAAAATCAATGCAAGCAACTACATGGAATTGATAAACGGTTCCTCGATAACTCTTACAAAAGCCGACTTGGTTGATAGGAATATTGTTGAGACATCAGAAACAATTACTTTGACGTCAAAAAAATTGACAATAAATCCTGTTTTGTATAAAAGTGTTATTGAAAAAAACGGAATAAAAATAGGCTATATGGTGTACACAAGTTATGTGGGCGATTTGAATCATTTGCTGGAGGAGGCATTGGCTTATTTTAAGGCGGAAAATGTTTCGGAGTTTGTGCTTGATTTGCGGTTCAATAGCGGTGGCGACGAAACGGCAAGTACCTATTTATGCAGTTCGTTGGCACCTAAAGATGTTGTTGACAATCAGTTGATATTGATTTATAACAAATGGAATGACAAATACGATGAATATTGGCGAGAACACAACTATACCAATCGTATAGAACGGCGATTTGAAGAGGTGCCTTATAATTTGAATTTAAGCCGTTTGTATGTTCTTACGAGCTCTTCAACGGCTTCGGCTTCCGAGCTTACCATTATAGGTTTGATGCCGTATATGAATGTGGTCAAAATAGGTGAAACCACATACGGAAAATACACATCGATGATTCTGATACAGCCCAAAGACAAAAGCATTGCCAATTGGGCTTTATTGCCCATCATTGCCAAATACACCAATGCCGATGGATATACCGATTTTAAAGACGGTTTAGCTCCCGACTACGAAGTTACGGACAATTTGTTTCCTGCTGTTGCGCTTGGCAATGAGAAGGAACCTCTTCTGTCAAAAGCACTTGAGTTGATAACGGGAGTAAGTACGCAAGCCGAAGCCGCTAAATCAAAAAGAGTTCCTGTTGATTTTGAGTTCGTTACTACTATTCAATCAAGTTTTGATGAGTTTCGTTCTAACTTTTACTTAAAGTATGAATAGTCCTACACAATTAGAAACGTATAAATACCAATTTCTTTGTAAATATGCCTTCTCGAAAACACTTGCGTGGTAAAAAATGTGTGGTAACTTTGCAACAGATTTGAGAGTAATCTCAAGTTTAGTTGCTTTGATAACCTCTGATGTGGTTACATCGTACAGAGACCGATTTAGTTCGGGAAAGTATGCCACTACGGTGTGTGTACTTATTGAGAGGATTCTTATCCTCTCATTTTTTATCCCCATTGTTTTCTAAATTCTGTTGTAAATACTTTTCCTTTTGTAGATGGTATGTTCAGTTTATCGTCCTTATCATTGTATTCTTGCAATTTATTCCGTGTATTTTTAGCAAATTCAAATCGTCTTCTTACATCCGCAGGCACTACTGCGTCAGCCACCGGCACGAGTTGGTGTCGGCAGTTCCATCCGCCGCAGTTCACTTGGAAATTCTCCGGCGTTGTTCCCTCTATCATTCCGTATGGCAGACCTGTTTTATCGTAGATTTCGCATTGGTGGTCGTCAATCTTACCTGTCAGAATGGTCGGTATCTCGGAGCGGTGAATGTACTTCTTTTCCGTGAGATGTTGGCAGAACTCGCGCGTAGTTTCTATGTTGCTGCCTGTGTACATGAACCACTCTGTTTCGAGGTCGTCGGTCAGTAGTTTGTTGTTTTGAGCTGTGAATATTGGCTCACCACAAACGAAAATTCGCGACATTATCAAGAAACAATATTGTGGTTAGAGCTGAGGAATTAAAATAGCATTCGAAATTTGACAAATTTGTCTCTTAGAATATTTTTTTTACTATCTTTATTTTTTGATTTTTGAGGATTTTAAACACGTCATTAAAATGAATGCATCGCATATACTCGACTTTTATGCTCGGCTAAAAGAAAATAATAATCGAGAATGGTTTGAGGCTCATAAGTCGGAATATCAAAGGGTGAAAACGACTACCGAATGTGCTACGGAAACCATTTTAAAACAACTATCGACATTCGACAATTCGTTGGTAACCACTACGGTCAAAGAGTGCATATTTCGCATTTATAGAGATATTCGGTTTTCGTACGACAAAACTCCCTACAAGACGCATTTAGGCATCTTTATGGCAGCAAACGGAGGTCGTAAAAGCCCATTTGCAGGTTATTATTTGCATATTGAACCGGGTAATAGTGCTTTAATACCGGGGGTTTATTTCCCTGAACCGCAGGTGCTGAAAGCTTTGCGTTGGTCTATTGTCGATAACATTGAAGAGTGGAACGAAATTGTTGAAAACAAGGATTTTAAGAAATATTATTTAAAACTTTTTGATGCCGACAAGTTGAAAAAAGTGCCTTTGGGATTTCCAAAGGATTTTGCTTATTCCGAATTGCTGAAATATAAGCATTATGCGTTTGAGTGCCCACTACCCGATTCTTTTTTTGAACAAGAGAATTGGGAAAGCGAAGTTGTTGCTATTTTTAAAAAAGCCTATCCGTTTGTTCGTTTTTTGAATTTTACGATAGGTGAAACACTGAATTTAAATATTGTTTGATATGAGTTTGATAAAAAGGAAACAATTGGGGTTAATAAAAAACGACCCGTGGTTAAAACCTTATGCTGAAGCAATAGAAGGACGTTATGATTATTTTTTGTATAAAAAAAATCAACTTACAAAGGGAATGTCTTTATCCGATTTTGCATCGGGTTACCTTTACTTCGGTTTGCATAAGCAGAAAAAAGGTTGGGTTTTCAGGGAATGGGCACCCAATGCCACAAAAATCTTCTTGATTGGTGATTTTAATTGTTGGCAGGAAGATGAAAAATATGCTTTAAAAGCCATCGGCAATGGCAATTGGGAATTGTATTTGCAAGACGACGATATCAAGCATGGCGACTTATATAAGTTGAAAATAACTTGGGAAGGCGGCAGTGGTGAACGAATCCCCGCTTGGTGTCAACGTGTTGTGCAAGATGAGCAAACAAAAATATTTTCTGCACAAGTTTGGAATCCTTCCGACAAATATCAGTTCAAGGTTAAGCGATTTAAACCGCAAAAAAATCCGTTGCTTATTTATGAATGTCATATAGGTATGGCTTCCGAAAGCGAAAAGGTGGCTACTTACGAAGAGTTTCGTGTTAATATTTTGCCACGCATTGTTGAGGCCGGCTATAATTGTATTCAAATTATGGCTATCCAAGAACATCCCTACTATGGTTCTTTCGGCTATCATGTATCGAGTTTTTTTGCAGCTTCTTCGCGTTTTGGGACTCCCGATGAATTGAAACATTTGATAGATGATGCGCATGCGAACGGTATTTCTGTTGTGATGGATATAATACATTCGCATTCGGTAAAGAATGAAAATGAGGGACTTGGCAATTTTGATGGCACTCCTTACCAATACTTTCATACAGGCGAAAGACGCGTTCATCCGGCTTGGGATTCTTATTGTTTCAACTATGAAAAACCGTCCGTTTTACACTTTTTGTTATCCAATTGCAAGTATTGGTTGGACGAATATCGTTTTGACGGTTTTCGATTCGATGGCGTTACGTCGATGATTTATCGCAATCATGGATTAGGTCAAGATTTCAATGGATATCAGGATTACTACAACCTGAATCAAGATGGCGATGCTATTTGTTATTTGACATTGGCCAACGAATTGATACATGAAGTTAATCCGAATGCTATTACCATAGCCGAAGAAATGAGTGGAATGCCGGGACTTGCAGCTAAAATCAAAGATGGCGGTATGGGATTTGACTATCGAATGGCAATGGGTATACCCGATTTTTGGATTAAATACCTCAAAGAGGTTAAAGACGAGGATTGGAAAGCCGGACACATTTTTTGGGAGATGACAAATCGACGAGTTGATGAGAAAACAATCAGTTATGCCGAAAGCCATGATCAAGCATTGGTTGGAGATAAGACACTCATTTTCCGTTTGATTGATTCCGATATGTATTGGCACATGCGTAAAGGAGACGAAACGTATATGGTATCAAGAGGAATTGCTTTACATAAAATCATTCGTTTGGTTACGGCTACAACTATCAATGGCGGTTATTTGAATTTTATGGGAAACGAATTCGGACATCCCGAGTGGATCGATTTTCCGCGTGAAGGGAACGGATGGTCGTACAAATACGCTCGCCGACAGTGGAGTTTGAGAGATGATAAGTCGTTGAATTATGAGTATTTAGCCGAGTTTGATAAAGCGATGTTGCACCTAATGAAGTCGGAAAAGAAATTTCAGGAGCTTCCGATAGAAAAGCTTTGGGATAACGAAGGTGACCAAGTGGTAGCTTATCGGCGTGGCGATTTGGTGTTTGTCTTAAATTTCAATGGACAAAAATCGTTTACCGACTATGGCATTTTGGTTACTCCCGGATCTTATCAGATTGTGCTGAATACCGATGATAAAGCATTTGGCGGTTTTGGTTTTGTCGATAACAGCATTCGGCATTTCACTCAAATAAGCCATCTTGACGATAAAGGTTGGTTGAAACTTTACTTGCCGAGTCGTACAGCTTTGGTATTGAAAGAGTTAGATTGATATGGATAGGAAAAATATAGACCTCAAACAACTTTATTTTAAAGATACGTCGTTTGCCAATCTGATGCAAAAACGTATCTATAACGTCCTTTTATTGGCAAGTAAATACGATGCTTTTGCATTGGAAGAAGACGGACGAATCGACGAACAAATCTTTAACGAATATACCTCGCTTAATTTGCGTTACCCTCCCCGATTTACGCTTGTTTCGTCGGAGAATGATGCAATGAAACTACTGGCAGAGCGTAATTTTGATTTGATAATATCTATGCCGAGTGGCGATAGCATAAATCCTTTTGAATGGGCTAAGGTTATCAAACAAATGTATCCTGAAATTCCAATTGTGGTGTTAACGCCTTTTTCGCGTGAAGTTTCACGAAGAATATCGAAAGAAGATTTGAGTGCTATCGATTATGTTTTTAGTTGGTTGGGAGAATCGAATCTCTTGTTAGCCATTACCAAATTGCTTGAGGATAAAATGAATGTCGATGAAGATGTGGCATCGGTTGGCGTACAAGTGATACTTTTTGTGGAAGATTCCATTCGTTTTTACTCTTCGATATTGCCCAAGTTGTATCGTTTTGTGTTCAAACAGTCGCGTTCGTTTATGACAGAGGCATTGAATGACCACGAGCAAATGCTTCGAATGCGTGGTCGTCCGAAAATTCTTTTGGCTCGCACCTACGAAGAAGCTGTTGAGTTATATCAGAAATACAAAAACAATATTTTAGGTGTGATTACCGATATTTCATTTAAGAAAAATGGGGAAAAAACACCCCGTGTCGGTTTTGAACTTTGTGAAATGATTCGACAAGAAAATAAGGATATGCCGTTTATTGTTGAATCGAGCGAAGAAGAAAATCGTAAAATTGCCGAGTCGCTCAATCTGCATTTCATCAACAAAAATTCAAAATCCATGCATCGTGAGTTGCGTGCTGCTATTTCCGATTATTTCAGTTTTGGCGATTTGGTGTTTTTAAATCCAAAAACAGGAGAAGAGGAATTTCGCGTCCGGAATCTGAAGGACCTTCAAGACGGAATATTCAAGATTAGTGATAATTTGTTGTATGAGCATCTTTCGCACAATCGTATTTCGCAATGGCTTTATTCAAGAGCAATGTTTCCTTTGGCGGAGTTTCTGCGAGATATAACCATCGGACAGAACAATGCGGAAAACATTCAACGTGCTCGTCAGATAATATTTAGTGCCATAGTGGCCTATCGGAAAATAAAAAACAGAGGCGTTGTTGCCATTTTCCAAAAAGACAGATTCGACCAATATTCCAATTTTGCCCGTATCGGTAATGGTTCGCTTGGAGGCAAAGGGCGTGGTTTGGCGTTTATCGATTCGATGATAAAGCGGAATACGCAATTAGATGAGTTTGAGGGAGTTCAAATTGCGATACCGAAAACGCTTGTTTTGTGTACCGATGTGTTTTTTGAGTTTATGGAGTCTAATCAACTCTACCCGATTGCTTTGTCCGATGCTTCTGACGAAGAAATTTTAAAGGCCTTTTTGGCGGCACGTTTGCCGCAGTCGGTGCGTGAAGATTTAAACGCATTTCTCAATGTTATCAAGGCTCCGTTGGCTGTACGTTCGTCAAGTTTGTTGGAGGATTCGCACTATCAGCCTTTTGCCGGTATTTATTCCACTTATATGGTACCATATACCGAAAATGATTTTGATCGAATGTATCCGAATGTGTGTCAAGCAGTAAAAGCCGTTTATGCCTCTGTGTTTTACAAAGCGAGCAAGGCTTATATGCGAGCAACACACAATGTAATTGACGAAGAAAAAATGGCGGTCGTATTGCAAGAGATTTGCGGAAAAAGTTATGGAAATCGCTACTATCCTTCTTTCTCGGGAGTTGCCCGCTCTTTAAACTATTATCCTATCGGTGAAGAGAAAGCCGAAGATGGCATTGCCAACGTAGCCATGGGACTTGGAAAATATATTGTAGATGGAGGCGTAACCCTTCGTTTTTCGCCGAAGCACCCACACCATGTTTTGCAAACAAGCACTTTAGATTTTGCTTTGCGTGAAACACAGACCTATTTTTATGCTTTGGATTTAAGCCAAAAGGATTTTGTCCCGGAGGTAGATGATAGTTTTAATCTTCTGAAAATCAGTGTTAAAGATGCCGAACAAGATGGCAGTTTGCGACTTCTTGCATCTACCTACGATGTTTACGACCAAGTGCTGTACGACGGAATTTACGAAGGTGGTCGTAAGGTAATAACCTTTGCTAACATATTGCAACATAATGCTTTCCCGTTGGCTGATATTTTACAAGAGGTTTTGCGTATTTCGCAAATGGAGATGGGACGACCTGTTGAAATCGAATTTGCCGTAAATTTAGATCATAACCAGAATGCAAGCCATTTTTATCTTTTGCAAATACGACCTATTGTAGATACCAAAGAGGTTATTGTAGAGGAGGTTGGCACAATACCTCAAGAGAATCTGATAATTTCGTCAGAAAACGCTTTAGGGCATGGTATAGAGAATAACGTATATGACATTATTTATGTTAAACCAAGTACATTCAATCCGAGTTATAATCAGATGATTGCTTATGAAATTGAAAAGTTGAACGAGAAGATGCAGCAAGAAAACCGTTATTATGTGTTAGTAGGTCCCGGACGATGGGGTTCAAATGATACATGGTTGGGTATTCCTGTCAAATGGCCTCATATAAGTAATGCCCGTGTGATTGTCGAATCGGGGTTGTCCAATTATCGTATAGAACCAAGTCAGGGGACACACTTCTTCCAAAATCTGACATCGTTTGGAGTCTCTTATTTTACTATCAATCCATATAATAATGATGGTTTTTATGATGTTGATTATTTGGATTCCTTGCCTGCGCTCGAAGAAACTACTTATTTGCGGCATATTCGGATGAAAATGCCAATGGTAATAAAGGTTGATGGTAGGAAAAATATAGGGGTTATACTAAAACCGAAAGGTGAATAAAAAGGATAGCGATGTTTAAACATCGCTATCCTTTTTGTTTTGGTTACTTAATGTATTTTATAAGTTCTTCTTTACGTTTGTTATACTCCTCTTCTGTAATTAGATTCATATCGAGTTTTTCTTTCTCTTTTTTCAGTTGCTCCATTGCTGCGTCGGAGGTCATGCCAAAACTTTTGATTTCGCCATTTTGTAGTGCGTTTTCGAATTGGATATCAATACCTCCTACGCCTTGTAAGTAAGCACGAATCGTAATGTATGCCCCTTTCTTTTTAGAACCGTCAACCGATATTTTTTTTATTTTCATTTTTTTACCGGCGTGCTCGGCACTTAAGCGTGGATCCGTCCCAATGAGAAAGGCTCCTGCCTGACCTAATTCCGACTGTATAAACGTAAAACGCTTATTCGAAGAAGGAATTCCTACAATAATATCATCACCTATACGATAGGTGTGATTGTCGGAAGCGGTGTAAGCTTCGTAGCTTTTCTCAAGTTCTTTTTTCGGATTAACACAATTTTGTATCATTTCATAAGTAACGGTTTGTTGAGCTACGCTTGTCATTGTCAAACTTGCGATTGTAACCAATAATGCAATTTTTTTATTCATTTCTATAAAATTATTTTTTTTGTTTTACCCTACTCACTTATTGGCTTTTCGGTTACTCCAAAGCACCGAGTTTAAAATATACGCACATAAAAACAGCGTGGTGCTAAATTGTATTCTTTGGGTCTTGAGGATTTCTGGACTACCTTTCTTACCAAATTAACGAACAAAGCCCACGCTTTCACGTGTTCATTTTTAGGCTTCATCTTGGTAAGAAATCTTAAAAGTGTCCAGTTTTCAAGACCCAAGAGCGACTAAAACGCTATTTCCATATTTTCAAGATGTGCGTATTACATACGCGTTTATTTCATAGGCAATAAAAATTAAAGATTTTACTTTCCGTATCAAAAGCAAAGGTAGCTTTTTTTGAAAGATGGATTTGCTTTTTTGTACTTTTTTTTTTATATCTTTGCATATCAAAAAAATAATACAAATCGTTATGCCACAAAGTCCATTAAGAGTGTTGTTTATTTCGCAAGAAATAACACCCTATTTGCCAGAAACCATCATGTCGCAATTATGTCGTAAGTTGCCCCAAAGCGTACAAGAAAACGGGTTGGAAATACGCATTTTCATGCCGCGCTTTGGCTGTATCAATGAGCGTCGCAATCAACTGCATGAGGTACAGCGTCTTTCGGGAATGAATCTGATAATCAATGATACGGACCACCCTCTTATTATAAAGGTAGCATCAATACAAGCGGCTCGTATGCAGGTTTATTTTATTGATAATGAGGATTATTTCCAACGGAAAGCTGTTTTTACGGACGAAAAAGGTGAAGAGTTTGATGATAACGAAGATAGGTCTATTTTCTTTGTACGTGGCGTGTTGGAAACGATAAAAAAACTGCGTTGGACTCCCGATATTATTCATTGTCATGGTTGGATGACGGCTTTAACCCCGCTATATGTCAAAAAAGTATATAGCGATGATCCGTTTTTCTCGACTTCCAAAATAGTTTATTCGCTTTATGATGACCGATTTAAGAAAATGTTTTCAAAAGACTTTTCGGAGAAATTGATGATGGATGGAATTAACGATGACGATGTAAGTTTGATAAAAGAAAAAGAGGTCTCTTATGAAGATTTATCGAAATTGGCCATAAACTTCTCCGATGCCGTGATAGCAGGAACGGAAAATGCCGATGCCGATTTGTTGAAATATGCAAAAAATCATCATAAAAAGATGTTAGGTTATGTAGAAGATTATGTGCAACCTTACATCTCTCTTTATCAGAGTTTATAAATTTATGAAACGATATCATTTATTTGTATTGTTTTTCATTGTTGGTTTGTTATTCTCGTGTAAAGAAAATAATACCAATCTCGGGAATTCAGTAAAACCGGAAAGCGATTCTGTTTTTGTTTGTACGGATACCTTTCATTTGCAAACAGCAAACTATTTTGTAGATTCAATTTACTTGCAAAACGATACATTTTTGTTGGGCGAAATCTACAATCGACTTTATGGAACGACCAAGGCTGACTTATTATTTCAGGTAGCACCCCCTATCAATTACCGGTTTCCGACACAAAATTCCGATTCTATTCAAGATGCCGAGCCTGATTCCGTAGTTTTATATATGTATTACACTTCGTGGGCTGGGTCTGAAAATTCACCATTGGAATTTTGTTTGTACGAAATTGACAAAAAAGACATTGATTATACAACATTGTATTATTCGAATTTCGATGTAGATGAGTATGTATCTGTTTCCGATGCGAATCTTATAGGGAAAAAAGTGATGACCTCAATAGACTATACACTGCCCGATTCTGTATTGTCAGACTCTACATACATCCCTTATATACGTTATAAGTTAGACAAAACTTATGCCGATAGGCTATTCAACTTAGATGCAAAAGCTTACGAAAGCATTGATGCTTTTCAAAAGTATTTCAAAGGTTTTTATATTACAACCGATTATGGTTCGTCAACAATGTTGCATTTGATACAGATTGATTTACGTTTATACTATCATTATACGCGAATTTACAATATCGATGGAGAAGAAAAATCGGATCGGGTTTCTACTTGGGTTAATTATTCGGTCAATAAAGAAGTGCGTCAGATAAATAGGATTGCACATCCCGATAAAAGTGTAGTAAAAACGACCTTAAATGCTATTGATAGTTTGAACTTTTTAAAATCGCCGGCCGGAATTTATACAGATATAACGATTCCGATTGGTAAAATATCTACACGTATAAAAGAAAAAATCGCAAATAATTATTTGTCCATCAATGAGGCGTCTTTGGTTTTTGAATTGGTTGAAGAAACTGATGTAGAATCAAAATTGAGCAGGCCTGAATTTCTATTGTTATTGAAAAAAGATTTGTTGGAAAGTTATTTTATTGACAAAGGTTTGCCTACAAGTCTTGATTCTACAGCAGTGATTGGTTATTACGATAGTGCTTCAAAAACTTATTCGTTTGATATGGCGTATCTTTTAAAGGTATATCTTAACGATGATATTTCGGAAACAGATGTCTTGAATATGGTTGTTTTGCCCATAGACGCAATATCGTCGTCCGACGATAGTTATATAATATCGGTGGTGTCGTTGTTTAAATTAAGCGGCATTTCGATACGAAGCGGTGCAAACAAATACTCTCCTTTAAGACTAAAATTGTTATATAGCGGATTTTAAATAAAAAAGGTAGATGAAAAAAAACATCTACCTTTTTTAGTATTATCACCATCCGAAAGGATGCTCTGCCAATGGTAATTTTGCCAAAGGATGATAGTCCCCTTTCAGCCCTATCGGCTGTGAGTTTCTGATAGTGTGTACAATGTTTACAGCCTCTCGAGCGTCTTCTATTCCAAAGCCTTTCCCCTCTAATATTTTTCGGTAACTTTCGGTATGCAGTTCTGTAAAACCTTGGCTAAATTCGAACTCTTCGCCATCAATATTTATTGTCCGATAGGTACGTTTTTCGCCTTGTACGGCATTTTCGGGCAGATTATTAGCATTGATACTTAAGAAATAACGTACGCGTGCTTTTTCCAATTCGAGATAGCCGGCACAACGGTCGTGCGACATAACGTGTACCACATTTCGAGTAACTTTGCCAAACACCCATTGCAACATATCGTAGAAATGCACTCCTATGTTTGTTGCTATTCCGCCACTTTTGTGTATATCACCTTTCCAACTGGTATAATACCAGTTTCCACGTGAGGTAATATATGTCAAATCAACATCAAAAATTTTGTTTTTAGGTGCATTGTCTATTTTATTTTTCAGATTGACAATTGATTCGTGCAAACGCAGTTGGAGTATTGTGTTTATACGATGTCCTGTTTCTGTTTCTATTTTTTTCAGTTGATCGATGTTCCAAGGATTCAGTACCAATGGTTTTTCGCATATAACGTCGGCTCCAAGGCGTAAACTATATCGTATATGTGCATCGTGTAAATAGTTGGGAGTACAAATAGAAACATAGTCCAATTTTTGTTCGCTGTTTTTTATTTTCGAACAATGCCTGTCGAAAATCTCAAACTCGGTAAAAAATGCAGCTTCTGGGAAATAACTGTCCAAAATTCCAACACTGTCAAATTTATCGTATGCGGCAACCAATCGATTATTTGTGTCTTTTATGGCTCGCATATGTCGGGGTGCAATATACCCTGCGGCTCCAATTAAAGCAAAATTTTTCATCTTATTATAATTTTTCAACAATTCCATTTTTTAAGCAATATGATTGTTTTGTAAACGGACAATGGGCTATCCCGTTTGCATCGAAAACAAGTTTATTGCCATATTCACTTACCCAACCAATCTGTCGGGCAGGGTTACCAACCATAAGTGCATAAGGTTTTACGTTTCTTGTAACAACGCTTCCTGCACCAATAAGGGCGTATTGACCAATTTCATTACCACAAACAATGGTAGCATTTGCACCAATACTTGCACCTTTACGAACAATAGTTTGCTTGTATTCGTTTTTGCGAGAAACATGGCTTCTCGGATTTATTACGTTTGTGAATACCATTGAAGGACCAAGAAATACATCGTCTTCGCAGATGACACCGGTATATACGGATACATTGTTTTGGATTTTTACATTGTCCCCTAAACGTACTTTGGGAGAAATGACCACATTCTGCCCGATATTGCAATTTTTGCCAATGATGCAGTTTGACATAATGTGTGAGAAATGCCAAATTGTAGTTCCCTCTCCTATTTTACATCCATCGTCGATGTATGATGATTCGTGTTTGAAATAGTTGTTCATTTCAAAATTTGATTAACAGATTCCGTTATGTAAGTTAATTGCTCAATATCCAATTCGGTATGCATAGGCAAACTTAATACGGTGTCGCTTAATTTTTCGGCAATAGGAAAATCGCCTATTGTGTATCGCCTATCTTTGTAGGCTTTCTGCAAATGCAATGGTATTGGATAATAAACCATCGAAGGAATGCCTTTCTCTTTTAATTTTGCTTGTAGTCGATTTCTGTCAAAATCCTCTATTTTCAAAGTGTATTGATGAAAAACGTGAGTGGTATTTTGTGCTATCAGAGGCAATCTAATGTGGCTGTTGTTTGCAAATGCCTTTTGGTAAAATGCTGCTGCATTTTGTCTGTTTTGGATATATTTATCCAAATATTTTAGTTTTACGTCCAATACGGCAGCTTGAATGCTATCAAGACGGGAATTGACCCCGACAAAGTCGTGATGATAACGGACATACATTCCGTGATTTGCAGTTGCACGGATTGTTTCGGCCAAAGAGTCATCGTTTGTAAAGATTGCACCTCCATCGCCATAACATCCCAAATTTTTTGAGGGGAAGAACGATGTACAACCAATATTGCCCATACACCCTGAACGTGCTGTTTTACCATCGGAGAATGTGTATTCGGCACCAATGCTCTGACAAGCGTCTTCTATGACAAACAAATGGTGCTTTCGGGCTATATCAAGAATGGCTTCCATATTGGCGTTTTGCCCAAACAGATGAACGGGAATGATTGCTTTCGTTTTCGGTGTTATGGCTTTTTCTATGGCATCAATAGAAATATTAAAAGTATCATAATCTACATCGACAAGAACGGGAGTCAAGCCTAAAAGAGCTATCACTTCGGCAGAAGCTATGAATGTGAATGTCGGAGTGATTACCTCGTCGCCGGGTTTTAATCCGAGTGCCATCAACGAAATTTGCAAAGCATCAGTTCCATTGCCAACAGGTATTACATGTTTTACGTTAAGATATGTTTCCAAATTTTGTTGAAAAGTGGTTACTTTTCCCCCTTTTATGAAAGTACAAGAATTTAAGACCTCTTGTATCGCATTGTCTATTTCCGTTTTAATTCGTTCGTATTGCGAACGCAAGTCAACCATTTGTATTTCTCTCATAATCAGTAGCTTTTAAAATCCAAAACTTAATCCGCAAGTGATGGTAAAATTTTCTCCTTGATAAAATTTGGGGGTATATAAATCCAAGTAACCTTGTTTGGTCAGTCGGTTTTCACCCTCAATAGGGTCTGATTTAGGCGTATATCCTCGTGCATTATTCCATTCTAAATTGATGACGGCGTAAGCATTATTGAAAATCTCGTAGGTTGCTTTCAATGAAACCAAATCATTCTCCCATACCATCTCGTTGAAAGGTTTTTGTGCAATGATTGTACTGATGAGGCTTGAACCGTCGGCTCCTCTTCTGACGTATTCATAGTCTTTATATTTTCTGGCGTTCGAATAAGAAAGATTTAGATTGAGGCTTCGAATCGGTTTGTAGTTCAATGCAACATATATTTCTTGTGCATTGTCACCTAAATAATGCCCTAAACAATAACTATTTGAAGCCCAAGTAAGCTGTTGTATGGAATGTTTGTAATTTATGATATTGGTGCGGGTAAATTCCCCTACCAACGAGAGATTTTTTAGCGGCCAATTGCTGACATTAAACCCAACTTTATACGAAATCGGGTTTTCCTGTGGATTGTTTTTTTTCAATCGCGAAATACTAAACTCATCAATATAAACCGATGCAAATAAATGTAAGTGTTTTATGTTTCTTGAACTTATATTAAAAAACACTTGAGAATTCTGATTCTCTGTTTGCACACCTTTTGTCAGAAGATGATCGATGGATTTATAGAATGCAATGGGAATAAAATAGGCAGCTTGAACATTTCTTTCCGCATAAATAATAGAATTCCCCAACGATAGGTCTAAACCTTTGATGGGAGTGAAGGTCAGCATATTTGCCGCGATGAATTTGTTGCAAGGTCGGTAATTGATTTTTGTACCATTCCCATTTTCTTCGATGTAATAGTTTGTAGAGTCAAGCACATTGCTGATTAACCAACCATGAATATAGTTTAACTCGAACCATGTGCACGGCTTTAAATTTAGCGTTAGCATAGGGAACGAAGGTGCTCTTCCTGAAATAATATTTGAGCAGGAATAAGAATCGCCCCAAACCAAATTGTCTTTCACCAACCCGATACTCCCCCACCATGTATATGCTTTGATGCCACCACGCATATCACTGTAATCGCCTCCGTATTCCGCTTCCTTGTATTGACATCCGGGAAGATTGTTTAGGTAATTGTAGTTGGAAATACGGGCATCTTTAGCTGCTAATCCTGCTTTCGTATTGAGAAATTTTCCGTAATAAGATTGATCGCGATAACTTGCCCATACTGAAATATGATTTACTATTGTTGCCTGAAAATCGGCACCAAACCAACGTTTCAGAATAACACCCTTATTTGCTTTATCGGCCGTATTGGCAATTACATCCATTCCTAACAGCGGTGTTATACGGCATTTAAAGTATTTATCACGATACTGAAAAGCCGGTTGTACCAATGATAAATCGAATGTTCGCTTGTTGCTCCAATGCACATACGATTTTGGTAAAGTGTCTAATTCGATGGCATAGTCGTTCAAGAAAAATTTGAGATCGGCTTTCTGTCTTTTTGTCAAAAGGGAATCTTTTGCTTGTGCTTCAAGCAGTTTTTGAGCAATAAAATTGCGACTATAAGGTTTTGAAACTGAGTTTATGTTTATAATTCTGTCGATGGCCAATTCATCGATAAAGTCATAAATTCGATAATAGGATATATGTTGTGGTATGTTTTGTGCTACGAATACGTTGGGCAACAACAATATTATAGAAATAAAAGCTATTTTTTTTATAACAGCGTTCATTTAGTTGCTATGTACATGTTTAAAAACAATGTTAACTAATATTTTCCAAAAATACTTAAAATCCGTGATAAATACACCTTTCGTTTCGCAATCATTCAGGTATTTCATTTCAGAGGCTTGTATTTCGTCTAAAGTCTTTGGCATATCGGCATAGAAAGGCGGCAACAACCCCGGTTTAAAGCGTGTCCTCTTTAATTGCAATTCTCTTGAATAGAGACTGAAATAGTGCTTGCTCAAAGGGCGAACTCCCACCAATTTCATCTCTCCTCTTAAAAGATTTATACACATTGGCAACTCGTCCAGCCAATATTTTCTCATAGTTTGCCCATAAGAAGTTATTCGTATATCGTCTTTTATTTTTCCGCCTTCGGTCAAATTATTTTTCTTATAAATATATTCCTGCAAATATTCGGCATACGGATACATCGTGCGGAATTTGTACACGTTAAACAATTTTCCGTTTTTGCCCACACGCGGCAATTTGATAACCAATCCGTAAAATTTGTGTTCTTGCTTTTGAGGAATCGTTTTTCTTCTTGAAATAACGAACGTAACACCGTTTATGATTTCTTCTTTTACAATTTCAAAACCACAATAGGCTAAACGTCCAAATATCTCTGTACGAGAGAAATATCGTCTTTTATTATTTTTATTTTGAAAATAGAGCCGCTGAAAGAAGAATAATTTAGGAACGATACGGTGAATGAAAATATTCCAATAATAGACTACCTTTCTAATAACTTTTGGATTTTTTTTTAGAATGTTTTCTTGATATATTTCTTGAGAAATAAAATTGCAAACCCAAATACCATTGTCTGGTAATTTCTCGTTTACAACACAAAATAATCTATTGATACCGACAATGTTGTTGAGCAGCGAAAGATTTATGATGCAATCGTATTGATAATCGGTAAGTAATTGAAAATTTAACCGATGGATCGTTTTTGTAAGAAAAGTGTTTGTGCTGTTCAAAGGAAGATTAGACGAAAAAAACTCAAATGTTTGTTTATTTGTATTTTCGATAATCAGATTTTTTAAGGTATTATATTTCTCGTTATCAATGTTTTGCGGAGGTGCTAATACGGATATAGGTTTTCGTTCGTTGTATATCGGAGGCACTTCGTCCATAAAAGCAGCATAACGATAGCCTTGATAAATTAAAATGGCTATCAGATGTAAAATGATTACGATAAAAAATGACGAGAGTAAAGTAAAAAGAGATAAATCGGGATATACAAAATAAAAATGAAATAATGCATAAGATATTGTAAATAAAAATGTTGCAAATAATTTTAAAAGCAGATTTTTGTGGGAGGAATTTTTCCAAGACGTGTATTTTTTGATACACAGAGCAAAAAGAATCCATACTCCTGTAAATACGGAATACGATATTAAATATCTTGTAATGATGATTTTATCGGAAACAATTCGCCAAAAAATCAAAATGAATATGGCAATTGCCCAAAAAGCGATGTCTAAAAAAATAAGTCCCGGCCGAATCGTATTTTTCTTCCCCATCAGTAAAACAAGTTGCTAAACAAAAATAGTGTTTTATTTACTTAATTAGGAATCTTTTAATTAAATTTTTTAAGTTTTGAATGCAATACTCTTCAATCCATTTAAATAAGTTGTTGTTCCAACGCTGTGGATGAGTGGTTATTAGTAATTTTTGGGGAATGATTTGGTGTCTGATGGCAGAAATAATCTCTTGTGTTGTGTGAAATTTTTCTGCAAAACAATTGTTTACCTTATCACGAACGCTGAATTTATCGCCATCCCAACATCTTCCCGTATCAGTCAGATAAAAAAAAGTATTAAAATCGGTATCGAAATAAGGTTCTCCTACGATGCCGAATTGCCGATAATCAAAGTCGTTCCATAATGTTTTGTTGTCAAATCTGCTACGTGGCGAACCATGCATACAAATTGTTGTTACGGGATAAAATGTCCTAAAATAATTTAAACAAGATTCAAAATGTTCAATAGCTTTTGTTTTATCGCCTTTGCAAATGGTTAAATCCTCGTAATGATAACCAATCTCGTGTCCTAACGCCACAATCTGTTTGATGATTTCAGGTTGATTGCTTTTTGGTACGATGCGAAAATAATAGGTTGATTTGATGCCCATTCCTGCTTCGATACGTGCCATTTTCAGGGAGTTTATTGGCTTTGCATCGACATCATGACGTAAAATCACACATTTTTCGACAGGTAATAATGTCTCTTTTTTGCAATAGTCCGCAAAGGTTAAAAAACAATAACCCTCTTGTCGAAAAGCCTGTAGTAATTCTGTATATATGTCGAGTGTAAAGTCCATACAATTTGCTTTAGAACTCTCTTTTCAAACATTTTACTGCAAACTTACCCAATAAAAATAAGACTTTATTATTTATGTGTAAAAATCGTCCGTATTCTTTGAGTGTACCTCCAAAATCCAATTTAAAATTTCTAACACCGTAGGGTTTGTCAGGTACTCCGGCACCCATTAGGTCAAGCAACGGAATATGGTTTTTGTTGGCATAATCCATAATAGCCCAAGTGGCTATAACAGAGGGATATAATGCTTTGTATTCTTTATCATTTCCAGCTATAAACCACTCGTAAATGACTTTGTCGGTCAATATCGGACACATAGCACCACCGATAATTTTTGCGTTGTATTTTACTAACAAAAAAACTCCTTTTTTTTGGAGAAAAAACTCATGAAAAAATTGCAATGGGAATAAAGGAGTATGAATTTTTGTTCGGTATAAATGATTCAGTATTTGATAAAAATCGTCAATTTCGGCAAGAGACGTTGCCGTTGCTATTTCTACTCCATTGTGCAACGATTTCCTTATTTGTCGGAGTTTGCTATCGGATATTTTAAAATCAGAATGACAATCAATATGAATATCGTAGTGAGGTTTATAAGAAAATGCAGTTGATTCGAAAACGGATTTCCATTGATTAAAATCGGAAAAATTTCGAATTTCAACATAAATAACCGATTTTGCTAAATTCGTAATAGTTGTTTGGAGTAATTTGGAGATTTCTTCAGACGTAATATCCTCCGCTAGCAAAGGTCCTCCGTTGATAATCGCTCGTCGGGAGAAAAAATGCCTGATACTATTTTTATCAATAATAATGAAACCTATCAAAACTCCTTTCAGCCTGTTTTTGGTATCGTATAACGCAAATCCGAATGGTTTCAGTAGGTCCGGTATTGATAAGAAAAAATCATAAGCCTCTATCGTTTGAAACCAAGAAGACATTGGAGAACTTTGTAGTAATCTTTCCCATTGAGATAGCAGCTCCTTATCCGTTATGTCAACCTTAACACATGTCATTTTGAAGAACAATAGTTAACAATATGTTTTAGAATCTTTTCAGCTGCATGAGTATCTCCATATAGAGGGGGAAAATGAATAGGTTTGTTGTATAGGGTTTGATAAGCTGTAATGATACGGTTGTAATCGGCATTAGTCAAAATCCCTGCTCCTGTTTCTACAATTTCCACCCATTCTGTTTCCGGACGAAAAATAACAGAAGGTGTTTCAAAGAAAAATGCTTCTTTCTGCACACCTCCCGAATCGGTCATTACCATTTGAGCATGTTTTTCTAAACGGATAATCTCAAAAAAAGAAACAGGTTCTATTAACAATAAATTTTTGCATGAATTTAGACGTTGCATAAGTTTGGAAGATAGCTTTTCTGGTAGCAGTTTTCGTGTACGAGGATGCAATGGTAACACTATTTTAGTTTGTTCTCCATTTGCTTTTCCTTCTGCAATATCAAGTAGTGCATTGAATATAGAAGTTAGGTTTTCTGCTGAATCAGTATTTGCTGGACGATGAATGGTAACAAGAACAAAATGCTTGGGCATTAGTCCTAACTGTTCAATAATATCTGATTTTTCTTCAGCCATACTAACAAAGTACATGGCATTATCATACATCACATCTCCAGATTGAACCACATATTGTTTTTTCCCATTTGCAAAATGTACTTTTTCTGAATCTTTGCAAAAACCTGCATGTATCAGATTCTCCATCCCTTTTGTAGTAGGCGTAAACAATATGCTTGACAATTGGTCACAAACGATACGATTTATTTCTTCGGGCATAGCCATATTCCAAGAACGAAGCCCTGCTTCGATATGGAATACGGGTACATGAATTTTAGATGCCGCAATAGCTCCTGCTAATGTTGAGTTGGTATCTCCGTAGAGAACAACACCATCAAATGCAGACCCATCTATTTTTGCTTTTATCAATACATTTTCAATACCTTCTATCATTTTTGCAGTCTGCAAACCATGACTACCACTTCCTACATGCAAATTGATATCTGGATTTGGAATACCTAATTCATTGAAAAATACTGCCGACATATTATCGTCGTAGTGTTGTCCCGTGTGAAGAATAATCTCCTCTATAAATTCTCTGTTTTCCTCATTATTCCAAGTTATTACAGCCCTAGAGAATGCCGCAGCTTTGATAATTTGAGGTCGTGCACCTATTATGGTTAAAAGTTTCATAAGTATACTTTATTCTTTTACAGAGATTCAAGAATATGTATTATTTCATTATTTATATCACCTACATGTGCGAAATATGCATTTTTTTTCTGAATCCACTCTTTTTTCTTTGGATGTTTTATCATCTCATATATAGTAACTAATAGATTATCAAAAGTTCGAATATTTTTTAATAAACCATATTGTTTTTCTAATATAACAAAATTCGTCATATCATTAGGTCCAACAAAAGAGTTAGTTCGTATAGCAGGTACACCTAGTAGTGCTGCTTCTGTGGCCATAGTTTGGCTATCTCCGATATATAAATCAGCTCCTGATAGAACTTGATGAATTTTATTTGAAGGGGTTGGTAATTGATATATTTTTAAATCTTCTGGTAATAGTTTTTCTGATGATATATACACATTCATATAAGGTTCTATTACGTGAATTATTTTCTTCTTTTCTTCTAAAGATAATCCATTATTCTTTGTATCATGGTTAGCATACCATCCCACAAAACGCAATATGGCATACGGAGGTTTTAATCCCAAATTATCACTACTAAAATTTCCTTTTTCCTCCATCAGTGATGGGGAGAGATAACAATTCTCAAAAAAACCCTTAACACGTTTATGTTTTTTCCCATAATCAAGTCCAAATGTACTAGGAGTTACAACCAATGATGCCAATGGAACAACATAGTGATTAGTAACCTTTACCACTTCAGAATCTGGAAAAATTACACTTTTTGCACCAACAATTTTTGCTATTGCACATCCATAAAAAGAAGCTTTTGAAATGATAATATCAGGTCTATATCGTTTAATTAGTCGATAATAATTCCATAATAATTTAGGTGTTTCAATTATTTTAGCTACTATATTTTTCCTATGCAACCCGAATATTTCATAATCAATATTTTCTTGATTCAACACGTTTAGTAGCATATCTTTATTTCGCGCTAATACTTTAATCTCATGTCCTTTTGACAGAAGCTGACGCATAATAAATTTAAATTGATAATAATGCTTTGGATGATTTAATTCAAAGATATATTTCATATGCTCCTCACTTAAATATTTTTATAACTTTTGCAGGGACACCAGCTGCAATACAATATGCCGGAACATTTTTTGTAACAACAGCACCAGCCCCAATTACAGCCCCTTTCCCAATGGTAACGCCAGGCATGATGATAGCACCAATACCGATATGTGCACCATCCTCAATCACAATCGGTTTATAGATTAGTTCACAATCCATTACAGGTTTGCCTATCTCATATCCTATAAGGTTTCGCTGGTGGCATAGTAACATTACACCACGGGTTACCCAGACATATTTCCCAATAGTAATTAGTTCAGGTGCAGATTGATCAATATCTACTGTAGCCGCAATTTTAGAGCCTTTCCCAATATTCATGCCCATCATTCGGTAAAATGGCATTCGCAAGGCAGCGGGGAAAATGTGTCGTGCAATAGTAGCACATGTCCGTACCCATATTCCGTGGAACACATTTTTTATAGTTCTGTGATTATTTGCCATGTATTAGTTTAAGTTGATTAATACTATGCATTTACTCCTCATGAAAAATCTTATAGGGAAAGATTTTTGAATAACAATCAGTACGTCATTTAGAAATTATACTTTTTTCCTTTTCATTGTACCACAAAAATACAAAAAATCTAATGTATGTAATTCAGATGTTTAAATTCTTGGGTATATTAGGTATTGTGGTGAAATAACATAGAAATTATAAAAAAGAAAGTATAATATGTCAAATTATTTTATTCATAAAATAGTGTCGTTTACCATTTGCTAATGGATTAAAATGATCAATGTATTCAATGTGTAACGTTGCATCAGATCCTATATATAGGCTTATTACTCGGCGAATTTCTTTTTCTTGTTTAGTAGTAAACTTTCCCTCTATTGGTTGTATTGTTAAGGAGATTTCATTTACCCCCGTTTTATTGAAAGAAAATGCCTTTATATCAAAATCTTTCATAATCATGGAGAATCCAGTTGCAGTCATATTGTGTCCATTTTCCATACGCATTACATCCGATGTCCGTCCTAAAATCCGCTTGATAGTTTGCCCGTTGTAATTATTATTCCCTCCACGGATAGGGGATAATTCTGCCTCATCACCAAATTGATAGCGTAGTAATGGAAATGAATAATTGAGTAGATTAGTAGTTATTATAGAACCTGTATTTTTTTCAATAGGATTAATTATTTCAGCAATAGCATTATATCCCACATGATAGCAATGACGTTCAATTTCATATGCTGTGATACCGGCATCTCTTGCACCATAGCAGTCCATTACGTGACATTGATAAGTTTGTTCTATCAATTCACGATACTCATCTGTCATGTTTTCCGATGTACTAAATACTCCTTCAATTTGTGTGAGATTTATATTATGCATATGCACATATTGAGTAAAAATATAGATTGAGGCAGCATAACCGTATATATATCGTATTTTTTTTTCTATAATGACTTGAACATATTTTTTACACAACTCATCTGTTAGATTGACAGTATTCATTGGTATCTCGTTACGAATCCAATCATATATACGGCGCACGAAAGGCATCTTTTTCCCAAATAAAGAGGCACTACCCATTGCAGCAAATGCATCTCCATATCTATAAGACATTGTTTTCCATGCATATATCTTAGCAGCTGTTACATAACCCCATGTGTTTTCGTCGCAATGATAGAACATTGGTTCTCCTGTCGTACCTCCGGTTTTCCCATCTCGATAATGATACTCATGCAAATTACTAGGAACTATTTCTGCAAAATGAACATTTGCAATTTCTTTTGTCATAATAGGGATTTTATGTAAATCTGCAGCAGTTTGAATATCAATAGGTTTTAGCCCTAAATCATCGAACATGTTACGATAATACACGGTGTGTTCATATGCATGTTTTACTAATGCATTCAATCGTTCATTTTGCCATTTTTCTATCTGTTGTGGTGTCCATTTGTTCATATCGCATATTTGTTGATACCAATAATATGCATTTGTCCCAACAAATTTTTCTGCGAAAGGAAATACTCCATGCAACAAAAATTTTTCTTTTAAGTTATTCATATCCCATATAAATTTCTAATTTGTGGAGCAATAACATCCCACGAATATTTTTTTACATCTTCAGATGCTGCTATAACAATACGTATCGCTTGTTCGGGGTGTTCAACTGCCCATATCATCTTAACTGCTAATTCTTCATCGTTATCAGATTCGAATAGTAGTCCTGTTTCATCATCTGTTAATACATAGGGAATGCCTCCTACACAACTGGAAATAACTAACAGACCATGTTGCATTGCTTCCATTATGCTTATAGGCATATTATCTATACGGGGTGCAGAAAGCATAATATTTGCCTGTGCCAAATAATGTTGTATTTCGTATTGAGGAACTTGTCCAACAAAACATACATTATTAAGATGATGTTCGATAACAAAATGTTCTAACAACTTTCTTTGTTCGCCTTCTCCTAAAATAGTCAAAGATGCATCAGGAATAACTCGTTGTACTTGTTCGAAAGCACGCAAGATGCAAGGAATATTATACAAATCCTTTAAGTGACGTACACTAATAAATCGTGCTCCCCACTTCCTCTTTAATTGTTCGATACTTAAAGAATCTATAGTAACATTTTTTTCTTTGCACTCTAATATATTAGGAATTACTTGGCATGGGATCTCATATTCGCGAAATATATTCTCTAAAAAGCCATTTAGCACAACGATCTGATTGGCTTTATTTAGCCACTTTTTTACAAAAATTCCTTTTTTTGCTAAAAAATGTAACGCATTACCACCATGATATGTAACAATAATTCTTTTATTCCAAAATTTACCGGCAATAATACCGTATACTATAGGAAGAAAGCCCCTATCTGAACAACCATGAATATGCAGAATATCGTATTTTCTTGCAACAACTAAAAGTTGCATAAAACGATACAATCGGGTAATTAGGTTACCTATTGTCGAAAATATGCATGTTTCATGCCCTTCTTCACGCATATATTTATCCAATAACGATACCTGCCCTGAGATACCTCCTACACAACCTTTATAATTTGCAATATATAGAATTTTCATTTTACCCTAAAATCTTTCTTTTTAACTTAATCAGCCTAATTTTTGTCTTTGGACTAACTATAGAAAGTATCTTTTCTTTCCATCCTCCATTCTTGGACCATGAATGTAACCCACGATGCTCACAATATGTATTTTCATCTCCTACATATTCACCAGTGGTGAGTAGAGGACAGAAGTATTCTACGGGATATATCTTCACCCATTCCTCTTTATGGACTCCTGCTGATGAGAAATATGCAACATTGGTTGTCATATCATACGAGCCATCAGGCATTACAAATACCCTCTTATCATACATGTGCAACATTGTAGTTACCCATTTGCCATGCGGTTCGCTCGCCATCACCCCTAACATCGGCGGCTGATACTTGCTACCTTCTTTCCCTACAAATGCTTTTTGTGAGCAATCAAGAAGAGGGTCAAACGACTTGTACACCATAAAATCCACATCCATATACACCCCGCCATATTGCTCTAAAGCCCACAAACGAACATAATCTGAAACAAACGCATATTTTTTTGCCTCGTATGCTTGCCTAACATATAATGGAGACGACTTAATATCAAAATTATCCTCACTCCATCTTACTAACTTATATTTTGGCATATATTTTTGCCATGACGCTATGCACATATTTACCAACTCTGGCGTTTTATCGCCGCCAAACCAGCAGTAATGTATTATTTTAGGTATCATAATTAAGCTATCAATATTCAGAGATCTTAACCCTAAAGCGTACGATTATTTCAATAGTCTGTTTTTCAACCTTTTCGCCAAGCGGAAAAATTGAAACGAAATCCAGATTTTCGCGCAGATGACTTTTGCAGAATATCCGCCATATATCTTAGCATACTTCTTGGCGCTTTTATAATCATTCACATTATAGGCTTTAGCTAGCAGACGATTCGCAGCATAGTTATCCCACATCTCATCCGTATAATGGAATTTCTCCGGGAACAACTCACCTAGATACCGACACACTTCTTTATCTCCGTTCAATCTCTTAGCATATCTTTCTATACTATCTGGTCGAGTGATACTCACCGTCTCTATGCCGAACGTTGCTGTTGATTCTGGCAAAACGTCAAAGTCAGTATATGCCGAAAGTATTACCCATGCTGGCCAGTCCTGCAACGAGAATTGACGACGAATAAACTCATCCAAATCCAAGTGCGACTTCAAAAAATCCGCGCGATATATTATCGTCGCATTGCAAAAATTACTGCCGCCCCACATCGCCTGCTGAAGGTCAATATCACGATTGATTTTCGCCTCACATTCCTTTATTTCTCCAGTTGTGCGATTATGCGTGCGATGGTTTGTTATACAGATATTGCTGTCCGGATGACTCTCCATATAATCCAGTTGAAGCTGAAGTTTATTCGGATTGTGCCAATAGTCGTCGTTGTCGCAATTGCAGATGTACTTTCCTTTGCACGCCTTGATGCATATAGCCCAATTAGCGCCAAGTCCGACATTATGCTCGTGGAATATCAGATTGATAATATCCGGATACTGCTCTTTATACTTCAGTAAAACCTCACGGGCATTGTCAGTTGAGCAATCATCGCCAATGACAATCTCTATATCCGCATCCACTTGCTGAGCAATGATGCTGTCTATTGTCTGCCCCACCGTGTCCGCACGATTGTACGAAGGGATTACTACTGATATAAGGATTTTATCAGAAATCATCTTGTCAAATTTAAGAATTCTTCCATTCTACCATTCAATTCATTCCTTTCCAACAACCACCATTTCGATGCCTCTACTTTTTCGATTTGCTCTGGCGTAAGCCTATATCGTATTATTCTTGCTGGATTACCGACCACAATTGCATAAGGAGGGACATCATGAGTAACAACGCTTCCTGCACCTATCACAGCACCGTTGCCTATCGTCTTACAACCAGACAACACCACCGAATTGCTGCCGAACCACACGCCATGTCCCACATGTAACGAAGGTTTCTCTGTGAAATGTCTCTCCTTAGATGCTCCGGCACAATAAGTATCGTATGTAATCGGGTGCGTGGTAAACAAGTTCATGGGATGGTTACATGGGAATAACGATACCAGTCCGGCAAACGAGCAATACCTACCTATCTTTATATTGTTCCACCACATAGCCGAATTATTCCAACATCCTCCGTACGTTCCGTAACCAATTTCCAAACCATGCAGTTCTTTGTATAATTTACGGATGATAGAAGAATAGTAATAACCGCCATCATACTTTGCTATCTTCTTTTCTATCCAACGACACAACTTCACATTATTAACATGGTACCGCATCCACACCAATATCTTAACAATAAACTTTTTCATTCGAACATTATTTTCTAAAATACCGTTTGATTACAGATATCATCTTACTAGGACAATATAGTAATGCCTCTTTCTGACAATATGGAACGAATAATCCGCGCCATTTGATAATCTTGACTATGGAACTTCGGCAATCATACAATTCTCCAGAAGATGGCAAATGCACCTCTCTCGATTTATCAGGGATAGGCAATATATTCGTATTTGAGGTGCATAATTTGTCAAATAATTCGTTAAATTGGTTTACTTTAATAACGCTGTCTTGTAATTGCTTTCCCCGCTGTATTCTATAATCAGCACATTCAACAAGACGATGAACCTCTACACACAAATCATCTATTGTTGTAAAATCCACAGATACATCTTTTAATTGACCAAGTATCTCATTTGCAGAGGTATAAACATCTCTCTTCAGAGACACCACCGGTTTGGAGAAATGAGCAGCATACAAATTCATTAACCCGCCTCCAAACGGATATGAATTAATATAGATATCTATGTGTCGGAATACTTCAGCTATATCATTTCGAATGCCTACTAAATATATCCGTCTTAAGTATTGTACGCTCATTACCGACATCATCTTCTCCTTTATTCCATCCATATTATCCCCAGCATGAACCCATATTAGGCTTGGATTTTCATCCAACAGTCGCTTCATCATAACGAAGAATGTGTTTTTGTCATCCCCAAATTTATAACTCGATCCGCCAGAAAAAATCACACACTCATTTTTCTTTTCAAAAGGAAATCCTTTGAATGGAATATCATCCACAATCGGATAATAGGGACAGAGCAGTAACTTTGATCTATCAATTTTTCTTGCTTGTTCGCTTACGCTAAATCCGTAGGGTCTAAATTCAAGTGAATAATCACATGCTGTCGCACCTAACCAAAATGTGTGATCTGTTAGATTTATCTGGTATTTAATTATCTTATCTGATAATGCGTGCATAGCTATTATTACCTCTACTGCATTCGGAGTTAGGTGCATGAATACTTTATAAGGGTGTGCCTTAATAATCTCGTTGTAAATAAATTGAGCCCTCTTTAATCCCGCAAGTTTATTTCTATTTGGGACATGAACTATAGTAGCACAAGGATAATTATTCAAATCTCCGTATAGTCCTACTGCATTTTCGCTATTAGGAGAGGCATCTGTTATATACAACAAATGACGCTGTTGTGCCATAATTGCACGAATATACTGTTGTGTTAATCCGTGATTATCGTGCGCAAAACTATCTATCAAAACCACACTGTCAGCATTTGTTTCACAATGCTTTTTCTTAATATTCTTTGACAACCGGAATGTCAAATCTTCTAACTCATCATCTCGGAAAGATATATTAAATGAATATGCCATCCAAGATGCTGCTTTTATATATGATATACATGACGTATAAAAACGAGCAGCAAGTGTAATCTCCGCTAATCGTTTTAGTCGATGATATATCAAAGATAATATTTTTTGAGTCATTTCCATAATGCCACTATACTCCTTGCTGAAAAGCAACAGCTTGATAGTCACTTCAAATACTGTCCTATTCTAAAAGCCGACATAGGCACTACCTGATTATCCACATCACGCAGTTCCTGAAGCACCAAATACCCATCAGTACATTTCACCCACAATCCTTCATTGTCAACATTCAATATCCGTCCGAGATGCGTCTCTATGTTCGATGGATGATATTTAACTTTTGTTACCACATACTTATTACCGTTGTGCATAACATAAGGCAGAGGATATGGATCAACCAATGCTCTAAAGAATGCCTTTTGGTATGATAAGTGTTTCGAAAAATCAATCATGCAGTCTTTCTCATTCCGCTTGCCTACCCATGACGCCTGTGACTTATCTTGCAGCTGAGGGATTATCTTCTTATCAATGAAATCACTCAACACATGGTCAATGCATTCGGTTATATGAGCGTTGAAAATTCCCATATAATCCGCAGATGTCTTGATTCGGTCATTGGCAACCTTATACTGGTAAACAATAGGACCATCATCAATATTCTCATTCATAATATGAATCGTGGCTCCTAAATAATCCTCATCATTCAAGATTGCCCATACGGTTGAGTGCAACCCACGATAGTTCGGGAGCAATGAGTAATGAATATTCAAACAGGTATTCCTGCGCAAAACGGATAATGGCACAATGGGTTTGTACCCAGCAAAAAGGAGTAATTCATTTGAAAAATTCTCCAAGTCACATGGCATTTGCTTCGGTGCTATAGCAAGCACATCCTGATCATTCGAGATGGCAAATACTGGCAATCTAAATTTCGATAGTCCTTTTAGAGCAGCCAACGCGCCCCAACCATCACCAAGCACTACTATTTTTGTAAAAAGTCGCATAATCAAATCTTCAGTTCGTAACTATCATAAACAATGACTCTACCTCCAAACTCTTGCTTTTGAGTGATCAGTCCATCGTTCAAATAAGACTCTCCTGCCCCCATAGATGTCCCAAAATCAAAATACACTTTATCTGTATATTTTTCATTAATCAAGAAGTTCATTACAGCATCGAGTGCGCCGCACGATCTACCTTCTTCTGAGTTTGCTATATATTGCGTATGTGCCACTATGGGTGTTACATATAGTAATACCCCGGCAAGCATTACATCATCTTTAAACGCTGCGTACAACTTAATATTTTCAGGGAATCGCTTTGCCAACAACTCCACCTCAATAGATGTATGAACCGGCTTTGCATTGTGATGAATACGCAGCACATCAGCAACTAAGTTCATGTATGTATAGAAATCATCTGATTCGTTTACAACTATCCCTGCCTTTATGGCTTTTTTCACACCACGTCTTCTTCTCTCTGTAAAAACATACTTCTCTGGTTGATAGATTGTACAAGACACATCTCTTCGTATCAATTTCGCATCATTTTTAAACAACGCACATAGATCTTCATCGGATGGATATCTATAATAGATGCTGGGTACTCGTTTGTAAATGAGATTTGAGACATTATGTTCGCGTAGATAAGTTTTCATCGTGTCAAACAACAGTAGCTCTAATTGCACAGTTATCTTATTTCCGACAATTATGCCACCATAAGTCAGTCCTCCATGTGAACGTAATTCGTTACCATGTATGGAAGCAGGAAGTAATCCCACAAGTTTATCGTCATTGAAGAACATTAGAGAATAGTCCTCAAAACGATCTGAATGATACCCCAAGTATCCTCGCTTCAACATGAAAGTGCCATTCTTCGATGCATCTACAAACGCATCCCATTCGGCTGCATCCTTCGGTTCGTATTTGCGAATTTCAATCATTCTTGCTTATATTTCAAAAATGCATCGTAGTCTCGAATATAGTCCTCTGCTTTATAAACATGGTCAGTCAATACCAGACACACACTACCAGATGAAAACTCTTGCTCTGCTGCCCATATTCCAGGAGGGACCAATAGACCAAAGTACGGACGATTGAGTGTTACCACTTTCTGATTAACACCATCATCTACAAATACCTCAAAAGCGCCATTGGCTGCAATAAGAAACTGGCTATCAACCTTGTGTGCATGTGCTCCGCGACTTTCGCCGCCAGGTACATCATACAAGTAGAAGATGCGCTTAATCTCAAAAGGTACATCCGTTAGACTCTCTATAGGAGTCAAGTTACCGCGAGGATCATGAATCTTACGCAAGTCTATAATCTTGCAATCATCAATTGTTGCCTTTTTACTCATAGATCTTCTCTTTATAAACAACTGCGGGATTACCCCTTACTATTGTATTTTCTTTAACATCATCAAACACAACTGCCCCATTAGCTATTACGGCATTATTACCAACATGAACACCTTTGCATATAGAAACATTATTACTAATAAAAACATTGTTACCAATAATTACATCTTTTGACTTCTGAGTAGTTTTATGCCTTTCTGAGATACGAATTGGATGAAAGTCCGAGTTGATAATAGAAACGTTTTCCCCAAATAAGCAATCATCTCCAATAATTATACAACCATGTTCCGCACATATAGACAACTTATTATTAAAATAATTATTGTTCCCAATTTGCACCAATGCATCTTCATACCAAGCCTCTATATATGCAGAACCATTAAAATAATTCGGTGACGGATACAATCCAAACGCATTTCCTATGCCAATGCGAACACGCCCCTTACCTAAAAACATCACAGCATCATTGCGCCTGATTTTTCCTTCAGGTTTTATTGTTGACATCTTACGACAAAACCAAGCTTTACTTCTTCTCAATACACAAAATAACAATTTCTGCATACATAATATTTTGATTTTCATTATCTAAAATCGAGAATCTTCCGCTTGCTTATAATCACCATCGTCTATAGTTATAAACTTCATCGCTATTTAAACTCTTTTATGCATTTAACCACATACTCTACTTGCTCCTTCCTCAAGCATGGACTCATCGGCAAACTCAGTTCCTCGTCTGCCAAGTTTTCCGTTATCGGCAAACTCAGTTGATGCGTGTTCCATGCTTCATTCGCATAACATTCCTGTTTATGCGGCGCGATTGGATAATGAATCACAGTTCCGACTCCATTTTCTGCCAGATAATCACGCAGTGCATCGCGTTTCCCGTTTTTAACCAGAATCGGAAACAAATGATACACATTTTCATCATGAGGCAAACGCTTTGGCAAAGTCACCAACGGATTTGAGATGTGCTCATAATAAAAATCCGCCACTTGCTGACGCAGACGAATATCTTCATCTAAATGCCTCAATTTCACGTCAAGTATCGCAGCTTGAATTTCATCCAACCGGCTATTTCTGCCAGAATATTTAAAAACATACTTTTTCTGACTGCCATAATTCGCCAACGCGCGAATGGCTTTCGCCAAATCTTCATCATTTGTGGTGACAGCCCCACCGTCGCCTAATGCCCCGAGATTCTTTCCTGGATAAAAACTATGTCCAGCCCCATCACCAAGTGAACCTGTCCTCTTGCCGTTATATTTGCATCCATGAGCTTGCGCATTGTCTTCAACCAATTTCAAATCATACTTCTTGCACAAATCGGCTATTTTTTCAGTCATAGCCAATCGACCATACAAATGAACAATCAATATGGACTTAGTTCGACTTGTAATGGCAGCCTCAATCCTGTTATCATCTATTTCAAGCGTGTCTGGATTCGGTTCTATCAGCACTGGCGTCAATCCATTCTCCGTAATTGCCAGAATAGACGCAATATATGTATTCGCCGGCACAATCACCTCATCACCTGGCTGCATAACGCCCAACTCAATGTAAGCGCGGTAAATCCATATCAATGCATCAAGACCATTAGCGCACCCGATGCAATATTTCGTTCCTATGTAATCAGCATAATTACACTCAAACGCCTCGTTTTCCTTGCCTTGCAAGTACCATCCGCTGTCAATCACACGCTTTACGGCTGCTTGTATTTCCTCACCGTGCATGGCGGTAACGTCTTTTAAGGAAAGAAAGGGAACTTTCATAATTTTTAAATATGTTTTTGACATTTTATTACACACTCTCCCCACCAGGTACATCATAAATCCAATAATGTACGTTTGATGCTAAACGGCACATGCTTCAGTTCTTCAATAACCGATAGACTAACTCGTTTATCCAAAATCTTCGGAAGTTGTATTATTTTTGGTCCGTTCATATTTAGTTACTTATTCAATAAAAATTACACAAGTCCTCGTCCTGCGAGTTTGAACCAATTCCATGCCACACATGCAACAAACATTACTCCCAACCACATCATGAACCAGCCTTTGTAGGTGACTCGGGAACCTATTCCCTTTGCTATGGGCACTCCCATCAATGCCTGCTGAATACCATAGGCAGCAAACATCAGCTCCATAGGCATGGCAGGCTGGTGGAAACGTTCAGAATGAGGAAAAGACGACATTGCCAAGACCATCAAATAGCCCAACATATAGGACAACGGCACCAGATGTTCCCGCCAACGCCCGCTAAACAACAGCATAAACAGCACGAGAATGATAAAAAACGACAAGATATTCTTGATAAAGTTACCACCATTCAACAATTGCTGCACATTCTGCCCGTCAAACGGGTGCACCATACTGGGGAACGGGATGGTAAAAATCATAGGTGCGAACACCGCCTTTCCCGCATACTTAGCGAAAGCATTCCCATTGACACGTTTTGCACGCCATTCCATGCCTTGTTGTTGACCAAACTGTGCTTGACTCATCAAGTCCTTTGCCTGTTCCTGTATAGCATTACCCATGGTTACACCTATCAAGGCGAGCGCTAAAAGTCCGATAATGATGCGCTTTCCCCACCCGACCACTCGGGTAGAGGACATCACAATGGAAAACAACAAACAAAGCACCGTAACCAATGCCAAAGGAGTACGAATAGTGAAAAGGGCGGCAGATATCAACAAGATAGGCACCACTTTCCAAGCAGAGAAGTTGCGTGTACGTAACATTTGATCTGCCTGCTCCACAAAAAGTACCGCCAAAAACACCATCTCTGTTTCTTTAAGGTGCACACTGCAATAGTACCAGAAGTTGGGCCACAACATACAAAAGATAGCTGTCATGCGACCTACATCTTCGCCAAAGTTACGTTTCGCAAGCCGATACATCAAGACAACCGTCAGAGCTGACCAAACGCATTTAAGAAGACGTGCAGCGAGAATACTATTGTCCGTCAGAGCATAAACTAATCCAAGATATACCGTATACCCCAAGTCTGAAATATCGGCATACTTTAATGCTCGATTCCAAGCCCCTATCAAGTCTCCCCTTCGCCATCCGTCAGCGAAATCCTGACCAGCGGAATCATAGAAGGTAGCATCCGCATTCTCGAAGCCAAAGGCATCGCCCCAATAGTTTTGGAAGATGGTATATATCAGCAGTACCCATCCAAGGCGTAAGGCAAAAGATGTCCAAAATATCTTTTTCTCGAATCGCTTCCCACTACGTACCTTGTCTATTCCCCATGTATGGCTCAATTTGTTTCCTAAATAAAAGAACAGGAACACAGATGTCGCACCGCTCAGCATGTAGTACCACGGTATCGAGTAGCGAAAATAAATGCCCGTTACCAACAACAACGCCGCCACATAGACCATGATGGCTTTGTTGCTAATCCACTTGGGAAGAAAGATATTGTGAATATAGTTGATCATTAGACCATTATTTATTCTTCATGTGCAATAACCATAGGGTCATTCGTGGACTGATATTCCATAATTTTATTTTTTTCTTAGCAGATGGAGTGCTACCCGCAGTAGATATCGGATACACATCCATAGCTTCTATTTGCTTTAGATAATAATTTCGTTCTTTCCAGAAAACACCTGCCAATAGTCCACCAATACTCAATACCGTAGCTGCAATCATCCTGTCAAACCATCCTCCTTTACCTCTCATCTCCTGCCGTATCTCCACCAAAGTTCTCAACAGCCTCACCTTATCCTCCAGCAATTTTTTCTGCTTCGAACGATTGACAGCATTAGTAATGCTACCTTTGCGGACCAAGTAGTTATACACTATTCTATCTGTGCTGGCAATACGTTTCACCCTAAGTAGCATCCTGGGTGTCCAATCCGTATCTTCAAAATAAATACCTTCCGTGAAATAATTGTCAATACACAACGTACGAAGTAAGATGTATGCCCAAGCATAACAAGCAGTGCCTAAGCGAGCATTGAGAAAATCTACCCCATCCGTCACACTATCTGAATAATCATCATTCTTGTACGGATTATATTTATAAGGATTAAAGACCTGATATTCCCCATTAACATTCTGCCATTTGAATCGCAATACCTCCAATCTGTCCCGTTCAATTTGTTCCATTAGAGCACCTAACACATTCTCTTCCCAATAATCATCGCTATCCACAAAACAGAGGTACTCGCCTCGGGCAGCATCGATGCCTGCGTTGCGTGCTCCACTCAAGCCTTTATTCTCCTGATGAATCACTCGAATCTTATCGAAACGGGTAGCGTACTCATCACAAATGCTCGGACATTTGTCAGGGCTACCATCGTCCACCAAAATAATCTCGTAATCATCATAGTCTTGATGGAGCAGACTATCCACACACTTGCGCAGGTAGGATTCCACCCCGTAGATAGGAACAATAAATGTTATTTTAAATTTCATATTTTCCATTATGTATTACCTCAGAAATCCCCATTTTTCCAACTTGAACAATACACGTTCAATAAAATAGGCGACGTCCCACAAATGATATTTTTTCAATCGTTGGTATTGCATTATCGGGAAGGTATACTTGTCGTAATCGGCCAAGATAGCCGGCGGCAAAGTTTCTTCTAAATAAGCACGACGCTCGTGTTGTATCAGCCGTTTATTCTCACCATTACGCTCGCTTATGCCATTCATGTCAAATTTGGTTACATCAATATCGACATACACCGTTGGTGTTTTACCCAGCACGATGGCACGCACATACCATTCCCAATCGGAGCAAATCTTCATCGTTTCGTTGTAAAAGCCAAACTCGTCAAAAAGTTGACGACGAATATAAGCACAATCGTGATTCAACGTACCATTATAAAAATATAAGAACGACTGTGGTGTATAATCGGAATGTGCGCCGCAATCATCTTTCGTAAAATGTTTCCAATCCGATGTCTTCAGCATATTGCCATACAAAATCGGTGGATACTGGTGCTTCTCTAATGCGTCATACATTGCTTTTATAACAGATGCCGAGGCCAAGCAATCTCCTGAATTTAATATCTGAACATACTCGCCGGATGCCATTCGAATACCCTTGTTCATGGCATTGTAGATGCCTTTGTCGGGCTCGCTTAACCATGTGAGTGCAAGATGCAAACTTTTTTCTTCGATATCGCGTGCATAATCTTTGATTATCGACACACTCTCGTCAGTGGAATTGCCATCAATAATGATATGCTCCACCTCCAAATCGCATGGCATTTGTTCTACAACCGACTGCACCGTTTTTTGCAGCCCGGCTGCATTGTTGTAGTTTATGGTGATAATAGAGAGAGTCATAACTTATTCAATGGTAAAATTATTGAGTTTATAAAAATAGCAAAAATAACAAGACAAATACAATCTTATCGGGTATTTTTCTTTGCAGAAAAATATTTATATGCCAACTCCTTATACAATTCCACATACATCTTCGCTGCTATCGAGACACTAAACCTCTCCACTGCGCTTCTCCTCACTTGTTTCCGCAACTCATCATTCTGATTGTGCTCCAATACCCACTCTATACCATTAGCAAGATCTTCTTCATTATATGGCTCTGCAAGATAGCCATTAAGTCTGTGTTCCACCATATCGCCGTTACCGCCGATATTGAAACAACATACGGGTGTGCCACAACTAAGTGCCTCCATAATTGCACAACTAAGGTTCTCCGTCAATGATGGTACCACCATGACATCTGCCATGTTGTACAATGCTACCAACAGATCAGTATCACTCACATAGCCGAGGAACGTTACCGTAATATGCTCAAAGCGCATCGGCAACTCTGTTTCTTCGGCTCCAAACACTATCAAATTGGCTTCAAATCCCTTCTTATCAAGGATTTGCAACGCGGATAAAAGGCTTGAAAAGCCTTTTATCCTGTCCTTCGCAGCATTCGCCGCTCCGTATAGGAGAAAAGGCTTTTCAAGCCCTTTCTCCTCGGCTGCCGCGCACAAAACGCGGCTAACCGCCACGTTTTGCTTTTGCGCGGCAGATAAATTAGTTTCGACCTCTGACTGCGACAACGGACAGAATACATCCGTATTCAAACAATTCGGAATCACGCGTATATCACGTCCCCGAAACAGGCTGCTCTCTGCGGCACAGTCAGCCAACCATCGGCTCGGACTGACCACCGTGATATTCTTAGTGGCGTAACAGCTGTGTTTGGCTTTCCAAATCTTATGGCTGAGGTCATTAGGACTATGAGAACCGAGTTGCGGGCAGCAACCGCATTGCTGCTTATATCCCTCACATTCCAAGAAATAGTGGCACTCTCCGCAGAAGGGCCAACTATCATGGAGTGTCCAGATAATGGGCTTATCGTCAGGGATATCGTCTAAGCGAATAAATCGTTGGTTAATCCAATGCAAGTGCAGCACATCGTAATCCAACTTATGCAACGCATCGCCTATATCCATGCCTCGAAGATCGCTCTTGAAATTCGAGTCAATCGTTTTTTGGTAGGGACGCCACAAAGCATGCCAATACTTATTCGCACATTTGGTCTTTACCCATTGCCAAAAACGATAGAAAGCATTTTGAGGCAGAAATTCATCTACGCCGCGGATGGTCTTATCGTCCGAATGACGAGACTTGACAAACATCGTGGATTGCACACCACAATGTGCATCATTCACCGCCCGATGAATACGGTGTGCTGCTATAGCAGCTCCACCAGCGCAATCCGAATGGGAAACGGATAGTATCTTTATTACCTTATCATTCATACTCGATGCATATTATAGCCACTGCCTTTTATTTTTTTATAGAGTACCAACAACTGATGCCCAACCCCATCCGTCCACAGCATGTCATTATATATCTTGCTGAGCATATCTCTGAACCATCCTCGGGAATGTGCTTTCGCAAAACAATACGCATCTTTTTGCTTATCTACTCGAATAGTATTCGGATGGTGCAAGGGCAAAATAGGATATACACATTTGCCTCCCCGACCATCGTTAGACCATGTGTGCGTACCTTCCGCATTAAAGCCTATATTGCTAATCAGGTTCTTTTGCGGATGAATAGTCACAGCTCCCATCTTAAATAGATGGACTTGCATTTGGAAGTCCCAATACGATTTCTTCGCAAAATCTTTTTGAATCTCCAGCACCGCATAATACCACCAAGCAGCCTCTGCCTTATTTTCTGTCAACGTCAGCACTTGTTTACGAAAGGCTTTTGCATCCATCGTGTGCAAGTCCAAATCAAATCCCTGCCACACTTCGCGCCAACTTGCCCACGCACCGGTAACCATGTAGCGACTGAAGCCATAGGAATCATCACACTTCCATCTGTCGTCATAAAGAGTTGAATTGATGAACTTTACCTCAGTCCCTATATAGCGATTGAGTAACTCTGCACAATAGGGAAAGAAATCCGGATGCGCCAAACAATCGTCCTCCATCACTATTCCCTGCTCCACATTGTCAAAAAACCATGTTATCCCCGTCACCGGACCGGGACCACAACCGAGGTTCTTATCGCTATAATACCGATGTAAATGAGGTTGCTGTTTCTCGTTTTCAGCAACTGCATGCGACAGATAGTTATCCCAAAGCGTATCAATGACTTGTCGGACTTCGGCGCACTTGGCGACATCATTGGCATTTCCCTCACGGGCTCCATCTTGAAACACATACAACTCTTGAGGTTTTGCCTCAAGGATCCGCTCCAAGACCCGTCGAGTATGGTCCGGACGATTGAAAGTGATTAGGAGGATAGGAGTATTCATCATCAACAAAAAAACACTATTAAAATAACAACTTTTTAGTCCTATATATTTTTTCCAATAAAACGCTAAGTGGAAACCCCATTGGACTTAATAGTATTTTAGATTTATAATTTAGCCATGATTTTTTATTTAATATTAATTGCCTATTTTCTTTGACGAATTTATAAAATATTCTTTTTTGTTCGATTGATGTTCGAATCAAATCAAACGCAAAATTATTATATCGGCGCTCAATTTCTTGTTTAAACTGATCCGCTAAACCAACATCTATTTTCAGTAAATCCGGATAAAACGACTCTTCTTCTTGCCCAACGTCAAAAGCAAATTCGTAAATATATTCCCCTTTTTTTATGTGATTAGCATTAAATGTAATGGAACCGTCATTTAGTCTATAATTATAGAGAATATCAGGAATAGCTGCAACGCGATTGGACATCACAATCGCCTTCAACATGATAATCGTATCCTCATAATTCATACCATTCACACAAGCAATCTGCTTTTCACGCCAAAACTGTGTGTTATAAACTGCTCTCCACTCATACCCCAATATATAATGACAATAGTTGGTATTAGCAAATTGTTTCTTCAACAAATTAACACCTGACATCATAGCATGTTCATCAAACACATGAGGTTCGTCTATTACTTCTTCTTTTTCTGTTACCCTACGATAATTAAACAATATAACATCTAAAGAATTAGAATACAAATTATTCCACAATTTACCTAAACAATTTGGGGCAATATAGTCATCTTGCCCTACCGGCCAAAAATATATACCACGACATTGAGCAATCAAATTATTTAGGTTTGTTGCAACTCTTTGGTTTTGCGAATTTTTAAATAACTTTATATTTGCAAATTTATTTTGGTATTTTTCAACAATATGAATAGAGTTATCTTGAGAACAATCATCAACACATACAATCTCATACTGATCATACGATATATCTTGTTCTAACAGCGAGTCAAATAATTTTGACAAGTACTTTTCTCCATTATATATAGAAACCAAAAACGAAAATTTTATCATCTGCATTAGAAATAAATAGTTTTTTCTTTATATATAAATTTTATAAATCATTCTTTTTATTTGTCTTACTCCTACAACTATTTTCCAAATCCATTTATGAGCATGTAATTCATCATATAGTTGCACTTTTTTTTCTGAATCTTTACAATAAAATCATCGGAATCCACAAACCAAATATACTCACCTCGCGCAATACGGACACCCTCATTTCGAGCTGCTGATAGGCCTCTATTCTGTTCAAAGGTCAGAATCTGCATATGCGGATTCATAGACTGGTATTGCTTCAATATTTTTAGAGACCCATCTGTCGAGCAATCATTCATGCAGATTACTTCATACTCGTCTTCCGGCAAGTTCTGCGAGAAGATACTATCTAAACATTGAGCCAAATATTGCTCAACATTATAGATTGGTAATATGTAAGATAAACGAATGGGCATATTATGAATTATCAATACATTCTCTATGAATCACTTCTGTTCCTGCATAATTCTGCATTCCATCTACCAAAACTGGAATCAAATGATGATGATGCAGTATTTTCACTTGATATGGCGTGTGAGCACCAAAAGTAAACGCATAAAAAGGAATAAATCCTTTGAATTGAATCAAGATATTATTTGCTTTCTCAATATTTTCTTCGAAATCCAAATCACTCATCTCTAAACACTTTTTATGATCCCATCCATGCGAAGCAATACTAACACTGGGATACTTTGACAGGATTTCTCTTATTTCATCATAGGTCAATAGTTGCTCTGTGTCTCTTTCTTGCTTGTGTACATCATCCAAATAACACGGATTCAAAAATAGTGTAAGAGGGATGTTTTGTTCGCTTAGCCATGGAAGGATATTTAGAACCGACTTCCAACCATCATCAGCAGTGAGGACAGCATATCTACTGCTTCGAATCTTATCGTTTTTCAAATGATATGCTGCATCTTGCAAAGAAATAAAGGTATAGTCTTTGCGTAAATTCAAAATACGATTCTTAAATGCACTTATCTCAGTCCAATCGCAAGACCACATCGTAGATGCATCAAACTCTGCTGAAGTTTGATGAAATACAAAAACACGAATCGGACGAAGCAAGAGGTGCTGAAGTTTATTTTTAAAATAATTCAGATACTGCATACGTTATCTTTGATATTTCTTTTTCGCAAAACAGTGAATCTTCTACTTAACATCCATAAACAAGTTGGAATTATATACAAATGATGAGAATATGCTTTCTTTAACCATTTTGAAAAAAACACGCGAAACTGAAAAAAATCACAAGTGTTGTCAACCTTCGTACAATATAACTTTACTGTATGGCTGATTTGCTTAATCAATTTTATTCGTTGAAATAGATTAGAATGATAAATTAAATTATCATGTGGTAAGTAAGTACTATGAATATCTATGATTTGTTCTTTAATCCAATTCTGCAAACCATTGTTTTTTATATAATTTAGGACTTGAGGTCCAAAAAGATAACAGGTATTACGATATGATGGTATATGAAACACAATAGAGTTTGAACAATTAATGTGTTGGGTATAGAGTACCATATTCCATTCATTAGCTATAGGTTTAATTAGATGTCCCATTTCGATATTTGCTTTTGCTAAACTCGGCTGGTCAATCTTAATACCAAAAGCCAACCCTTCTTTCCAATAAGCATGCCACAAGGCGAAAAAATTGCGAGTCGCAGGAGTATCTTTACAAAAAATCACCCCTGAAGAAAAGTAATATTCCTCCTTTGAGATATCACATAATGGGGAAACCTTTTGAGAAATTTCTTCTTTGGAAACGTTCTGAGAAAATAAAGTATTATCATCTCCAACAGCCCCTACTTCACAAATAAAGTCATCTATCTCTGATATTGAACGGCAGCATATTGTATCACAATCCACAAAAAGAAAAGTTCCCTCTATCATCTGCCTTACTTGCGTTTTAATCCACCTAGAGCGATACAGTGGAGTTAGTGAGTATTCCTCAAACGGAATAACTATCTTTTCAGTTATGTATTGTAATATCTCCCCACGTTTCCCGTGCAACAACAGCTCGGTTTTATCATCCGTCAACAGCACAATATGCGCACTCGGATTCCAATAGCGCGCAGACCAAACAGCCATCAATGCCTGCTCGATGTACGTTGCCTCCGGAGCACAAGTAAGAACATATACCAGTTTTGTTTTCATCCGACAATTCTCCTTATTTTTCTGATTGCACGACGAATCTGATATTTGAGTATCACTCTATTCAACGAGTGATATTTCTTTAGCAGTCCATAACAATAGCCAAGCCCATCCAGCATCCCGCTATGGTCTATCATTAGCCACCACTCTACGAGGGCATTATACTGAATCGAATAAAACCGTAACGGCACTTGCGTTTCATTGCTTGTAATAGTACGCACCAGCAATTCATCAAATTCCTCCGGTTTAATAATAGCCTTATAGAGTTCATCACCTCGTTTCTTACGATATTCCTCATCGTTGATCAGTTTACCTGCCTCCGTGAAAAAGGACGACCTATCGCTGGTGGAAATAGAAGGTTGGGCATTGTAATCCAAGACCTGCTCCGTTTCATTATTGGTATTGAGCCAATCAGGATAGAACTGCAGAATAGGTTTATGATTGATAGCAGCATATTGTGTCATCAAGCCACCAGACATAGGACAAGTTCCCATAAATATATCAATATGCTGAAAAACCTCGTTAATATCCGCGCGGAAACCGATATTTACCAACCGTTCAGCATAGTCTCTCTCAGCCAGGAAAGTCTTCAATCGTTCCTGCTCTTTGGGTGATATATTCTTGGCTGCATAGAATATCAACAAATTGGGATACCGAACTACCAACTCTCGTAGCAAAGTCCAATATGTATTATCCTTATCTATGGTTTTATAATAATCGCCACCAGTGAAGAGTACGACTTTGCCTTCGGTGCTTACAGGGAAACCGACAAACTCTCGCTTAACGACACAAGGATAATAGGGCATCAGGAGAATCTGCTCTCGTTTGAATCCGCGCTTCTCGTAATCTATCGTAGCACCAAACTGACGATATGGCAACACATAGTCCACATGTCCGGCACCAAACCAAAAATTATGGTCTCCCAAATCAATATAATACTTTGTAATGCCACCACCGATAGCCGGCAATACATAGTTAAATGTCGTGTAACTGTTCGTATGTACAAAGATTTTCGCCGGAGCGTACTCACATATATGCCGATAAATATCCCGTACCTTTTCGAAACGCGCTTTTGTGTTATCCATCTGCACAATAGTGATATTTCGATATGGGCGAAGATGTTCTATGATAGGTGTTAGCTGCGCCGTAATACCTTGATTATGGTCGCAAAGGACATACAATACCTCATATCCTGCTTTTGCCAATGCCGCAAGGTACTGCACCGCCAACACATACGTTGTACCGAATTTATCAAAGAACACTATACGCTTGGGATTGAGCTTTGCGGGACATTTATCAGGAGGGCAGATATGAGTTGAGACTGCAGCAATCACGTCATCCAATTCAGAATCTGCATAACGCCAATTGTATTGGCATACTAATGCCGAAATGTTTGCCAGCAACCTATCCACAAGTAGGTAATCCCCTTTACCGCACGCCTCCAATGCCTCTTCTTTTAAGACATTGTATGTGTATCGTAAATCTTGTAATGACAGTTCCACCATCTTCTTTGCTACTTAAATGCATTCAACAAATTCACCACATATTCCGCCTGCTCTATAGTCAAACATGGACTCATCGGGATTGACAATTCCTCATTAGCCAAACGCTCAGTAATCGGCAAAGACAATTTGGGAGTATTCCAAGACTCATTGACATAACACTCTTGCTCATGCGGAGCAATAGGATAGTGAATTACACTACCTACTCCATTCGCTTCTAAATAGTCATGCAGTCTATCCCTGTTACTCTCCAAGTCATTCCCTTCAGGGGAGGATTTTGGAGAGGCTACCAAAATCGGAAAGAGATGATACGCATTCTGCTCATGGGGCAGGCGGTCTGGCAAGGTAATCAGCGGATTGCAGATATGTTCATAATAATAGTCAGCCACTTGCTGGCGTTTCTTCACATCCTCATCCAGATATCTTAATTTTACATCAAGCACAGCTGCCTGAATCTCATCCAAGCGACTATTGCGACCGGCATACTTGAAGACATACTTGCGTTGGCTACCATAGTTCGCCAAGGCTCGAATAGCCGTAGCCAACTCATCATCATCCGTCGTCACAGCACCACCGTCGCCTAGAGCGCCAAGATTTTTACCTGGGTAGAAGCTGTGACCTGCGGCTGAACCTATTGAACCTGTTTTAAGTTCCCTTCCCTTTAGGGAGGGGCTAGGGGTAGGCTGATCAGGGGACTGTGGGGCAACGTAGGCACAACCATGGGCTTGGGCATTATCTTCGATAAGCTTCAAGCCATATTTATCACAGAGATTAAGAATATGCTGTGTGCAAGCCAAGCGACCATAGAGGTGGACGATGCAGATGGCTTTAGTGCGTTCGGTGATTCGTTCTTCAATGAGTGAATCATCAATTTGCAAAGTATCTACGCGGGGTTCTACCAATACGGGAACAAGGTTGTTCTCGGTAATTGCTAAGATAGTAGCGATATAGGTGTTGGCAGGTACGATGACTTCATCACCTGGCTTCATTACACCTAATTCGATGTATGCACGGAAAATCCAAATCAGTGCATCCAAACCATTGGCACAACCAATACAATGCTTGGTGCCGATATACTCGGCATAGTGCTTCTCAAATTGCTCATTCTCCTTGCCCTGCAAGTACCAACCACTATCCACCACACGAAGCACTGCATCGTGAATTTCATCTTTATATTTAGCCGTTACATCTTGTAACGAAAGGAATGGGATGTTCATATTTTGTGTTTAATACTTAATAAGTTAATGTTGATGGATTAATGTTGAACAAATCTAATTCATTCCTCAATGAGTTAATTCCTTCACTCTCCACTCCTTAAACTCCTCGTAAGAGCGAATATAATCCGCCTCATCGTATTTCTCACTTGCAAGTACAAGACACACACTACCCGAAGAGAAATCATCCAATTCACGCCATATACCAGGTTTTACCAAAAGTCCTTGATATGGACGATTAAGAACAAATGCTTGTTTTACGCAGCCATCATCTAAAGTAACGGTAAAACAACCACTTGCTGCAATAATCAACTGATATAGAGATTTGTGTGCATGTCCACCACGACTTACACCGCCTGGCACGTCATATAAATAATAGATTCGTTTGGTATTAAATGGTATTGTTTCACCATTTTCCACAACACATATATCTCCTTTGCGAACAGAATGATGTCGATCAAGTTCTACAATGTAGCAATCGCTTATGTTGTGTTTTTCGCATCCGCAAGCAAGGTTAGAGGTAGAAATGTTAGCAGAGCTGGTTTCTTCGCCTTTAAATTTTAAACTTTCCACTTTAAACTCATTGTAATCACGAATTGCATCCGAGGGATCGTAGTGCGTAGATGCAGCAATTACTGCTACAGAATTAGTGGAAAAATTATCAATCATACGCCACATTCCTTTAGGAACATATACTCCCATATAAGACCTATTCAGCGAGAACTTATATTGTTGCACTCCATCATCCACCAGAACATCAAAACTGCCAGACATAGCCACTATAAACTCCTCTGTTTCCCTATATGCTACGCCACCACGCGTCTCGCCACCAGGAACATCGTATATCCAATGCACACGCTGAATGACAAACGGGATATTATTATCGTTCTCAAAAAACGATAAATTTCCACGATCATCAAGAATCTTAGGCAGTTGAATTATTTGTGGGTAATTCATAAAATACGGATGTCTATGCAATGTGAAATTATTCTTTGCTCCAAGTACAAGGGAAGGTGTTGTTGATTGGACGAATATAGCCTTTTGTAGGATTTGCAGAACTTCCTCGATCCGTACAAGTATCTTCAACAAAAAACAATTGATGGAAGTCGTCAAAAATCAAATACGACATACTTTCACCAAAATAAACACTTGCCTTGTAATTTCCAGAATTAATGGTATATGGATTCAATTTGAAGTCAACCGTGTACATACCAATTTTTGAATCACATTCACCTATTGTGCCCAAAATTTGTTCTTCTTCGCAGACAATAATATCATCCAAAGTTGAAATACGCAAATTGGCATCCAACATTGCATTCTCTTTGTAGCACATAAATTTCAAGCGGAATAACACACCTGTTTCAATCGAAATCTGACTAGAACCATCTAATGGTAAAATTTCAAAGCTCTTAATGCGAATCACATCATTACCAGGTGCTGTAGATAAATCATCAAAATACTGATTTTCAGAACTTCCACCATCGCCAATATAGTGTTCCACAGTTTCATTGATACCACCCAAATATTTAATCGTTCCATTCTCCAACAACACACCGGTCTTACACAAACTCTTTACACTCGCCATATTATGACTAACAAATAGGACGGTGCGGCCTTCGCCTTGGGAGACGTCTTTCATCTTGCCGATGGCTTTCTTCTGGAACTCGGCGTCACCGACAGCGAGAACCTCGTCCACGACGAGAATTTCGGGGTCGAGGTGGGCAGCCACGGCGAAGCCGAGACGCACCATCATACCGCTGGAATAGCGCTTCACGGGGGTATCAATATAACGCTCGCAGCCGGAGAAATCCACTATCTCGTCTAACTTGGCGGCGATTTCCTGCTTGGTCATTCCGAGGATAGCGCCGTTCATGTAGATATTCTCGCGACCGGTCATCTCTGCATGGAAGCCCGTGCCGACCTCGAGGAGGCTGGCGATACGTCCGCGTGCGCGGATGGTGCCCGTGGTGGGGGCGGTAACCTTACTAAGGAGTTTGAGCAGGGTGCTCTTGCCCGCGCCGTTCTTGCCGATGATACCTACCACATCGCCCTGCTCGACCTTGAAATCAATGTTCTTCAGTGCCCAAACATAGTCAGACGTACCTTTGGTGGCACGGTCGTTGGTCTCGCCAATCTTCAAATAAGGGTCTTCGCGGCGCAACACATTCACTGTCCACCAACGATTCAGGTCGTGGCTCAAAGTGCGTGTGCTTACCAAACCAAGACGGTATTGTTTCGAAATGTTATTAAATTCAATGGCTGTACTCACTGCAATTCAATCCTAAAATAATTTAACTGCAATGATACATTATTTTTATAGAAAAAACAAGATGAAACTGGTTTAAATATACATATCGGCTATAGTCTTACAAACTCTCTCAATATCCGATGGTTGTAACTCATAATACATAGGCAAACGAACCAGCGAATCGGTGTATTTATCGCTGTTCGGCAACTCTCGTCCATCGTGTTTAGCGGCATAAAAAGCACTTTTATGAAGACTTAAGTAGTGAAACAATGCCAGGATGTTACTCTCTTTCAGTTTATTGATAAGCGCAGTACGTTCTTTGATATTTTTGCAAATCAAATAGAATAAATGCCCGTTATTGGTTGCATAATCAGGTATAAAAGGGATCTGGAAATATCCTTTCGTTGCTAACGGGTGCAATGTTGTATAGTATTGCTCCCATAGTTGTTTGCGCTTATTTTGTATTTGTTCCATACACTCTATTTGTGCCCATAAAAAAGCGGCTATAATTTCCGATGGCAAAAATGAACTTCCTGTATCAACCCAACCATATTTATCAATCTCACCTCGAAAAAATTTTGTACGATTAGTACCTTTTTCCCATATAATTTCGGCACGTTCGATAAGTCTTTCGTCATTTACGCATAGCATTCCACCTTCACCCGATATTATGTTTTTTGTTTCGTGAAACGAAAATGTGGACAACTGCCCTATCGTTCCCAACGGACGTCCTTTGTAATAGGCATCAATGGCTTGTGCAGCATCTTCTACTACTATAAGATGATATTTGTCGGCTATCGCCATAATAGCATCCATATCGCAAGCAACACCGGCATAATGAACAGGCACAATCACTCTGGTACGAGGTGTTATCAATGCCTCTATTTTGGAGGCATCAAGGTTGGGCATATTGTTCATCGAGTCGGCAAAAACAACCTTTGCACCTTCGCGTACAAATGCCAATGCCGTAGAAACGAACGTATAGCTTGGCACGATCACCTCATCGCCCGGTTGCAACGAGCAAAGCATGGCCGCCATCTCCAAAGCATCGGTACACGAGGTGGTCAGCAGGCATTTCCCAAAACCGTATTTTTGCTCGAAAAAACGCTGACAACGCTTTGTGAATATTCCATTTCCGGACAATTGCATCATGCGAACGGCTTCGCAAATATAAGCAGTCTCGTTACCGGTCAAGAAAGGTTTATTAAATGTTATTTCGTTCATTTTTATATCTTTTGAAAAGTGTATCTGCCGTTTCAAAAGTATCGTCTTTGAACAAAAACAAAGCGAACTCAAAAGGCATATAATCGTTTCTCAAAACTACATTTCTTGAGTATTTATAGGCTATCGACAACACTTTTTCGGGGGCATAATGGAAGTTGCCTTCTAACTGATAATCAACTTTATCGGATAAAAAATCAAATGCAAATCCGTCTCGACAAAGTGTTAATATTTTTGCAAATACAAGGTTGAGATATTCATATTTGTCAATGCCGCGTAGTGCAAGATTAAAAGTCCCCGAAGCTACTGCGTAATCAAATGACTCTTTGGGAGAAAAATCCAACACGTCTGAAATCTCAAAGCATTTATATGATTGCGGATGATGTTTACGGGCTTCAGCAATGAAACACGCTTGCAAATCAATCCCCGTATAGTGATAGGTTGCATAGTTTTTATCTAAAAAAACAGCCAAATCACCAAAACCACATCCAATATCAAGCAATGATTTCCCTCGAAAATCGTATTGTGAAGTAAGAATTTCAAAACGTATGTCTTGTTTTCCCTTGTCCCACCCCAACGATTTCGGAGAATAACCGTTTGCTTTGTAACGTTCTGAATAAAAATGGTTTATATTTTCATAATTGATGCTCGACATCGTCAAAATTTATTTTCTCCTGTATAATGTAACGAGGGCGTTGTTTGGTATTATCGAATATCTTGCTCAAATAAATTCCTAATACCCCCATAAACATAATGAGCAATCCTGCTATCAGCCAAAGTGAAATAATTAACGAAGTGTAACCCGAAACATCGGTAATGCCTAATAGATATTGAACGAGATAATATATCCCTACCAAAAACGAGCATATCGAGAGTAAAAAACCAAATTTCACCATCAACGACAAGGGTTTGTTTGAAAATGACACGATGATGTCTTGCGACAAATTCAGCAACTTCCCAAACGAATAACTCGATTGCCCTTCGTAGCGTTTTTCATGCACTACAGGTATAGTCGTTTTATTAAATCCTACCCATGTTATCATTGTAGTGAAACACCGCACCGAGTCGTTCATTGCGAGCATGCTTTCGATAACTTTGCGATGAAAAATGCCGAAATTACCGATATTCGCATCTTGCTTGGTGTTGGTCAGATAGTTGTACAATGCGTAAAACATATGCGCTTGCATTTTTTTCCACAACGAATCTTTACGCTGAACCCTTTGACCGAAAACCACCTCGAATCCTTCTTGGGATTTGGCATAAAGATTGGGTATTTCATTCGGATTATCTTGCAAATCGCAATCCATTACCACCACCCATTCGCCTTTCGATTCGTTCAGTCCTGCCATAATAGCATATTCCTGCCCAAAATTTTTGCTCAATTTAATGCCTTTTGCTTGAGGATAAAGTCGGCAATTTTGCACAATTTTTCCCCACGAAGCATCGGGAGAACCATCGCATACCAGCAATATTTCAAAATTGTCGGTAATTGTTGATACACTCGCCACAATTTGCTTTACAAGTTCATCTACAATATTTTCGGCTTTATATACAGGAGTAATAACGGAAATCAGTGGTCGCATAATTTTTTATTATTTATGCGAAAATACGTTTTTTTTATAAAAGATTGATACGTTTATCGCTTTTATAAATTAAATAACCACTTCGGTCTGAACTTGCATGCAAAGTTTTTAGCTCGTTATCGAAAATTTCCGATTTTACAATAAAAGGATATTCATTGCTTTTGGCCAATATATTTTTAAGCGAAGAGGTTTCTTGCGATAAAAAATAGACCCCCGAAAAATGCTTTTGAGCGATTTTTGGCACCGAGAATTTTCCTAATGCCACATCGATGACACCTTGCAGAAAATCGTATCCGGTAGAAAGCTCAACCAAATGAGAGCCGATAAAGTCGCCTCCCATGCGCGCTCCCACTTCGATTATATACAACGATCCTTGCGGAGTGATTTTTATTTCGGTGTGCGAAGCTCCGTTTTCGACATGCAACACATCTAAAGCTTTTCTTGTCAATGTTTTTATTGCGTTCACAATTTTTGCATTCAACATTGAGGGTTGATGATGTGCAATTTCCACAAAATAATTGTCGGTGGTAACTTTATCCGTTATTGCCAATATATAATGTTGCCCGTGCCACGAGATAGCTTCCACGCTGACTTCCCTGCCTTCGATGTATTGCTCCACTATCACCTCTTTCGCAAAAGAGGCTTCTTGGGCTTTTTGTATGGCATTTTTCAAAGAAATGACATCCGATACCTTTTCAACAGCTAAACTACCGGAGCGGTCTGCCGGTTTTACAACTACCGGAAATGTTACTTTATCAAAATCGGTATTTTGCTGATTCAAAGAATAATAAAAAGGCGAAGATGCGTTGCTTGATTTTAATTTATCCCTCATCGCAATCTTATTTGTAACCAAATTTGTGTATGGATAAGGATTTGCGGTGAGGTGCATTTTGTCAGCTACATAGTTTACGGTTTCCACCGCCAAGTCTGATGCAATGGTAAGTATTCCATTGATTCTTATGCGTTGGCATATTTCAAGAATTGACTCTTTGTCTCTAATCGAAATCGGATAAAAAGCGTCGGCAACATCTTTGCAGACAGCCCCCGACTCCCATGCAAAGCAATGAGTTTCCAAACCCATTGCTTTAGCCTTTTCCACCAATGGTAGTTGAAGATAACTTGCCCCTATGATTGCTATTTTTTGCACAAGAACAAATGTAGAAAAATTTCAAGAATTTTATTACTGATGTCTATTTAATCGTTCGGCAGCCAACTCCTCGTATTTTGTACCGGGACGACCATAATTGGCATAAGGATAGATTGAAATTCCACCTCGCGGATAAAATAACCCTGTAACCTCTATGTATTTAGGGTCCATCAGTTTTATTAAATCGTCCATAATGATATTCACACAATCCTCATGAAAAGCACCATGCGAACGAAAACTGAACAGATAAAGCTTCAAACTTTTGCTCTCCACCATTTTTATATCGGGGATATACGCTATCTTGATTTCAGCAAAATCGGGCTGTGATGTTATCGGGCAAAGTGCTGTAAATTCAGGACAGTTGAACTGTACCCAATAGTCGCGCCCTTGGTGTTTATTCTCGAACGTTTCAAGCACTTCCGGTGCGTAATTTTGCTTATACTCTGTTTTTTTACCCAGTAGGGTTAATTGATTTTTTTCCATACTAAACTCCTCTTTTTTCAGGGTCCCAAATAAATTTATGAATTTGTAATTGTAACCTTGCATCGGTAAGCAATGGCTCTTTTTTCATCCATTCAACAAGTTTTTCGGCAGAATATGCGTTCCACACCGTACCCAAATAGATGTTCGGCATATCGCATTTGTTAGCCGAATAAACAGTCTTTGTTTTTTGCAAAAAATGAAGCATTGCCCGAATATCATCGTCGCTTGCAATTACAAATTTTATGACATCGCTTGACGATAATGCCAAAAAATTTTCCTGCAACATGTGTTGTTCCATTCCCGACGATGGTAACTTATAGTCAATGGTAAAAAACAACGTTCCACTACCATTCGGCGTCTTTTTTTGCATCTCCTGATAGGGAGCAATCGCTACAGCACCATTGGTTTCGATATTGACGTGAAATCCGTTTGTAAGCAACTGCTTAATGAGCGAGGAAATGCCTTGCGAAAGGAGCGGTTCGCCTCCTGTTATGGTGATGTTTTTAATATCCGTTCTCAATGCCGAGAATATATTTTCACTCGTCATTTTTGAGAATATGACAGGAGCATTTGTCGTATCCCAAGCATACTTCGTGTCGCAGTAGGGACAATGCAAATTGCACCCCGCCAAGCGAATAAATTGAGTAAGGCTTCCGCTTCGTTTTCCCTCTCCCTCTACGCTCACAAAAATCTCCACTACGTTGTAAAATCGTTCCATTACGCTATTTGATATAAGATGCCGTATTGTTTTCGCTTTCTTGCACATCTACTCTAAAACAAAATGGCTGCAATACGTCGCAAACATATTTGGCAAGCAGTTCGGCAGTAGGATTAAAGGGTAATACCTCGTTCAGAAATTGATGGTCGAGCGGCGTTATTACTTTTTGCTTTATTTCCGAAAAATCCATTATCATTCCGTTGTGATTGAGCGACTCGGAACGAAGATAAATATCAATTATCCAATTATGCCCATGAATAGCGGTACATTTCGACTCGTAATCAAGATTTAGTTTGTGAGCGGCACTTATTTCCACTCTTTTTCTTATTTCAAACATCTATTTTGTGTTTTTTCGTTTCAAATACTCTTCCAATCCTTTTTTGCGCAACTTACATGCCGGACAGTGTCCGCAACCATCGCCACGAATGCCATTGTAACAAGTCAGCGTTTCGGTTCGCACCAAATCGAAAACCCCGAGTTGGTCGGCCATCGCCCATGTGTCGGCCTTGTCGAGCCACATCAGCGGAGTATGTATTACAAACTGATGTTCAAGGGCAAGATTCAACGTAACATTCAAACTGCGGATAAACGAATCGCGACAATCGGGATAACCGGAAAAATCGGTTTGCGAAACCCCTGTAATTATATTGTCGCAACCATGCTCCAAAGCATATACGGCTGCAATCGAAAGAAAAAACAGATTTCTCCCCGGAACAAATGTATTTGGCAAATTATCTTGTGGTTTCTCTTGATCCATCGTTATTGTACTATCCGTTAAGGCATTTTTACTTAACGAAGAAATAAACGGAATCGTCATTATATCGAAAGGAACTGATGCTTTTTCGGCTATTTTGCGGGCTATTTCCACCTCTTTTTGGTGTTTCTGACCATACAAAAATGAAATTGCACGCACATGACGAAAATGCTTTAATGTCCAAAACAAACATGTGGTGGAGTCTTGTCCGCCGCTGAATACTACAACTGCCGAATCTTTATTCATTACTCAATATCCTTGATTTTTAAAATGTTATAAGAAATATCCGTATCGTACACATCCGTATTTTCCCATTTTTTTATGGTTTTTACCAAACGATAGGTGATGGGAAGCACAATGATTTCGTACACCGACTTCAATACGATTTGGGTCAGCATCATCAATAGCAATTCTTCCCACGCTACAATGCCTCCAAAGGCTATCGGGAAAAATATGAGCGAATCGGCACTCTCCCCTACGATGGTAGAAAGCACTGCCCGAAGCGAAAAATGACGCCCGTGGCTATATATTTTCATTCGGCTCATGACATACGCATTGAGAAACGACCCAACAAAAAATGCCAACAGACTTGCAACCACTATCCGAGGAGCAAATCCGAATACAAAATTGAAATGTTCTTCACCCTCCCAAAAAGGTGCGGCAGGAATGGCAACGGCTATCAGTCCCATTATCGCCACAAAAAAGTTCATCACAAAACCGCTCCAAATAATCAGACGCGTTTTTTTGTAACCCCACACCTCGGCTATGCAGTCGTTGATGATATACGAAATCGGGAAAACCAACAATCCTGCCGTAACCGAAAGGCTGCCTATTTGTATTATTTTGGTTTCAAGAAGATTGGCTGCTATAAGGCATACATTGAACAAAATGCCGAGCAACATAAAAGATACGGATACTTTTTCTTTCATAACTCCTGTTTTTTACGTGGTGTTCTAGAATACACGACCGCTAATTCACGGTTTCAAATTTGAGTGCAAAATTAGGTAAATGTATCGAAATACGCAACAACAACCCTTTTCGATTCTGACATAGTTACAAGTCGAATAAAAACACACCTATCTCCCGAACCAGCCAAACCCTTCTCAAGAACTTGACGGTATGCCGTTTTTGCAACTCGTAAACCCTTCCAAAATTTCTTCGTTTCCCATATTTGTCGTTTGTTTTGTCATATCAAAAATTTGTTATATTTTTGCAAGTGGAAAGTCGAGTGTGAAAGAAGTCCTTCTTTTTCTGCGGCTTTCTTTCTTTTTATACTTACCAATCAGGTTCAGTAATACAATATAGGTTCTTTTCCTCATTCCTAAATACTCCAAATTTTATACAATAGGAGTAAACCCCTATATCCAAGCGATATACTTCCATGTGGGTAAAAAGTTTCTTTCTTTGATAGTAGATGCTTCTATGATTATTGTGAGATAGGTCAATGGTCTCATGCCCATCAATAAGCACCATTTGCTTTATATAATGCTCTATGTTTTGGACTATTTCTTGTTTATAGAAAAATGATTTTTCTGTCTTGGCACCTTTTGTTATCTCTTGAATAGTGATATTATCAATCAATATGTAACCGAAATCAGTATCTATATTGATACTTGTTGTTTCGTACTTTGATCGCAAATTATCTCGATAGAATTTGACTATTTTTTGCCCAATATTGACATCAGACCTATTTAGAGTTCTGATGTAATTAGCATTGTCGGAGAACACTTCGCCTGTGTGTGCGGGGTTTCCCTCGAGGCCGTCGTGGCGTAGGTCGCAGGGGTTGTCGCTTGTCGGTCTGTCGGTGGGTTCCTTGTCGGTGTTTCGCAAGTGGCATTTGCAGTTCCAGAGGTTGCCCGGAGTGTTTTGTGCCCAGAGAAGTAGGATTATGGATAGTAGTGTTTTCATATCTCAATTAAATGTTGTATCTTTGCAAGTGGGAGTCTTTACTTGATCATTGGGGCGTGATCGTCTGTGAGAGTATTGTATTCCCCCTTTTTTTAGTCGTAGCTTGTTATATTTTTGCTTATAGTGTATAGGTAATAGTTTCCATCTTCGTGTAAAATAATATTTAAGAATGCCTCAATGCCATTTGCAAGAGTAATTTCTGAATAGTAATATTTCTTAAACTTCTTTTTTAAACGAAGAACTTTTCCTCTATTATGCGACAAATCAACTTCGGCTTCGGAGATGTATTTTGCGTTTTTAAAGTATTTTTCGGGGTTGTTCAGCACTTCATTTTTGATCCAATAGAGATTTTTTCTTCCAGTCATAGAGTAAGCTGTTTCAGAAATTCCCCAGTCGGCAAAACGTACCTCTCTTATTTCTCCATCAATTTCACACGGATAAGACTGTTGTAACAATGGACTTTGTTTAGCGGTTTTTCTTATGACTTTTTGTGCTGTTATTTCACATTTTTCTTCCACCTTATCCCTTTCCTTTCGGTTTTGTCCGCTGTTTTTCACATACGCACAATTGTCGGTAAACACCTCTCCTGTGTGTGCGGGGTTTCCCTCCAGCCCGTCGTGGCGTAGGTCGCAGGGGTTGTCGCTTGTCGGTCTGTCGGTGGGTTCCTTGTCGGTGTTTCGCAAGTGGCATTTGCAGTTCCAGCGGTCGCCCGGCTGGTGCTGTTCCCAAAAGGGGTCGTCTATGGGTAGCGTGGTTCCCCAAAACGTGCGGTGGTCTTCTCCCGGATTGATGCTTGTCGAGGGCATCCACTCGAGGTTGGGCAGCACGTCGCGTTCCTGCTCGAAGTGTTGCCAGTCGGCGGCACGGTGAGCCCGTATGGTGGCGGTGTTGTATTCGGCGGCCAGATAGCGGTTGAACTGTTGCAGCACCCTTTTCGGATTCTTATTGTGGCGTGCCGTCTGTGTGGCGTGGTAAGCCTTGTATGCCGAAAATCGGGTTACGTTGGCACGCAGGCGGTCGGCAAGCTCATTGCCTGGCTCAAACACGTCGTCGATGGCTTTACGCAAGGTTTGGCTGTAGAGCGAGTAAAGAGTGGCGCTTATGGGTGTGTCGGAGGCTATCTCTCTGAGCACAGCCTCTTCGGTTTCTTTGTTTGCCAAGCGGTATTCTACAGCTTGCAAAAAAGCGTTTAAACAGTGTTTAATCTGCTCTTTATCGTTGTCGAAGTAGAGTTTGTCGAGCCGTTGTATTGCCCTCAATCGTCGAGGGCGACGCCGAAAAAATCGGGGTCTCCGGCTGTCAGTTGTTTGACAAGGTCGGTTGCCGGCAAGGCGGCTTCGCGTTTGCCTATCACGGGAATGCCGTATTTTTCGGCGAAGTATTTCGGGTCGATGTCGTAGCCGCCGTTCACGAGCATCTGTTCGATGTTGATTTGCTCCTGCGGCGTGTATTCCACCGTGTCGTTCCAATCGAACGAACAGCCCTCGACGGGAAAGCCGTGCTTGGTCATCAGCGGCAGCAGTCGGTCGTTGATGATGTTGCGCAGCAGGTTGGCGAGTTGAAGGAAGCCGAGCTGGAAAAGTTGTAACGGCTGCCGAGGTAAGGGGCAACGACACGCTGCGTATAGCCAACGCACAACTGCGTTACTATATGCACGTTGCCGACCCCGACAGCCTGAGCGACGAGGAGTGGGCTATGCGACTGAAAGAACTTGAATGGATACGACGCAAAGAAGCCGAAGCGAATAAGGGTTAGCCATTAAGGCCAAAACATTCTGTTCAATGGCGATGGATAAGAGAAAGAAGAGGACTTACGTTTTTTTGCATTGCGCTCTTTTTTCATTTTTTCGTATTGGCGGAGATGGAAATCTTGTTCTTCTTTAGACATTTTGCCTGTAGCAAGGCGATAGAAAGTATGTATGAAAATACCTGCAATCCATAGCAAAAATACGGATACAAGACCTAACAATATGTATAGAATGATTTTCATACCGCAAGTATAATACTTTTTTTCAAACAAACAAAAATAATGGCAAATAACCTCTCTCGCAAGCCTTCCGATAAATAAATTTCAAGAGGTGTGTATGTTTTTATCGCAAAACAAGTTACCTTTGTATTCGATTTTTTTTGAAAATAATATGAACCTATTATCACAACGTTTAAATGCACTATCGCCATCGGAAACATTGGCGATGTCGCAAAAGAGCAATGAACTGAAAGCCTCGGGCATCGATGTAATCAATTTAAGTGTCGGAGAACCCGATTTCGATACCCCCGAGCATATAAAAGAAGCTGCAAAAAAAGCCATCGACGAGAACTATTCGCGTTATTCTCCCGTAGCCGGCTATCCTACTCTACGCAAAGCGATTGTTGAAAAACTGAAAAAAGAAAATGGTTTGGACTTTTCGGCTGATGAAATTGTCTGTTCAAACGGCGCAAAACAATCTGTTTGTAATGTGATTATGGCCATTGTGGACAAAGGAGACGAAGTAATCATTCCTGCCCCCTATTGGGTAAGTTATCCTGAAATGGTGAAATTGGCGGAAGGCGTTCCGGTGATTGTTTCGGCAGGTATTGAGCAAGATTTTAAAATCACTCCTTATCAATTGGAACAGGCAATTACTCCTCGTACCAAAGCCTTTGTGCTTTGTTCACCCTCCAATCCGACGGGTGCGGTTTATTCAAAAGAAGAGTTAAGAGGATTAGCAGAAGTTTTGGCAAAACACCCCAACATCACCATTATTTCCGACGAAATATACGAACATATCAATTACATAGGTGCACATGCAAGCATTGCCGCTTTTGATAGCGTAAAACAACAAACAGTAATTGTAAATGGGGTTTCAAAAGCATACGCAATGACAGGTTGGCGTATCGGTTTCATAGCTGCCCCGCAATGGGTGGTCAAGGCTTGCAACAAACTGCAAGGACAATATACAAGCGGTCCGTGTTCCGTTTCGCAAAAAGCTGCTGAAGCCGCATATACAGGCACACAACAGCCTGTCGAAGTTATGCGGAAAGCATTCGAAAAACGTCGTAATCTTATTGTTGATTTAGCAAAAGAGATTCCCTGTTTCGAAGTAAATCTACCTCAAGGTGCTTTCTATTTATTTCCTAAATGCGATGCTTATTTCGGCAAATCGTACAACGGGAAAACCATCAATTCGGCAGCCGATTTAGCCATGTTTTTGCTTGAGGAGGGACATGTGGCTTGCGTTGGAGGAGGTGCTTTCGGTGCCCCCGATTGCATCAGAATGAGCTACGCTACAAGCGATGAAAACATCGTTGAAGCAATGCGACGTATAAAAAACACTTTGGCACTTTTAAAATAATGCAAGAAGCCATTCGTTTGTACAATCAAACACACAAAACAACACTGCAACCCAAAGCGGTTTTGTTTGATATGGACGGTGTTTTGTTCGATTCGATGCCTTTTCACGCAAAAGCATGGTACGAAACCATGCAGCAATACGGGTTGGATTTTACCGAATACGACGCTTATCTGAACGAAGGACGTACCGGAGAATCGACCATCAATGCGTTTTTCCCTCAAAAATACAATCGCGAAGCCACTCCCGATGAAATAAAAGAAATCTATCGCATCAAAAGCGAGATATTTAATCGCATTTCCGATATTCATCCGATAAAAGGTATTTACGAATTTCTAAAAAAAGTAAAAGAAGCCGGATTGATGATATTTTTGGTTACAGGTTCAGGACAGAAATCGTTGTTAGATACCTTGAACAAAAATTTTCCTGATATGTTCCGACAGGACAGAATGGTAACCGCTTTCGATGTAAAATACGGGAAACCCCACCCGGAACCCTATCTTATGGCATTGCAAAAAGGTCATTTGTTAGCTTCCGAAGCCATTGTGATAGAAAACGCCCCCCTCGGCGTGCGTTCGGCTGTTACAGCCGGTATTTTTACAATAGGCATCAATACAGGTATTTTGCGAGATGAAGAACTATACAACGAAGGTGCAAACATTGTTTTTCCTTCGGTCAGCGAATTGATGAATCATTGGGTATATTAACATCAATGTTAAGAAACGTTTCCTTTAACATAAATTTATTTTTCAGCTGATCTTTTCAAAAAAAATAGATTTAGTTTTGCGGAAAACATACCATGCTCACATTCAAAAAAATAGAACTTAACGACAAAAGCATTTTAAACTCGTTTCTTTTCGACGAGAAAACAAATTTATTCACCTACCGATTCGAAGTCTTATGGTTATGGAGAAATGTTTTTGATTTTCAGTATGCCGTTTGCGAACAAAATAACGTATTGTTTATCAAGACATTCACAAAGGGGATTCATTATTTTTTGTTTCCTGTAGGCAGCAAAAATCTGCAAGCTTGTACAGAGTTGATTTTAAATAGTGCCAAACAAATAGGATGTGAGCCCATCATTGGTCAGATAACTCCTGAAAACAAAAGTTTGTTGGAGCAGACATTCCCCAACCAATTCCGTTTTGAATCCAACAAAGATGAATTTGAATACTTGTACTTGACCGAAAAACTATGTTCGCTATCGGGTAAAAAGCTACAGCCTAAACGCAACAATATCAACTTCTTAACAAAAAATTACGCCTGCTCTACCGAGCCTGTTTCAGCCAATAATATGGAAGAATGTTTTGCATTCAGTCATCATTGGGATACTGTGCTGCATTCCGATTTTTCGGAAAACATAGCCTTTTATGAAGCATTGAGTGCCTACAAAACACTTGCGCTGGATACACTTGTTTTGCGTTTGAATGGCTGTATAGAAGGCATTTCGATAGGTTGCCCGTTAAACAACGACGTGTATCTGATTCTTTTCGAAAAAGCAAATCCTCAGATTCGCGGAGCCTATTCGCTGATAAACAGGGATTTTTGTCGCACTTATTGCACAAACTATCGTTTTGTAAACAGAGCCGAAGACGCCGGTATCGAAGGATTAAGAAAAGCTAAACTATCTTATCACCCCGATTTGTTGCAAGAAGTATTTTTAGCCCAAAAAGTATGAAAATCAGATATGCAAAGTCAACCGATATACCTCAACTAAAAGAAATTTGGCTGCAATGTTTTGATGATACGATTGCTTTTGTCGATTTGTTTTTGTCGTATAAAAACTATTGGAAAGCACTCGTTGTAGAGCATGAGTGCAAACTGCTTTCGATGCTTTTTATATTGCCGACAGCCAATCGTTTTTGGTATATTTATGCACTATGCACTCTCCCGCCCTATCGCAAAAACGGATTGATGGCACATTTATTAAATGAAACCTATCATCGCTCCGTCAAACATGGACAAAAAGGATTGGTATTGCTGCCCGCTAATGATAAGTTGAGATATTTCTATTCCAAACTTGCGTTTACTCCTTTTTCTTCATTAAAAAAGGTTGTAATGACTTCACTATCAGCCGATTTCAAAATAAAGAAGATACGGATTCCACTCAAAAAAGTAAATGAAATACGTGCTAATTACTTTAATGAAGCGTCTGCCGTAATGTGGAAAAATACACATTTGGCTTTAACCGAACAATCTGCAATGATTTCGGGCGGTAAAATCATTACTTTCAGTTACGGGAATGCCATGGGTTATGCTATGATTGAAATACAGAAATACCTGATTGTAAAAGAAATAGCCATTGATTCTGACTTTCGTATCAATAATGATTTTTTACAACAGTTTACCAATTTTTTAAAAAAGGAGTACTCTTTTTCGCAAGCCGTTTATTACATAGAAAAAGACTCTCCCGTCGAAGGAGAGTCCATTTCTTTTGCTATGATAAAATCCTCGTTGCCTTTAGCAAACGGATATTTGAATCTTGCACTTGATTAACTTTTCTGTGCCTTTTTGATTTGCAACGGGTTTTGTGTCATTTCGGCAAAACGCTTTCGGTTTTGATAAACATCCAAGGCCAAATAAATGGCATGACGAAACGAAGAAGCATCGGCGGTTTGCTTGCCCACTTTGTCGTATGCAGTTCCGTGCGTAGGCGATGTTCTCACAAAAGGTAATCCGGCCGTGTAGTTCACACCATTTCCCATGCACATTATTTTGAAAGGTGCTAATGCTTGGTCGTGATACATGGCCAAAACGGCATCGTATGAGGCGTACGCTCCCGAACCAAAAAAACCATCAGCAGCAAGAGGACCTACGCAAACGATGCCATTCTCTCGAGCTTTATTCAACGCAGGTATAATCACCGTTTGTTCTTCTGTCCCTATCAATCCGTTGTCGCTCGCATGCGGATTCAATGCCAAAACAGCAATACGAGGTTGAGGTATCATGAAATCCTCTTTTAACGAGGTGTTCAGCAAATTGAGTTTTTTCAATATCAAATCCTCCGTTATTGTGCTTGAAACTTGTGCAACGGGCACATGATTTGTTACCAAAGCTACACGCATTGAATCGCTGACGAAAAACATCAAAGAATCCTTTCCTCCTGCTTTATCCTCCAAATATTCGGTATGTCCTTTGAAATTAAAATTATCCGATTGTATGGTCTTTTTGTTTATCGGAGCGGTAACCAACACATCTATTTGGTGTTTTTGCAAATCGTCAACCGCTTTCTCCAACGCCAAAAATGCCATACGACCGGATTCTTCCGTTGCAATTCCCATTTCAACTTTCAAATCGTCTTCCGTGCAATTGATAATGTTTATACATTTTGGAATAGCTTCATTAGGTGCTTTTATCACATTTAGATTAGCGTCTTCCAAATTTAAATTTTTCCGATAAAAAGCCGCTGCTTTTGAATATCCATAAATTATAAAAACCGATTTTTCAAAAATACGATTGTCTGAAAGTGCTTTTAATATTACCTCATAGCCGATGCCATTCATATCGCCATGAGTAATTCCTACTTTTATTAAATCCATAAAACTTACTTTTTCTTTTGAACAATAACTTCGTTTACTTCTTGTGGCATACGCACAGTATAAAGTACAGCTTCTAATTGTCTGATATAATTGCGTTTATCTTTTTCGGGAGCAAAAACAAATCCCTCTATCGTAATAACTTTATTGTTAATTTCGTCAATTCGAGTATGACTTACGAAAGGACCGCCCATGAGTCCTCCGTTCATCACCTTCCACAATCCGTGAATTTCTGCACAATAAGCTTTGTTCAAAGATATTTCGTTCAAACTTGGAGTATGATAAACAAGTTCCGTGCCCATATACGAGCCTTCGTCCGGTCCAGGGATATTCACTTTAAGTACCGAATCGCGTTTATGTATCAAATTTTCCAACTTCAAGTTATCCACACTCGTGTATGGATAAGAATAAATCACAAGGTCTTGACGTGCCTTGACTCCCCCATTTGATACCCACATAAAATTCTCGCCATAATGGTAGTTGGTCATCTCAAAAGGGATAAGCATTTCTATTCCAAACCGTTTAAATGCTTCGTTTTCCATTTGACTATTATGCGATGTTTTCAAATAATCCTGATAGGTATGTCGTTCCGATTTTATAAAAAAATCTTGAATTTTTTTCCCGTTTTCGTCAAGAAGTTTGGTAATACCATCTCGTGATGGCATTGTAAGGGTTACCACTGCCTGTCGGCGAGCCCAGCGGTCTTTGCCATACGACACTTTAGGTTGTGTATATCGAGGAGCCACATCTACAATCAGTATATTGCGAGCGGGGCGCAAAAGATTGTCAAATCCTGCATGGTTCACGCGCGACATTTTAAACATCGGCTCCTTTTGCGGAACATCGAGCATATCGGCATTTATTAAATCGAAAACTTCTTTCCCTTCGGGTGTTTTCCATATAGAATCGTCAATTACAACCAACACTTCGAAAACAGCACCCGAGGCATTCGGCAATATCATTTTAGAATCGCACGAAGTAAAAATCAACAATGCCAACAAGGCAGATAAAAAATACAATCTTTTCATTTCTATTCAGTTTTATATATTGACAACACACTCATGTATAGCTTTAAATCCCCTTAAAAAATCACCGCTATCCATTCTTTTTTTTCCGGGCATTTGCAAATTCAAAAGTTCTACATAACCGTCACGGACAGCTATTTTTAGCCGATTTTTATCAGCTTCGATGCTGCCGATAGCACGATTGTGCCGACAAAGTTCAATGCTTGATTCAAACACTTTGACTATTGTTGTCGTCTTATCAGGCAAAGTCCATTCAAACCACGCTCCGGGGAACGGCGAAAGCCCTCGAATGAAATTAAATATGCTTAATGCATCTTTATTCCAATCGATTCGACAGGTTTCTTTAAATATTTTCGGGGCAGGTTTTAATTTCGAACTCTCTTGTTGAGGTTGAGCAGTTACTTTTCCGCTCAATATCATATCCACGGTTTTCAGTACGTTTTTTGCACCCAATACCATCAGTTTATCGTGAATATCGCCGGCGTTGTCCGTATCAGAAATGGCGATTTTTTCTTGCAAAATTATATTTCCCGTATCTATCTCATGTTGCAGAAAAAAAGTCGTTACGCCTGTTTCTTTTTCTCCGTTGATAACTGCCCAATTGATTGGAGCGGCTCCTCTATACTGCGGCAACAACGAGGCATGCAAATTGAACGTTCCCAAACGAGGCATATCCCACACCACTTGTGGCAACATTCTGAAAGCCACCACAATTTGCAAATCGGCATGATAAGCTTCGAGTGTTTTTAAAAACACTTCATCTTTCAGTTTTTCCGGTTGTAAAACAGGGATGTTTTTTGAAACTGCATAGTTTTTCACCGGCGAAGATTGTACTTTATAACCCCGTCCGATAGGTTTGTCGGGCATGGTAACTACTGCTACAACATTATAATCATTCTCTACCAATGCCTTTAAAGACTCAACCGCAAAATCGGGAGTGCCCATGTAAACTATCCTCAAATCTTTTTTATTCATACTATGATGTCATATCGTTCGTTTATCAACACCCCACATCAGTTTGTTGCGTAGCGTATTATAAAAAGTGTAGTTTTCTCTTTTTAAGAGTTTAATGGTAAAATCCGCCTTCTGAATCAGCACTTTTGTATGTTGGTCAAACACGGCGGAGCGTCCGTCCAATGCAATCAAATAGCATTCCGAACGACTTTTAACCTCAAGCTCTATTCTGAAATCGTCGGGAATGACCATCGGTCGAACATTCAAGCTGTGAGGTGCCACAGCAGCCAATATCAGATTTTTTGATTGTGGCAAAACCAAAGGACCTCCTACGCTCATCGAATAAGCGGTTGAACCGGTCGGCGTTGAAACCACAAGCCCGTCTGATTGGAAATCGGTCAGCAACTCGTCATTCAATTTTGTACGTACGGTAATCATTGAAGAGCTGTCTTGCTTCAGCACAGCCACTTCGTTCAATGCGTAACCGAAAACCGTATCCATTGCATTGGTCTTTACTTGCAAAACGGTACGTTCTTCTATCCTAAAACGATTGTGCATAATATCTTCGAATGCCGAAACGATTTCTTCGCCCGATATATCGGCCAAAAAGCCCAATCTACCCGTATTTATTCCCAATATCGGAATATTTTTATTGCCGATATGCGAAGCTGTTTTCAAAAACGTACCATCACCGCCGATGCTTAAAGCCAAATCTGCATCAAATTTATCGTCGGAGAAAATAAAACTGACAGCAGGTTTAAAATTCAAATCATCACACAGAAATCTATAAAAAGAGGACTCTATGCCAACACGAATTTCATATTTTTGAAACACCCGAAACAATATTTCCACTTGCAACAGCGTTTCTTTTCTATAATTATTTCCAAAAACAACAACCGTCATAAAAAATTATCATTTTAAATTAACATCAGGCATAAGTCGTAAATGTCATTTTAAATGTTATTTTTGCAATGTTTTTCTGTATTTGCAAAAATACAAAAGAAAATACACCATACAAAAATATATAAACGGATTATCATTCATAGGAAATGACAAAATTGAGCGTTAACATAAACAAAATAGCCACTTTGAGAAATGCCAGAGGTGGCAATGTGCCAAATGTCCTGCAATTCGCAAAAGATTGTCAGGCATTCGGTGCGGAAGGTATCACGGTGCATCCTCGCCCTGACGAACGGCATATACGTTATAGCGATGTATATGAACTACGGCCTCATATCACAACCGAATTTAACATAGAGGGCTACCCGTCCGACAAATTTATCAATTTGGTAAAAACGGTTGTTCCGACGCAAGTAACTTTAGTGCCCGACGCACCCGATGCCATTACCTCAAATGCCGGTTGGGATTGTGTTTCCAATTACGACTTTCTAAAAGATCTGGTAAATAGCTTTCACGAAAAAAACATAAGAGTTTCCATTTTTGTCGGGACAGAAACAGAAAACATTTTAGCGGCTTCCGAAACCGGAACCGACCGCATTGAGTTGTACACAGAACCTTATGCCAGCAATTTTGCAAAGGACAAAGCGTGCGCCATAAAGCCATTCATCGAAGCTGCTCAAAAGGCTCGTGAATGTGGTTTGGAAGTGAATGCCGGCCACGATTTGAATTTGGACAATTTGGCCTATATGCACAAAAACATTCCATTCTTAAAAGAAGTTTCTATTGGGCATGCCCTCATTGCCGATGCTCTTTATTTTGGATTGAAAAACACCATCGAAAAATATAAAAACGCTTTAAAATAAATTATTATGAATCTTACAGTATTATTACAAGTAATTGCAGAAACGGCACCGGTTGCCATCGAAGAAAGTGTCGAAACACAAATCAGCCTTTGGAATTTGGCATTGAAAGGTGGCTGGCTGATGATTCCGCTTGCGCTTATGCTGCTTCTCGCCATTTACATTTTTGTGGAACGACTGATTGTTTTGCACAAAGCATCGAAAGAAGACGCTTCGTTTATGAATCGCATCAAAGATTATATTTACGACGGTAAAATAGAATCGGCAATGAATCTTTGTAAAGAAACTCATACCCCATCGGCACGTATGATTGAAAAAGGAATCAGTCGGTTGGGACGCCCTATGAGCGATGTATTGGTAGCAATAGAAAACGTAGGAAATATCGAAATTGCAAAACTTGAAAAAGGTTTTACCATGATGGCTACCATTGCCGGTGGAGCTCCTATGGTGGGCTTTCTTGGTACGGTAATCGGTATGGTCGAAGCGTTTTACCAAATGTCGACAAAAGGCGACAACACCATCAATTTAAGTGATTTGTCGGGAGGTATTTATACTGCGATGGTAACTACTGTTGCAGGACTGATAGTTGGCGTTTGCGCCTATTTTGCATACAATTTTTTAGTGGCTCGCCTCGATAAAATTATGCGAAAGTTAGAATCCAAAAACATGGAATTTTTAGATTTGTTAAACGAGCCTGCTGCAGGAAAAAAATAAATAACCCAGACAAAATTTCAGTTTAAATGGCTTTAAAAAGAAGAAATAAAGTAGAAGCAAGTTTCAGTATGTCGTCGATGACGGATATGATTTTCTTGCTATTGCTGTTTTTTATGTTGGCGGCAACAATGTCTTCGCCCAACGATATGAAGGTTAATCTTCCTCAAAGCAGGGCTAAAACAGCCACAAAAACAACCATAATCAAAATCGGCATTTCTGAAAACGGGGAATACTCTATCGCAAAACAAAAGGAGAAATCTCGTCCGATTCTTTTCGAGGAGTTGGAGATGACTCTTTTAAACGAAAAAGCATTAGACTCTACATTTTATATTGCTCTCTATGCCGATGAGAATGTTCCATATAAAGAAATTGTCAAAATTCTTGATATTGCAAATGAGAACAAGATGAAACTTGTCATTGCTACAAAATCCTTGGAAAAATAGTATCATGAATAAACCTCAAATATATAGTTCGATTGTTACAATCGTGATTGCTGCACTGATTGTACTGCTTTTGATGTTTATTTATATGCCTTTTAATAAAGAACAAGAGGAAGAAGGCATTATGATTAGTTTCGGCGATGGCATTGAAGGGTTGGGCGAATTAGCTCCTCCTGTTGTTACTACAACCTCAACACCGCAATCTGCTACTCCACCTGCTGCAAAAGAAGATTTAATGACCCAAGATATTGAAGAAACAATCGACCTTGAGGCTCAAAAAAAAGAACAGGAACGTAAACGACAAGAACAAATTATTGCCGAGCAAAAACGTCAAGAAGAATTAGAACGTCAGCGTATAGAGGCAGAGCAAAAACGCATTGAAGCGGAGCAGGCTGAAAAAACAGCAAAAGCAAATCAGGCTGCAGGCGTATTCGGTCAACAAATCAGCGGTGTTGGAAAAGCAGACGGCAGTGGTACTGCCGGAAATCCTGCGGGGAAAGGTTCCTCGAATGGGAACTCGTGGTCGCTTAACGGACGCGATTTAAGAGGTGAACTTTATAAACCATCTTATGATAAGGATGAAGCTGGAAAAGTTGTGGTCAGTATTCGTGTGAACGAAAATGGAGATGTTATAGCCACCTCTATTGCTTCCGGAACAACAATTTCCGACTCGAATCTTCGTGAAGCCGCTATGAAGGCTGCAAAAAATACCAAGTTTTCATCAGGGACTAATGTCGCTATCGGTACGATTACTTATATTTTTAACCTAAATCTATAAAACTATTTATGAAAGCATATGTTTTTTTAGCCAATGGCTTTGAAGAGGTAGAAGCTATCACCCCTATTGATTTGCTTCGCCGTGCAGGCATTCAAGTCATAACAGTTTCTATTTCAAACGACAAAGAGGTTGTAGGTGCTCACAATATACCTATCGTAGCCGATACCGTTTTCACAGCACAAGATTTCAACGATGCAGATTTATTACTATTGCCGGGAGGTATGCCGGGCACAAACAATCTGAATGCTCACGATGGATTGAAAAAACTGATTTGTAAATATAGTTCCGAGTCAAAACTTATTGCTGCAATTTGTGCTGCACCCATTGTTTTAGGACAATTGTCGCTACTCGAAGGAGAGAATGCTGTCTGTTATCCGGGATTTGAAAATCAGTTGAAAGGAGCAAATCTTCTATACGAAAAGGTCGTGAAAAGTCACCATATCATCACCTCTCGTGGTGTAGGATGCGCCATTGAGTTTGCTCTGAAAATAATAGAAACCTTATGTGGCAAAGAAAAAGCTGAAGAGATTGCCCACAGCATAATCCACTAATATTTTTTAATAACTTAAACATATTCTTATGAAACATCTCAAAGTAATTATGCTTGCAAGTATGATTCTATTGACTGCTTGCAACCAAAACGCAGTTCTGAGTGATTATCAAGTAGTGCCGTTGCCACAAGAAATCTCTATGCAAGAGGGTAAAAGTTTTTTCCTAAATAGGACAACTACAATCACTTACCCTGCCGATAACGAGAAAATGAAAAAGAATGCGGAGTTTTTAGCCGATTATATCGCCGAATCGACGGGCTATACACTCCCTATCGACAAAAAAACAGATAGAAAAGCCATCGTGTTGGAGCTCGGATTGGTTAGCGACAATGCCGAGGCTTATCAATTGTCTGTCGACAAAGATAAGATTGTGATAAAAGGTGCTTCGGAGGCCGGCGTTTTTTATGGTATTCAAACACTTCGAAAATCGATTCCTGCTTTAGCTAAAAATGCCATTATCGAATTGAAACCCGTTATAATCAACGATTATCCACGTTTCCGCTATAGAGGTTTTATGTTGGATGTAAGTCGTCATTTTTCTTCCACAGAGTTTGTAAAACGCACCATCGATTTATTGGCATTGCACAATTTAAATCGTTTTCATTGGCATTTGACAGACGACCAAGGATGGCGTGTTGAAATCAAAAAATATCCGAAACTGACCGAAATAGGAGCTTGGCGCGAAAGCACTTGCATTAAAGGGAAACCTGAAAATCAAGACAGCATTCCTCATGGAGGTTTTTATACACAAGACGAGTTGCGTGAAGTGGTAGCATACGCTGCTGAAAGAAACATCACGATTATTCCCGAAATTGATTTGCCTGGACACATGCTTGCCGCCTTGGCTTCTTATCCTGAATTAGGTTGCACCGGAGGTCCTTACAAAGTTTGGGGACAATGGGGTGTTTCGGACGATGTTTTGTGTGTTGGCAAAGAATCGACAATGCAATTCATAGAAGATATTTTGACCGAAATCATTGATATTTTCCCAAGCGAATATATCCATATTGGCGGCGATGAATGTCCTAAAAAACGTTGGAAAGAATGCCCCACTTGTCAAGCAAAAATAAAAGAACTCGGCATAAAAGCGGATAAAAAACATTCGGCAGAAGAGTATCTGCAAAGTTATGTCGTAAAACGTATCGAGAATTTCTTGAATGCAAAAGGACGTCGTATGATCGGTTGGGACGAGATTTTGGAAGGCGGTCTTGCCCCTAATGCAGCCGTAATGTCTTGGAGAGGGATGAATGGCGGTACCGAAGCTGCTCTGCAAGGACATGAAGTGATAATGACTCCGAATACGCATCTTTATTTTGACTACTATCAAACCAGAGATACGGAGGGCGAACAATTTGCCATTGGTGGGTTTATCGATGTCGAACGTGCTTATAGTTTAGAGCCTATACCTACTATTTTGGAGCCGGAAAAACATCATCTCATAGCCGGAGCACAAGCAAATCTTTGGAACGAATACCTTCCTACAAACGAATCGCGCGAATATATGATGTTGCCACGTATGGCGGCTCTTGCAGAAGTTTGCTGGACAAAGCCCGAAAAGAAAAATTATGAAGATTTCATCGCTCGTATGCCTAAAATGATTGACATTTACGAACGCGACGGATTTAATTATGCAAAACATTTGCTTGAGGTAGGTGTAAAAATTGAACCGAATATTGAAAAAGGTGCTACCGAAATCACTCTCTCTACTTTGGGTGACGCACCCATCTATTATACGCTTGACGGCACCGAACCGAATGCCTCTTCGCTCTTATATACCGAGCCGTTTGCTATAAAAGAAACCTGTACACTAAAAGCAGCCGCTATTAGAAACGAGGTTGCTACCAAAGTAAAATCACAAGATTTCTCGTTCAATAAAGCAACTTTGAAACCTATTGTTTATACCCTACCCGTTCATAATAATTACGCTTATATCGTAGCCGAAACATTGGTGGATGGTATCGTAGGCGACCCAATTTTCAATACGGGGAAATGGGTAGGCTATATTGGAAGCGATTTTCAGGCTGAAATAGATTTGAAAACCACACAAGAGATTAGTTCCGTAACGATGGATTTGCTTATCGAACCAGGGAATTACATATTTGGTGCAGCCGGTATGAAAGTTGAAATATCGCAAGACGGAAACACATACAAAACAATTGCCGACGAAACATATTCCGACTACGACAAATGGGAAAATGTCCGTAAAGATGTGGAACAATGTTCTGTTTCGTTTGCACCGATACAAGCCCGCTTCGTGCGCATAACCGGTATTTCGGTCAAAAAAATGCCTAAATGGCATGGTGCGGCTGGCGAACCTGCATGGATTTTTGTGGGAGAAATAGAAATATTTTGACAAACATTTTTATCCCCCCCAAAAAAAACGCATAACGTATAGTTATGCGTTTTTTTTGTAAAACTATCGGTAAAAATTGATTTTTTGTATATTTTATAAAAAAAGAACAGTTATTTCTTTATTTTTGTATAGTTATACTATGAAAAAAAAGAGGTATTTTATTCATATTCTGATTTGGGGGTTCTTATTCACAATACCTACCATTTTAAATGCCACATCTAATATTAGAACATCGGGTATACATATTTTTTACATTCACCTGATTGCTTTACTTATTCTTTTTTATGTAAATTACAGTTTCCTCATTAAGAAATATTTCTACACAAACAGAAAGATTTATATTATTGCAATTCTATTGATAATAACCACTTTCTCTTTTTCAACTTATATGATATCAGAAACACTGATTCAAAAAGAGCGACAAAAAGAGTTGCAAGGAGAACGGACACGACCACGACCACCAAGGGAGTTACCTGCCAATACGTTTATGTACTTTGTCGATAAATACTCTCCACATATTTTAGACATAAAAATACGAATTGGTACGATATTTTTTTATTGCTTATTATTTTCTTTGGCTTCTACTATTGATCTAATCATCAGACTGATACTAAAAGAATATAACTATGAACAAGAGCAAATGAAAATGGAGTTGAAAACCTTGCGTATGCAGTTAAATCCTCATTTTTTGTTTAATACACTCAATAATATCTATTCGTTAATCAATACATCGCCCGAAAAAGCACAAAAGTGCATCTATATGCTGACAAAAATACTTCGCTATGTGTTGCATGACGACGACAAGAGCCTTCGTGTACCTTTTTATAAAGAGGTCGAATTTATAGAGAACTATATCGAACTGCAAAAAATACGCTGTGGAAATCATGTGGAGATTGTTTCCGAAATCGATTTGGACGAAATAGACCTAAATAAAATGGTTATTCCCCTACTTTCTGTTTCATTACTCGAAAATGCTTTTAAGTACGGCGTTCATCCTTCCAAGAAATCATTTATACGCTTCCGACTATATCGCAACGGAAATACCATTGTAACAACCACCGAAAACACCATCTTTGACAATCTTGATACAACCGAAGAGCATACCGGCATTGGATTGAAAAATTTACGAAAAAGATTGGATATCTTGTTCTTTAATGCGTATGCCCTAAATTTGAGAGAAGAAAACAATATGTTCATTAGTGAAATGATAGTACCACTTAAAAGATAACCGATATGAAACTGACATGTTGCATTATTGACGACGAACCATTGGCCATAGAGTTGCTGGAAGAATATGTTCATAAAACCGACTTCCTGATATTAAAAGGAAAATATACCGATGCGACATTGGCGATGAAGGATATTATGAAAGTTGCTCCCGATTTTATATTTTTAGATATTCACCTACAAGGCATCAATGGTGTTGAATTATCGAAAATAATAGGAGATAAAACAAAAGTGATATTTACCACAGCGTACGATAAATACGCCATTGACGGATATAAAGTAAATGCGGTAGATTATTTGTTAAAACCCATCTCGTATTCGGATTTTATAAATGCAGTCCAAAAAGTGCAGTCGGTTTGTATGCGACACCACCCTCAAGACAACACTTACGAGCAGAAAGCCATATTTGTTCATTCCGAATATAAATTGTTGCAAATAAAAATAAAAGACATCTTATTTATCGAAGGATTAAAAGACTATCTGAAAATTTATGTAGAAGGAGAGCCCTCTCCCATTTTATCGCTTAACACCATGAAAGCGATGGAAAATACATTGCCCGGTGAACATTTTGCTCGAGTTCATCGCTCATTTATTGTCAACAAAGACAAAATAAAAGTGATAGAACGCAACCGAATTGTTTTTGGAAAGAACTATATTCCTATTTCGGATACCTACAAAGACGAATTTATGGATTTTATCAACAAAAGAATGTTATAAAAACAGCCTCTTTCTAACAAAAGAGGCTGAAAAATGAAAAAATATATTTGTCTTTTAATGACCTTTATTTTGTATCGCATATCACAACCGATGCATCATTTTTTGTACAAAGGAGAGTAGGTTTCCCCTTATATTTTAAATGGCTCGCACCGGACAAATCGCATTTTAGAGTGTCAGTTACATATACTTCTACATACGAGGCGGCACGTATTTCCATATCGGCATCTTGTACATTTAATGTTTCCAAATCGGCTTTTGAAGCTCCGTTTGCTCTTAAAAACAATTTGTTGGCATTCCCCTCTAACTCCGCTTTTGAAGCTTGTCCGATGTGAAGTGATAGATTTTCAACATTCAGTTTCATATCGGCATTACTTGCTCCATTGAGTTGAATATCCAAATTTCGTACCTCAATAAAGCCCTCGCTTTCTATTTTTGAAGCAGATTCTGCCACAATGCTTTTTATAGCCGGCAAAGATACTTCAACTTTAGCCTTTCCTCGGTTGTTGTTGTACACATACAAAACACTATCTCTTACTTCGGTTTTAATATCTGTTATATGATTTGCATCTCCAAAAACTCGAACTGAATAATCATCTGATTGCGAGAGTTCTAATTTAGTTGCATTGTCCAAATGAATAGCATTAAAATCCTTTAATTGTCGTGGTTCGGAAATTACTACGTCGTCATAATCAAACTTCCAATCGTTATTCACATATCTGGCAAGAACTTCCTCAATCTGTGAAGGTGAACTTGAAGCGGCGAACTTTATACCTGAAAAAATCATAATAAAGAATGCTATTAACCAAAGTACAAGCATAGACCACCCTACCCACGCACGACTTTTTTTGCGTGGTTTTCTGCTCAGCAATCGCACCAACAGCCATATACAGCCAACCAACGGCAGCAAACAAAGCAGAAAAAGCGAAACAAAAAACAATACGCTATAACCACCCGATAGCCCGACAACCCATGCCGGCTCTGCTAAACACACAATGCCTAAAAGCAACAATCCGAAAAGGACACCTATGCAAGCAGAAGCTACTGCCAAACCGATACAACCGCCAATTATAATCACTCCCCATTTCAGTATGCCTAAAATCACTTCTCCGACACGTTGTCCAAACGATTTAATTTTATTCTCTTCGGGCATCGATTCCACTATTCTTGTTTTGATGTTTTTTATATTATCCACAGTAACATCTTCGCCGTTCATCTCGAGTTTCTGTGCAAAAGTTTCCGCTTCAGGTGCTATCAACCATATTAACAGATAAACCGCAAAAAACCAACTAAATCCTACTATCAGTAGAAATACAAATAACAAACGTACAACCGTAGGATCCCAACCCAGATAGGCAGCCAAACCGCCAGCCACACCACCTATGATTTTGTTATCAGGATTGCGATAGAAGCGTTTTGAGCGCTTTCTTTCCTTTTTCTCGGGCTCTTTGCTATCAGAAAAATCGCTTACGTTCCCTAACACCGAAATGATGTATTCCACATCTTCTTTTTCTACCACGGTACGTTTTTTATCAAGCCGTTCCGAAAACAATTCCGATATACGTGCTTCTATATCGCTTAAAATTTCTTTCTCTTCGTCCGACGAAAAACTATTTTCAAGTTCGTCTAAATAGTTCTTCAATTCTTGGTATGCATCTTCGTTTATTGTCCAAACACACCCATTCAGATTAACAGTCAATGTCTTTTTCATTGTTTTAATTTATTTAGTTAGTTTCTTTTACTATTTCTATCACATTTTTCACTTCATTCCATGCACTCTCCAACTCATCGAGCAACTCTTTTCCTTGTTGAGTCAACTCATAATATTTTCGAGGAGGACCTTGTGTAGATTCCTGCCATTTATAATCCAAAAAATTACTATTTTTCAATCTTGTCAGCAAAGGATATAAAGTCCCCTCTACAACAATGAGTTTTGCCTCTTTCAATATTCGAATAATATCCGAAACATAAGCAGGTTTTTTGTTCAAAATAAGCAATATGCAATACTCCAAATAACCTTTGCGCATCTGCGATTTGATATTTTCCGTATTTATATTCATGTCTATATATTTTTTGTACACCGCAAATATACAAACAAAAATAGTACTATGCAATACAAAGTACTATTTTTTTATTGTTTTTTAAAATAAAAAAGCCTTAAATATTAAAATTCAAGGCTTTATCATCTTATTTAATTATAAAAATTTCCCTTTTACTCGCGTTTTTTAAGTTCTTCAAAGATTTTTTGCTCTAATTCGGCTGTCAATTCCGGATTATCGGCAATCAAACTCTTGGTAGCTTCTCGTCCTTGAGCCAATTTTGTTTCCCCATAGCTAAACCACGAACCGCTTTTCTTGATGATTCCCGACTCAACGCCCAAATCGATTATCTCCCCTATGCGCGAAACACCTTCACCAAACATAATGTCGAATTCCGCTTTACGGAAAGGAGGCGCTACTTTATTCTTCACTACTTTTACACGAGTTTGGTTACCTATTACCTCATCACCTTCTTTTATTTGCCCTATCCGACGAATATCCAAACGCACGGAAGCATAAAATTTCAACGCATTACCTCCTGTTGTCGTTTCCGGATTTCCGAACATAACGCCTATTTTTTCTCTCAACTGATTGATAAAAATACATGTTGTGTTGGTTTTATTGATATTGGCAGTCAGTTTCCTCAACGCCTGCGACATCAAGCGGGCTTGCAAGCCCATTTTAGAGTCTCCCATATCACCTTCCAATTCTGCTTTCGGAGTCAAGGCTGCTACCGAGTCGATGACTACAATATCTACTGCCGAAGAGCGTATCAACTGGTCTGCCACCTCCAAAGCCTGCTCTCCGCTGTCGGGTTGCGAAATCAGCAAATTATCAATATCCACACCTAACTTCGCGGCATAGAAACGGTCGAAAGCATGTTCGGCATCAATAATAGCGGCTATACCTCCTGCTTTTTGAGCCTCCGCAATAGCATGTATTGCCAAAGTGGTTTTTCCTGACGACTCCGGACCATAAATCTCGATAACACGTCCACGCGGATAGCCACCCACTCCCAACGCCAAATTCAATCCTAATGAACCTGTCGGTATCACAGCCACATTTTCTTCCACATGGTCGCCCATTTTCATAATTGTACCCTTGCCATGGTCTTTCTCGATTTTATCCATAGCCAACTTTAGGGCTTTCAGTTTTTCTTCTGATGGTTTCTTCATATTTTCTGCCATAACGATATATTTTTATGATGATTCAAATATATATAAAAAATGTTTTCGATTTTAATTTCGTCCCGATTCTACAAGTAAATTTTTTAACATTAAGTTGAATGTATTCTCTTTCAATAAAGTTTCCAAATTTACCGACATTCGGTAACACCAATAATGATGCGGATTGGCAGGATTGTTTATACGTTCCTTTGTTGGATTTTCCGTTACAAAGTTCTTTTTCAATGCCAAAAAGTCTTGCAACGGGAGTATCGTCAGCATACTATTGGCCGAAAATACGTTTTTCAATACACATTGTACAATTTCCGGATTACAAAAATCGGGAGCCGTTCCTGTTTTATTTAGAACAGAATTATAGTAACGCTGTGTTTTTTCAAGGTTTTCCTGCCACCATTCCCGCAAAGTTGAGGTGTCGTGCGTACCTGTCGTGTAAACCGACAAATAAGGTGTCCGACTTGATACGACAAATTCCAAGTCCATCTGCTTGGGCATACGTTGCACTTCAAGGGTCAAAATCCGTAATAGGTTCATCACATCGGGAACACAAGTCGGAATCATTCCCAAGTCTTCGCCGCAAACCAACATTTCATTTGTATTCAAAAGTGATGGAAGCTTTAAAAGAGCCTGTTTTTTCCAAAATTCATTATGCCTTACATAAAAATAGTCGTCATGTATCATACGGAAACACTCTTGCTGTTCTTCTGTCAAGCACTTAAACGATTCCGTATCAAAAGGCATTATCCGCGGATGATAGGCGTTTGAACGTTCCCTGTCTTTTATAAAAAGCACGTTCGTATAAACATCGAGTAACTTTCGTTGTTTTTCAGGTGAAACAAGATGCGGATATTGCTTAAAATAGTTGATTAAACGATTCTGTGTCGCAAATTTGGATTTAAAAATGAAAACATCGCCTTGGTGGTCAAAAAAAGTGTCGGCAATCAAATGCGCATCCTCTCCAAAAGTGTCAGTCAAGCGGTGCTTTGTAATAAAAGGACAAAACATCTTTTCCGAAAGAAAGAATCCTTTTTGTTTTATTTCTTCTTGCGACAGAGGCAATGCCGGATTGAAATACCCCAAAATTCCATCTGACGAATCAATCGAAATCGACCAAATCCTAAAAAATCCCAATATATGGTCGATACGATAGGCATCGAAATACTCCGCCATATTTCTAAATCTGCTTTTCCACCAATCGAAACCGTTACTTTTCATCTTTTCCCAATTGTAGGTAGGGAATCCCCAATTTTGCCCGTTTATCGAAAAATCGTCAGGAGGAGCGCCTGCTTGTGCATCTAAATGAAACAAAGACGGATTCATCCATGCATCTACACTATCAGCACTAATGCCTATCGGCAAGTCGCCCTTCAATGCGATTCCTTTTTGAGTAGCATAAGCGTGAGCTTCTTTGAGTTGTTTATCTGCATAATACTGCACAAAACAATAGTATCCGACACGTTTTTCATTTTGGGCAGCATAGTCGTTTATTTTCGACAACGAGTAAGCTGAATATTCTTTCCAAGAGTTGAAATCCGTAGTGCGATACTCATCTCGCAAACAAGAATATACCGCATAAGGCAACAACCAATGTTTGTTTTTTCTGAAAAATTTCTTATATGCAGCAGAGCAAAACAATTCCTTGGAGTCCTGCTCATAAAGCAACTCTAAATAAGCTGTTTTCAATGCAAAAACCTCTGAATACGATACATCAGTCTTTTCATTGAGTTGAAAACCCTGACTCTCAAACATTTTCTGTCGGGCTATATCATTCAATGTCCCGATTTTTTTTACATCAAGCAAAATCGGATGCAATGCGTATATCGAAACTGCTCTATAAGGATAAGAATCAGCATTAGTGCCCTTGTTTGTTGTATCATTTACAGGTAAAATCTGAATAAATTTCAAACCGATATTTGAAGCCCAATCCGCTAAAAGATGCAAATCGGTGTAAGTTCCAATTCCCCCATCGGATGTCGACCTTAAAGAAAAAACAGGTATGGCAACACCGGCTCCTTTCCAATGAAAATTGTGTTTAAAAATCAGATTCAACACCGAAGATGTACCTGATTTTACTCGGAAATCAGAAATCCGATTGTTTCCATCTTCCCAAAGAACAATATTCTTGCATTTATCAACAATTATAAACTTATATTCGACAACACCTTGAGGTTCAACGGCTATACTCCACCAACCGTTTCCCAAGTAATTCATCGGCAAATAGTTGTTATGCCTCCAACCTCCGAGAGCAGATGAGGAGCCAAGAATTCCTACCGAATATTTTTTCTCCACAAAAGGAACATACACTTGCAAAAGCCATTGGTTTGCAACCGTTTTTTGCACTTTTTTATGGGGGAAAAAACAATTCTGAAAAGGCAAAGTCTGAAATACATTGCTTTCTTCAACAAAATCATCGTAAATCTCTACATGCTCATTCTGAGTATTTAAAGCGAGATGTCGTTTCAACTTACTTTCGGCCAGAAGTTGGCCGTCTTCGTATTTGAGAACATAAGAATAGGAAATGCGTTCTCTCTTTTGCAAATCAACAGTCAATTTCCACTGACTATCAGAGAAATATTTCATCGGTATTGCTTCGTCAGCAAGAAGCAAATAGGCGTTTTCTCCCCATCGGGTATTGCAATGCAAATAAAAAGTTAGATGCATTATTGTAATCGCTTTAATTGGAAAAGTATGTTATCGACAGAAGCCGGTTCTTGTTTAAAACCGCTGTTATCCCGCTGAAGAAAAACAAGAATAGAATCCGATTGGTAATATCCGTTCAATGCGGAATCTATATCTTGTGCTACCACGAAAACAGAGTCTATGGTATAACCTCCGTCCAAGGATTCTATGCCAAAAGTTCCATTCGTATCAGTCAGCGTTTTGGCAAAAGAACCTAAATTTTTATTGCGTAAACTAACTTGGATATTCGCTATCGCTTTGTTCGTTTCTGATTCGACAACTCTGCCGGAAATTCTGAAATCGGCATAATCTATCTCCTTGTTGATGTCGCAAGAAGCAAACATGCTAAAACACAATATAATACTAATTATCTTCTTCATCTTGTTCTTTCACAGTCGATTTCAATGCATCGGAGATAAGTTTTTTTAATGCCAAAGTCCGCTCTTGAAGTGCATTTCGTTTTTCGGGTTTATACATATTTCCATATTTTGTTTTTACCAAATCGAAATGCATATCATCAAGATTAGCGGCATTTCCTGTAATACGCAATGCCAAACGAATAGGAGCAAGCGTTTCGATATGAGCATTATAGTTCTGACTTAAATCGTACCGTCCACCTACTACGGCCGAATATTTGTCCATCGACATCACAAAAGGATAAAGATCTACCTCGTTGCGGAACACCGTAGCCTCTACGCTGATACTATCAACCAAATTTTTTGTTTTTCGATTGAAAAGCAATGGCTTTGCTATTTTGGCAAAGGTTTCACTATCCAGCAGGACAAGATTTTTACCCTCAATTGCAGCTGCTCCACGAAGCGTGGACATTTTCAAATCGTAGTTCGACTTCATATAAGTTTCAGCTGCAAGATGAAATTCGGCTCTGCCTTCAAACGATTTCAACATCGGTATGATAGTATCAATATCGGGTATCATATCTATAAGTTGCTTAATATCAATATTAAGCAGATGAAAATCAAGTCCTGCAAAAAGATGATTACGACGGTCGGAGCGATATAATGCCGTTAGTTGCATATTTGCAGCATCGCACGTGAATCCCATCTGTTCAAGAACCGCTACCCCATCTTTTATCATTATTTTTCCACCCAAATTTTCTGCTACAATATCGTCAAATACGGCTTTCTTTATTTTTGTGTTTAACGTCAAATCAATTCTTTTTGGTACCATAAAAGGATTGGCCTCTTCTGTCGTTTCCGAGGCATTTTCCGCCAACTCGTCCGCCTCATTTTCTTCGTCTTCACCTCCAAAACCATTCACTATATCAAGCAATTGGTTAATATTCGTCTTTTCAGAAACAAAGTTGAACTCACCCACCAAATCACCTTTTTTACGCATAAACTTGCGTATATTCGTCGCATTGCCACTGAGCTTGAAATCAGAGTCGGCAATAACGATTCGGCTGTCGTCGATATGCAAATCGCGTGGTGTAAGGTTGAACTTTATTAAAGGTATCTGTATTGCGTGTGCCAATCCAGCTATTTTTACTGCCCCGTTATTAAAATCGATGTCAAAGGTCGGATTCCATTTCAAATAAAGATTATCTTGTTTTTCGTTATAGGTTGTAGATGCTTTTATTTTTACATAATCGGTCTTTACATCTAAAAAACTTCCCATTGCTGCCACCAACGATTCGCTGCTGTACTCCAACTTTATGTGCGGATTCTTTTTGTTTCGTTGCGAAGGAGAAAGCGACACCTCTCCATTCGGTTTTAGCACATCTGCCGTGATAGTATCCATTTTTGCTTGAAGCCGTTTCATATCAAACAAACACGTAACAGAAGGTAATACCGTTGTGTCCATAATATTTGAAACACCCAATGCCAAATCTACAGCATCAATTTTTGCAGCCATCGTTTCAATCATCTCAAAATCGATGGCAGAAGCCTCAATGTTAGCCGCAATCAACTCATTAGTTCCCTTATTTTTACGATTACTTGGCAATGCAAATGAGAGTTTCAAATCCGGCGATTTCAGCAACATACTATCCTCGTACACCACATCAACTCCCGTAAACGCCAAATTGCCGAAAGCACGAATTTTGTTTAGGTTTAAAGTCAAAACATCGTCAAGAGCAAAACGCGCATTGACATTCGCCTTTGTACGTCCTTCCATACGCACGTTCATGTCCGCCAACAGCGGTTTTAATTCCGGTAAATTTACGTCTCCTTTCAGATTCAGGTTGCAGCGTATAACCCCAAGCAAGTCGTTGACGACACCCGAAACCTGCAAACGGGAAGTCCCCGTTTTTGCCGAAAGATTCGTGATAGTTGCCGATGATACAGAGTCTTTGTTCAAATCCAAATCGGCAGACATATCGGCAAAGACCTCTCTCAAACGATAAGGAATTCCTTCATAAGCAAATTTCCCATTTTCAAACAACAGATTTGCAGCAACTTTCGGCCAAACTGAATCATTGTAAACTCCTGTTACATTACCGCTTAAATGTAGATTGCCATCAACATCGATGCCATCTAACAACGAAACATACTCTTTCGGTATTAGACTTAAAACCTCGGATACGACCCATTTATTCGTCGCAAAATCGACGTCCATGGCAATATCGCTGTTCGGGGAATAACTTGCCGTACCATTCAACCCGATTTCGTGATTTTCCAGCGATATTTTTGCTTTATTCAACTCCAACGAAAGTGCATCTATTGAGGCCGAAAGCGGTATGTCAAATGATATTTTTCTATTTACCAACAGCTCCGATTCACCCATTTTGAGCGAAGCATCAGGCAAATTCAGCACCAATTTTCCGTCTATGGCATTATTTGTTTTAGCGGCATTCACATCAAGGTTCAAATCAGCAACATCAGCCACAACGGGTTGTTCGCCCGCTATAGTAGCCGACAAGCGTTTTATGTTTGCTCGCAGTGCCGCTTTCCCGTCGAATACGTCGGAGAGTTGCGCTTTTATCGAACAATCTGAATGTTCGACTTTTGCAGATAAACCTTGTTGTAAATCGTTGTATGTTGCCGTAAGGTTCTCTATTTGTACCGCATCAAGTGCTATGACATCAAACGGATTTACAAAAGCCGAAGTGTCTTCTTCCTCCGAAGGCGGAAATATGTTGTAATTAGTATTTCCACACGTATCGACAAATACATTTACTATCGTATTTTTCAAGTAAAAAGCATTGAGTTGGACTTCGTTTTTCGTCAAAAAAGCCCATGCATCAACCGTTGCCACAAGTTTATTGACAAAAGCTAAAGTGTCGTTTGCTCCCTGCATCGGATTTTTCAGGCAGACCTCATTCAGTTCCAATCCGAATTGCGGGAACGTACTAAAAAAGGTTAATTCCGCCTTATCAACCTCAGTCTGGCAGGTAACAAATTCAGGTAAGGTTTTTCGTACAATAGGCGTAAGCCTTTCAGGAGTGAACACCAAATAAATTACTACCGAAGCCACAATCAGCACCACGCCGACAAGAGTAGCCAACGTAATTCCCGTTATTTTCAATGCTTTTTTCATACGGTTTTTAATTTACTTTTGAAAACGAATAAGTATTACCAAAATCATCTTTATAAGTCAGCATTCCAGTTGTTAACTCAACAATAGTATAGACTTTAGGCACGCCGTATTCGTCTGTGGTTTCAATTTTGTGAGTCAAGGTCAAATCGCTTTTTATCAATGTCCATTTAAACTCTTGAGCCTCGGCTTCCGTTACATCGTCATAAGTATCCCACGTAACGCCCGTACCTCCTTCGTCGTAACGATAATATTCAAAACCGGTTTGAGTTTCGTCGTTTTGTGGCGACGGACGCATCCATTTCCCAATCAACATCGATTCTTCGTAATCAATTTCTTCTTTTGTACACGACGAAAACACTGGAATCAACAGCAAAACTGAGATAACATAAGGAAATAACTTTTTCATAATCACATCTTTATTAAAACATTTTTATAACAACACAAAAGTACAAAAAGCAAACACTACATCAAAAGGTTACAAACAAAAAAAGCGAGCATAAGCCCGCTTTTCAAGGTCAACGACCAAGATAGTTATCCGCCACATTTGGAATAGCCGCAGTTGGTACAGATAAAGCAACCCTCTTTTACCACAATGGTTTCCTGATGGCACTCGGGACAAACCTGTCCTTGCATTTTTGTTCCATCGGGGATATAACGTTTCAATGCTCGTTCTACACCCGATTTCCAATTGTTGATAGTTTCACTATCGAGTTGCAATCCCGAAACAAGTTTCACAACTTGGTCGATGGGCATACCATAACGCAACACTCCCGATATGAGTTTTGCATAGTTCCAATATTCAGGGTCGAATTTTCCATTCAAACCTTCGACGGTAATCTTAAAACCTCGCTTATTGACAAACTGAAAATCATAATGCTTATTGCCATCTTCGTCGATGTTCTTTATTATCTTACCCGTCGTTACGTTTTTAGGTAACATGATACCTTCTTCGTCGTCATTCAATCCCGTAAAAATTTCATAAGGGCGTCCCTCTTTCAGCCCAATAAAGGCTATCCATTTCTCTTTTTTGTTTTGGAATCGCACAACATCGCAATCCAATTCCTTGGGACGCTCCAAATGCTCTGTAGAGTAACAAACACAACGTTTTTCTTCCTTCTTCTCATCTTTTTTAGCAGAAACCAACACACCCGATCGGCACCCATCACGATAAACAGTTACCCCCTTGCATCCCGATTTCCACGCTTCCATATAAAGTTCGGCAACCAATTCTTCTGTTGCAGTAGAAGGAAGATTGATGGTTACGCTAATTGAGTGATCAACCCACTTTTGAATACGTCCTTGCATACGCACTTTCATTACCCAATCCACATCGTTTGCAGTAGCTTTGTAGTAAGGCGATTTTTGTATCAGTTCATCGAGTTCTTCTTGTGTATATTGTTTCGACGGATTATAGCCGTTGGCTTCCATCCAAGTAACAAATTTATGGTGAAATACGATGTACTCTTCAAACGAATCGCCGTTTTGATCGACATAATCCACGCGCACATTCACGTCGTTCGGATTTACTTTGCGGCGACGTTTGTAAACTACCAAAAACACCGGTTCGATACCAGAAGTAGTTTGTGTCATAATGCTTGTAGTACCCGTAGGAGCGATTGTCAGACAAGCGATATTCCGACGACCATACTTTTTCATATCTTCATAGAGTTGCCCGTCTTGTGCTTTCAAACGATTGATGAACGGATTGTTCTTTTCTCGTTCTGCATCAAAAATTTTGAATGCTCCACGCTCTTTCGCCATATTTACCGACGAACGATATGCCTCCAATGCGATTGTTTGATGCACCTGCTCTGCAAAGTCGATTGCCTCTTCCGTACCATAACGCAACCCTAAAGCTGCCAACATATCGCCTTCGGCTGTAATACCAACGCCTGTACGTCTTCCATTTGCTGATTTTTCCTTAATTTTTAGCCATAATTCTTGTTCCGTATGTTTGATAGCTTCTTCTTCAGGATCAGACTGGATTTTTTCTAAAATTCGATCTATTTTCTCTAATTCCAAGTCGATAATATCGTCCATTATACGTTGTGCCAATTGCACGTGTTTACGGAACAAATCAAAATTAAATTTCGCTTTTGCAGTAAATGGATTTTCTACATACGAATAAAGATTGATAGCCAGCAAACGACAACTATCGTATGGGCAAAGCGGAATTTCGCCGCAAGGATTTGTCGAAACGGTTTTGTAACCCAAATCGGCATAGCAGTCCGGCACCGACTCTCTGATAATTGTATCCCAAAACAATACCCCCGGTTCAGCCGATTTCCACGCATTGTGAATAATTTTCTCCCACAACTTTTTAGCATCAATTTCTTTTTTGTACGTTGGCTCTACGGCATCAATAGGATATTGCTGAACATAAGGAGCTCCATCTATGGCAGCCTGCATAAATTCATCGTGCAATTTTACAGAGATATTAGCTCCTGTAATTTTTCCTTGTTCTAATTTTGCATCGATAAACTTCTCCGAATCAGGATGTTTTACAGAAACAGACAACATCAATGCACCACGTCGCCCTCCTTGAGCCACCTCGCGTGTCGAATTGGAATAGCGTTCCATAAAAGGCACAATACCCGTCGAGGTCAATGCGGAATTTTTCACAGGCGATCCCTCGGGACGAATGTGCGACAAATCGTGCCCCACTCCTCCACGACGTTTCATGAGCTGCACCTGCTCTTCGTCCAATTTAATGATACCGCCATAAGAGTCTGCATTCGATGTAAAACCTATCACAAAGCAGTTTGAAAGCGATGCCACTTGGTAGTGATTGCCGATACCGGTCATCGGACTTCCTTGAGGAACGATGTACTTAAACTCATCAAACAAATCGAATAACTCTTGTGCCGAAAGCGGATTTTTATAGTTTTTTTCTATCCTTGCTATCTCGTTTGCCAAACGCCAATGCATATCTCTCGGGCTTTTTTCGTACAAGTTCCCGTCCGAATCTTTTAAGGCATATTTATTTACCCAAACTTGAGCAGCAAGTTGGTCACCTTTAAAATACTCCAACGACGCTGCTAATGCATCTTCTTCTGTGTAAATTTTATTTTCCATTTTTTCTTGAATAATTTTACATTTAATTTTATTTTATAATAATTTCATTTCTTTCAAAAACCAAAAAGTTTCCCAATCAAGACAACCAAAACACTAAAAATCAATCTGTTATTTTTTTAAAAAACAAAAAAAGTTTCCAAAAATATCAGACCACAAAAATCTGATAAAAGATTTTATTGTACAAGCATTTTCAAATAAAGTTTTCAACAACCAACCAAAAACCAATCAGACAACTATTTTTTATTTTCCTTGTTTTTCGTTTATGAAGAATAACATTTATTAACAAACTATATACTATTCGCAAAAAAAATATTCACAGAAGCCCATTTTTTCGTTTTTATTTTATTATTATTGCATTTAAGAAAATCAGAAAAGCTATGTTTACAACGAAAGATTTAGAACTACTTACAAAAAAAGGCATTTCATTGGAGCAAGTAAATGAGAATTTAAACGCCTTTAAAAGCGGCTTTAAACCATTATGTATCAAAGATATTGCTACAGTAGAGAATGGTATTATCCACACCATCGGCGACAAAGAGAAACAATCTTACATCAATGAATGGAAAAATTTTCTGAAAACAAAATCGAAAATTGTAAAATTCGTTCCTGCATCGGGAGCTGCGAGCCGAATGTTTAAATTCGTTTTTGAATTTTTACAAGGTAGTAACAATACTCCAACCTCTTCTGACGAAGTGATACTTTTCGGACATATCGATCGTTTTGCTTTTTACGAAGATCTAAACGAAGCATGTTTAAGAAATAACTCATGCACAATAGAAGAACTTATCGAGCGAGGAGATTACAAAGCTATCGTACAAAACTTGCTTGAGAAACAAGGACTTAATTACGGACAATTACCAAAAGGATTATTAAAGTTTCATTCTTATCCCGACGAAAAACGGACACCTTTTCATGAGCATCTGCTTGAAGGTGCACTCTACACCAGCAATTATAAAGGCGAAGTAAATCTGCATTTTACGGTATCAGCAGAACATCTTAAACTTTTCCAATTCCTTACAGAGATAGATGTTCCAAAATACGAACAACGATACAACATCAAATTCAACATCGATTTTTCAGAACAGAAATCATCAACCGACACATTGGCTGTGGACGAAGCAAACAACCCTTTCAGAGAAGAAAATGGTGATTTACTATTCCGTCCGGGAGGTCACGGAGCGTTGATAGAAAATCTTAATGACATTGACGCAGATGTTATATTTATAAAGAATATTGACAACGTTGTGCCCGACCGACTGAAATCGCCCACGGTAGATTACAAAAAAGCGCTTGCCGGACTTCTGATACAATGTCAAAAACAGATTTTCGGCTACCTGACGGCTTTGGAGCAAAAAGAAGCGTCAGACGAATTGCTCAATGCCATACAAGAGTTCTGTGCAAAGAGACTCAACATCCGAAACGAGCACCTTGCCACCCTCTCGCGTGAAGAACGCATCGACTATTTCCGCAGAAAGCTCAATCGCCCTATCCGCGTTTGCGGTATGGTACGCAATACGGGCGAGCCCGGCGGAGGTCCGTTCCTCGTTTTGAACAACGACGGAACATACTCGCCTCAAATACTCGAAAGTTCGCAGATAGACCAAACCGACCCCGAGCAGAAAGATTTGATGAGAAAATCTACACATTTCAACCCTGTCGATTTGGTATGTGCCACACGCAACTACAAAGGCGAAAAGTTCGACTTGAAAGAATATGTAGATAAAAATACTGGATTTATCTCCTCTAAATCGAAAAACGGCCGCTCGCTGAAAGCACTCGAGTTGCCCGGACTATGGAATGGTGCCATGAGCGACTGGAACACCATTTTTGTAGAAGTTCCGATAGAGACGTTCAATCCCGTAAAAACCGTGAACGACCTCTTGCGGGAACAACATCAATAAATCCCAAAAAAATCCTACTCTGTTGAGTAGGATTTTTTGTTAGTAATTCTTTCGTGATTACTTTTGTTTTCAGCGACTGTCACTGTTGCAAAATCCTATACTACAAATTACTACAAGCATAGTCTATAAAACACATAACCTTCTTAAGATGACATATGATATCTACCATGTCGATAGGGTCAGACATTTGTAAATAGACATGAGCTAATGTCATAGTTTTCCCACATCTACGTTTAGATGGTTTGGTAAATATAATACTGTTTTCTGCGGCAAGTCTAATGATTTGATCAGAATATTTTATACCCTCCTTTACACCATTTTTTTGATAGGCTTTAACACACAATTTCGTTTGTTCAAATTGCAAATATATCTGGACATCAGGATTAGAAGCAATATTTTTCCAATTCCACCAAAATCCTAAAAATCCACCACTCGGATTAGCTACGTACCCCCAATCGCCTGTGTTCAGTTCCTTTTCTAATGCCATATAAAATCCTTGCCATGCCTCCCATTTCCATTTATTTATAGGTAAAGATGAATATGAAAGGGTTATATTTTGGATTTTTCGAAGATGTTCTACATAATCACAAAAAATAGCATTGTTTGTTGTTGATTGATTCAATACATCCAATACCTCTTTTCTAGTAATAATACTAAAATGCTCAAAAGGGAACTCTTTTTTATAAGAACCTGCTAATCTATTTAATTTTGCATAACTTTCATTTCCTGTTTTATAATACACACAATATAATTCAAGATCAGAGTATTTTTTTCTCCTTAGAACCCATTCGGAATATCGTTTTAGTTGATTACTATGTTCGGAAGTGTTAGTTTTATCTTCAATGATAACGGCATATTTTTTATTGACTATTGCAAATACATCTATGTAATTCTCCTGCTTTTTACATTCTACAGATCGAATTTCTAAGTTCTTATTTTTCAATAGCAAGCGAACAAAATCTTGTGCTGTTTTATGTAATGCATTATCTTCCGTTGCACATTCTGGATTCGCCCACTCTAATAACCACAAGATAAACGCATCTTGACTTAACTCGCTTGTTGCATACCTAAATAAATTTGGTCTCATAATTTAAAAATTTGATATAACTAAAACCATTTTATAAATTGTACTTGATGTCCACAATTGGAACATCTATATTTTTTGCGTGCTCCTTTTTTGGAAATTTTTCCGTTAGGACCATACTGCTTTAGACCTTTATCACCCTCTGAATGAAGACTCCATTTCCCGCACTCCGGACAACGATGTGTCTTTTTAAAATCAAACCACCAGAATATTAGAGCAAAAATTAATAAAATGAGAAGAAACAAACCTCCTCCTACATCTTCCATATCATCTTCATCCTTTTCTGAAGATGACTTTTTACTAGTAGATTTCGAATGTGATTCTTGTGAATTACTCTTATCGACATAAATAAAACTTTCTTTTTCTGCATTTAGTTTCTCTCGTTCTTCATCCGATGTTTCTTTCGTCTTATGTTTTGGATTTTTTGTCTCTTTTGTTTCTTCTTTTTTACCTTCTACTTGCTGTTTCTCTATTTCTTGCAATGCAGTTTCATAACTTGCTATGATACGATTGATAGAATCTATCTGATACTTACTTTGCTCTATGGAAGTAGATAATTCATTTTGCTTTTCAGATAATTTTTCTGCTTTTTTAACAGCCTTTTTATAGGTAAGAGTATTTGTTTTTTTACTTAATGAATCTATTTTTACTACAACTTCGTCTCTTTCTGCAACGATTTCTTGATATAATTTTATATCATCATTGTATTTTTTGACGAGTTTATTAAATCCTTTTTGTTCCTTTTTTAAATTGCGTTCTATTTCAGCAATATCATATTTTACATCTGCTTTCAATGTATCTTGAGCAAAGATTATAAATATGCTCAAAAGTAAAAATCTAGTTTTCATATTTAATTTATAGTTTTAATATTTATATATTCTTATTCCTACTCTCTTAAATCGGATTTTCAGTTTCTTCCGTGCACAAAAACTAACTTACGCACATAAAAACAACGTGGTGCTAAACTCTTCTTTAGGTCTTTCGAGGTCTTAGGATACCCACCACCAAATATCGAAGTAAAGCCCACGTTTCGCACGTGAGCATCAACTTTACTTCTCTGGTGGTTTTTGCAAAAAGTTCCTAAGTTTCTGAAAGACCAGAATATCAAGTTAACGCTTGTTTTCTATTATTTTTCAAGATGTGCGTAATAAAACTACGCTTTTATATCATAGGCAAAAAAGATTAATGTTTACTCGGCAACAAAATTAAATAGATTTAAGAAACCAGCCAAATACGCACACAAAAAAAGGCAACCTAAAAAGGTTGCCTTTTTATTAAATTTTCCTCTAAAAGGATTATTTATCCAAAGCTTGGGAAACGCTAACTGCAACTGCTACAGTAGCACCTACCATTGGGTTGTTACCCATACCGAGGAAACCCATCATTTCTACGTGTGCAGGAACTGATGAAGAACCAGCAAACTGAGCATCAGAGTGCATACGTCCGAGCGTATCAGTCATACCGTAAGAAGCAGGACCTGCAGCCATGTTATCTGGGTGGAGTGTACGACCAGTACCACCACCAGAAGCTACAGAGAAATATTTTTTACCTGCCAAAACGCGTTCTTTTTTGTAAGTTCCAGCTACTGGGTGTTGGAAGCGAGTTGGGTTAGTAGAGTTACCAGTGATAGAAACATCTACATCTTCTTTCCACATAATGGCAACACCCTCACGCACATCGTCAGCACCATAGCAATTTACTTTTGCACGTGGACCATTGCTATAAGCTTTAGTTTTTACCACTTTCAATTCGCCAGTGAAATAGTCGAATTCAGTTTGAACGTATGTAAATCCGTTGATTCTTGAAATAATCATAGCAGCGTCTTTGCCCAAACCGTTCAAAATCACGCGCAAAGGATTTTTACGTACTTTGTTTGCCATTTCAGCAATTTTGATAGCACCTTCGGCAGCAGCAAAAGATTCGTGTCCTGCCAAGAAAGCAAAACATTGAGTTTCTTCACGAAGAAGACGAGCCGCCAAGTTACCGTGTCCGATACCTACTTTGCGGTCGTCAGCCACAGAACCAGCGATGCAAAATGCTTGCAAACCTTCGCCGATAGCTTCGGCAGCATCGGCAGCATTTTTGCAACCTTTTTTGATAGCAATAGCAGCACCTACTACGTATGCCCATTTTGCATTTTCGAAACAGATGTTTTGAGTTTGTTCACATTCCAAATATGGATCCAATCCGTATTGTTCGCAAATTTGGTTTGCTTCTTCGATAGAAGCGATGCCATAGGAGTTCAACACTTTGTTAATATTAGCCAAACGACGATCTTGGCTTTCAAATTTTACTTCACGTATCATTTCTTTTTCCTCCTATTTTTTTTAGTCAATTCGTGGATCAATAAATTTAACAGCACCTTGTTCTTCGGTGAAACGTCCGTAGTGTGCAGTTGCTTTTTTCAAAGCTTCGTTAGCATCTACGCCTTTTTTGATTTGTTCCATCATAACACCAAGGCGAACAAACTCATAACCGCAAACTTCGTCATCGGCATCCAAAGCGATTTTAGTTACATAACCCTCTGCCATTTCAAGGTAACGAACACCTTTTGCTTTGGTAGAGAACATCGTACCTACTTGCGAGCGGAGGCCCTTGCCAAGGTCTTCGAGTCCGGCTCCGATAACCAATCCGCCTTCAGAGAAAGCAGATTGAGTACGTCCGTAAACAATTTGTAAGAAAAGTTCGCGCATTGCAGTGTTGATAGCGTCGCAAACCAAGTCGGTATTCAACGCTTCGAGCAATGTTTTTCCCGGAAGAATTTCTGCCGCCATAGCTGCCGAATGAGTCATACCGGAGCATCCGATGGTTTCAACCAAAGCCTCCTCGATAACGCCGTCTTTTACGTTAAGTGACAACTTGCACGCACCTTGTTGCGGAGCGCACCAACCAATACCGTGTGTCATGCCCGAAATGTCTTTTATTTCCTTGGCTTTCACCCATTTACCCTCTTCAGGAATAGGAGCAGGACCGTGGTTAGGACCTTTTTTTACGACACACATGTGTTCTACTTCGTGTGAATAAATCATAATGTTTTAAAATTATTAGTTAAGTATTTATTTCCAATATCAAATGCAAAAATACATTTTTTTCCCGATTTGTTTGTTATTCCTTACTTTGTTTCACAAAAAAAAAGGATTAACTACGATGAGTTATCCTTTTTTATTTATCCATCATTATAAAACAATCAAGACTTTAGTTTTTTTCTATCGGCTCAATTGATACGTATGATTTGTTTGCTTTTTTCTTTCTAAATACTACGATACCATCTACCAGTGCAAACAGCGTATGGTCTTTACCCATTCCCATATTTTCACCCGGATTGTGTACCGTTCCTCTCTGACGAACAACAATGTTACCTGCTTTGGCAAATTGCCCGCCAAAGATTTTCACTCCAAGTCGTTTACTTTCTGATTCACGACCGTTTTTCGAACTTCCGACTCCTTTCTTATGTGCCATTTTTCTTAATTTTTAAAAGGTTAAGCAACAATGCTGTTAATTTTCAACTCTGTAAAATTCTGACGATGTCCGTTCAGTTTGCGGTATCCTTTTCTACGTTTTTTGTGGAATACCAATACTTTCTCGCCTCTTACATGCGAAAGCACTTCGGCTTCTACTTTAGCACCCTCAACAACAGGTGTACCTACGGTTACTGCACCGTCTTTGTCAACCAACAACACTTTTTCCAAGGTTACTTTTTCACCTTGCTCGGCCTTCATTCTATGCACGAATAGGCGTTTGCCTTCTTCCGCTTTGAATTGCTGACCCAATACTTCAATAATTGCGTACATTTTTTTAATTATTTTATATTTTTTCGGGAGGTGAGATGCTTAAACTCGTCTTAAGCAGTGCTTCTTTCACTTACCTCTTTGCGAAATGAGTTGCAAAGGTAGTATATTTTTTCTAAAAAAACAAAACTATCTTGATATTTATCACTTTTTTTAAAACAACGTATCCATGCCACCCAAACGAACTTTGCCAAGATGTCGGTAAGCCAATTCGGTTACCTCGCGTCCTCGCGGCGTACGTTTCATAAAGCCCTCTTTTATCAAAAACGGCTCATATACATCTTCTATTGTGCCGGCATCTTCGCCCAATGCCGTAGCAATAGTGGAAATGCCCACAGGTCCGCCCTTGAATTTATCAATTATCGTACAAAGAATCTTATTATCAATCTCATCTAAGCCATATCGGTCGATATTCAAAGCCTCCAACGCAAAACAGGTAATTTCGTGGTCGATGATGCCATTGCCTTTAACTTGTGCAAAATCGCGTACACGACGAAGCAAGGCATTGGCAATACGCGGCGTACCACGGCTGCGACCTGCTATTTCGGCAGCAGCACGCTCGTTACAAACCACATTGAGTATTTTGGCGGAACGCAATACAATTTTGGTTAAAACCTCTGCATCATAGTACTCCAAATGGCTATTGATACCAAACCTTGCACGCAGAGGGCTTGTAAGCAAACCGCTGCGTGTGGTGGCTCCCACCAACGTAAACGGATTTATCTCTATCTGCACCGAACGCGCACTCGGTCCCTTATCAATCATAATATCAATGCGATAATCCTCCATTGCCGAATAGAGATACTCCTCTACCAAAGGGCTCAAACGGTGGATTTCGTCGATAAATAACACGTCATTCGGATCCAAATTTGTAAGCAAACCTGCCAAATCGCCGGGTTTGTCGAGCACGGGTCCCGAGGTTACCTTAAAGCCCACGCCCAATTCGTTGGCAATAATGTTTGACAAGGTAGTCTTGCCCAACCCCGGAGGACCATGCAACAAGACATGGTCGAGCGGTTCCTGACGCATTTTAGCCGCCATTACAAACACTTTCAAATTCTCAACCACCTTGCTTTGACCGCTAAAATCGTCAAAACTCAACGGGCGCAACGCTTGTTCAAAATCCGTTTCCCGCTCATCGGTATTATGTATATTAAAAGATGTATTCATATCAAAACCAATCGTTTATATCGACACTACTTTCCAAGACATTTTCAATACTATCGGGCAATATCGGGAAAAAGTCCATTTGTGTCAATCGTTCGACACTATCTACCGAAACAACAAACATTTGCAAATCGGCATTGCTTTTCTCATTGGGAATTACAAAGGCTATCATACGAGGTTTTTCGGCAAAAACGGAAAAAACCACTTTGTAAAACAACTCGGGGACGAACACTTGTCCGCTACCTATTGAACGAAATTCCCCGCAAAGCGTATCGGGCAACACCGGTCCCGCCACCACACAAACAGCACTATCACGATATGCCCAAGCACGCACTTGGTCTTCCAAACGTTTCCAAATACCACGGTTGAACGATGGCGTTTGAGGACACATATTGCTCAAATAAAAAGACTCCTCTTTGGCTGTTGCATCCCAACTGAAATCGGCTGCCGGTGCGATATGACCTCTATCGTAACCCGAATTTCGATAGTCGCTCAACGTAGCACTTTCGTCAACAGCCACCAATGGGTCTGAACGAAAATTATCTTTTCTCGGATTATTCCCTTCCAACTCTTCGCGAAGCAGTTCATAGAAAACCCAATTCGGCACTTTATAATCCTTATTGTAAGACAACTTATATGCCGAATGGCTTATCAATTGCGAAGCATATCCATCGCCCGTAATGGGCAATGCATCGGTCTCATAATCAATGTCGAACAACGTATCGGGATTGTTTTTCGGCACACGGCAAACTTCTGTTTGTTGCGATTGCAGCGAAGGCAACAGCCAAACAGCAAGTACAACAACAAGAATTATCAGCAGCACGGCAATCAGAAAACGTTTTTTATTCATTATTCTTGTTCGAAAAAACATTCAACCATTCGTTATTTGAAGCATCGCTCGGCATAAGTAGTCCGCCCCGCGGCGAAAGCGATACGGATTCCACCTTGGGTCCGTCGGGTAAACAAGAGCGTTTGAATTGTTGAGCAAAAAAACGTCGGAAAAAATTTTTCAGCCATTTTTCGATTTCTTTTTTCTCAAAAACACCGCTAAAAGCATGTTCGGCAAGAAATTGAATCTTTTGAGGAGAACTTCCGTTATTTAAAAAATGGTACAGAAAGAAGTCGTGAAGCTCGTATGGTCCCACCAAATCTTCCGTTTTTTGAGCGATATTACCATTGTTGGTCGCCGGCAGCAACTCGGGGCTTATCGGCGTATTTATAATATCGAACAGAATTGTTGTTACAGAAGCTGTTATCGGTTCATTTTTTACATACCATTTTATCAAATACGGTATCAATGTTTTTGTAATGCCTGCATTCACCCCATACATCGACATGTGGTCGCCATTGTAAGTAGCCCACCCCAATGCCAACTCCGACATATCGCCCGTACCTATCACCAAGGCGTTTTCTTTGTTAGCCACGTCCATCAATATTTGCGTACGTTCGCGTGCTTGGGTATTTTCGTATGTAGTATCATGAGCATCGGCATCGTGTGCTATATCTTCAAAATGTTGCAAACACGCCTTTGTAATGCTGATTTCGCGAAACGTAACCCCCATTTCGCGAATCAATTGTTCGGCATTCGAATGGGTTCTATCCGATGTACCAAACCCGGGCATCGTAATGGCGATAATGTTTTTTCGGTCGATGCCGAGTTTATCAAAAGTGCCTATCGTAACAAGCAAAGCCCATGTCGAATCCAATCCGCCAGAAATACCTATCACCGCCTTTTGTATAGAGGTATGTGCAAGTCGCGTAAGCAATCCATGAAGTTGAATAGCATAAGCCTTGGCACATTTCGAGTTCAACATTTCCGTATCCGACGGAATAAACGGATGAGCATCTATTTTCCTCGAAATGCCGTTGAATGACGGCTTCGAACTATTTATAAATACGACAGCAGTTTTTGTCTCTCGACAATTCGTTGCGGCATTGCAAAAAGCATTATTCCGACGACGTACATTACGAATGCGTTCGACATCGATTTCTGCAAACGACAATTGATTATCCAAAGCAAAACCCGAAGTCGAAGCCAATAGTTGTTCGTTTTCGAAAATAAAAGTTTGTCCCGAGAAAACCATATCGGTAGAAGATTCTCCGAAGCCTACAGAAGCACTTACATAGCCCGAAACGCATTGTAAGGCTTGATGTCGGAGTCGGAGCTCCAACGTATCGACATCGGTTGTTGCTGCCAAGGCCGAAAGGTTGAACACCACTTCTGCTCCATTCAACACATGCCGACGAGGAGGTGTAACAGCATACAAATCGGAACCGAAATCGACGGCAAAACGCATTGTCGGCGTTTCAAACAACAAATCGGTAGCGATTTTCACTTGCTGATTGCAAAGATTCATTTCGCTATCTTCAGCAATAGCGTTACCTTGGCAAAAACGACGTTGTTCATCGCCTTCGGACACGTTATGCGTAGAGGATTTTGGCACCACTCCGCAAATTTTCCCTTTATGAAAAACCACTGCCACATTGTACAATCTGCCGTTAAACAAAAGCGGCATTCCAAGTACACCTACAACATTTATCGTTGCAGAAAATTCGAGCAACTCCGCCAATGCCCGTTGAGCACTTTCCAACAATGTCTGCTGAAAAAACAAATCGCCGCAAGTAGCTCCCGTCAAAGCGAGTTCGGGAAAAACGACAACCTCAACGCACTCTTTTTCGGCCGACTTCAACAATATTTTTATCTGTGCCAGATTGTGCGTTACATTTGCCACTTTCACCATAGGGACCGCAGCCCCTACCCTGACAAAACCAAAATTGTTTTTCAAAACGTCATTCACCATGAAAGTTATTATTTATTTCGTCTATGTAATTGAGCAACTCTTCTTTGCCGATGCCTTTTTCGGATGATGTGATAAACATCGGAGGCAGCGTCTCCCATTGTTCCAAAAGTCGCTGTTTATAAACCTCAACGTTTTGTTTCAGTTTTGAGGCGGACAACTTATCGGTTTTTGTAAAAACGATTGAAAATGGTACGCCACTAACACCGAGCCATTCCATAAATTCCAAATCGTTCTTTTGAGGTTCGTGCCTACAATCAATCAACACGAACAAATTGGTCAATTCTTTACGCAACAAAATATACGACTCAATCATTCGTCGCAGTTTGTCGCGTCCGTCTTTGCTCATCTTGGCAAATCCATAGCCCGGCAAATCGACCAAATACCACGAACGATTGATAAAAAAATGATTGATAAGCAACGTTTTACCGGGTTTCGACGAGGTTTTTGCCAACCCTTTTTGGCGACAAAGCATATTGATAAGCGACGACTTTCCCACATTTGAACGCCCGATGAACGCATATTCGGGTAAAACGTGCGTAGGACATTTACGCACATCGGTGTTGCTGACTGTAAATTCGGCGGTAGTTATTTCCATTTTTACTTTTTTTTACTAAAAATAAGCAATCCCACAAAAGTAATCAATCCGTTTATCATTAACAACTCATATCCGAACGAGTAGGAATAGTACGACTGGGAAAGCGACTTTAATCCGTAACACAACAAAGGTGAAAACAGTGCCAAAAACGGGACCGCTCTGTCGTACACTTTCCGATTGCAACACAAGGCAAACGAGTACAATCCGAGCAAAGGACCATACAAATAACCCACTATCGTATAAATCAAATCGAGTACGCTTTTGTTTTTGATAACATCAAATGCCAGCACGACAAAAAAGAACAATACGCATATTGCAATGTGTATCCAATTTCTTTTTCGGGCATAACCTTCGTTTTCAATGTCTTTTATGCCCAACAAGTCCACAAAAACTGTGGTTGTAATAGAAGTCAATGCCGAATCGGCGCTCGAAAACGACGCTGCCACCATTCCCAACAAAAACAAAACCAAAGAAACACCGCCTATGTGCGAAGAAACGACAAAAGGCAGTATTTCGTCACCCGTGGCAGGCAAGGCAATTTTGTATTCGGCAGCAAACATCAACAGCAAAAAGCCCAACACCAAAAACAAAAAATTGACCGGCAAAAACATCGAACCATACGAGAGCATATTGCGTTGTGCCTCTTTCAGCGAACGGCATGTGAGGTTTTTCTGCATCATATCTTGGTCTAAACCGGTCATTACGACAACCACAAATATGCCGCTGAAAAATTGTTTGAAAAAGTTTTGCGACGTATGCCAATCGTCGAATACAAACACACGAGATTCGGTGCTTGTCAGCAGTTTTTCGCACAAAACACTCGGAGCGATATTCAACTGACAATAGACCTCTTTCAGTATAAGTACCAGTGCCACCAACAACACCAACGTTTGTATGCAATCAGTCAGTACAAGTACACGAATGCCCCCACGATGCGTATAAATCCAAATAAGAAAAACAAACAATGCCACCACAGCATAAAAAGGCACATGCCATTGCGAAAACAAGAATTGTTGCAGCACCAATATCGCCACATAAAGTTTCGAGGCTGCTCCCACCAATTTTGCCACCACAAAAAACAATGCTCCCGTTTTGTATGTAGCTTTCCCGTAACGTTGATGCAAAAACTCGTAAATACTTGTCAAGCGCAAACGATAATAAAGCGGCAAAAGCACATACGCTATCAGCAAATAGCCGACAAAAAAGCCCAACACCATTTGCAAATATGTAAATTGACTTGTTTGCACCATTCCCGGCACCGACACAAACGATATTCCGGACACGGAAGCGCCTATCATGCCAAATGCCACCAAATACCAGGACGACTGCCTATTGGCAGTAAAAAACGATGCGTTATTGGCATTTTTACGCGTAGCAATCCACGAAATAGTTATCAACAACAAAAAATACCCTATCAATACGGATAAAAGCAGAAACGGCGACATAGATTTTTTTTGAATGCGCAAAGATACTAAAAAAACACTTCGCCATTTTTTACTTTTCAAGTATCTTTGTATGTGTTTTTTCGAGGATATTATGGCTATTGAGATAGAAAGAAAGTTTTTGGTTAAAAATCACGATTACAGACCTTTGAGTGAACAGATTTACATACACCAAGGATATATTTGTGCCGAAAAAGAGCGGGTCGTACGCGTGAGAATTTATGGTGAAAAGGCTTTCATCACCATAAAAAATGCAAGCATTGGCTTCTCGAGAGATGAATTTGAGTACGAAATTCCTATCAATGACGCCAAGTTTTTACTTCAAAACATTTGCCTGCACCCCACTATCGAAAAAATACGTTACAAATTTCCTTATAAAGGCTTTGTTTGGGAGATAGATGAATTTCGAGGTGAAAACGAAGGATTGATTATCGCCGAAATCGAACTTGAAAGCGAACAGACCTATTTCGAAAAACCCGATTTCATTGCCGAAGAGGTTACAAACGACACGCGCTATTACAACGCTAATCTGATAAAAAATCCGTTTAAAAATTGGTAAAAAAAAACGACAATAAAAAAGAAACAACAAAATAATGAAGAGTTGTATTTCGATAAGAAATACCTTGTTTTTTTTATTGTTTTTCTTTCTACCCACTTTTGGACAAGAGGGAGAAAGTTGTGATAATCCGTTCGTTGTAGGCAACGGATTTGAAACACAAGTGGGCGTTGGCGACACATGGTTTTACGATGTTTCAACTGATTTGCCGCTGACGGGTTATTTCTATCCCGACCAATTTTCTATACCTGAAAACTATACCGACTCGGCGCAAATAGCCACCTGTTTCCCTATTGTTACCATCGACTTGGGTTGTAATGGAAATTACTCAACTTTGGCACAACAACTTATTTACATTGCACAATTCGGAGGTTACTCCATTCCGCTAAGAGAGACGTGGAAACCAATCCTAAAACGGACAAAAAAATACATTTTAGAAAGCGACTTAACACTCGAACAATTACATTCTTTGACAAAAGATTCCGTTCTTTTCTATCGTGAAATAGGGGAACAATTTGTCGATGTCTTTGCTATGCTCGGAGTTACCGAAGATGTTCCAGCTTACGTTAAAGTGTCATTCCCTACAAGCGGGGAAATAGCATTTAAAAGCACAAGTGTCATGACACGATGCGGCAGCTCTTCTGTCAAAGTCGAAAAAGGAAGCAGATATGCGATAAATGCAAATGACGAACGTTTTTTTTACTACCTGCCCGACGATTTACGTACCGACTACGAAGGATTGAAATTTTATTGGGAAAGCAACTCGCGTGCAGCTATTTATATGTACAAAGATTGCGAAATGACCAATGTCGATTACGATTTCATTGAGCAAAATTTCTCATTGTCGCCAACAGTTGACCGCGAAAGCGATTTATGGTTTTCCATCGAACCGAATCAAGTGGTATTGGCTCTCGAAAGCGAAGAACTGAACAATTATTGCCGTTATTCGTCAAGTTACATATTTTTTCAAGTAAAAGCCGCTAATTGCGGAGTGCTTTTGCTGGGCGACCAAAGCGATAATACGGTAGGAGTTGATGCGGAGCAACTCGCACGCAAACAACTTTACATTGTCGTTCACAATCGCACTGCAAATATCACCAGCAGAGTAACTCAATTCATCTCAATATACACCACAATAGGGTACATCCTGAAATCGACGCAAATAAAAGAAAATGAAACTATTAGCGTAGAATTACCGCAAGGTATTTACATATTGAAGAGTACGAACGAAACAAAAAAAATCATTATTAACTAATAAAATTTTATGTCTATGAAAAAAATTTACTATTTGGTATGTGCTTGTGTTTTTAGCACGGTTTTTCATTTAAATGCGCAAACAACTTGTGCCGACGCGATTCCATTCGATTGGAGTGCCAACAATACTCAAGAGGCAGAAACAACTGTATGGTACAAAGTAAGTTTAACCCCGTTGAAAAACGAAGAAGGAATGGATTTGAAACTATACATCAACAACGCTTCGGCAACCGAGACCGTCAATGTCAGTTGTACGGTTTACATCGGAAGTTGTACGGGAACGTCTCAAGACAAATCAACCGTTATCTCTCCTGCCGGCAACAAAGACATTACCTTGCAACGCTCTCTTATCGAGGCTTTCGGATTTCCGAATCTCTACATTAAAATGACCACTAACCAGAAAATCGTATTCAGTGCAAGCATCGTACCGCCGGAAATCACCTCCTCGACCGACGGATGCGAAAATGCCATCGATTTCGATTGGAACAACGGGCATATTCAAGGAGAAGGCACTTCGGTATTCTATCGAGTGGACATATCAGACCCGAAAACGACTGCCAACAAAGCGGTGAAACTCACATTGGAGAATCTTGCAAATACAAACGCTTCGGTTGTCGGAGAAGTTACATTTACCTGCCCGTCGGGCAAAGGCACCAGCTACACAAAACAACTTTCTGCCAATCAGAAAGTGGAGAAAGTTTTGAGCCACGCATTTTTAGAATCGTTAAATATTACCGAGGTTTATGTAAAAGTATCCACGAGTGCGAAAATTTACATTGCGGCCACCATTTTCGACGAAGAAGCTTCTGCTCCCGACTATGCATGCGAAAGCGCCATCAACTTCGATTGGACAAACGGACACGTGCAACCTGCCGGCGAACAATGGTATAGAGTCGATATGGCTACGCTTCGCTCAAAAGGCGATATCAAACTATCGCTCTACAACGACGAAAGTTCCAACACCACGGTAATAGCCGAAGTCGCTTTCGAGTGTCCTACCACCGCCCTATTAAATCAGGGTGTTACATTAAAAGCGAGCGAAAAGAAAACCAAAGTTTTGAAAGCAACCGATGTTAACGCTTTGGACCCTGCCATCGAATACGTTTTTGTTAAACTTTCGACCAGCGGTAACATTCATTTTGTTGTTACCGAAGAAGCAGTTACAACCGATTTGCAAACGGCAGACAAAACCGCACAAAATTTACGGCTTACAACATTGCCTTCGGCCGTTCGTGTTACAAGTTTAGCCGAACAGACCATCAAAATCTATTCACTTACAGGCACTTGTCTTTTCCACAATAATATGCACGCTGACGAAACCGTTTCCCTCTCGTTGCCCGAAGGAATCTACATTGTGCAGTCAGATACCGAAACACATAAAATCATTGTTTTTTAATCTGTAATTTGATATGAAAAAATCATTTTTAAAACTATCACTCGTTTCCTTGATTCTTGTTTTTGCCCTAAATGCTTGTAAAAACGACAAGGATATTAACGATGTTTACAACAACGATACAAACAGCGAGCAAAAAGACGAAAACAACAATCAGGAAACGCCCGTATTGCCTTCTATCTGCGGTCAATGGATTAGCCAAGACGGAACGACCATTATCGACATTAAAGCATCGCATGCCGATAGTGTGATTATTGCTACTACCGATGGCACTACCATAAAACGAATTTGGCAATACCCTATTGGCAACGACATCGACTCGGTGGCTACGGAAGGTAATTTTATCACTCTCGAAGCTCAAGACGTTTACCAAGACGCTTACGGAAGCATCTGCACAAGTTACGAACCTACCATATTCAATTGGTCGGAGCTTACAGAAGAGTCGGTTGTCATCGACGAGGTTTCATATCAAAGGAATAGTGAACTTATTGCAATTCCCGCATGGTTGAGCATTTATAAAAATGGGAAGCATCAAGCACGGTTGATTATGGCAGATTGTCAATTGACGCAACGGCAAATTTCGATTTTGTAACTTACCCGAAGGACAACAATTCCGCACTACGTCAGTTTTATTGTTCGGCAACGGGGAAAGCCATGGGCGGATTTATAAACATCACGGCCGACCCGATGGGGCCATGGAATATGACTATTACCTACAGTGCAAACACCAAACTGTCAGGGAATATCTACATCACAAATTGCAACTATTCTTACACAATTCCTGTTGTAAACAAAACTGTTTCTTTCAACGAATTGAGTTGCGATTTCAGCGAATTGGAAGAGAATAGCGTTTATATTGAAACACAGATGTTTAACAGAGAGTTTAAAGCAACAGCTTTCGCCAAATAACCTTTTCTATTTTTATAATGAGCGAAGCGACCGAGAGAATATTGATATTCTCTCGGTTTTTTTTGCACATCGCTGTCTTTTATCAGTTCGGCAATTCTCTTTCCGAGTTCGTTGGCTATGTCGGACAGTTGAGTGTAGAACACGTCCTTTTTTACCTTGTTGGCGGCGTGTAAATTACGATTCCCTGCCATAGATTGATAGTTTTGTGCATCACTATCAATCATGTAAACGGATAAAAAAAGTGCGAGTTTTTCTATACGTGTTCACGAAGAGACTGACAATAACTCCGTTTAAACCATAGATAAACTCACACCAAACGGTGTGAGCATTAACTTTTTGGTTTAAATTAGGAATACTACAATCCCTTGAACACTATAATTTTCCAAATGTTGTTAAACAATAAGGTTTGTCAGTCTTTTGTTTTGAACACGAGAAATAGTTAATGCTGTTATAAAAAATGTACAATTACGCTTAATTGCAAAGGGGATAAACATCAATTTACCCCCTCAAAAAAGTACCCTCATACGGAATCGAACCGTAATCAAAGGAACCGGAATCCTCCATTTTATCCATTAAACTATGAGGGCAAAATCTTTGGCAAAGATAGTGAAAACAAGATGATGTTTTGCAAGTAAAACAAAAATATTCATTCGTCAATATCATTATTAAAAAAGTTACACTATCTTTGCAACGCAATTTCAGCATTGCCCCATTGTGTAATGGTAGCACAGCAGATTCTGGTTCTGTATGTCAGGGTTCGAGTCCTTGTGGGGCAACAAAGAAAGGGGAAAAGCCAATACTTGCGAGTCGAGTATTGGCTTTTTACTTTTTCGGTTCGAGCATAGCTATCGGCACAAGCATTTCTTCGAGCGAAATGCCACCATGCTGAACCGTATCTTTGAAATAATTCACATAATAGTTGAAATTGTTCGGATAAGCGAAAAAGTCGTTTTTTGTGGCAAAAATATACGCCGAACTCATATTCGGTTTGGGCAATCCGACTTTTTCGGGATTACGCACCTCGAACACCTCTTTTTCGTTGTACGACAGCGACTTACTCACTTTATACCGTAAATTCACATTCGTGTTTTTATCGCCCACCACGCGTTGCGGGTTGGTTACTTTCACAGCCCCGTGGTCGGTGGTAACAATGAGTTTGACATTTTGTTTTGACAACTCTCGGAACAAATCGTGAGCAAACGAGTGCTCAAACCACGAAAGCGTAAGTGAGCGGTAAGCCTCTTCGTTGTTGGCCAATTCGCGTATCATTTGCGACTCGGTACGGGCATGCGACAACATGTCGATAAAATTCAGCACACAAACGTTCAAATCGTTGTGCAGCGTTTTTGGCAAGAGTTCCACTAGTTTTTCGCCAAAGGCGGAATTGTTCACCTTACGATAGACAAACGTGTAAGGCTTGCGAAAACGCTTTATTTGCGAAGCAATCAACGCCTCTTCGTTCTGGTTTTTGTTTTCTTCGCCCTCCTCCTCTATCCATAGTTCGGGGAATGTCTGCTGCAACTGCAACGGCATCATGCCCGAAAAAATAGCATTGCGGGCATATTGAGTTGCCGTAGGCAGAATGCTGCAATAAACATCGTCGTCGGTAATGGTGAAATACTGGCTTAAAATGTTATCGCGAATAATGCGCCATTGGTCAAGACGAAAATTGTCTATCAAGAGGAAAAACACCTTTTCGCCGGCATCGAGCAACGGAAACACCTTTTTTTTGAACACATCGGGGCTTATCAACGGGCGTGTATCGGGATGCTCAAACCACGACAAGTAGTTCTTTTTGATAAATTTTGCAAAAAGGTTGTTGGCATCGTTTTTTTGCATCAAAAGCAGTTCGTCCATCTCGTTTTTTGTATTGGCCAACTCCAACTCCCAAAAAACGAGTTTGCGATACACCTCCACCCAATCTTCGTACAAAAACGACTCGTTGATTTGCATTCCTATCTGCCCAAAATCGGAACGATAGTTCGATGTTGCCTGCTCTTGTATAATGTCTTTTTTGTGAATGTTCTTTTTCAGTGCCAGCAAAATCTGCTTCGGATTGACGGGCTTGATAAGGTAATCGGCTATTTTGTTGCCAATAGCCATATCCATGAGATTCTCTTCTTCGCTTTTGGTTATCATGACAATAGGCACCGTGGCATCTATTTGCTTGATTTTCGCAAGTGTTTCCAAACCGCTTATTCCCGGCATATTCTCATCAAGAAAAATAATGTCGAAATGTTGATTCTGACAAATGTCAATGGCATCTTGTCCGTTGGTTGCCAACGTAACCTCATAGTTTTTTTCTTGCAAAAAAATCACGTACGGACGCAATACATCTATTTCGTCGTCTACCCAAAGTATCTTATCTTTTCTTGTATTCATTTCTTTTGCGTGATAATGTTTTTCCGATAAAAATCCAAATAGTCGTCCCAACCGAAATTGGGCGTTCCCAAAAGGTTATAATTATCCTCCGAAATAAACAGATAATTCGATTGCACAATATGCAAATGCAAGGAGTTTTCGGCATCAATTGTTTTGAAATACCATTGGGCGTCTTTCAAATTTTCGAGTCCCGAAACCACCAACCAATGCACATCTTCATTCCTTTTAACTATCTTTAAATCAAAATCTTTAATCAGAAATTTCGAGAAATTAAACGCTGCCAAATCATACATAAACACGTTGGCAACGGCTTGTACTCCGTTCACATCAAAAACAATCATAAACGGCACAGCGGTTTCTGGTTGAAACGCTTGTTCGGTATTCGTTTCGCTTTGTTTCTCTTCGGTTTCAACCTCTCGGCGAGTAAGGAGCGTGCCGTGCGAAGAGCCTTGTTGGGCTTCTTTACCCTGCCCCATTAAGGCAAGAATATCTTTCGACATCGAGGTTACGTCGCTTTGCGGATACAACTCCACCAAACGTTCCAATGCCTGTTTGAAAGTTTCGGCAGGTTGTGTTTTACCTATCGACATTGCATTCAGAAATGCAAACTTCGGCATCAATGCAGACACTTGGTAATGCTCGTTCATGTAAAGATAATTGTTCTTCACCTCTTCAAAATTTCCGATTGTGTAGGCCTTATAAGTAGCCTCGTAAAGCGAATCCTGTTTCTGATACATATCTGACATGGTCAATACATAATCGGATTGTGACAGAATGTGTGCAAACGAACTTTGAGGGAACTGTTTTAAAATCAGACTACTATAATGCTGTGCCAACACCTCGTCGCCACGTTTTTTAGCTATCTGATAACAATAAAAATAACTATCTGCTATTTTTTCGTGTTCGGGGAAACGCTTTTGCAACTGTCCGAAAGCATCAAGCGCCATCTCGTCATCCTCCAATTTCAACGAATAAATATATCCCAAATTGAAAAGCGAGTTGGCTATCATTTCGTTCGATTGTTTGAGTTTTGCAGGGGTATTTGGCAATTGATTGAGGTAATACTCCGGTTTCTTGTTGTCGGTAATGTTCGATTGTCCGCTGTCGGTGCTTTCGTCATCGCTATTGTCGGCGTACATATTTTCCGTTTCGTCCACAACCGCCATTTTGTTCTGCCTACGCCAATTATCTTCCAAACGGCGATTACCCCATTTTCGCACAAATTCCGACTTGCCTTTATTTATCAAGTTCGTATTGTAGAAATACCAATCGGTAGAAGATGCTTGAAAATTGGGCAACGTAGAGGTATTGGCAGCAGCTCGTTGTGCGGCATACGCATCTTCCTCTTCTTTCTGGCGAAGGAGTTCTTCCTCTTTTATAACATTCTCAATCACTTTTTCGATAAAAGCCAACTGTTCGTCTTCAGGCATCAGGGCAATACGTTGCAGGCTGTCTTGCAAAACCACCGTCTGATAATCGACAGACAACTCCGAAAGCACCTCTGCCCTATTCGACACTCGTCGGTATTCCTCGTGCTCCGTAGTAAGTATTTGCGAGGCATCCGAATAGCATGGTTGTGCCTCCAAATAATTTCTTTTATCGTAATACAAATCGGCCAATTTTATTTCTGCCGTTGCCTTTTCTATGCCATTTCGGGTGCTGCTTTCCACCGCTTTTTTATAAGCATCGATGGCCGACGATTCATCGCCGTTTTTCAAATACACATTGCCTTGCGCAAAATAGATTTGATCCAAGAACTCTTTGTTGCGTACATCTTTTGCCATCTTTTTCAACGACTTCAGCACTTTTTTCGAATCGCCTGCAGCTGCCAATTGGGCACTATTTATTTGAGCATTAAAATTCATTGTGTACGACGACGCTGTTTTCATCACTTGTCGGAAGCAATTATTGGCTTCTTTTTCGTTGCCCAACATTTGATAAACCTGCGCCAACACATACAAATTACGAGTTCGCTGCGTTTTGGTCCGTTCGTGTTCTACCGCCGATTTTAAAAACGGGACAGCCTCTTCATATCGTTTTTGTTTTAAAAACAAATCGGCATTTGCACCCTCGTACAAAGCCAACAATTTGTAACCCACCTCATTCGGATTAACCTTTGCCAACACCTCTTCGGCTTCGTACAACCAACCCATTTCGGCATAAGCTCTTGCTTGCCATATTTTTGCCTCCAAAACCACATCAGGCTCCGTGGAATAGTGCCGCATGATATACGAAAACGTGGCTACGGCTCCCATAAAATCGCCTTTGTGCAATTCGGCTTTTCCTTGCAGCATCCAAGCATATTTTAATTGTGAATTGTACTCTTCTTTTTTCAGAAAAGCCTGATACTTGGCATCTTTTGCTTTTTTACGATCAATTTTGGGCTTTTTCTGTATCGAATGAAGTTTTATTGCTTTTCGGCATTTTTCAATGGTTTTATTCATTTCGCCCTCGACCGACTTTCCATTGTCGGGTATGCCGATTGGGTACAACGGCAAGAGTTTTGAATAATCGTCGCGGGCTTCCTCGTTTAGTTTTTTTATGCCTTCTTTGTACGACTCGTTCCCATTGAAGTAAATGTTGTAATGAGTAACCAACGCATGATAATTGCGTGTTGCCCAATTGTTTTTACGCACCGAACATGCCGACAAAAACAATAACAGCAAAAAAAGGCAGATGTAAGTTTCTTGTTTTTTCAAATCACCCGAATTTTTATCGGTTACAAAATTACAGATTTCTTCAGACATTCAGAAAAGCAGCCCGACAAATCACAAATTATTCATACTTTTGTAAAAAGAATTAAGAGTATGAAAAAACGTGTTCTTTTTATCGACCGCGACGGAACTTTGATTGTAGAACCTCCCGTAACTTTTCAAGTAGACACCTTGGAACAATTGGAGTTTTTACCCGGCGTCATCCGTAATCTTTACTTTATAAAAAAGAATCTCGATTTTGAGCTTGTCATCGTTACCAATCAAGACGGATTGGGCACTGCAAGCTATCCGCAGGCACATTTTGACAACGTGCAAAACAAAATGTTGCAGGTTTTTCGCAACGAGGGTATCGTATTCGACGAGATATTGATAGACACCTCTTTCCCTGAAGAAAACAAACCGACCAGAAAACCAAATACGGGATTGCTCACGAAATATTTTTCCGAAGCGTACGATTTGGAAAATTCCTATGTCATTGGCGACCGCAAATCGGATATGCAATTGGCAAAGAATTTAGGTTGCCGAGGAATTTACATCGGGACGGAAACCATTGATTTTGAGAATTGTAAAACGTTTGACTCTTGGGATAAAGTGTATGACTATTTGTTTGCAGGCGAGCGTACTATTGCCATTCGACGGACGACCAAAGAAACCGACATTGCCGTAGAATTATCGCTTGATGGTAAAGGAAGTACTTCGGTATGCACGGGGTTGCATTTTTTTGACCACATGCTTGAACAAATAGGAAAGCATTCCGGCATCTCGCTTAAAATTGTTGCAAAAGGCGACATGCACGTAGATGAACATCATACGATTGAAGACACCGCAATTGCACTTGGCGATGCGCTCCTCAAAGTTTTAGGCGACAAAAGAGGTATTGAACGTTACGGATTCTGTTTGCCGATGGACGATTGTTTATGCCAGACGGCACTCGACTTCGGAGGTCGTTCGTGGTTGGTGTTCGATGCAAAATTCAAGCGTGAATACGTAGGGGATTTTCCTACCGAAATGGCACTCCATTTTTTCAAATCGTTAAGCGATGCGGCTCGTATGAATTTAAACATCAAAGCCGAAGGCGAAAATGAACATCACAAACTCGAGTCCATTTTCAAATCGTTTGCCAAAGCACTGAAAATGGCAGTAAAAAGAGACATTTACAACTACCAACTACCATCGACAAAAGGTGTTTTATAAATGAAATTTTTAGCCGTTATACCTGCACGCTATGCTTCGACACGTTTTCCCGGGAAGCCATTGGCATTGATTGGCGACAAACCTATGATACAACACGTTTACGAACAAGCGAAAAAAGCTGTCGAAGACGTTGTGGTGGCAACCGACGACAAACGTATTTACGATGCGGTAGAGGCTTTTGGCGGGAAAGTGTTACTTACAAGCGACAAACACAGAAGCGGCACCGACCGTTGTTTTGAAGCATTGCAGAAAATGTCGGGTGAATATGATGTGGTTATCAACATTCAAGGCGATGAACCGTTTATTCAGCCCGAACAAATTGAAACGCTGAAAGCGTGTTTTACCGATCCGAAAACGGAAATAGCCACATTGATAAAACCTTTTGACAAAGATGCGTTATGGGACGATTTGTCGTCGCCCAACACGCCGAAAGTGGTCATCAACAAACGAATGGAAGCCATGTTTTTCAGCAGAAGCGTCATTCCTTATTTGAGAGGGACAGACAGAACAAAATGGCTAAAAACACATACCTATTACAAACATATCGGGTTGTATGCTTACAAAACAAACATATTGGCAGAAATCACTGAATTAGAGCCATCGGCATTGGAGAAAGCCGAAAATTTGGAACAACTGCGTTGGTTGGAAAATGGTTATTCCATCAAAGTAGGCATCACGCATCAGCAAACAATCGGCGTGGATACTCCCGAGGACTTGGAAAAAGCAAACTACATTTTTAACAAAACAAAAAAATGAGCAAAAAATTCTTTTTTAAAACCGTATTATCTATCGTCAGCATTCTTATCACACCGGTCATTGGAAATGCACAAGGCATAACCCAATTCGGCACGCCGACAAATCAAAATGCGTTTCCGAAAGGTGAATACATCGAACTTAATAACCCACAACCCACCGATATCAGTTCTTGGAAAAAAATAAACAAAACGCATGTAGTGTGGGGCTCCAAAAATATCCGTTACGACAAAAATCGGATTCCGACAGCAATAAAAAGTTCGAGAAATCACAAAATAAAAGCATGGAAAGGCGAACGCGTCAATGCCCAACTCTTGGTTTTCGGAAATAAAGATTTGAATTTAAAAGTAACACACAAAGGCGACCTTACCGAAGAAATCAAAACTTCGTTTGTGCGTTATGTAATGACTGATGAGTTGAACAAAGACCGCCAAGGTGCGTGCGGACACCGACCGGACATCACCATTTTCGATTCTTCGCTGGTAGCCGATGTGTTGGATTGCATTTCAAAAGAGTTGCCCTATCGGAAAAATACGGTTCAACCTATTTGGGTACAAGTGCAAATACCGCAAAATATCAAAGCGGGAATTTATGAGATTACAATTTTTGTACAAAACAACGATGTAACGATTGACAAACTTCGCTTGAATATTGAGGTGATAAATCGCACACTGCCACAACCCGCAGACTGGGCATTTCATCTCGATTTATGGCAAAATCCATTTGCCGAAGCCCGTTATTTCCAAGTCGATTTGTGGAGCAAAGCCCATTTAGAAGCTATGCGTCCGACAATGGAAATGCTTGCAAAGGCGGGACAAAAAGTAATAACGGCTTCTATCATGCACAAACCATGGGGAGGACAAACAGAGGATTATTTCGAATCGATGGTTACTTGGCGAAAAAACATCGATGGTAGTTGGCATTTCGATTTCGATGTATTCGATTGCTGGGTTGAATTTATGATGAGTTGCGGCATCAATCGGCAAATCAATTGCTACTCGATGATTCCGTGGAGCCTCTCGTTTCAATATTTCGACCAAGCAAGCAACAAACTGAAAACCATAGAAGCGACTCCATCTGACAGTGTTTATGTTGATGTATGGACCGAAATGCTAAAACAATTTGCCAGCCATCTGAAAGAGAAAGGTTGGTTTGATATTACAACAATAGCCATGGACGAACGTCCGAAAGAGCAAATGCTTTCGGTGTTTAACATCATCAGAAATGCCGACAAGGACTTCAAAATATCATTGGCTGGAGAGTGGCACGAGGAGTTGGAGGCAGAGTTACACGATTACTGTATTGCCTACAAGCAGGATTTCCCCGACAGCATATTACAACGACGGAAAGAGAGACATCAAATATCGACGTTCTATACTTGTTGCACCGAGCCTTATCCTAACACATTCACATTTTCGCAACCTGCAGAAGCCGAATTTTTAGGTTGGTACACTGCCCTTACTGGACTTGACGGATATTTACGTTGGGCTTACAACAGCTATACATTGGAGCCGTTACTTGATTCGCGTTTTCGTTCTTTTGCTGCCGGCGACTGTTATATGGTTTACCCTGAAGGACGCAGTTCAATCCGCTTTGAAAAGTTGACAGAGGGAATTCAGAATTTCGAGAAAATAAGAATCCTTCGCAACGAATTTAAAAGCAAGAATCAAGCAAAAAAGATGGCGAAACTTCAAACCATTTTAGACTCTTTTTCGCGAGAAAACTTAAACGAGAAACAGATAACCGATATTGTCGAAAAAGCCAACAACGAGTTGTCAAAATTGCAATAAATCGTCATTGTAAAGCAACTATTCGTTGATACAGAGTAGGATGCGAATAACGTAAAAAGACATACAAAGGATGAGGTTGTAAGTTGCTGAGTGCTTGTGAAGATATTTTCTTCAATGCACTTATCAAATGAGTACTATATCCGTTCGTCTTGACAAAAGCATCGGCTTGGTATTCAAAACGGCGTGAAAAAATGTTCGACAGAATGCCCAAAAGCATACTTATAGGAGTGTAAAGCATACCGAATATCAGCATATTAACATGAAATGAAGCCGAAGCGCAACCTGCCGCTTGTGCAACCACATCGTATTTCAATACTATTCCCAATAAAAAGAATAGAAGTAAATTTGAGCATAAAGACACTATTACATTCCTCAATGTATGATGATGTTTGCAGTGCCCTATCTCGTGAGCCAGCACGGCAACAATTTCATCGGTCGTAAGTTGCTGTATCAGCGTATCGTAAAGCACAATGCGTTTTTTCTTGCCAAAACCTGTAAAGTAGGCATTCGCCTTCGTACTGCGTTTGGAATTGTCCAACACATAAATATCGGTCAGTTGGAAATCGGTTTTCTCTGCAAAGTTTTGTATTGCAGTTCTTAACTCTCCTTCTTCCAATGGTGTTTGTTTGTTAAAGAGCGGCACTATCAAATCCGAATAAAAGAAATTCATAAACAACATAAACGCCGTTAATACACCCCAAGCCAAAAGCCAAAACCAATCGGGCATTTGTTGGTATATCCACGCTATCAAAGCAAGCAAACCACCTCCTATCAATACATTTAGCAACAGACTTTTCAACAAATCGACAAAAAACAATTTGGGCGTGGAACGATTGAAGCCGAATCTTTCTTCAATAACAAATGTGGCATACAAATCGAACGGCAAATCAATCAGCAAATTGACAATCATTAAAAATCCGAAAAACAAAAGCGTTACAAGTATCTCGTTTTCAGCAAACAAACGCACAAAATTATCAATCCAAGCATAGCCGCCAAAAACAAACATACATAACAAGAAAAGAAAACTAAAGGTATTTACCAACCCACTAAAACGTTGATTTACACGAAAATAATCTTGTTGTTTTTTGTATTTATGCTCATCGTAAATACCTGATAACAAATCAGGTAACGGCATTTTCGAACTTTTCACATTTAAAAAAGCAAGTGTTCTGTTCAAAACAAATTCAAGAACAAGTATCAAGATTATTGCATAAAAAATAGCTTCTACCATCATCATTCTATTTAATTTTCTGCAAAGATAATCTGATTTTCACCGCAACAGAAATAGTTTGTAGCAAACAAAGAATCTTCTTTCAAAAAATAGTTAATTTTGCGAAGATTTGAAATCTTTCGTATTATGCTAAAAGAAACAATATTCTGGAACAACTCATTGGCCGATTGGCTCATATCCCTACTTATTATTATCGGAGGTTTTTTATTAGGGCGATTTATATTCTTTATTTCGTCGAAAATTCTATCCAAAATAACAGCAAAAACACCATCACGTTTAGATGATATTATTGTTGAGAATTTTAAATCGCCTTTTATTCTCGCCATTATAACCATCTCCGTATGGGTTGCTTTAAGACGCTTACATTTTTCTGACAGCATCGACACTGCTCTTGGCAAAATATACACGATACTGATTATTTTGAACGTTACTTGGGCAGTTGCCAAGTTTGTAAAAACTCTGTTACAAGAATATCTGCTCCCCTATTCGCAACGCGAGGATACGAAATTGGACAGCAATATGTTGCTTATATTAAACCGAGTGCTAACGTATAGCATTTGGTTCATCGGCATTGTTATCACTCTGCACAATATCGGCGTTGAAATCGGGACATTGATTGCCGGTCTTGGTATCGGAGGTGCCGCCATCGCTTTAGCGGCTCAAGATTCCTTAAAAAATCTGTTTGGCGGGATAACACTTTACATCGACCGACCGTTCAAAATAGGCGACCGAATAAAAATAGGTGAAATTGACGGCTATGTAAAAGATATCGGATTACGAAGTTTACGCATTCGTACACTTGATGGTCGAGCCATCACAATTCCAAATTATCAGGTAGTAGATAGCACGTTGGAAAATGTTAGTTCAGAGCCAAGTCGTCGCATACAAATTCGTTTAGGTTTGACCTACGATACTACTCCCGAAAAAATGGAATTGGCAATGAGTATTTTACAAAATTTGCCCCAACAGATAAAAGACATAACCAAAGATGTAGATGTCAGTTTTATCGAATATGGCGATTTTGCTCTCCAAATTCTATTCATTTACAAAATACGAAAAGACAGAGATATTTTCAAAACGCAATCAATTGTCAATTTAGAGATTTTGCGACAATTCAATGCAAATGGTCTCGAATTTGCATTCCCGACACAAACCATCTACCCTAAAGCTGTTACTAATTGATAACATGACAAAATATCAATTAACGGATTTTTTACCGACAACAAAAAAAGAAGCCGAACTACGAAAATGGAACACGGTAGATGTGGTTTTGTTTTCGGGCGATGCCTACATTGATCACCCTTCGTTTGGAACTGCCGTCATCGGGCGTGTACTCGAAAGTGAAGGGCTTAAAGTGGCCATTGTACCGCAACCCGATTGGCGAGGCGACTTTCGCGATTTTAAAAAATTTGAGCAACCGCGCATGTTTTTTGCCGTAACGGCAGGGGTGATGGATTCGATGGTAAACCACTATACCGCCAACAAACGCTTACGCTCCAACGATGCTTACTCGCCAAATGGGCAAGCGGGATTACGCCCCGACAGAGCGACCATTGTTTATTGTGATATTTTAAAAAAGTTGTTCCCCGAAACGCCTATTGTTATTGGCGGCATAGAGGCCAGTCTTCGCCGATTTTCGCACTACGACTATTGGAGTGATAGTTATCATCGAAGCATTTTGGTCGATTCAAAAGCCGATTTGTTGATATACGGCATGGGCGAACAACCCATTCGAGCCATAGCCCATACATTTAAGCAAGGTGGTAATATAAAGGATTGCCGACAAATTCCTCAAACAGCCTATTTGAGCAAAACGGCTCCGACAAACGACAATCAAATCATGTTGTACTCGCATGAGGCGTGCATTTCCGACAAGCGGAAATCGGCCAAAAATTTTCGTATTATCGAGGAGGAATCGAACAAAATGCAATCTACACGACTCGTACAACCCGTTGGACAGCATTTCGTAGTGGTAAATCCGACTTTTGAACCGATGACAACCCAAGAGATAGATGCCGTTTACGAACTACCATTCACCTATCTTCCTCACCCGAAATACAAAGGTAAAAGTATTCCTGCATACGAAATGATACGTTTTTCAGTGAATACACACAGAGGTTGCTTTGGCGGTTGTGCATTTTGCACGATTTCGATGCACCAAGGCAAATTTATTGTTTCGCGCTCCGAAAAATCCATTTTGAAAGAGATAGCAAAAATCAAAGACTTACCCGATTTCAAAGGTTATCTGAGCGACCTTGGCGGACCTTCGGCCAATATGTATAAAATGCAAGGACAAGACAAAAACATTTGCAGCAAATGCAAAAAAGCATCTTGCATTTTTCCTACTGTATGTAAAAACATGAATACCGACCATACGGCATTGCTCGAACTTTACAAAAAAACAGATGCTCTACCCTACATCAAAAAGAGTTTTATCGGAAGCGGAGTTCGTTACGATTTGTTACTTCACAAAACTGGCAATACCGAAATAGACCGCAACAACAGCATCTACACCGAAGAGTTGATACGGAATCACGTTTCTGGGAGGCTGAAAGTAGCACCCGAACACACCTCCGGTGCGGTTTTGAGCATCATGCGGAAACCGAGTTTCGAGTTGTTTAAAAAATTCAAACAAATTTTTGAGGTTATAAACAACCGAGAGCATCTGAAACAGCAAATTGTTCCCTATTTCATATCAAGTCACCCGGGCTGCACACCGAACGATATGGCCGAACTTGCCATTGAAACAAAAAAATTGAACTTCCAATTGGAGCAGATACAAGATTTTACCCCGACTCCTATGACATTGTCAACCGAAATATACTATACAGGATTGCATCCTTACACTTTAAAACCAACATACACGGCCAAAAGTAAAACAGAGAAATTGCAACAACGTGATTTCTTCTTTTGGTACAAGCCCGAATATCATTCACAAATCAGAAACACATTAAAAAAAATCGGAAGGACCGATTTAATAGAAAAATTATTACGAAAATGAACAAATTGCTTTTCAAAGAACTTTTTTTCAATCTTCTGCTTTCGTTAATATTGTTCAATGGATTGATTGCTATTTTATTCATTATAGAAAACCTATGGCCTTCAATTTCATTACTAAATTTTTCGAGTTACGAATTTGTCGTAGGTATTATTGCAAGTATCATAGGCGTCGGTTATGTGCTAACAATCAGGAATCCTCAAAATTACCTTGGATTCTATATGGGCATTTTAATGTCGTTGCTTTTAAGTCTGCAATTTTATATGAAAGGCTTATTCGATTTAACAATCTTATACCTTTTCGTTTTTATACCTTTTCAAATATTTTCCATTTATTCTTGGCGAACAACAACAAACACACAAATCGCAAAACCGGAATTTTTATCTGCAAAGAAAGGTGTTGTTAGTATCATTGTTTTTATACTGCTCATCATAGGCGATTATCTGTTTGCGAGTTATTTTGTCAATCACGATGCTTTGTGGCAAGGCATATCAAATAAATGTATCAACGGAATTGTCATATCGGCTTCCATTTTAGCCAATTTTTGGTTGATATACAAGAAAATAGACGCTTGGATTTATTGGATTATTTACAGCGTAGCCGGCATCATACAAGGTATTGTTGTTTTGCACAATCCGTTTAACACAATCCTTTTTGTATTTTTCTTATTCATCAATTCGATAGCTGCATACAGTTGGATTAAAAACAGAGAAAATGCAAAAAAATAAAGCTCCACACACACTGCTGAAAATCGAACAGAAAGTAAAAAAGGCCATTTACGAATACGGACTTATCGAGGACGGCGACAAAATACTTATCGGACTTTCGGGAGGAAAAGACTCTTTGGCTTTGACAGAGATGCTGGCACATCAAAGAAATATTACCGTACCAAAATTCTCTATTGTAGCAGCACACATCGAGTTGGAAAACGTTCCTTACAAATCCGACATTGAATATTTATCTGATTTTTGCCACAAAAACGACGTTGAATTTCATCATATTTCGACCAAATTTGCTCCTGCCAACGACAAGAAAAAAGACGAAAAAACACCCTGTTTCTTTTGCTCTTGGAGTCGCAGAAAAGCTCTGTTCGACACGGCAAAACAACTTGGATGCAACAAAATAGCTCTTGGTCATCATCAAGACGATATTGTAGAAACCATGTTGCTCAATCTGATTTTTCAAAGCAGCATCAGCACGATGCCGCCAAAATTAAAAATGAGCAAATTCGATATGACAATCATTCGACCTCTATGTCTTATTTCGGAACAGGAATTGATTACTATGCAGACGATCTGCAATTATCCGAAACAGATAAAAACATGTCCCTTTGAAAAAAACTCGAAAAGAAACGACATTAAAGAACTTTTGAAACAAATGGGAACACTCAATCCTAACGTCCGACAATCGGTTTGGGGTGCGATGCAAAAAATCCAAAACGAGTATTTACCACAAAAGGTTAATCGACCGCATCAATTCGATTGACCGATTTTACAGCCGCAATCTTTAACAAATTCATACACAGGTTGTTTATATCTTCAACGCTATAAACATAAATGTGCAAGATACCATCGAAAATGCCATCTTTGGTTTCAATGTTTATTTTGCTGATATTGATGGAATAATCCTCGGAAATGATTCGTGCAATCTCTTTTAACACTCCCACTTCGTCAATTCCCTTTATTTCTAAAATAGCAGGGAAAGAAAGCACCTTATGCGTAATCCACTCCACCGAACGCAAGCGATTGCCCGAACTGCTTTTCAACTTCAATGCCACAGGACAATTGCTTTTATGTATCGTAATGGAATTGTCGTCTTCCATAATGCCCAACACTTCATCGCCCGGAATCGGTCGACAACAATCGGCTATCCGATACGAAATATTATTGGAATTATCAGAAAGTTGTATGGTTTTACTTTTATCCAAATCGACAGAAGTACGTTTGTCTTTTTTAGAAGATGACCCAAATTGCAACTTCCAGATTTTCATCCAGCGACTTTGGCTTTTTTTCTTAAAAATTACGTTTTGGATGTCGTTCAAATTAAGTATTCCGCGCCCTGCTGCATAAAACAAATGGTCGGCATGAGCAAATTTGTAGTAGCTCAGCAGTTCGGGCATTGTTTGCGAGTTGACGGTCAGATTTATTTTCTTCAACTCCTCTTCAACCAGACTTTCTCCGTGTTTGGTAATTCCTTTGATCTCTTTCTTGAAAATCAAGCGTAATTTCGATTTTGCCTTTGCCGTTGTAACAATATCAATCCATTCTTTTTGAGGTTGCTGTTTTTTTGAAGTCAGCAATTCCACCTGATCGCCACTATTAAGCACATAACTCAACGGCACCAATTTATGATTTACCTTTGCGCCAATGCACTGCAAAGCAATGTCGGAATGCAAATAAAACGCGAAATCCAACGCAGTTGCACCTTGCGGTATGGTGCGTATATCGCCCTTTGGAGTAAAAACAAATATTTCGGAAGCAAACAAGTTGAGCTTAAACGTATCCATAAAATCAATGGCATTGGGTTCCGGATGCTCAAGCAATTCTTTAATCGTCTTTAGCCATTTGTCCAATTCCGAATCTTCGCTTTCGCCTGTTTTGTATTTCCAATGAGCCGCCAAGCCTTTTTCGGCAATCTCATTCATCCGACGCGAACGAATCTGAACCTCTTCCCAATTCCCCGAATTACCCATTACCGTAACATGCAAGGCTTCATATCCGTTTGCTTTCGGAGTAGTTACCCAATCGCGCAAACGTTCGGGGTGCGGCTTATACAGATTGGTTATAACCGAATAAATAATCCAACACTGCTCTTTTTCGCTAAGTCCCTCCTTGGGAGTAAATACGATACGAACTGCCAACAAATCGAAAACCTCCTCGAAAGGAATATGTTTACGCTGCATTTTTTGCCAAATAGACGAAGGAGATTTTATACGCATTTGCAAATCGAAATCGTATTCCATCTCTTTAAGTTTCAGCGCTATCGGTTGCGAAAATTCATCAAATATCGTTTTCAGATGCGGTTTTATTTCCTCTATTTTTTTCTCTATTTGAGCAAAAGCTTCCGGTTGTTCATATTTAAAACACAAATCCTCCAACTCCGTTTTGATGGCAAACAAGCCCAATCGCTGTGCCAACGGTGCATAAAGATATTGCGTTTCGCCCGTTATTTTCAGTTGTTTGGCAGGAAGCATTGAACTCAATGTGCGCATATTATGCAACCTATCGGCTATTTTGATAAGTATCACCCGAATGTCTTCCGACATTGTCAGCAGCAGTTTCCTGAAATTTTCGGCCTGCAACGATGCCTGTGCCCCAAATACGCCTCCCGATATTTTTGTCAAACCATCGACAATGGAAGCAATTTTGTGCCCAAACATATTTTCGATGTCCTCAACGGTATAATCCGTATCCTCCACCACATCGTGCAACAATGCCGAACATATCGAAGTGGAGCCCAAACCCATCTCCGAAATTACGATATTGGCTACTGCTATCGGATGCAAAATATAAGGCTCTCCCGAACGGCGACGCACACCTTGATGTGCTTTTTTTGCAAAATTAAACGCTTTGGTTATGATTTCTATCTTCTGACGGTGAGGAGAATTTTTATATGCAGAGAGCATCTCCTGAAACTTTTCTTCGATTAGAAGAGCCTCTTCTTCTTGTGTCATTTGCGAATGATATTCCATATTACAATCTATCAATCAAGCACTTGCCCTGCATTGTTGGACAATTGTACCATTAAATCGTATTCTTCGGGCGACAAATCCAAAAAATAGTAGTTATGAGGATTTTGAGCCTCACCTTTGTATCGTACCTCGTAATGTAAATGCGGACCTGTCGATTTTCCTGTATTTCCAACGAAAGCAATCACATCGCCTCGTGATACCTTTTGTCCGACTTTCACTTTATAACGGCTCAAATGCGCATAACGCGTTTCGTAGCCAAACCCATGATCCACCTTCACGATGTTGCCATACCCTTGCTGCCAACCGGCAAAAGTAACGACACCATTTCCCGTAACAAAAACTTCCGTTCCTATCGGAGCCGTAAAATCCATGCCTTCGTGCATTTTCAAACGATGATAAATTGGATCTATTCGCCTGCCGTAACCCGATGCCACACGCGTCAAATCTTTGTTCAGAACAGGTTGAATGGCAGGAATGTGCTTTAATTTTGTTTCATGATTGATAGCCAAATCGACAATTTTATCATACGATTTCGATTGCAAATAAACTTCTCGGGCAAGATGATCGATATTTTTGGAGGTCTCTATCATAATGTCCGCATTCGACATACCCTGCAAGCGTTCATATCTATTCACGCCTCCTATTTCACCTTTTCTCACAGCATAAGGTATCGGATCTGCCTGAAAAACAACCCTATACAAGTTATCATCTCTATCCTGTAAATCATTCATTACAGCTTGAATGTCTTTCACTTGTTCGTTCAGCAGCTCGTACTGAAGCGCCATAGTTGCATTCTCTTGGCGCAAACGTTCTTCTTTGGGCGAATCAAAGAAATAATAGTAACAGAAAAACAATACGATGCTTAAAAAAAGTGCCAACAACAAGGTATTAAAAAAACTCTTAAACCGATGCCCAAACGAATGCTCAATTCGCTCATAAATCAACTTTTCAGGATTAAATCGGAATTTTATATTTTTTTTCATTAATACCTGCTTATTTACTCTTGTTTCGGCAAAATTAAATATTTTTTTCACTAATTTTGTCCTCGTTAAAAACAAAACATTTCTTTTTAACGCTTTTTTGAACCTAATAAATTTCTAAATAAAATGACTTCAAACGAAATAAGACAATCGTTTCTCGATTTTTTTGCATCAAAAAACCACAAAATCGTTCCATCGGCTCCGATGGTCGTAAAAGACGACCCCACGCTGATGTTTACAAATGCTGGTATGAATCAGTGGAAAAACATTATTTTGGGTAATGACCCGATTAAATATCCTCGTATTGCTGATTCGCAAAAATGCTTACGCGTGAGCGGTAAACACAACGATTTGGAAGAGGTCGGACACGACACCTATCACCACACCATGTTCGAAATGTTAGGCAATTGGTCGTTTGGCGATTATTTCAAAAAAGAGGCGATTGAATGGGCTTGGGAGTATTTAACCGAAGTGTTAAAACTGGACAAGGATCGTTTATACGTTACCATTTTCGAAGGTGCGAAAGACGAAGGTTTGGAACGCGATAACGAGGCTGCCGAAATATGGGCGAAATTTATTGACAAAGACAGAATTATCGATGGCAACAAGCACGACAACTTCTGGGAAATGGGCGACACAGGACCATGCGGTCCCTGCTCCGAAATCCACATTGATTTGCGTCCCGACAGCGAACGACAAAAAATAAGCGGGAAATCGCTTGTCAACGGCGATCACCCGCAAGTAATCGAGATTTGGAACAACGTCTTTATGCAATATAACCGCAAAGCCGACGGTTCGTTGGAACCACTGCCCAATAAGGTCATCGACACGGGTATGGGCTTCGAGCGACTTTGTGTTGCCGTTCAAGGCAAAACATCGAACTACGACACCGACGTTTTTCAACCCATGTTAAAAGCTATCGGCAAGAAATGCGATTGCACCTACGGCGAAACCGAAAAAACGGACATTGCCATGCGTGTTGTGGCCGACCATATTCGTACGATTGCTTTTGCCATTACCGACGGACAACTGCCAAGTAATGCAAAGGCAGGCTATGTCATTCGCCGTATTTTGCGGCGTGCTGTTCGTTACGGATACACATTTTTGAATCAGCACTCGGCATTTCTCTACAAGCTCATTCCCGATTTGATAGAGTCGATGGGAGATGCTTATCCTGAATTAAAACAGCAAAAAACGCTCATCGAAAAGGTTATAAAAGAGGAAGAGGAAGCTTTTCTGCGTACACTCGAAACCGGCATCAGGCTTTTGGAAAAAATAATGAGCGACACGAAAAAAGCCGGCAAGAACGAGATAACCGGTGTCGAGGCATTCACGCTATACGATACATACGGTTTTCCGCTCGATTTGACCGAACTCATTTTGAAAGAAAACGACCTGACGCTTAACGAAAACAAGTTCAACGCCGAAATGCAAAAGCAAAAAGAACGCGCACGCAATGCCGCTTCGGTCGAAACAGGCGATTGGATTTCATTGCGTGAGGGAGAAACCACCTTTGTCGGTTACGACAAAACAACGTGCGAAACACAAATACTTCGCTATCGGAAAATGGCATCGAAAGGCAAAGAGTATTTCCAAATTGTATTAAGTCAAACGCCTTTTTACGCCGAAATGGGTGGACAAGTTGGCGATACGGGTTTTTTGAGTGCCAATAATGAAAAGATTTCGGTGATTGACACCAAAAAAGAGAACAACCTACCTATTCACATCGTGGAACATTTGCCGAAAGATGTTACGGCTACATTTACGGCTGAAATTGATACCGAAAAGCGTACGGCCATCGAAGCCAACCACTCTGCCACACACCTTTTGCACGAAGCATTGCGTCAGGTGCTGGGCAACCATGTGGAACAAAAAGGCTCGTATGTGTCAGCAAACTCTTTGCGATTCGACTTTTCGCATTTCCAAAAAGTTTCTGCCGAGGAAATTCGCAAGATCGAACATTTGGTAAACAAAAAAATACGTCAAAACGTACCTTTGCAAGAGCATCGAAACATGCCGATAGCCGAAGCTCGAAACTTGGGTGCCATGGCGCTGTTCGGCGAAAAATACGGCGAGCAAGTGCGTGTCATTCAATACGGCTCATCTATCGAGTTGTGCGGAGGAACACACGTAAAAGCCACCGGCTGTATCGGTATGTTACGCATTATTTCGGAGAGTTCGGTAGCTGCAGGCATTCGACGCATCGAAGCCGTTACGGCAGAAAATGCAGAGAAATTACTCGACTCCGTTCAAGACACTCAAAACAGCATTCGCGAACTGTTTAACAATGTTCCGAACTTTTTGCAAGCCATCAAGAAAACCATAGAAGACAACGCCTCTTTGAAGAAAAAGATGGACGATTTTATGCAGAAAGAGATACAAAGTATGCGCAATCTGTTGCTCGAACGCGCCACCGACATCAACAACGTCAAAGTAATAAAACACATCGGAAACGAGTCGCCTGAACTTTACAAAAACATTGTTCCCCTGCTCAAAGGGAAATTTGCCAACACCAATTTTGCATTCATTGTCGGCACCATTTACGAGGGGAGACCCTCGCTCATACTCTTTTTAAGCCAACCGATGGTCGAAGCGGGATTCAATGCCGGGAACATCATTCGTGAAGCAGCCAAAGAGATAGATGGCGGTGGAGGCGGACAAGCGTTTATGGCTACCGCAGGAGGCAAAAAGGCCGATGGCATACAATTTGCAATCAATAACATCGTTGAAACTATTACTAAATAATTGTAATTATGAAAAAACTGTTTTTTACCGTTTCGGGCATATTGTTGTTGTTCTGCAGTTGCATTCAAAACAACGAACAACAGCACAATTGTCCTGTATATGTACCTGAAAACACGGTGGCTCTCACCACAAAATACATCAGTGTGTATCCCTCGGATTGGAAAGAGTTCGACCAACCGCTCGAACGATACTCTTACGCCACTTTCGAATTGGAGGATATCACAAAAACCGTACTCGACTACGGAGCCGTGATGGCTTACCTTATTGGCTCTACCGACAATCCGCTACCCTACATTTTCCCCTTAGAGACAGAGGCTGGCGACACCATTATGCACAACTATCGTTTCGATTTGGAAGAAAAAGCCATTACGTTCATTCTTGAATCGTCGGATATGGACATCTATCTTCCTCAAGATACCATACAATTTAAAGTATCTGTTTTCAGCCCGAATTGATAGTTTGCTACGACAGAAATGAAAAAAGAAAGACGCACATTCGTGCGTCTTTCTTTTTTTAGATATTTTCTTGCAGACAAACGCAGTGCGTCCCTATCTTATTCAAGAACAGGGCGGACGGATTGACCGAAGTAGCGGTCGTCGTAGTTCCTGCCCACGTATTCCGAGTAGAAGCCCACGTTCCACGCGCCGCTCGGGTCGCCCGTTCCGAGCGAACTCGACCAATAGTCGCCGACGTCGCCCGCGTTGAGCAAGTCATCGTAGCTGCGATAGCCCGCCGCAGGGAGAAAAATGGAGTTGTCGTTGGTGCCTTTTACTTCGTAGCCGTTTACACCGTTCTTGGTAGTCCACGTCCAAGTGCAGTTTTCGCGCAATTCCGTCCATTCGGCATCGGTAGGCATACGCCAAGCACCGCCCCAGTTTACAGCGGCAGCATCGTCCTCGGGGTCAAGCACGGTTTTGTTATCCACGGTGCCATAACTGCTCTTTGTGTTGTATTTGGTAAAAGTTGAACTGCTTCCATTGCACCACTTATAGGTATTCCAATAGTAAGTCGTCTTTGGTTCGGTTTCGCCCCAAGCGTAGTAGTTACCGTACTCCTCGGGTTTGGTGGCACCAACGTTGCAGGTTGCCCATTTCACACTCAACCCAAGGTCAACGTAGTCGTGGCCGTTAGTATCCGTAGCGTTATTATTCCCCGAATTAGAGTTACCATCATTCTGGTCGGTATTGGTACCATCATTCTGTTCGGTATTAACGCCATTACCGTTGGTGTTGTCACTTGGTTCGTTTTTCTCACACGCAGCAAATACTGCTGCCATGCAGCACACGGCTGCTAAAAATTTAAAATTTTTCATTAGTTTAATTTATTTTCAATTGCCTCCACTTCTTTCGGCTATCGGCATTCTCCGCAGCACCAAAAAGAAAAATTGGTTCACGTGTGTACATAAAAAGAGCGTGGTGCTTTGTTCTTATCGCTTCATTTGATTCGTTGAGGATTTTCTGGACTTACCTTACATTTTCAAAATCTACGCAAAAGCCCACGCTGTAAACGTGAGCGCCGTAGGCATCTGCTTGAAAATGTAATGATGATTGAAAGTGTCCAGTTTTCAACGAATCAAGTTCTGCTTATAACGCTATTTTCAATATTTCAAGATGTACACACTTTTTACAAGTGTTATTTTTCCATAGGCAAAAAAAATGTTTAAAAATTAACCGATAGGCGTTGTTTCGCCATTCGCAAAAGTAACAATTTTTTACGAAATCCTTTTTAGTCTAAAATTGCCATATTGTTAATAACTTTATAAAAGATAGTTTCCTGCAAGAGGATAAAAATAGTAACTTCGTCAATACTTTGAGAGGTTTCACCGACAGATACAAATGTTTTATTTTCAATAGAATACAAAAAATATGAATTTTACCCATTTACACGTTCACTCGCACTACTCCATTCTCGACGGCATGTCGAAAATTTCCGACCTGATAGACAAATGTATGCGTACCGGCATGCACGCCATGGCGCTGACCGACCACGGCAACATGTTCGGCATAAAAGACTTTCTTGACTATAGCGAGAAAGTGAACGGTGCACCGAAAAAATGCATCAAGGAGTGCGAAGAAGAAATAGCCAAAACCACCGACAAAACCAAATTGGCGGAATTGAACGAGCAATTAGCACAACTCAAACAAAAAGCCGCCGACTTTGTGCCATTCAAACCGATTGTCGGCATCGAAGCCTACTGTGCCCACGAAAATTTAGACGAAGAGATATTGCCCGGACACAAACGCCATCGCGGGTGGCACCTCATTTTGTTGGCCAAAAACCAACAAGGATATCACAATTTGTGCAAACTCAGCTCGTTGGCATTCACCGATGGCTATTATTTCAATGCGCGTATCGACCACAAAATGTTGGAGCAATATCACGAAGGACTTATTTGCTGTTCGGCATGCTTGGGTGGTGAAATTCCGCAAAAAATAATGAAAAACGACCTTACAGGTGCCGAAGAGTCCGTCTTGTGGTTCAAAAATTTGTTTGGCGACGACTACTACCTCGAACTGCAACGCCACAAAACCGACAAGCCAAACGCTGCCACCGACACCTACGAGAAACAGCAGGAAGTAAATGCGATACTCATAAATTTTGCACGCAAACACGGCATCAAACTCATCGCCACCAACGACGTACACTTTGTTGAGGAAGAACACGGCGAGGCACACGACCGTTTGATATGCCTCAGCACCCAAAAGGACTTCGACGACCCGAACCGTATGCACTACACCAAACAAGAATGGTTGAAATCGCCCGAAGAGATGGCAGAAATCTTCAGTGACTTGCCCGAAACATTGACCAACACGCAAGAGATAGCCGACAAGGTAGAAGTGTACAGCATCAACAGCGCACCGATTATGCCAAAATTTCCGATACCCGAAACATTCGGCACCGAAGAAGAATATCGCCGGAAATTTACCGAACAAGACCTATTCGACGAATTTACACGCAACGAAAAAGGCGAAGTCGTACTCAGCCAAGAAGAGGCCGAAAAAAAAATCAAAAAACTTGGCGGCTACGACAAACTCTACCGTATCAAACTCGAAGCCGACTATTTGGCAAAACTCGCTTGGGATGGTGCTCAAAAACGCTATGGCGACACCCTGACCGACGAACAGCGCGAACGCATCATTTTCGAGCTGCACATTATGAAAACGATGGGTTTCCCCGGCTACTTTCTCATCGTGCAGGACTACATACGAGCCGCTCGCGAAGAATTGGGCGTTTCGGTAGGTCCCGGACGTGGTTCTGCGGCAGGCTCCGTAGTTGCTTACTGTCTAAAAATTACCGATTTAGACCCATTGAAATACGATTTGCTTTTCGAACGGTTTCTCAATCCCGACCGTATCTCACTACCCGATATTGACGTCGATTTCGACGACGACGGACGCGGAAAAGTGCTTGATTGGGTTACACAAAAATACGGATACGAACGCGTTGCACACATCATCACCTATGGTACCATGGCTTCAAAGTCGTCTATTGCCGACGTGGGACGCGTACAAAAAGTGCCATTGGCAACGGTCAACACCATCAAGGGATTGATACCCGACCGTTTCCCCGACAACATCAAAGACGAAAAAGGAAAATCGCCAAAGGTCAACCTCAAAAACTGCTACAAATATCTGCCGGAATTTAAGGAATACCTCTACAATGAGGACAAAAACATATCAACCATGCTGACATACGCCGAGGAGTTGGAAGACACCAATCGGCAAGTCGGCATACACGCTTGCGGTGTCATTATCGGTGCCGACGATTTGACGAACTATGCGCCGATATGTACCGTCGAGGACCGCGAAAGCAAAAAACGCGTTGTCGTTACCCAATACGACGGTCATGTGGTAGAATCGGTCGGATTGATAAAAATGGACTTTCTCGGCCTTAAAACCTTATCGATTATAAAAGAAACGCTTTCAAATATAAAGAAATCGCATGGCATCGAGATTGATATTGACGCCATACCCATTGACGACGAAAAGACCTATAAACTCTTTTGCGAAGGACAAACTACGGGTATTTTCCAATTTGAATCGGCAGGAATGAAAAAATACATGCGCGAACTACAACCCGGTAAAATTGAAGACCTGATAGCTATGAATGCCCTTTATCGTCCGGGACCGATGGACTATATTCCTCAATTTATTCGTCGTAAACAAGGATTGGAACCGATAGAATACGATATTCCCGTCATGGAAAAATACCTAAAAGACACCTACGGAGTTACGGTTTATCAAGAGCAAGTAATGCTGTTAAGCCGTTTGTTGGCGGGATTTACACGCGGTCAAGCCGACTCGTTGCGAAAGGCTATGGGTAAAAAAATCAAGGCGATGCTTGACGACTTGAAACCGAAATTCATCGAAGGTGGCAAGAAAAACGGACACGACCCCAAAATTCTCGAAAAAATTTGGGGCGATTGGGAAAAGTTCGCTTCATACGCCTTCAACAAATCACACGCGGCCTGTTATGCTTGGGTTGCTTATCAAACGGCTTACTTAAAAGCGCACTATCCTGCCGAATTTATGGCTGCCTGCCTCACCCGAAGCAAAGACGACATAAAAGAGGTAACCAAACTGATGGACGAATGCAAACAGATGCGACTTGCTGTAAAAGGTCCCGACGTAAACGAATCCGAATTGAACTTTATAGTCAACAAAGCGCACGAAATTCGTTTCGGGCTCGGCGGCATCAAAGGCGTGGGCGAAGGAGCCGTCGAAGCCATTGTCAACGAACGCAAGACAAACGGCGCATACACAAGTATTTACAATTTTGCAGAGCGTGTCAATCTGACCGCATGCAACCGAAAAGCCATCGAAAGCATGGCCTATTCCGGTTGTTTCGATGCAATGAATGGCATTTCGCGCGAACAGTTTTTTGCAACAAACAAAAAAGGAGAACTATTTATTGATTCTATTATCAACTATGGCAACCGATACAAACAAGATAAACAACAGAATCAGCACTCTCTTTTTGGTGGTTTTGAAGAAATTGAAATTGTAAAACCCGAAATTCCGAAAGCAAACGAGATTTCCTTGCTCGAAAAATTGAACAAAGAGAAAGAATTGATAGGAATCTTTTTGTCGTCTCACCCGCTTGACCGTTACAAAATACCGCTAACCTACGGCTGTATTCCGCTCGAAAAATTGACAGAATTGAAAAATGCAAAGAAAAATTATGAGTTTACGGTTGGCGGAATGGTTGTTGCCACTCGCGAGGGGAAAACCAAACTCGACCAAAATTTCGGCATTTTGACCATGGAAGACTATTCGGGCACTTTCGAATTTCCGTTGTTCAGAAATGATTATGTGGACTACAACAAATTTTTGAGAAAGGACTTTTTCTTATTGATAAAAGGGAAAATACAAAAACGTGGATCCGATTGGAAATACCCGAAAAAAGATGACTCCAAACCTGCCGAATGGGAGGTTAAAATTACAAACATACAGTTGTTCGACGATGTTCATAATCAACTCATTACCAGTGTAGTTATAAAAATCCCATCAGAATGTATCAACTCGATTACTTCCAATTCGTTGACCTCATTGGTGAATGAAAACAAAGGCGACGTACTGCTATATTTTGAAATAAACGATAAGAATCTGAATAAATCGGTAGTTCTAAAATCGAGAAAGAAAATAGAATTTAACGAACAATTTGTCAATACAATTAAAGAAATAAATGATGAAATCGAAATTGAATGCAATAAAAATTTTTAGAATGAAAAAACTCATTTTTCTGCTGTTTACCATCTTTTGCTGTTCACAAGCAAATTGCATAACAAAAGTTGCTTGTATCGGAAACAGCATTACCTATGGCATGGGCATTAGTAATCGTAACCACGACTCTTACCCTGCACAACTTCAACAAATGCTCGGAGAGAAATACGAAATCGGAAATTTCGGGAAATCGGGTGCCACACTTTTACGAAAAGGACATATGCCCTACATGCAACAAATTGAATTTGCAAAGGCGTTGGAATTTAAACCCGATATTGTGGTGATACATTTAGGCATTAACGATACCGACCCTCGCGATTGGCCGAATTATCGCGATGAGTTTATCGGCGATTATCGTGCGTTAATTGATACGTTTCGCACCATAAACAAAAAATGTCGAATTTTTATAGCAAAAATGACACCGATTGGTCATCAGCATCGTCGGTTCGATTCAGGGACAAGAGTTTGGCACGAAGAAATACAGCAAGCAATCATCACCATTGCCAATACAGCCAAAGATGTGCAACTGATTGATTTCTACGAGCCGCTGCTACCCTATCCGAATCTTATTCCTGATGCGCTGCACCCCAATGAAACAGGAGCCAAAATACTTGCGGAAACCGTATATCGGCACATAACAGGTGATTTTGGAGGACTGCAAATGCCGGATATTTATTCCGACAATATGATTCTGCAACACAATCAGCCAATTACCATACGCGGCATTGCCAATGCTGGCGACCAGGTTACCGGTGAAATGGGCAAGCAAAAACAAAAAACAGTTGCCGCTCCGAACGGGAAATGGGAAATCACGCTGAAACCTCTGAAATCGTCGGAAGTGTACACTTTGAGTATTGCTACAAAGCACCAAAAACTTACCTATAAAAATGTTTTGGCGGGCGAGGTATGGCTTTGTTCCGGACAATCGAACATGGAATTTCAATTAAGCCGAAGTTTTAATGCCGAAAAAGAAATAGGCAATGCCCTGCACACCGACATTCGTTTATACAACATGAAACCACGTTGGCGCACCGACAATAACGAATGGAGCACGGAAGCACTTGATTCTATCAATATGCTGAAGTATTTTTCTAAAAACCATTGGGAAATATGCCAACCAAACACCGTCGAAAACTTTTCGGCAATAGCCTATTATTTCGGGAAAGTGTTACACGACAGTTTAAACGTTCCTATCGGACTGATTTGCAATGCAGTAGGCGGATCTCCTATTGAATCGTGGATAGACAGACCAAACATAGAAGAACATCTGCCAGCGGTGTTAAGAAATTGGGAAGAAAACGATTTTATACAAGAATGGGTGAGAAAACGTGCCGCTTTAAACATACAGAAATCGAACAACCCGCAACAACGCCACCCTTATCATCCTTGTTATTTGTACGAATCGGCAATTGCTCCTCTTGCTCAATTCCCTATCAAAGGCGTCATTTGGTATCAAGTGGAATCAAATGCGCATAACTACGAAACACATTCAAATTTATTTAAAATGCTTGTTGCGAGTTGGCGAAAAAGTTGGGAGAACGATGAGATGCCTTTCTACTATGTTCAATTATCAAGTCTTAATCGTCCCTCGTGGACATGGTTTCGTAACAGCCAACGTTTGTTGCTGGACGAAATACCTTATACGGGAATGGCTGTCAGCACCGATTGCGGTGATTCACTCGATGTACACCCGATTCTCAAAAAAGAGGTTGGCGACAGATTGGCTGCGTGGGCTTTAAACAAAACCTATTCTTTAAAAAAGATAACGCCATCAGGACCTTTGTTCAAGAATGCCTCTTTTTCCGGACATGAGGTGGTAGTTTCTTTTGAATATGACAAAGACTTGCATACCTCTGACAATGCCCCACTACGCACTTTCGAATTGGCTGGCGAAGATGGAATTTTTTATCCGGCCGAAGCCACAATCAGCCGAAATAAGGTGAAAGTAAAATCGAAGAAGGTGAAGAACCCGAAAATGATACGATATGCTTGGCAGCCATATACAAATGCCAATTTGGTAAACAACACAGGATTTCCGGCCTCAACTTTCAGAGCCGAAAAAACAGAGTAAGCATTACCTGCAAAAAAAATAAAAACGCCGAAAAATTTTTCGGCGTTTTTATTTTTAGGATTCAATTAAGAATCAGAATTCCATTTTGCTCATACGTATGTAGCTTTGATAACGTTTTTTAGCCATATCCTCGCAAGCATTAAACAACGTTTCTGCCTCTTGAGGATATTGTTTCATTACCGAAGCGAAACGAACTTCGCCTTTTAAGAATTCTTGGAAAGCCTCCCAATTCGGTTCTTTCGAATCGAGCGAGAACGGATTCTTGCCCTCTTCTTCCAAAGCCGGATTGTAACGCCACAAATGCCAATAACCGCACGCAACAGCAGCAGCCTCTTCGGCTTGTGCCTTACCCATGCCTTTTTTCAAACCATGATTGATACACGGAGCGTATGCAATAATCAGCGACGGACCGGGATATGCTTCTGCCTCACGAATTGCTTTCAAGCATTGTGCAGGATCGGCACCCATTGCTATTTGAGCCACATATACATAGCCATAAGTTGTAGCTATCATACCAAGGTCTTTTTTACGCACACGTTTACCCGATGCAGCAAATTTAGCAATAGCACCAAGCGGTGTCGCTTTCGACGATTGTCCACCTGTATTGGAATAAACCTCCGTATCGAGTACAAGGATATTTACATCTTCGCCCGATGCAATGACATGATCCAAACCTCCGTAACCGATGTCGTATGAAGCACCATCGCCACCAATAATCCATTGAGAACGTTTAACCAAGAAATGGCTCAATTCCAAAATTGCTTTACAAGTATCGCATTTGCATGCTTCGCATGCCTCTACTATTTGAGGAGCCAATACCTTGGTAGCCTCAGCATCGTTTTGTTTTTCTATCCACTCGTTCATCAACGATTTCAACGCATCGGAGCAGCATGTGCAAGTTTGCGCTTTTGTCATCAACTCGGTCAAACGAGCTTTCATCTTCTTGTTAGCCAAAGTCATACCCAAACCAAACTCGCAGAAGTCCTCGAACAAGGAGTTTGCCCAAGCAGGTCCTTGTCCTTTTTCGTTCACCGTGTAAGGAGTTGAAGGTATCGAACCCGAATAAATTGACGAACAACCTGTTGCATTAGCCACAATTTCACGATCGCCATACAATTGCGAAATCAGTTTTACATACGGAGTTTCGCCGCAACCGGAACAAGCTCCCGAAAACTCGAACAACGGTGTTGCAAACTGAGAATTTTTAGGATTCGATTTAATATCAATCAAATCTTGCTTGCTCTTTACGTTTTTAACGCAATAGTTCCAATTTTCTGCTTCGCTCAATTCACCTTCCAAAGGTACCATTTTCAAAGCAGGACCACCGGCTTTCGGATTGCCCGGACATACATCTACGCAATTGCCACAACCCAAACAATCCATAACACCCACTTGCATACGGAAATGCATTCCTTTCATTGCAAGAGGCGCTTTCATTTCGAGTGTAGTTGCATTCAATCCCTTAACTTCTTCGTCGTCAAGCACAAACGGACGAATACAAGCATGAGGACATACAAATGCGCATTTGTTACATTGAATACAATTTTCGGGTGTCCATGTCGGAACAAAAGGAGCTACACCACGTTTTTCGTAAGCAGCCGTACCTTGCGGCCAAGTACCATCTTCGATACCCTTGAATGCCGAAACGGGAAGTAAATCGCCGTTTTGTGCATTGATAGGACGTACCACCTCGTTGATGAATGCGGGGTCATTGTTTGCTACCACTTCATCGTCAACAAGGTTTGCCCATGCCTTATCCACAACCAACTCTTTGTACTCACCACCACGGTCAACGGCAGCATAGTTTTTATTTACAACATCTTCACCTTTTTTACCATACGATTTCACGATGAATTTCTTCATCTGCTCTATTGCCAAATCAGCAGGAATAACACCTGTAATGCGGAAAAATGCACTTTGAAGAATCGTATTTGTACGATTACCCAGCCCTATTTCTTGAGCTATTTTGGTAGCGTTGATATAATAAACTTTTATATTTTTCTGTGCAAAATAGCGTTTTACGTTGTTGGGCAAATTTTTAACCAATTCTTCGCCATCCCAAATGGTATTCAAAAGGAATGTACCGTTTTCTTGCAAACCGCGAGTTACATCGTACATACGCAAATATGCCTGAACGTGGCATGCCACAAAGTTCGGTGTGTTTACCAAATAAGTAGAACGAATCGGAGAATCACCGAAACGGAGGTGCGAGCAAGTGAAACCTCCCGATTTTTTTGAATCGTAAGAGAAATATGCTTGGCAATGTTTATCGGTGTTGTCGCCAATGATTTTTACCGAGTTTTTGTTTGCACCAACCGTTCCGTCAGCACCCAAACCATAGAATTTTGCTTCGAACATACCCTTACCGCCAAGAGCAATTTCCTCTTTTTGTAGCAACGAAGTGAACGTTACATCATCTACGATGCCGATCGTAAAGCGGTCTTTAGGTTGAGGCAATGCCAAATTTTCGAATACCGAAAGTATTTGAGCCGGCGTTGTATCATTTGAACCCAATCCATAACGTCCACCAACTATAACGGGAGCATTCTCCTTACCATAGAAGCACTCTTTTACATCAAGATAAAGAGGTTCGCCGTTTGCACCGGGCTCTTTCGTACGGTCGAGTACAGCAATGCGTTTTACCGTTGCAGGAACTGCTGCCAAGAAATGTTTGGCAGAGAACGGACGATACAAGTGTACGGAAACCAAACCTACTTTCTCGCCTTTCCCGTTGAGGTAGTCGATAGCCTCACGAGCGGCTTCGGTTACAGAACCCATGGCAATGATAACACGCTCTGCATCTGCAGCACCATAGTAATCAAACAAGCCATATTTACGTCCCGTGATTTCCGAAATTTTATTCATGTAATCTTCCACGATTGCAGGTACTGCATCGTAATACGAATTGCAAGACTCGCGATGTGTGAAGAATGTATCGGGGTTTTCGGCCATACCACGAGCCACCGGATGTTCGGGCGACAATGCACGCTGACGGAACTCTGCCAACGCCTCTTGGTCGATAAGCGGAGCCAAATCGTCGTTTTCAAGCATTTCTATTTTTTGAATCTCGTGCGAAGTACGGAATCCGTCGAAGAAATTCAAAAACGGCACTCTCGATTTAATGGTTGACAAATGTGCAACACCTGCCAAATCCATCACCTCTTGAACAGAACCCTCTGCCAACATTGCAAAACCCGTTTGACGAGTTGACATTACGTCCTGATGGTCGCCAAAAATGCAAAGAGAATGCGAAGCCAACGTACGGGCCGAAACGTGGAATACGCAAGGGAGAAATTCGCCTGCTATTTTGTACATATTCGGTATCATCAGCAACAAACCTTGCGATGCCGTATAGGTTGTGGTCAAAGCACCTGCCTGCAACGAACCGTGTACGGCTCCCGCTGCACCACCTTCCGATTGCATTTCTTGCACAAGGACTGTTTCGCCAAAAATGTTTTTACGACCTTGGGCAGCCCATTCGTCAACATACTCCGCCATTGTCGATGACGGTGTGATAGGATAAATAGCTGCAACTTCCGAAAACATATACGAAATATGTGCGGCAGCCTGATTTCCATCACAAGTGATAAACTTTTTTTCTTTTGCCATTGTAGTTATTATTTTAATAAAAATTACCTGCTGAATTTTCGTGCAAAGATAATGAAAAACAACTAAAATATGTCCTAAATGTTACCATAAAACAAAACATTTTTTTACCTTTGCCAATGTGCTTTGCAGGCAAAGTACAAGACATATTAAAAGCATTTTTGCTTTATTTCTTCTATTCAAAAATTTGGCGATTTATTGAATAACTCCGAAGAGATAAGTAATGAATGCTCACGTGATGGCGTGAGCTTAACTTATTTCGTGGAGTGGGTTACGCCAAATACCTTGAATAGCGGGAAACAGTTGAGTTTCACGCTTTTTTTGTGTCCGTATAAATGAGGATTTATTACTTATTATTGTTTAATTTAAAATTATTTTCAAAATGAAAAAAGTAAATTTTTTGATGGCTACATTTTGTGTGGCATTGTGTATGGGATTGTTTTCGTGCAATAATTCCTACGAACCCAACGACCCGAGCAACTCTGGAATTGGGAATGACAATACAAACACACCAGAAGAACCAAAACCTACCACAGGTACAGAAAACGGTCACTCGTGGGTAGATTTGGGGTTGAGTGTTAAATGGGCAACCTGCAACATCGGTGCTTGGAAGCCTGAAGGGTACGGTAATTATTATGCTTGGGGAGAAACCTCGACAAAATCGGAATATACCGAAGACAATTATACTTATAAAGAAAGCCCGAATTCCGCACTCCCTTTAATCAGAGATGCCGCTTTTGCAAATTGGGGAGGAACATGGCGGATGCCAACTTCTTACGAGATAGATGAATTGACAAGTTCATGTACTTGGAAATGGACTACTTTAAACGGAGTAAACGGTTACGAAGTAAAAAGTAAAACCAACAACAACAGTATTTTCTTACCAGCTGCGGGAATGTATGGATCTTTTGGTCTATCAAGTTTAGGAGAAAAAGGCAGATACAGGTCAAGTGAACTTAATTCAAATAGTTATGAATATTCACCCTGCATTGATTTTTCAGAGATGGGGTTCAAATCTAATTATGGGTACCTACGATACCTTGGCAATTCCGTCCGTGCGGTTTGTCCTTAAAGCATTTCATAAAAAAAAATATTTAAACGGCACAAGTAAAAATCTTATGCCGTTTTTTTTATGAACAAACTCTCGCAAAAAATCACTATTTTTGCCATTCTAAAAAATAAAAAAACTAAATGAGCGAAATAAAGAATTTGACCAACGGATACGGAGAAAACGACATTGTAACGCTGCAAGGTTTAGCCCATGTACGTCATCGCCCCGGTATGTATATCGGAAAATTGGGAGATGGCTCTTCTGCCGACGATGGCATTTACGTATTACTTAAAGAAATTATTGATAACTCCATCGACGAATTTCGAATGAAGTACGGAAATACGATAAACATTACCATCGACAACGATATGGTAACCGTGCGCGACTTTGGGCGTGGTATTCCGCAAGGGAAAATCGTCGATAGTGTTTCGATAATGAACACAAGCGGTAAGTTTGAAGACAAAGGCTATGTAAAATCGGTGGGGTTGAACGGTGTCGGTATAAAAGCCGTAAATGCTCTTTCGACTGCATTTACAGCCATATCGTATCGCGATGGAATGGCCAAACGTGTCGATTTTTCGGAAGGAAAACTCATAAAAGAATATCCGCTTGAAGCCACCAACGAAAAAAATGGGACGTACATTCAATTCTCGCCCGACCGTGCGCCACAAATATTTGGCAACTACTCTTATAAGATGGAGTTTGTAGAAAAAATGCTCCGTAATTACACCTATCTGAATCCGGGACTGACAATCAATTTCAACGGACAAAAGTTTTTATCGAAAAACGGGCTTTTAGACCTTCTGACAGAAAACAATACGGCCGAGGCACTCTACCCTATTGTCCACATCAAGGGCGATGACATAGAGATAGCCTTTACGCATACTGATCAATACAGCGAAGAATATTTTTCGTTTGTCAATGGACAACATACCATACAAGGAGGAACGCATCAATCGGCATTCCGCGAAGCCATAGGGAAAACCATTAAGGAATTTTATGCCAAAAACATGGATTTGGCTGACATCCGAAGCGGATTTGTAGGAGCGATTTCCATCTCGGTGCAAGAACCCGTTTTCGAATCGCAAACAAAAGTAAAACTCGGTTCGAAGGACATGGCTCCCGAAGTAGATAGCAAAGGGAAACCCTATCCGCTTTCAGGCGTTACGGTAAATAAATTTGTAAACGACTTTATAAAAAAGGAGCTTGACAATTTCTTGCATCGAAATCCGGAAACGGCTGATTGTTTGTTAAAAAAAATACAAGCATCGGAAAAAGAGCGCAAAGCCATTGCAGGAGTAACAAAATTGGCTCGCGAACGTGCGAAAAAAGTCAATCTTCATAACAAAAAGTTGCGCGACTGCAAAATTCATTTCAACGACGTGCGTGGCGACCTGCAAGCCGAATCCTCCATTTTCATCACCGAGGGAGACTCGGCGTCGGGTTCTATCACAAAAATTCGCGATGCGAATACCCAAGCCGTCTTCAGCTTGCGTGGAAAACCATTTAACAGTTACGGACACTCGAAAAAAATTGTTTACGAAAACGAAGAGTTCAACCTCTTACAAGCTGCACTCAACATCGAAGAAGGACTTGACGGCTTGCGTTACAACAAGATAATTATTGCAACCGATGCCGATGTCGATGGTATGCACATTCGATTGTTGCTGCTTACATTCTTTTTACAGTTTTTCCCCGATTTAATAAAAAAAGGACACGTTTACATTCTTCAAACGCCGCTTTTCAGGGTTCGTACGCAAAAAGAAACACGCTATTGCTACAGCGAAGATGAGCGAATTGCTGCCATCAACGAGATGAAACCGAATCCCGAAATCACGCGATTTAAAGGATTGGGAGAGGTTTCGCCCGACGAATTCAAACATTTCATAGGCAAAGACATTCGACTCGACCAAGTTACACTCCGCAAGGAAGACGCTGTAGCCGAACTTTTGTCGTTCTACATGGGCGACAATACACCCGAACGTCAAAATTTCATTGTCGAAAATCTTGTTGTAGAAGAAGATCTCGTATCTTAAAAATACACCTTTTATGTCAATAACAATAAGAAACATTGATAAAAACTACGGGCAACAAAAAGTTCTTAACCATGTTTCATTCGATATAGCAGACAACGAGATTGTAGGGTTTCTCGGCCCTAACGGAGCCGGCAAATCGACAACGATGAAAATTATTACGGGATTTCTTTCGCCCGACAATGGTTCCGTACAGATTTGCGGTATTGATATGCAAAAAAATCCGCTCGAAGCAAAACTACAAATAGGTTATCTGCCCGAACACAATCCGCTTTATCTGGATATGTATGTAAAAGAATATCTTGAGTTTGCTGCGGGATTTTTCAACTTGGGGAAAACGAAAAAAAGTGCCATTGCCGACGTTATTGAGCAAACGGGATTGGAACTTGAATACAAAAAAAGAATCCGCCAACTCTCAAAAGGCTATCGGCAACGTGTCGGATTGGCACAAGCACTGATTCACAACCCCCGCGTATTGATTCTCGATGAACCTACAACAGGGCTCGATCCGACACAGTTGATTGAAATTCGCGAATTGATAAAGAATATCGGGAAAGAGAAAACCATTCTGTTTTCCACACACATTTTGCAAGAAGTGGAATCGCTGTGCCAACGAGCAATCGTAATCAATCGGGGACAGATCGTGGCAGACGGGACTCTCGATGAAATAACCACTGCAAACGTTGCCTGCGAAATGTTTTTAGTAGAGTTCGACCAAGCATTTGCTTACGATTGGAAACAAGTTTCTGACAGCATTGTACATGTTCAAGAAATCGAAAAAAATACTTATCGAATCTCGGCAAACAAAGATATTCGTACAGAACTTTTCAACTTTGCGCAACAGAACCATCTTACGCTACTTACTATCACAAAAGAGAGTCAGAAGTTTGAAAACACTTTTGTGGACATTATCAAACACCTACAATGAAAATACGTTTTTTAGGCACCGGCACCTCGACAGGAGTACCCGAAATCGGTTGTCAATGTGCCGTTTGTACATCTGATAACAAAAAAGACAAACGGTTAAGGACATCCCTTTTAGTCGAAATAGACGACAAACGATTGTTACTCGACTGCGGTCCCGACTTCCGCCAACAAATGCTGCCGATTGCGTTCAAAAAAATTGACGCCGTTTTGTTGTCGCACGAACACTACGACCATGTAGGCGGCATCGACGATTTACGTCCTTTTTGTCAATTTGGCGATATTGATATTTATGCCGAACAAAACGTTTGCCAAGCCATAAAACAGCGCATGCCCTACTGTTTCAGAGAAAACAAATACCCCGGTGTGCCAAATATCAACCTTAATGAAATCTGCCTTGAATCAAAGATGATTAAAGGAATTGATATTGTCCCTATCAGGGTGTTTCATGGCAAACTACCAATTTTCGGTTACCGCATCGGAAAGATGGCTTATTTGACCGACGTATTGTCCATTCCCGAACAAGAATATGCAAAACTGAAAAACTTAGATGTCTTAATCATCAATGCTTTGAGAATGAAACCCCATCTTTCGCATCAAACACTGGACGAATCTCTAAAAAAAATAGAGAGAATACAACCGAAGCACGCCTATTTGGTTCACATGAGTCATCATTTCGGATTGCATGACAATATGCAACGTTTACTGCCACAAAATGTAACGTTGGCATACGACAACCTCGAAATTAGTTTATAAAAAAATCCTCGAACCAATCGAGGATTTTCTTTTTCTATGCGTAAACTCTTTTTTATTCAACAAGGCGTTTTGTATCGGAAGCAATCATCAACTCCTCGTCGGTAGGAATGACCACAACGCGAACTTTTGAGTTTTTAGTAGATATTTCAACCTCTTCGCCACGGCTTGCAGCATTCAATTCACAATTGCATTCCACGCCCAAATAAGCTAACGATTTGCACAATCGTTCACGCAATGCAACTTGATTTTCTCCCACGCCACCCGTAAACACCAGCACATCAAAGCCATTCAATACGGCAGCATACGCACCGATGTATTTCAAAATATTATATTCATACATCTGTAAAGCCAAGGCGGCTCTTGTATTGCCTTGAGCAATTGCGGCATCAATATCGCGCATATCCGACGACACACCCGAAATACCCAGCAGTCCGCTCTTCTTATTCAACATATCGGATACCTGATCATTGCTCAAATGCTCCTTGTTGGCAACATACAAAACGGCACCCGTATCAATGTTGCCTGCCCGAGTTCCCATCATCAGTCCTTCGAGCGGAGTAAGACCCATCGACGTATCAACCGACTTTCCGCCTGCTACGGCTGTAATAGAACCTCCATTGCCGATATGTGCCGTAATGATCTTTGTATTCTCGTAATCCAATCCAAGAAAATCGCACGCACGCTTCGACACATAACGATGACTCGTTCCGTGAAAACCATATCGACGAACACCGTATTTTTCGTAATACTCATAAGGAACGGCATACATATATGCATAATCGGGCATTGTTTGGTGAAACGACGTATCAAATACAGCTACTTGCGGCACACGGGGAAGTATTTTGGCAATGGCATCAACACCTTTCAAATTAGCAGGATTGTGTAAAGGAGCTAATTCTGTGCAAGATTGTACTTGTTTTATAATTTCAGGCGTAATCAAAACCGATTGATTAAATTTTTCGCCACCGTGCACTACTCTATGTCCTACGGCATCAATCTCGTTCAGCGACTTTATGCAACCATATTCGGCACTTATCAAAGTTTGCAATATAAACTCAATGCCGACAGTATGCTCCGGCATGTTTTTCTCCAACACCACTTTTTCACCATTTTGCAATGTGATTTTCAAAAATGAGTCCGGCAAACCAATTTTCTCGACGCCACCTTGTGCCAGCACCGTTTTCGTGTCCATCTCAAACAACTTGTATTTGATGGACGAACTTCCGCAATTTAATACCAATATTTTCATAATCATGTTATTTTTTAGCTGCCATCGCTTGAGCAGAGGTAATAAGAATCATCTTCACAACATCACTTACAGAGCAACCGCGCGACAAATCATTAACAGGAGCCGCAATTCCCTGCAGAATAGGGCCGATTGCCTCTGCTCCACCCAAACGTTGAACCAACTTGTATGCGATATTGCCTACTTCAAGCGTTGGGCATACCAATGTATTGGCATGCCCTGCCACATGGCTGCCGGGGCATTTTATTTCTCCAACGGCTGCCACCAATGCAGCATCAGCTTGCAATTCCCCGTCAATTTCCATATCGGGAGCCATTTTTTGTGCCAAAGCCGTAGCTTCTACCACTTTATCCACAAATTCGTGCGAAGCACTTCCTTTCGTCGAAAAACTCAACATGGCAATTCGAGGTTCAAGTCCCACCAAATTACGCATTGTTTGACCCGTACAAACGGCAATCTGTGCCAATTCCGACGCCGACGGATTAGGCATTACAGCCATATCGGCAACCATTACAAGCCCATCTTCGCCATATTGTTTTTCTTTTGTGAAAAGCATACACGCCCCCGAAACAACACTAATACCCGGCAACGTTTTTATAATTTGCAAAGCCGGACGCAGTACATTTCCCGTAGTACTGCGAGCTCCTGCCAACTCACCGTCGGCATCGCCGTTTTTTATCATCAGACATGCCAAATAAAGCGGGTCTTTTACCTTTTCGGTTGCCACCTCCAATGTCATTCCTTTATTCTTACGCAATTCATACAGAAGATTTGCATAAAATGCACTCTTAGGATTATTTTCAGGGTCGATGATATGCGCTTTAACAATATTGTTCAATCCCAATTCGTTTGCTAAAGCATTGATTTTTACAGGATTTCCTAACAAATAAATATCTGCAGCCGCATCTTGCAAAATAATATCGGCAGCCTGCAATGTACGTGATTCATCTCCTTCGGGCAATACAATGCGTTGAGGATTGGCTTTTGCGCGAGCCAACAATTTTTCTAAAATCTCCATTTTACTTAAAAGTTTATATTTAATTATCTAAAAGAAGGCACTCGAGCAAAGCCACAAGAAGTTTTGGACGAAATGTCATTTCTTGCAAAATTACAATCTTTTTTCGCAAGGGAATAATTTCTTAAACCCTTTTTTACCTTAAAAAGAGTCATTTTCTAAACAAAAAAATATCATTTTATGCACACTTTTAATGAAAATGTGTAATTTTGCACCGATTTTTTAATTATAAAACTTATAAAAATGATAAAAGAAAACCTTGTAGAGCTGTTTTCAAGCAGCCTTAAAGAAAACTGGGAGAAACCGGCTTTCACAGACTATTTCGACAAAAAAACTTTTACTTATCAACAAGTGGCCGAACAAGTTGCTCAACTGCATCTTTTGTTTGAGAAATTGAATGTTCAAAAAAATGACAAAATCGCCTTGGTTGGTAAGAATGGTTCTTTGTGGTGTATTACTTATATTGCAACCGTTTCTTATGGAGCCGTCATTGTTCCGATGTTGCAAGACTTTCCTCCAGAGAATTTAACGAATATCATCAATCACTCCGATTCCAAAATTTTATTTACAAGCGATTACATCTATAATAAACTTGACATCAATGAGCTTCCGAAAATAGAATCCATCATTTCGTTGGAAAATTTCAGTTGTATCCATTCGAAAAACGAGCAAGATGCCACCTATATTAACGAATCCCAAAAACTATTCGCCGAGAAATATCCCAATGGTTATACAAAAGAGGATATACAATACGCCGAAGTGCCCAACTCCAACGTTGTATGTATGAGCTACACTTCAGGTACAACAGGTTTCAGCAAAGGCGTTATGCTTACTGCCAACAACCTTGCAGGAAACGTGGTGTTTGGCTTTGACACCAAATTGGTACACAAAAAGAAACTGCTTTCATTCTTGCCTTTAGCACATGCCTATTGTTGTGCATTCGACTTTTTGGCAGCATTTTGCGATGGTTCGCACACCACCTATTTAGGAAAAATGCCCGCTGCTCCACTTTTAATGAAAGCACTTGCCGAAATCAAGCCGGACATCATTTTCACCGTTCCTCTGATTATCGAAAAAGTTTATAAGAAAAAGATATTACCTGTCATCAGCAAACCTTACATGAAATTTTTAATGTCAATTCCATTTATTAAAAATGTGATTGGTGTAAAAATTCATTATCAACTGAAAAATGCGTTTGGAGGGAACTTTGAGCAAATAGTAATCGGAGGTGCGCCATTGAACCCCGAAGTGGAAGCTTTTTTGAAAAAAATCAAGATTCACTATTGCGTAGGCTACGGAATGACCGAGTGCGGACCGCTTATCTCTTATGATCCTTGGAGCGAGTATAAAGAAACTTCGGTTGGAAAAATTCTTCCTCGTATGGAAGTAAAAATCGCCTCGAACGATCCTTATAAAGAGATAGGTGAAATTCTTGTTCGAGGAGAACACGTTATGCTGGGGTATTACAAAAACGAGGAAGCGACAAATGCTGTCATCGACAACGAAGGTTGGCTTCACACCGGCGATATGGGCTACATAGACCAAGATTACAACATCTATATTCGCGGACGCAACAAGAGCATGTTGCTCGGTGCAAACGGACAAAACATCTATCCTGAAGAAATTGAGGCCAAACTTAACAATATGCCGTATGTAACCGAAAGTGTTGTTGTTCAAAATAAGGCGTCGAAACTCATTGCATTAGTCTATCCAGATATGGAAGCCGTAAAATCCGAGAAACTTTCGGAAAAGGCATTGCTAAAAATTATGGAACGCAACAAACGACATCTCAACAAACAAATTGCTGCTTACGAGCAAATTTCCGAGATTCGTATTCACAAAACCGAGTTTGAAAAAACCGCAAAAAAAAGTATCAAACGATTCTTGTATTCTGTGGAAGATTAAACAAAATAACATATCGAAAAGAGGTTGCTTTATTAAGGCAACCTCTTTTTTTTGTGCATTATGAAACTAATTTAAGCATCGCTTTCTTGGAAAAAATCATCAAAAAAATTGTAATCCATTACACACGAAATGCGAAGCAAAAGTGCCGTATCAATCGTTGGTTTTTGGAATATTTTGTATATATGATTGCGCGTACAAGGTATTTGCCTCGCAAGCCACGTTACCGTGCGTCCTTGTTCTTGCAACTTATTGCGAATAAAATGACCAATATGTAAATTTTCGACTGGAATCAACATTAACACACATTTCATTAGATCCTAAAAAAATGGCAGAACTTATCCTCATGCTATTTTAAATTTACCATAGTTTACCGATCGACGGGTTTTTCGGGAGGACACAATAATCTTTCTAATACTTCATTCGTTACCTCTTCCTGATGGAGGAAATAGTCTTCTTGCCAGATTCTTGCAAGGTTCCAACCGAGATGTTCAAGCACGGTAGGCTGTACCAGTTCGCGGTCGCGCATCATCGGCGTGCGGTAGTAGCCTCGACCGTCAAACAGAAGCCCTAATCGGTAAGTTCCCGGGCGGTTGGTATCCAGCACCGCCACATCCACGCGAAAATCACTGCGCCCGACATTCACATCCACCTGATAACCGGCTTTTCGGAGGTCTGTCGCCAAATGGTCGGCAAGCTGGTTAACGGTGGTGTTGCAAGGTGTCTCCGCATCTTCCGGCAGTTGCCCATTTTCTGCATAGTACAGGAAGTTTTTCAGTCCTTGTACTCCCAAGGCATTCGATTTCTCCAAATCTATATCCTCGCTTGTCATACTGCTGAAAACCACCATTTCCTGACGGGCACGCGTAACCGCCACATTCAGTCGGCGTTCACCACCGGCATTGTTGAGCGGACCAAAGTTCATGCTTATCTTACCATCCTCCGAAGGACCATAGCACACAGAGAATAAAATCACATCCCGCTCATCGCCCTGCACATTCTCTAAGTTCTTGACAAAGAGCGGTTCTGTCTGTTCTTCTCCATAGGCAGCCTTTAGCAACTGTTGGTTGCGTCCGATGCGTTCTTGCAGCAACTCATCAATGAGGTTCTGCTGTACGGTACTGAAAGCTATCACGCCTATAGATTGTCCGCTGTGCATTGGGTCTTTGAGGCGACGAATCACCTCATTTACAATGGCTTCCGCCTCTATGCGATTGGTGCGTGTGCGGCTGTAATCGTATATACCGTGCACATTCCGATAGCAGATATGGATCTCGCGATCATCAGCACTGGGGAAGGTGATGAGATGGTTGCCATAGTAATAGCGATTGGAAAAAGCAATAAGGCTCTCGTGACGCGAACGATAGTGGTAATTGAGATAATGCTCAGGCATGCCGAGCGTGATACAGTCATCCAAAATCGACTCCATATCGTTGTGCTCCACATCATCGTCCGTATTGATTTCTCGCTGGAAGAAGGTGGTAGGAGGCATCTGCTTGGGGTCGCCCACAATGATGGCAGCATTGGCACGCGCGATGGCACCGACAGCTTCTGCCGTAGGAATCTGTGAAGCCTCGTCAAAAAGCACTAAATTGAAGGGGGCGTTCTCAATAGGCAGGTATTGTGCGACGGACATAGGCGACATCAACATACAAGGGCAAAGGCGGCGGATGGTGTTGCCGTGCAACTGCATGAGTGTGCGGATGCTGACATTACGACCACGATTCTTTATCCATCGGCGGATAGCCACCAGCGATGCTTGCGTCTGCGGGTCGGGCGATAGCAGCAGTTTGCACTGTTCCGAGCGCATGACACAACGCAGGTATGTGCAACTTGTCCTTCTGGTGGAAACGAACGTTAGTGTTGCCGTCGCTGTTGCCCTTTGGGCTTCCTCCTCCTCGCAAGGCATAGCCAAAGCAAGCTTTGTCTCTGCTCTTGCTTCGTTCGTCGGTTCTCTATGCCGACAATCAAGTCGCCAATAACCGCCACACCGGGTCGATAACCAAGGAATTTCTTGTATGTTGGCTTTGCATCATACTTCTCAGTCTCTATGAACTGGTGATCGAAGTCAACATCATACATCTCACCCTCTTTCAACTGACCAGTAGCGAACAGACAGTTGAGTAGTAAAGAATTGAGAGTGTCAGCTGTATTGAAATCGTAGGTCTTGCCTGTGTCGGATGTGTAGGAAATGTTATTCTGGGTAAGTTCCTTTATGGCTCTGAGAATCGTGTCGGCACTACATGTGCGAAGTGTCGGATGAAGCGAGAGATGGTACATCAGATGAGTGGTGACATCCTCTATGCATGAGCCGCCGCAGAAATAAACGCTCATAAGCGAACGTTTTCGTTCAGCCATATGAGCAGAAGCCAAACTTGTTTGGATTATGCCATGGTGAGAAAACGAAGGATGAAAACCAACGGATGATTTCGCTGTATTGATAACCATACAGTTTGCATCTCATACCAAGGTTGAGTCTATTACAGATGAGAGCTTGGAGTCAATTAGCTCCATTATTGAAAATAATCCTCAAAAAGGAGTGAGTTTCTCAGATTTAATTGCCACCTTTGTCATGTATGTCGGGTTTGATACATGTTTTTATTTGCAACATTAAGATAGGTAAAAAATCCGACATGGCAAAATCCTAAGCAACTTTTTGTTGCTCAGGTGCTTAAAAAAGTTTAATTTATAATAGTGTTGCGGAATTTAAGGTAAGATAGAAATCGTTGAGAAAAAGTTACTTTTTTCGCCAAACAATGTAACTTGTGTTCTTAGGAATTTTGTTATATTTCTTGTAGTATTGTCCTCTGAATTCATCACCAAACTCATGCATACGACCATCCTCATCTACAGCCCAACCATAAGCAGACGACCCCACAAGATAGACAGCATGATCCACACCTAAATCCACCAACGCTTGAGCAAAATCGTGGAAAGATTCTTTTGTAACTGTTTCCACCATAAAAATCTCACCCTGACGGTCGCAAATACCGCGTCTGATAGATTTCCCTTTCGGTTCGTTTTTCAATCACTTGTCCATCTTTAACAAGCGGATATTGCCTGAAAAAATATCCACCTTTTTCAGTAGCTTCTTCAAATAACGAGGATCTGTCGGCAACACCAACAGTTACCTTGCCATCAATTGATGCACAAAAGCCCATTTTGGACAATCCCCACGCAATTGGTTCGCCTTTCAAAACGAATGCCCCGACAATTTCACCATTATCAGCCCTAACATCTGCAGCTTGAGCCGTATATATGATACTTGTGTCCGCTTTATTCATTTTGCCAATATGCAACGACATAAGAGCATTATGAGGTATGTAAATTATAATAGGAATATCATTGATTAAAGTATCGCGTATTTCTGTAAATCCGACAGTTGACGAATCGACATTTTTACCAAGTTTCTGATACGATACCGATTCGTGAACCTTTATCGGTTCAAACAACGCTTGTTCCGTTTCATCGGTTGTATCTTCTCTATCACTTATAAAGAAAATAACAATGCCGATTACCACACACAATATCAAGAGAATAAGAATCCATATCTTGCGCAAAAAAGGTTTTTTATTTTTACCTATAACTTGCACATTATCTTCACCAATAACACGAACTTGATCTAAATGTTCATCAAATTCCATATCAGATTTTTTCATAGTCATTTTTCCTCCTTTTCCAATAATTCCTTCAGCAATTTCAAGGTTTCTTTAGGTGCATTTACCGAATGGCTGAATGTACTTGTATCTGAAAGTATCAACTTTTGTTTAGAAATGTTAATATAATATACAAAGGAACGATTTATGATTAAACTCCTACCCGTACGAATGAACATACTCCTATCACTACCAAGTTGATTCAGTATCATCTTCTCAATCTCACCAAGCTGATAAGAGAGCATACGAACCTCTCCGTCGGCTTGCACAAGTGTAGAATAATTCCCATCTGATGCAATATATAAACAATGCGTTCAGGTGCAATACGAACGAAATCAATTGAAGTTGATATGATTAAATGTCTCTTCACTATGCAATTTTGAAACAAAAATATATAGGTTTATGTACATATCAAAAATATATTTTACAAAATGTACGAAACGGCTTTCCTATTGTATGAATGCTTGGAGGTTCGAGTGCTAACGTATTTTCTTTCGTACATAAAAAAAAACAAGGAACTCTTAAGATTTCCTTGTTTTTTTGTGATTCGCTTGGGGCTCGAACCCAAGACCCCATCCTTAAAAGGGATGTGCTCTACCAGCTGAGCTAGCGAATCTTTTTTCAAATGCGGTGCAAAGATATAAATATTATTTGACAATAACAAATCCTTTTTGCATATAAATTACGATTCCTTATGTTCTATTTGATAGCCAAAACTACGCAACTTACGTTCGCGATTACGCCAATCTTTTTCTACTTTCACAAAAAGTTGCAGAAAAACCTTTTTCGCAAAAAACGTTTCAATGTCTTTTCGGGCGTCTATGCCAACTCGTCGCAACGACTTTCCCTGCTTCCCTATCAAAATACCTTTTTGCGAGTCGCGTTCACAATAAATCAACGCACTGATGCGTATAATATTCTCATCTTCTTTAAACTCTTCCACAACAACTTCCACCGAATAGGGTATCTCCTTTTCGTAATGGAGTAAGATTTTTTCTCTGATAATTTCAGTTACAAAAAAGCGTTCTGGTTTATCGGTCAGTGCATCTTTATCAAAAAACGGAGGTGAGTCGGGCAACAACTCCTTTATCCGATAAAATAACGGCTCAATATTAAATTTCTCTTTCGCTGAAATGGCAAAAATCTCTGCTTTGGGAAGTTGTTGATGCCAAAACTCCACTAATTGCTCCAATTGAGATTGGTCTATTAAATCTATCTTGTTGACAATCAATATAGTTTTCCCATCAAACAATTTGACCTTTTGCAAAAAATCCTCGTTTTTGTCAAAAGAATCCATCGGGTCGGTTACATATAACAGAATATCGGCATCCGATAGTGCAGAAACCGAAAATCCCAACATTGATTCTTGCAACTTATAATTAGGCTTTAAAACACCCGGAGTGTCGGAATAAACAATTTGATAATCATCACCATTGACAATGCCCATGATGCGATGACGTGTAGTTTGAGCTTTCGATGTTATGATTGAAAGCCGCTCCCCTACCAACGCATTTGCCAACGTAGATTTTCCCACATTCGGATTTCCGACAATATTAACGAAACCTGCTTTGTGCATAAATTTAAATATTTATTACAAAGGTACTCTTTTTTCATAAAAATAGGCTACCTTTGAGCATCAGATGGGAGCTAAAAAAATCATCATATCGGTAACAAGCGATTTATCTACCGACCACCGAGTGCAAAAGACAACCCAAACGCTTTACGAAGCGGGGTTTAATGTCCTACTCGTCGGACGAAGAACCCGAAAAAGTTTACCTTTTCAGGCCAATTACCCGTTTCGACAATTTCGATTGTTATTTAACTCTTCCTTTTTATTCTACGCAGAATACAATATCAGACTCTTTTTTTTATTGCTATTTTCAAGAGCCGACATTTTTTTGTCGAACGATTTGGATACTCTATTGGCAAATTGTTTGGCAGGGAAACTCAAAAGGAAAAGAATTGTATATGATACACACGAGTTGTTTACCGAAGTACCCGAACTAAACGGAAGAAATTTTGTAAAACACATCTGGCAAATGATCGAACAAGTTTGTCTTCCAAGAGTTAATGCAAGTTATACGGTTTGCCAATCCATAGCCGACTATTACCAAACAAAATATCACATTAAAATGGAAGTGGTACGCAACGTGCCATTATGTACATTGCAGGAAAACGTAGTTTCAAAACTTTCTTTCCCCAGTAAGAAAATCATTTTATACCAAGGAGCTTTGAACATCGGAAGAGGTATCGAATGGATTATACAGGCAATGCCTTTGATTAAAAATTCGATATTGATAATCATTGGCGAAGGAGACATTTCCAACGATTTAAAAATGCAAGTAGAGAGGCTGAATCTTCAAAAGCGAGTGTATTTTCTTGGTCGCATATCGTGTAAAGAGTTACCAACCTACACGATTGCAGCCGACTTGGGAATTTGCCTTCTCAACAACAACAGTTTAAGCTATTATTACTCTCTTCCGAACAGAATCTTTGATTTTATGTATGCAAAAGTTCCTATTTTGGCAAGCGATTTTCCCGAAATCAGGAATATCATAACAAATCATCATCTTGGCGAGGTCATCAACAACTACCAGCCACATTTCCTTGCAGAAACCATCACAAAAATGCTAAACGAGAAAATTGACGATAAGAATTTTGAAGAAGCCATAAAACAATTCAATTGGGAAAACGAGAAAAAAGTTCTATTAAGCCTTTTCTAAAAATAATATGCTTTCGATTCTAATACCTGCCTACAATTACGATTGCACACTTTTAGTGAAAGATTTACATAAACAAGTTATTGAGTGTAAAATTCCTTTTGAGATAATTGTTGCAGAAGACGGTTCTACAAAATTTACATCTGAAAACCAACAGATTACAACTCTTATCTATTGCAAACATATCGTTTTGCAACAAAACATAGGACGTGCCGCCATTCGTAATTTTCTTGCAAAAGAAGCAAAATTTGAGAATCTGTTATTTATAGATTGCGACAGCAAAATTGTGAGCGACACTTATATAAAAACGTATGTAACCCACTTTGGAAAAATTGTTTTGGGCGGACGTATTTATAATAAACCTTCAAGTAAGAATCATACCTTATTGCCAAAATATGGGGCACGCGAAAAAATAGGAAAAGAACAAGAGGGAAAAATTTTCACTTCTCCGAATTTCTTAATCCCAAAACAGATTTTCGATATTGTCCGTTTTGATGAAAATATAACACAATATGGTCATGAAGATACGTTGTTCGGTTGTGCTCTACATCACAACGGATTTAAATTTCTTTTAATTGACAATCCGATTCTTCACGACTCGATCGAAGATAATATCACATTTCTGCACAAAACTGAATTATCTATCAATAATTTGTTATTGTTGATAAAACGGACTGATGATAAGGAACTACAAAAAATATCGAAATTGTACAGATGTTATCAAAAACTCCATACAATAAAACTCACATCAGCCATTTCGACCTTATTTATCTCAACAAGAGAGTTTTTGCAAAAACAACTTTGCAGCTCAACCCCCTCGCTATTTCTTTTTAATCTTTACAAAATAGGCTACCTCTGCCATATTGCATCAAAAAGTCAGGACTTTTTGACAGAAAACGTATAAAAAAGCTACGCTTTGGCAGAAAAACTTTTTTGGTATAAAATATGTTAGACTATTGGAAAAATTTAAACTATTAACTAATTATAAAAAATAAAAATCATGAACATTAAACCATTAGCAGACCGTGTTTTAATTCAGCCGGCTGCAGCTGAGGAAAAAACTGTTGGAGGAATTATTATTCCTGATTCAGCAAAAGAAAAACCACTAAAAGGTATTGTTGTTGCGGTAGGAACAGGCTCAAAAGATGAGGAAATGATTCTAAAAGCCGGAGATACCGTTCTTTATGGCAAATATGCTGGTACGGAACTCGAACTTGACGGTGAAAAATATCTTATCATGCGTCAATCCGATGTACTTGCAATCATTTAATAAAATAACTTATAAATTTAAGAACTATGGCAAAAGAGATTTCATTTAATATTGATGCACGCGAACAATTGAAACAAGGTGTTGATCAATTGGCTAATGCAGTAAAAGTTACCCTCGGACCGAAAGGACGTAACGTTATTATTGAGAAAAAATTTGGTGCTCCACACATTACAAAAGATGGTGTTACTGTGGCAAAAGAGGTTGAACTCGACGACGCAATGCAAAATCTGGGTGCACAACTCGTAAAAGAAGTAGCATCTAAAACAGGCGACCAAGCCGGCGACGGAACTACAACCGCTACCGTTTTGGCTCAGTCTATTGTCAGTGTAGGTTTGAAAAACGTTACTGCAGGTGCCAATCCCATGGATTTAAAACGTGGTATCGACAAAGCTGTCAGCGAGGTTGTAAAAAGCATTAAAGCCCAAGCTCACGAAGTGGGTGCCGACTACGACAAAATAGAACAAGTGGCTACCATTTCGGCAAACAACGATGCCGTTATAGGAAAGTTAATTGCCGATGCAATGCGTAAAGTTTCAAAAGATGGTGTTATCACTATCGAAGAAGCCAAAGGCACTGACACCACCATCGATGTTGTTGAAGGTATGCAATTCGACCGCGGTTACATTTCTCCTTACTTTGTAACAAACACCGAGTCGATGGAAGTTGAAATGGAAAAACCTTACATCTTAATTTATGACAAGAAAATATCCAATTTAAAAGAATTGCTTCCTATTTTGGAGCCTGCTGTTCAATCGGGAAGACCTTTGTTAATTATCGCTGAAGATGTTGATAGCGAAGCTCTTACCACACTTGTAGTAAACAGACTGCGTGCTCAACTCAAAATTTGTGCAGTTAAAGCACCCGGATTTGGCGACCGTCGTAAAGAGATGCTTGAAGACATTGCCATTTTGACCGGCGGTATTGTTATTTCGGAAGAAAAAGGCATCAAACTTGAAAGTGCAACATTGGATTTACTTGGTTCTGCCGAAAAAGTTACTGTCAACAAAGACAATACAACCATTGTTAATGGTGCCGGAGCAAAAGAGAATATTGCAACTCGTGTAGCTCAAATCAAAGCACAAATTGCAAACACAACCTCGGACTACGACCGCGAAAAACTGCAAGAGCGCTTAGCCAAATTGGCAGGAGGAGTTGCCGTGCTATATGTTGGCGCCGCTTCTGAAGTAGAAATGAAAGAGAAAAAAGACCGCGTTGATGATGCCCTCAGTGCAACCCGTGCTGCTATCGAAGAAGGTATTGTCCCCGGTGGTGGTGTAACTTATATCCGTGCCATAAAATCGCTTGATGGACTTAAAGGCGAAAACGATGACGAGCAAACCGGTATCGAAATTGTTAAACGTGCCATTGAAGAGCCGTTACGTCAAATCGTTACAAATGCAGGGAAAGAGGGAGCCGTGGTTGTTCAAAAAGTATCAGAAGGAACAGACGATTTCGGCTACAATGCTCGTCTTGATAAGTACGAAAACTTATTCAAAGCCGGCGTAGTTGACCCTGCTAAAGTTACTCGTGTAGCATTGGAAAATGCAGCATCAATTGCGGGTATGTTCTTAACAACCGAATGTGTAATCGTTGATAAGAAAGAAGAAAATCCTGCTCCCGCAATGCCTCCAATGGGCGGCGGAATAGGCGGAATGATGTAATCATCTCCATAACGGATAAAAAAAAGAGGTCGATGAATTTCGACCTCTTTATTTTTTACCGAAATCGTTGTCTATTTTCAGAAATTTAAGCAACAAAAATCCGGGTATCGTGCAAAGACAGACCCATATAAAAAACGGTGCATATCCCCAAGCCTCCTGAAGTTGTCCTGCAAACATACCGGGCAACATCATTCCAAGAGCCATAATGCCCGTTCCAATAGCATAATGTGCTGTTTGGAATTCGCCTTTCGACATAAAAATCAAATACAGCGTAAAGGCAGTAAAACCGAAACCATAACCAAATTGTTCGAAAGCCACTCCCGATGCAATCAGCCACAACGACTGCGGTTGTGCGTATGCAAAATAAACATACACCAAGTTAGGGAGATTCATCATCAATGCCATTGGCAATAACCACGTTTTAAGTCCGTTTCGTGCAACTACAACTCCTCCCAAAATGCCACCTGCAAGCAATGCTACCACACCTATCGTACCCTTTATAAATCCCACACTTTCGGTCGAAAGACCTAATCCCCCGACTTCTGTTGGATCCAGTAAAAAAGGAGCGGCAATCTTCGCCAATTGTGCTTCTCCAAAACGATAAAGAAGTAAAAACAAAAAAGAGACAATGATATTTTTCTTTTTAAAGAAGCTAACAAACAATTTACCAATGTTTTGAAGCGAATGTTGCTCATCAATTTTGGGTTTCGGAAGTAAGAAATAATGATGCACAAATAGTGCAAGAAACACACCTGCCGAGAGCATAAATGTCAAACTCCAAGCATAAACGGCACTATTTATTTTTGTAGATAAATATCCCGCCAACATCACCAACAAGCCCTCACCTGTAACCGTAGCAATGCGGTAAAAGGTATTACGAATGCCCACAAACAGCGACTGCTCGTTCTCTTTCAGTGCCAGCATATAAAAACCGTCGGCAGCAATATCGTGTGTGGCCGAACTGAAAGCCAACAGCCAAAAAAAAGCCAACGTAGTCTGAAAAAAATAATTGGTAGGAATAGTAAATGCTATTCCTGCCAATCCAACACCAATAAGCAATTGCATCGTGCATACCCACCAACGCTTTGTCTTTAGCAAATCTACAAAAGGGCTCCAAAACGGCTTAATAACCCATGGCAAATAAAGCCAACTTGTATAAAATGCAATATCGCTATTGGCAATACCCAAGTTTTTGTACATAATAACCGAAACAGTCATTACCAAAACATAGGGCAAGCCTTCTGCAAAATAAAGTGTTGGCACCCATGCCCACGATGAATTACTTTTTTTATTCACAATTCGATTCTTTAGAAATTAACTTTAGGCAACTCCGCCAAAGATTTTTTTATATCCTCGTCGGTTGGAATATAATCGTTCATGACGCCATCATTAAATTTCTGATATGCTACCAAATCGAAATATCCGGTTCCGGTAAGACCAAACACGATGTTCTTTTCTTCGCCTGTTTCTTTACATTTCAAGGCTTCGTCGAGTGCGACCTTAATTGCATGCGAGCTTTCGGGAGCAGGCAAAATGCCTTCGACACGTGCAAAAGTTTCAGCCGCTTTAAACACTTCGGTTTGCTCTACGCTTCGTGCTTGTATCAATCCTTGATCATAAAGTTCGGAAACAATCGAGCTCATACCATGATAACGAAGACCTCCCGCATGATTGGCCGATGGGATAAAACTGCTACCCAAAGTGTACATTTTGGCAAGTGGGCAAACTTTTCCCGTATCACAAAAATCGTATGCATAACTACCTCTTGTAAGACTTGGACAAGAAGCAGGTTCTACCGCAATAATCTGATAGTTGGCCTCCCCTCTCAACATCTCTCCTACAAACGGAGATATAAGACCTCCGAGATTAGATCCGCCACCTGCACAACCGATAAGCACATCGGCTTTGATTCCGTATTTGTCAAGTGCAGTTTTTGTCTCTAATCCGATTATGGACTGATGAAGCAACACTTGAGCCAATACGGAACCCAACACATAGCGATAACCCTCTTGTGTAGTCGCAGCTTCTACCGCTTCCGATATTGCACATCCAAGGCTTCCGGTAGTACCGGGGAATTCCTCGTTGATTTTTCTTCCGATATTCGTATTCATCGATGGCGATGGGGTTACCTTTGCTCCGTATGTACGCATTACCTCTCGGCGAAATGGTTTTTGCTCATAAGAACATTTCACCATATACACCTGACAATCCATATCGAAGTACGAACATGCCATCGAGAGTGCGGTACCCCATTGTCCGGCTCCCGTTTCGGTAGTAACACCTTTTAATCCTTGCTTTTTAGCGTAATACGCCTGTGCAATTGCCGAATTCAACTTATGACTTCCCGAAGTGTTATTACCTTCAAATTTGTAATAAATATGGGCCGGAGTTCCCAACTTTTTTTCCAAGCAATAGGCTCTCACAAGAGGAGATGGGCGATACATTTTATAGAAAGTACGAATCTCTTCAGGAATATCGAAGAATGGCGTCGTATCGTCTAACTCTTGCTTTACCAACTCTTCACAAAAAACATGTGATAACTCTTCAGCCGTAATCGGCTTCAACGTGCCGGGGTTTAAGATTGGTGCCGGTTTTTTCTTCATATCGGCACGTACATTATACCATTGTTTCGGCATTTCGTTCTCCTCCAAATAAATTTTGTAAGGAATTTCTTTCATTTCTTCTTTCATCTCTTTTTTTATTAAAATTATTAAACAAAAAAAAAGCTATAAAGTGGTATACCTTATAGCTCTATAAATTTTTATATAAAATGGTAATCCACCTTATGTTAATAAGATAAATACCACCACCAATTATTTCTAATGTTATTCAACATAGTCTTGTTCTTTGTTTCGATGTGCAAAGGTAAAAAACTTTTATTCAAACAAACAAACTTTTTTTGTTATTTTTTTATTCCAACAATCGTTTTAACACTGTTTGTGCCGAAATCTCACGATTGGCAGCTTCAGGAATCACCAACGATTGAGGCGATTCAATCACTTCATCGGTTACGATCATATTTCTGCGAACCGGCAAGCAATGCATAAAATAAGCGTGGTTGGTCAGCAACATTTTTGCAGCATCTACGGTCCAAGATCTATCGGTACTCAAAACTTTTCCATAATTAGGGTCGTTGTATGCCGCCCAATTTTTTGCATAAATAAAATCGGCACCCTCAAATGCTTTTTGTTGGTTATATTCAACTTTTGCTCCACGCACAAATTTTTCATCAAGTTCGTAACCTTCAGGGTGCGTAATCACAAAATCGACATCGGCCTCGTTCATAAAATCGCAAAAAGAGTTCGGAACTGCCTGTGGCAATGCCTTGGGATGAGGAGCCCAAGTCAACACAACTTTCGGGCGTTCTGTTTTTTTGTATTCTTCTATAGTTATCAAATCGGCAAAAGCCTGCAAAGGATGACCTGTTGCCGCTTCCATGCTGAAAACGGGCTTTCCTGAATATTTTATAAATTGATTCAATATTGTTTCCTCGTAATCAAATTGTTTACTCTCGAATCGTGCAAACGAGCGAACTCCAATCACATCGCAATAGCACCCCATCACGGGAATTGCCTCCAAGAGATGTTCCGGTTTATCTCCGTCCATAATTACGCCTCGCTCCGTTTCCAACTTCCATGCTCCCTGATTCACATCAAGCACGATTGTATTCATTCCCAAGTTCATGCCTGCTTTTTGAGTACTCAAGCGTGTACGTAAACTCGAATTAAAAAACACCATTAAAAGCGTTTTATTTTCGCCAATGTGTTTAAACGCATATCTGTTTTTCTTTATTTCGAGAGCCTCTTTTACAGCATCTTTCAGATTTCCAAGATCTGTTACATTTGTATATTTTTTCATTTTAAAAGCGTATGTTTTTTTACAAAAGCATTGATTATCAAATAAATTCCCCATATTATAAAGGGTAAACTAAGCCATTGCCCCATATTAAGCAGTAAAGAAGATTCAAAGGCTTCTTGGTCGTTTTTAATAAATTCAAGGACAAAACGAGTACCGAATATTCCTATCCAAAAAATGCCCAACAGCAACCCTTCTCGTTTCCCTGCATTATACTTCCAATACAAAAGAGCGCAAACCGCAAATGTTACCAAACAATATATCATCTCATAAATCTGCGTCGGATGACAAGCCTGCCCCTTATACAACATTTGCCACTCGTAGGAGCGAACAAACATAAAGCCCCAAGGCAATGTGGTAGGAAAGCCGAATATTTCGGAGTTCATCAGATTACCGAAACGAATACATGCGCCACAAAGGGCAACTCCTATAATCAGACGATCCAACAACCAAACAAAACCTCGTTTCAGCCATTTTCGATTGTACAACCAAACCGCTATCAATATACCGATAGCACCTCCATGACTTGCCAATCCGCCTTCCCATATCGCTATCAAACGCCAAGGTTTAAGCAGGTATTCATTGCCATACTTAAAAGTGATACCCAAAAAATTGACAGGCTCTTCAAGCAAATGCCACTCGTAGAAAAAACAATGTCCCAAACGAGAACCGATTATGGCTCCCAAAAGTACATAGATGAACAATTTATCAAGCAAAGGTTCCGCTATTTGCTCTCTTTTGTAAACCTTGCCCATGATAAAAAGCACAAGCAAAATGCCCAATGCCCACATTACTCCGTACCAACGTACCGAAAGCGGACCAAGCGAAAAACAAACGGGATCGACATCCCAAACGACATACTGCAACATACAATTTTATTTTCCGTGACAATTCTTATATTTCTTACCACTACCGCAAGGACAAGGATCGTTTCGGCCGACCGTTTTTTCTACATGAATCGGAGCCGTCTTTTGTTGAGCGCGCGTATCTTGTTTCGAAGGGTCAGTTCTTCGATATTCGTCTTTTTGTGTACGATAGCGACTGTAATCCGAACGGCTTTGCTCGGCTGCACGAACCTGCTGCGTTTCTCGTACCGGTATTTGTCCCCTCATCAGTATCGAGATACTTCTGCGATTGATCCGATTTATCATCTCACGGAACAGATTGTATGATTCGAGTTTATAAATCAACAACGGATCTTTCTGCTCGTAAGTCGCATTCTGAACAGACTGACGCAAATCGTCAAGTTCTCGCAAATGTTCTTTCCATTCTTCATCGATTGCGTACAATAATATTGATTTCTGGAAAGATTTTACAACTTCTTTAGCTTCCGTTTCGTATGCTTTTTTCAGATTTACCGAAATATTGTACATCCGTTTTCCATCGGTAATCGGTATTAAAATATTCTCGTATTGATGTCCCTGCTTTTCGTAAACTTGTTTGATGACAGGATTAGCTATTTGAGCTATTTTTTCCGATTTACGGCGGAAAGCGTCAAACACATCATTGGCTACTTCATTCGACAACTCAATCATTTTTTTCGCTCTGAAATCAGCTTCATCAAAAGGCGGATTTACAGCAAAAACAGACATCAAATCAGCAGTCAAACTATCGTAACTCATCATGTTTTGAGCATCTTCGACCACCGCATCCGAAATGTCGTAAATCATATTCGCAATGTCCACACCGATACGCTCTCCCATCAAAGCATGGCGACGCTTTTTGTAAATAACGCTTCGTTGCGAGTTCATCACATCGTCGTATTCGAGCAAACGTTTACGAATGCCGAAGTTATTCTCTTCCACTTTTTTCTGGGCACGCTCAATCGATTTCGAAATCATCGAATGTTGTATCACTTCGCCCTCTTCCATACCCAGTTTATCCATTACGCTTGCGATACGCTCCGAGCCGAAAAGACGCATCAAATCATCTTCGAGCGACACAAAAAATACAGACGAACCGGGGTCGCCCTGACGTCCTGCACGACCTCTCAGCTGACGATCGACACGGCGACTTTCGTGGCGTTCGGTGCCTATAATAGCCAAACCACCTGCCTCTTTCACGGCATCGCTCAACTTAATATCGGTACCACGACCGGCCATATTCGTAGCAATAGTTACCGTACCGCTCTGTCCGGCTTGTGCCACAATTTCCGCCTCCCGTTGGTGCAACTTTGCATTCAATACGTTGTGTTTTATTTTTCGCATTGTAAGCATTCGGCTCAAGAGCTCGGATATTTCTACCGAAGTTGTACCCACCAACACAGGACGACCTTGCGAAACCATTTCTACGATTTCTTCGATAACGGCATTGTATTTTTCTCGTTTTGTTCGATAAACACGGTCGTCCAAATCGTGGCGAGCAATAGGTTTGTTGGTCGGAATCACCACCACGTCGAGTTTGTAAATGTTCCAAAACTCACCTGCCTCGGTTTCAGCCATACCCGTCATACCTGCCAATTTGTGATACATGCGGAAATAGTTTTGCAATGTAATGGTGGCAAATGTTTGAGTAGCGGCTTCTACTTTCACACGCTCTTTAGCCTCGATGGCTTGATGCAAACCATCGGAATAGCGGCGTCCCTCCATAATACGTCCGGTTTGCTCATCTACAATTTTCACCTGATTATCGACAACCACATATTCGTCGTCTTTCATAAACAGCGTATAGGCTTTCAAAAGTTGATTCACCGTATGTACGCGTTCCGATTTCAAAGAATAATTTTGCAACAACTCGTCTTTTTTGGCTTGTTTTTCCTCAGCCGAAAGCGAAGCGTCTTTTTCCAATTCCGCCACTTCGGAACCCACATCGGGCAACACAAAGAAATGAGGGTCTTCGCCCGCATTTGTCAAAGCATCGATACCTTTATCGGTAAGCTCGATAGTGTTATGTTTCTCGTCGATAACAAAAAACAGGGGGTCGGTGGCTATATGCATGTTTTTGTCATTTTCCTGCATATAGAACTCTTCCGTTTTTATCAAAATTTGCTTAATGCCCTGTTCGCTCAAAAACTTGATAAGCGGCTTGTTTTTAGGCATTGCCTTGTATGAGCGGAATAATGCAAGAGCGCCTTCTTCCTGCTCTTTTTTGTCGTCGGAAGCCAACTTTTTACGCGCTTCGGCCAACAACTTTGTAGCCATATCCGACTGTTGTTTTACCAGAAACTCTACACGAGGGCGAAATTCTTCAAACATTTGGTCGTCGCCTTTCGGCACCGCACCTGAAATAATCAAAGGCGTACGGGCATCGTCAATCAATACGGAATCGACCTCATCGACAATGGCATAATTATGCGTGCGTTGTACCAAATCCAACGGATTCATTGCCATGTTGTCGCGCAAATAATCGAAACCGAATTCGTTGTTGGTACCAAAAGTTATATCCGCATTGTAAGCCTGACGACGTTCTTCGGAATTCGGGCGATGCTTATCGATGCAATCTACCGAAAGTCCGTGGAACATATAAAGCGGTCCCATCCATTCGGAGTCGCGTTTCGACAGATAATCGTTCACCGTAACAACGTGAACACCATTTCCGGTAAGAGCGTTAAGGAAAACCGGCAACGTAGCCACAAGCGTTTTACCTTCACCAGTTGCCATTTCGGCAATTTTTCCTTTGTGCAACACCACGCCACCAATGAGCTGAACATCGTAGTGCGCCATATCCCAACGAACAAGGTTGCCGCCTGCCATCCATTCGTTTTTGTAAACTGCTTTGTCGCCTTCAATTTCTACAAAATCGAATTTTGCCGCCAAATTTCGGTCGAAATCGTTTGCCGTAACTTCTATTTCTTCGTTATCCTTAAAACGACGTGCTGTTTCTTTGATTATAGCAAATGCCTCAGGGAGTTTTTCATCTAAAATAGTTTCGTATTTTTCTGTGATTTGCTTTTCAAGCTTATCGATTTCTTCGTAAATCGTTTCACGTTTTTCTATCTCGGTTTCTTCTATCTTCTGACGCAAATCGTTTACCTTTTGGCGTTCGGTAGCAACGTACTCGGCAATTTGTTGTTTTATTTTGGTGCTCAATGCACGCAACCCGTCATTGTCCAACGCCTGAACACGTGGCTCTACTGCTTTTATTCTATCTATATAAGGCTGAATTTCTTTTAAATCGCGTTGCGACTTATTGCCAAAAATCTTACTTAAAAACTCGTTAAATCCCATATTTCAATTATATATTTTATATGTTACAACAATTTGGCAAAGATAGAATTTTTTCACAAGTTGGTTTGCAAAAAAATCCGTATATTCTCAACAGACGAGATTAAATATCGCATTTCGTAATGCGAACAGACGTCAATCCGTTGTTATTAAAGTTTCTGCAAAGGTCGGCAATCACTTCTACAGGCACAAGCAACTAAAGGTTGTCATTTTTAGGAAAAATCGAACTCATAGTTTCTTTCAAATAACTACATAAACAGTTAATCAAATTATAGCTGATGCGAATATAAAAAACACCCTCTCCAGAGAACTCTCTGCGGAAGGTGGCGTTACGTTACGGCCTTGCGGTTGGTCGGAAGGCGTCAGCAAAAATATCGACGGCTACGATATCGACAATGGTTGTTATACTTTAAGTAATGGTCATAAAGTAAAAGTTTTTTGCATATATCACCCGTCAGTAGGCTACGATTGGTCTTTTTGGCACAAAGTGATAAAAACAATGACCGATTTCTAATTTTGAATGCCTGAAGTTTTCAGGCATTTTTTTACTTTTGCATCGAATTTTAAATCTATAAAAAATGAAAAAAATTGTATTATTTGCATTAGTATTACTTATGACAGCTTGTAGCAACAAAAAAACTGTACAGACCTCGGGCATCGATTTGTCGAATTTGGACACGACGGCTGTGGCTCAAGACGATTTTTATCAGTATGCGTGTGGCGGCTGGATGAAAAACAACCCGCTCACGGGCGAGTATTCACGCTTTGGCTCGTTCGACAAACTTGCCGAAGACAACCGTGAGCAACTCAATTCGTTAATTTCTGACATTGCTAAAAAGAAAGACAACAAAGCAGGAAGCGTTGAACAAAAAATAGGCGATTTGTACAACCTTGCCATGGACAGCGCGCGCCTCAACGCCGAAGGCTACTCCCCTATCCAAAAGGAAATTGACCTTTTCAGAAACGCAACAAAAGAAGATTTAGCAACATTACTCGGCAAAACTCGCTATGGAATGTTCGTTCTATATGTCGATGCCGACCCTATGAACAGTTCGATAAATCTTTTACAAACATACCAAGCAGGTTACGCTCTTGGCGAGCGAGAGTATTACCTCGACACCGACGAACACACCACAGAAATACGTGCTAAATACCTAAAACACATTGAACGCATGTTCGGTCTTTGTGGTTTTGATGCTACTACGGCACAAAAAAGTGCAAACACCATTCTACGAATGGAAACACGCCTTGCCACGGCAGCCTACGACAATGTGAAACTGCGCGACCCGCAAGCCAACTACAACAAAATGTCGATAGACGAGTTGAAAGCGCTGGTGCCGCAGTTCGATTGGAACGCCTATTTCGCTGCACGCCAGATCAGCTCCAACCAAATTTCGGTGTCGCAAAAAGAGCATTTGCAAGAGGTGGGCAAAATGATGGCCGAGGAGTCTATCGAAGACCTCCGCACCTATTTCATTTGGCAGGTCATCGACGATGCGGCAAGTTATCTGAGCGACGAAATCAGCGCTGCCAATTTCGATTTCTACGGCAAAACCTTGTCGGGCAAACAGGAGCAGTCGCCACGCTGGAAACGCGCCGTGAGCGTCGTCAACGGCACACTTGGCGAGGCTGTCGGACAGATGTATGTGGCTAAATATTTCCCGCCCGAAGCCAAAGATCGCATGGTGAATTTGGTCAAAAACCTGCAAGCCTCGCTTGGCGAACGCATCGAAAATCTTACTTGGATGGGCGACAGCACCAAAACAAAAGCATTAGAGAAACTAAGTACTTTCTATGTAAAAATTGGCTATCCTGACAAATGGCGTGATTATAGTGGTTTGAAAATTGACCCCGCATTGTCGTATTACGAGAATCTGAAACGTGCTTCCGACTTTGAAGATGCCTACGAACTGAGTTTCATCGACCAGCCGGTTGACCGCGACAAATGGTACATGACTCCGCAAACGGTCAACGCCTACTACAACCCGAGCACCAACGAAATCTGCTTCCCTGCGGGCATTCTGCAATATCCGTTCTTCGACATGCAGGCCGACGATGCCATGAACTACGGCGCCATCGGTGTGGTTATTGGTCACGAAATGACGCACGGATTCGACGACCAAGGCTGCCAATTCGACAAAGACGGCAACCTGAACAATTGGTGGACAGCCGAGGACAAAGAGAAATTTGATGCACGCACCAAGGTGATGGCCGACTATTTCGACGCCATCGAGGTGGCTCCGGGCGTACACGCCAACGGACGTTTCACGTTGGGCGAAAACATTGCCGACCACGGCGGTTTGCAAGTGTCGTTCAACGCTTTCAAACACGCCATGGAGGAACATCCGCTCGACACCATCGACGGATTCTCGCCCGAGCAGCGTTTCTTCCTTGCCTATGCCACCGTGTGGGCGGGCAACATCCGCGACGAGGAGATTTTGGTACGCACCAAAGGCGACCCGCACTCGCTTGGTCGTTGGCGCGTGAATGGCGCCCTGCCGCACATCGGTGCGTGGTACGAGGCGTTCCATGTTACCGAGTCGTCGCCCATGTATGTGGCTCCCGAAAATCGCGTAAGCATTTGGTAAACAGACTAAAATACGCATAAACAAAAATCCTCTTCCCACGTCGGGAGGAGGATTTTTTTCTGTATTGAGCAATTCGATGGAATTATTTCACAATCACCTTGTGTGTTTCGTTGCCGACTATTACAATGTAAACGCCGTTGAGCGAACCATTTTGGGCGGTTACGTCAATGCCGAGCACGTTGTAGATGCGCATATCGTCGGCACCATAGATGCGACCATTGCAACTATAAATCCTCGTTTGAGACATAGGTGCTTCGTCTATACCAGATACACAATCGGCATTGAGCAGCACATTTTTAATTTCCCAGCACGACCCTTCGGCAGCCGTGGCAGCCACATATTTGAAGGCGAAGTGCATGTTTTTGGTCAAAAACTCTTTGGGAATATTGATGTTACCCGACTTGACAAATGTCCAATTCGTGCCTGTCGGATAGTTGGGAATGGTTACCTGTGTCCATGTGGCGGAGGCAGGTGCGCCTCCCTCGTAGTCGTTCGACAACCAAAGGGTTTGCATCGTGGTTTTGTTGGCCGCAGTGCCTTTGTTTGCTGTGTGTTCGAACGTGAGCGTGGCCGCTTGGTGCTTGCTGAGGTTAAAGGCCGGCGACACGAGCCAATCCTCGTTGTTGTCCGATGCCGTACCGTTCATTTTGGCGTAATGGTAATTTGCATCGCAATACCAATCGCTCGTACCGCTCACGTTTATCGAATTAAATTCGCCCAGCGACGAGTAGAATGTTTCGGAATAACTCATCGTTTCGCACTCGGTCGTCTCCTCTTCACCGGATTCGGCATTGAGTTTCAAGCCGACAAGGTAAGGGTCGTGGTCGGAGTAGCGATAAGCGGAGTTGTATGCCGCATTGTCGCCACAACTTGTGCAGATGTGATACACAGCCGCGCCCGTTATCTGTGTCGCCATGGTACTGTTGGCAAACACATGGTCGATGAGTTCGCCGCCACCATAGCAATGCGAGAATGCCGCCGGATTGTAGATTAGGAGTTGCTCCTCGTAGCCGGCATCGACCAGAATTTGCAGCGGCTCTTCGCCCATTTCGCAGTTCAAGTCGCCCAAAATCAAAATGTCGGGGTCGGCAGTGATGCTTTGCATTTTATTTTTCAAATCGGTAGCCTCCGATACGCGTTTGGCATTGCCTTGGTCTTCGGTTGTATCTTTGGCCTTGAAGTGGTTCATGCTCAGCGTGAAACGTCCGCCCGAGGTCAAATCCTCGAACATCTGATAACGCATCGTGTATTTGTAATAGGTTTGACTTGTGCTGGCGTTGTTTGCCCCGATGGGTTTCACTTTGTCTTTGCGGTAGATGAAGCCCGATTTTATGAATGTGTATCCGTTGTCCACAATGCCGTCTGTTACATAGGCGTAAGGAGAGTCCTCGGTGCGCCCGTTGAGCGAATCGGTAATCACCTGCAATGGCACTTCATTGGCTTCCAATTCGCACAAAGCGATGATGTCGGCATTGGCAAAGCGGAACACATCGACCATGCGGTTTGTTTTGCTGACAAGGCACGCTTCGTCGCCGCAGTCGCTGCGGTCGGCTTCGGTGTAGTGTATGAAGTAGTTGCGCACGTTTTGTGCCAGCACCACCAAGTCGGGTTCGCCAATGCTCGGCAGTGCAACGGGCAGCAGCAATCCCGTGCCCGGTTCGCTCTCGTTGCAAACGGATGTGAGCGAAAAATTTTTCACTTCCCAACCCGGAACATCGCTGTCGGTGTTGTCGTAGTAAAACGCAATGCGCACGTTCGCTTGTCCCAAAAACGCGTCGGGCACTGCAATCGTGTTATTCACCCACGACCATTTTGTGCCGCTCTCGGCAAAAGTCATCTCCAAATCGGTCCAAGTGGCGGTGTGAACATCGCCGGCAAAGTCGGAGGAGATTTTCAGTTTGCACCGCTCGCTCCACGCGCCACTGCCAAACGCACAAGCGTGGTTAAAAGCAATGGTGGCCGATCGCATGTCGCTCAAATCGAATGCCGGCGACACCAACCAATCTTCATTCGTGCCATTGTTGTATCCGTTGATAACGGCACAAGCGTACGTTGTGTTTACATACCACGAGGCTGTTCCACCGTTGTCGTAGGCGGTAAATTCGCCCAAGTCCGCAGCAAACGACTCGTTGTAGGCGAGATTTTGGCATGTTGATGCCGCCACATTCGTCTGAATGGCATTTACCGACAAAAACATGCAAAAAACAAACAATAGTGTAAAATACTTTTTCATAGGCTTTTTTATTTAAATTTTAGGTCTCAAATTTATGTAACAAACACAAGATTTCCAAAATAACCGACTAAAAAAAAGCACATTAAAACCATTTATCAACAGCCTGTTAAGAAATAACTATTTGTCCTATCGCTTTTCTTATTAACTTCGCAGATGTAAAAAAAAAAGAAAAAAATGGCAGAAGAAACTACACAACCAAAAACTTCAAGAACACGCAAAAACAGTGCAAAAACAACCGACTACGGCAAAGTTCCACCGCAAGCCATCGAATTGGAAGAACTTGTTTTGGGGGCTTTGATGGTACAAAAAGACGCCCTTTCGTTGGTTGACGAAATACTGAAACCCGAACATTTTTATAAAGATGCTCACAAGGAAATCTACACTGCCATTGTCAATTTGAATAGCAAACAAGAGCCGATTGATATTTTTACGGTTGTAGAACAACTGCGTAAAAACGGCAAGTTGGAGGAGATTGGAGGTCCTTACTACATCACCACACTGACCGACAAAGTAGGTTCGGCAGCACACATTGAGTTTCATGCAAAAATTATTGTACAAAAGCATATTGCGCGTGAGTTGATTCGCGTTGCAAGTACGATAGAAACGAAAGTTTTCAGCGAAGAAAACGACATTGACGAACTCATGCAAGAGGCCGAAGGTATGCTTTTTGAAATTTCGCAACAAAATATCAAAAAAGATGTTGTTCAAATAAATCCTGTCATCGAAGAAGCTCGCGAACGCATTTCGAAAGCCGCTGAAAACAAAAGCGGTATGAGCGGTGTTACGAGTGGGTTTCATGCTTTGGATAAGGTTACCAGCGGTTGGCAAAAATCCGACTTAATCATCATTGCTGCTCGTCCGGCGATGGGAAAAACCGCATTTGTCCTTTCGATGGCAAAAAACATTGCTATTGATAGGAGAATACATGTTGGAGTATTCTCCCTCGAAATGTCCAACGTGCAGTTGGTCAATCGTCTGATAGTGAACGTATGCAGTATTCCCGGAGAGAAAATCAAAAGCGGACAACTCGAGCAAGACGAGTGGAAGCAATTGGATACAAAAATAAGAGATCTTTACGATGCACCACTCTACTTGGACGACACGGCAGCCCTTTCCATTACCCAATTTCAATCGAAAGCAAGACGATTGGTAAAAAATCACGGAGTACAACTCATCATTATCGACTATTTGCAACTAATGAATGCATCGGGATTGAAATTTCAGAGCCGAGAGCAGGAAATCAGTATGATTTCACGTTCACTGAAAGGACTTGCCAAGGAATTAGACATTCCAATTATTGCCCTTTCGCAGCTCAATCGTAATTTGGAAGGGCGTTCGGGCAACGATGCGAAAGTACCTCAACTATCCGACCTGCGCGAATCGGGAGCCATTGAGCAAGATGCCGACATCGTATGCTTCATTCATCGTCCCGAATATTATAAAATATACGAAGTGGAAAACAAGGATATGCGTGGCGTAGCACAAATTATCATTGCAAAACACCGAAACGGAGCTACCGGTACCGTAAATCTGAAGTTCAAGAACGATTACGCACGTTTTATGAATGAGGACGACGATCGTTATCAAACCGAATCAGTAATCCTTCCAAGTAGGAGCAATCGAGAAAGTTATCAAAATGATTTAGACACTCCCCTGCCATCTCACAACAATGATGTTCCGTTTTAAAGCGTAGCGGTTAAAACGCTCCAAAGTTTATCGTCGGGACAAGGTGCCTCAATGTAAATGGGGAGTTTTGAAACGGGATGAACAAACCGAATGCTACGAGCATGCAAGCAGATTCCGCCATCGGGATTGCTTCGCTCATAGCCGTATTTCAAATCGCCTTTTATCGGACAACCTATGTGAGCCAACTGACAACGTATTTGATGATGTCTTCCCGTTTCCAAATTGATTTCAAGCAAAAAATAGCGGTCGCTTTTAGCAATTACACGATAGGTAAGAATTGCCTTTTTTGCATCTTTTCTGTCTTTTTTGCAAACAAAAGATTTATTCTGTTTTTCGTTTCGCCAAAGATAATGTTCCAAACGTTCGCTATCTTTCGGAGGTCTATTTTTTACAATTGCCCAATAGGTTTTTTGTATCTCTCCATGAGAGCGAAACATTTCGTTTAAGCGTGCCAATGCCTTGCTCGTACGAGCAAAAAGCACCACTCCGCTTGTAGGGCGATCAAGACGATGCGTAACTCCAAGAAAAACAGCACCCGGCTTGGCATATTTTTCTTTGATATAATCCTTTACCGTTTCCGACAATGGCAAGTCGCCCGTTTTGTCTCCTTGCACAATTTCCGAGCAAGTTTTATTTACCGCAATTATATGATTGTCTTCGTATAATACATTCATTTTCTTTGTCTTACAACTTCGTACAAAAGAATACCCGCTGAAACCGACACGTTTAACGACGCAATTTTTCCAAACATCGGAATGCGAACGTGCTTATCGCAACATTGCAAATGTTCTTCGGCAATGCCGACATCTTCCGCTCCCATGACAATTGCCACCGGAGAGGTAAAATCCGTATCAGTATAATCTTGTTGCGATTTTTCGGTTGCTGCCACAAGCTGAATACCCGACTCGGACAAGAATTTGAGAGTTGCCGTCAAATCCTCTACCCTGCAAACAGGCACCCGATGCAATGCACCTGCCGACGTTTTTATTGCATCGGCAGTGACAGAAACACCGCCCCGCATCGGCAAGATAATGGCATCAACTCCTGCACATTCGCACGTACGAGCAATTGCTCCAAAATTTCGAACATCGGTAATACCGTCTAATACCACAAAAAACGGATTTTTCCCCTCCTCGTACACACGCAACACCATCTCCTCCACATTTTGATAGGTTATTTCCGAAAGAAACGCAATTACGCCTTGATGATTTTTCTCGGTCAGCCGATTCAATTTCTCTTGCGGAACCCGTATTATAGGAAGATTCTTTTCACGGGTAGCATCCAAAAGTTCTTTACCGATTGCACTATTCATGTCTCTGCGAATCAATATTCGGTCAAATTCCTTTCCTGCCTCTATTGCCTCCAAAACGGCACGAATACCAAATACCATTCGGTTTTCTTTCACTCGACGCTCCTTCACATTGTCAAGATAAGCCGCCTTGTGATATTTTCTGTTCTCGTTTCTCATCATTTTCTAAAAACTTAAAAAAGAGTGAAAGCAACCTCTCACTCTTTATCCAATTATGAAAAAAATCTTTTCTTACTTCGATTCTTGCAATCCTGCCAATTCCGCATCGACCAATATACGTCCGCAATATTCGCAAACAATAATTTTTTTACGCAAACGAATGTCCAACTGACGTTGTGGCGGAATCTTATTAAAGCAACCTCCGCAAGCATCACGCTGTACAGGCACTACAGCCAATCCGTTACGTACATTCTTACGGATACGTTTAAATGCTGTCAGCAAACGAGGTTCTATCAATTCTTCCGCCTTTTTGCCCTCTTCCATCAAACGTTCTTCTTCTTGCTTTGTTTCGGTGATTATTTCGTTCAACTCACTCTTCTTTTGAGTCAAATCCAATTTGCGTTCATCACGAAATTGTTTAGCATTAGCTACTTCGGTTTTTTTATTTTCAATAGAGAGCGTATATTCCTTTATTTTTTTCTCGCTTGCCAAAATTTCTAATTCCTGAAATTCTATTTCTTTTGACAAAGAATCGTATTCTCTGTTGTTACGGACATTATTCTGAAGTTCCGTATTTTTTGCAATTTTAGCGTGAGCTTCTTCAATCACATTTTTTTGAGCCACGATTTGTTTCTCTAAAGATTTTATTTCTTCCGTATAGTTTTGAATACGAGTTTCGTACCCTTCTATTTCGTCTTTCAAGTCTTGCACCTCCAAAGGCAACTCTCCACGCAAGGTTTTAATTTTATCAATCTCGGTAGTAACCTTTTGCAATGCATAAAGAGCCTTTAAGCGTTCTTCAACAGAAATCTCTTTTTCAACATTTTTTTCTTCTGTAGCCATATTCTATAAATAATTTATTTGATTTGTCTTAATTTTTGAAAAATGGATTGCAAATTTAGGTATTTTTTTTTGTAATTGTTCAAAAAATATCTCTTTTGTAAATTGTTCCGATTCAAAGTGTCCGATATCAGCCATCAGTATCCGACCATCGGCTGCAAAAAACGTATGATATTTTACATCTGCTGTTAAAAAAACATCGGCCTTACGACTTATTGCCGTTTGCAAAAACTCGCTACCGCTACCACCACAAAGTGCAACTCGTTTTACCGGTTTATTCAACAGAGGCGAATGTTTTATGCACTCTATCGCGAAAATATTTTTCAATCTGTTCAAAAAATCCAATTCATTCTCCGGCATCTCAAGTTCGCCTATCACGCCGCTTCCAACATTTTCGTTTAGGCAACCCGATTTCGGCACCAAAGTTGTTACGTTTCGAAGACCGATTTTCTCGGCAATTTTGTAATTAACCCCTTGCGGCGCATTATCCCAACAAGTATGTGCGGCATAAACGGCCATATCATTTTTTATGGCTTTCACCACACATCGTTCAACATAGTCGGCATCTCCTATTCGTTTTAAACCCGAAAACAGAAGTGGATGATGGCTTACAATCAACTGACACCCAAGTTCTAATGCTTCATCAATCACTTCCTCCGTAACATCTATACAAAGCAACACGGCTGATACCTCTTGCGAAGCTCTGCCCAATATCAAACCGCAATTATCATAATCCTCCTGCCACGAGAGAGGCGCAAACGCTTCCAAAACACGACAAATTTCACCTACGGTACAAGAAAAGTTCCTCATAATTAAATCATTAAATCTCTTATTACGCTATCCGACAAAAGTAATCCTTTTTGAGTCAAACACAAACGATTGTTTTTCAACACCAGCAATTCGTTCTGTAAATATTGTTGTGCATTTTTTCTGCAATAACGATAAAACCGCTCGCCAAAACGGCAAAGAAGAAACTCTAAATCGACCCCCTCTTTTCTTCTCAAATTCGTAATTATCAATTCATTATAAACATCTTCGCACGACAAGGTTTCTATTTCGTAATAATCGCGAAGCAAGCAATATTTTCTCGTATCGCAAACATTCCATTGACGCGAAACACCATTATAAGAGTGTGCGCCACTGCCTATACCCAAATAATGGGTTCCGTCCCAATATGAAGAGTTATGTTTTGAACGCATACCTGATTTTGCAAAATTGGATATTTCATAATGCTCAAAACCATTTGACGTCAGATATTGTATCGCATTTTCATACATCAATATCGACACTTCCTCGTCTGTCGGCACAAAAATTTTCTGTTTCCGCTGTCGGTCGATTGTGGTTCCCTGTTCAAAAGTCAGACCATACACCGAAACATGAGGCACATTTAATTGCGTAACGATTCTCAAATTTTCGTTAAACGAGTCCACTCTCTGAAAGGGTAATCCGAACATCAAATCGACGCTGATATTCACAAATCCACACCTCTGACAACGTTTTACGGCTTCGATAGCTTGTTGTGCCGAATGCCGACGATTAACAAACCTTAATTCTACATCATTAAAGCTCTGCACACCTATACTCAAGCGATTGATTGGCAACTGTTTAAGACCAAGTACATAGTTCGCCGACAAGTCGTCAGGATTACACTCCAGCGTAACCTCTTCACATTGACTCAAATCGAAATTTCGATTCAAAACATCAAAAACAGATGCCAACTCCTCCGTTGTTAATAACGAAGGGGTACCACCACCGAAATAGATGGTTTTTACGGGTTGATTTCCAAGGTATTTTTTTCGTAAACCAATCTCATCGCACAACGCCTTGACATATTGTTTTTTCAGTTGAAGATTGGTGCCTGAATGAAAATCGCAATAAGTACAACGTGTTTTACAAAAAGGGATATGAATATAAATTCCTGCCATAAAAAAGGAACAAAAATCGCTTTCAAAGGCAAAGATACGCTTTTCTATCGAAGAAAAAGCGTACATTTGTATCTCAAAAATAACGATTTACTTATGGCATTTTTTGAAATAACCGGTGGCAACAAACTGAATGGCGAAATTATCCCTCAAGGGTCTAAAAATGAAGCTCTTCAGGTTCTATGTGCCGTTTTGTTGACCAAAGATGTGGTTCAAGTTGATAACATACCTAACATTCGAGATGTAAACAAACTGATAGAATTACTTCAGTTTTTAGGAGTAAAAACGGTAAAGACCGGTATTGATTCATACACATTTTGTGCAAAAGACATTGATATTGATGTACTCCACAAAACGGAATATTTAAAAAAAGCCACTGAACTAAGAGGCTCTATCATGTTAGTCGGTCCGTTGTTGGCTCGGCTCGGATATGCGGTTGTGCCTCAACCCGGAGGCGATAAAATCGGGCGACGCCGATTGGATACCCACTACATCGGATTTCAAAAATTAGGAGCAGAAGTTGCCTTTAACAAAGAGTTACATTGTTACGAAATAAAAGGGGAAACATTGCAAGGATGTTACATGCTCCTTGACGAGGCCTCTGTTACCGGAACGGCAAACATCGTAATGGCATCGGTATTAGCAAAAGGCAAGACTACCATTTTCAACGCAGCATGCGAACCTTATCTATTTCAGTTGTGTTCAATGTTGAATAATATGGGAGCCAAAATATCGGGCGTAGGCTCCAACCTGCTCACAATTGAGGGAGTAGAAGAACTGCACGGTTGTTCGCATCGAATGTTGCCCGATATGATTGAGATAGGCTCTTTTATCGGACTTGCCGCCATGACAAAATCGGACATAACGATAAAGAATGTCGGATTTGAGCATTTAGGTATCATTCCAAAAACATTTTCAAAACTCGGTATTCAGATGAATCTGACAGGCGACGATTTGCACATTCCTTCGCAAGATTCGTACACCATAGAGCGATTTATGGACGGTTCTATTTTAACCATCTCCGATGCTCCATGGCCGGGGTTCACTCCCGACCTTATCAGTATTGCGTTAGTGGTGGCAATTCAAGCAAAAGGCAGCGTGCTCATTCATCAGAAGATGTTTGAAAGTAGGCTTTTCTTTGTTGATAAATTGATTGACATGGGTGCCCAAATCATTTTATGCGATCCACACAGAGCAACCGTCATAGGGCTCGGGCAACAAACTCCGTTAAGAGCAGTAAATATGGTTTCTCCCGATATTCGTGCAGGAGTTGCATTGCTCATTGCAGCTCTTTCGGCAGAAGGGACAAGCCGAATAGACAACATAGAACAAATTGACAGAGGGTATCAAAACATCGATATTCGACTGCAAAATATAGGAGCAAACATCAAGCGTTTCGATTATTAAACAAAACATTTTTAGACATGCAAACAGAATCAAAAACAGCAATATTACTAATGCACTGCCCTGACAAACAAGGAATTTTGGCAGTTGTAACCGATTTTATAAATAAAAACGGAGGAAACATCGTTTATCTTGACCAATATGTTGACCGAACGGAAAAAATATTTTTCATGCGCGCAGAATGGGAACTGAACGATTTTATCATACCAGACGAAAAAATCGAAGAATATTTTGCAACGCTTTATGCTCAAAAATATAACATGGATTTTAAGTTATATTTCAGCAATCAACTTCCCCGTATGGCTATTTTCGTATCCAAAATGTCGCATTGCCTTTACGACATGTTGGCACGATATACGTCCAACGAATGGAAAGTAGAGATTCCTCTGATTATCAGCAATCACCCCGACATGCAAGAAACGGCCAAACGATTCAACATTGAGTATCATTATTTTCCAATAACCAAAGAAAACAAACAAGAGCAAGAGGCAAAAGAACTTGAATTGCTCAAAAAATATAACATCAACTTCATTGTGTTAGCTCGTTACATGCAAGTTTTGTCTGCCGACTTCATCACTCATTACGAACAAAAAATAATCAACATTCATCACTCGTTTTTACCCGCATTTGTAGGTGCAAAGCCTTATCATGCGGCATTTGAGCGCGGAGTAAAACTCATTGGAGCGACAAGCCATTATGTAACAAGCGATTTAGATGCCGGTCCGATTATCGAACAAGACATTGTACGCATTTCGCATAAAGACACCATAGAAAATCTGATTGCCAAAGGTCGCGATTTAGAAAAAATTGTTCTTTCAAGAGCAGTAGGAAAACATATCGAGCGGAAAATTCTCACTTACAAAAACAAAACCGTAGTGTTCAATTAACATAAAAGAAAAAGTATGGAAACTTTTGCCATCGTACTGATTTTCTGTGTAATCGTTTTCATGCTTTGCTCTCTTTTTTCGAATAAAATTGTTCGATATGTGCTTGCCCTATCAGGCTCTTTGTTTATTGTTTTACAAGCGGCATCAATATATTTTACTCAAACATTTATCGGATATCAATTCTATGTACATTGCAATCTGAATGCGACAAAGGGATTCTCTCTCTATTTTATTTTTCACATTTTTGCCGCCGTTGCATTGCTTTTTGCTTTATGCTTCGCATTTATAAAATGGAGTAATACAAAACAAAACGGGAGCATTCGTTTTTTTTCTGTCGTTTGCATTTTATTGTCCGTTTTTGCAGTTTGTTCCAACAAAAAATTTATCAGAGACAGTCGTACTTTGAGTTCGATATTCAGCAACGAGGTCCAATCGTTTCAAAAAACGCTTAACCAAAACAACATGAGCGACTACACGCTTGCTCGCCACATTGTTTGTAAAAATCAAACACCAAAAAACATCATTGTTCTTTCGTTGGAATCTTACGAGAAAGCATTTATTGAGGATAAAAATTTCGAGTTGTTAACTCCCAATTTAAGACGACTCAAAAGCGTATGGAATTACATCAATCTGAATCAAAATATAGGAAGTTCATGGACAAGCGGGTCTATCTATACTTATCTAACCGGATTCCCCGCTTTCTTCGGAGTACATGGAAACTCTATCTTTCAAACATCTTATCATACCGAAATTGCAAGCGTTTCGCAAATACTTAAACAATCGGGACATAACACGTTTTTTCTGATAGGCAATGCCGAGCATTCGGGGCTACAAGATATGCTCACTACGTTGTCTATAGACTCGATAATCGACGATCGTTCTTTTCACAATCTATATCCCGAAAGCAATTACGGATTAAGGGACAAGGACTTGTTTGAAATAGCAAAATCACTCATCATTGAGCAAACAAAAGCGGACTTGCCTTTTGCCATCTTCATTTCAACTACCGACACACACGCTCCCAACGGCATATACGACCAACGTATGGAAACCGTTTTAAACAGAGCGTTTTACAAAAACGATTTAGAATTTATGATTGCGGCAGTTGATTTTATAGTAGGCGACTTTGTCGATTTTCTGCAACGAAACAACATTTTGAACACTTCTACGCTGTTTATTTTTCCCGATCATCTAAAAATGGGTAATCCAGCCATGTTTAAAAATAACGAACGAGGTCTGTTTCTATTGAGTAACACGGGAAACGACTTGCTTAAAATATCACCCGAGAAGCCTTTGTATCAGATAGATTTGCCAAAACTTATTTTAAATGGAGCCGGCATTCAACACAATGCAAAATTTCTAACCGATTATATCGGCAACGACATCAATTATTTAGAGAATCACATAAAAGAACTTACCGCCATCAATGTCAACGGGTTATTAAGAAGCGACACGACCCGCATTCCTCAAGAATTCAGAAAATAAGCCGCATTTTGCAAATAGAATCTGTATGACGTTTGATTTCAAATAGCATTTCGTGTTCCGATGTATTTTCTTTATGGAAAGTAAGCACATCGTCAAGCAAAGCCTCGTTTATATATTGCAATTCAAAGCGGACAATACGATTATCTTTAAAGAAGACAGCAGGATTTTCTATCGTATCCAACAGCCATTCCACATACTTGGCACTATTGGCATGATAGTTCAAATCAATATCACTATACCTTACCTTGTATTCAGTCAAAGGCGCTGTCTGTATCGAAGGGATTTTTTGCGGACGTTCGCACAACGAGGGCTTTTCTACTACAAACGAAGCACAATTCATAGTCAAATCAACAGCACGACGCGTTTCTATGTCTATCATTGCCCAAATAGAAGTTGCCGAACCTATCACGTTCCCTTTTTCATCTCTTATGCAAAAATTTCTCGTTGTAAACAGACGACTCACGTTTTCAACCCATGTTTCTATGGAAATGGTTTCATCACCTTTAGGAATTTCATTCATTTCAACTGCAATACGCGACAGCACCCAAGTGTGATTGTTTGTATTTATCTGTTGTATACCAAAGTGGTTTTCGGCAGCATTGCGTCCGGCCGTTTCCAACAAATAGCATATTAAACGGGTTATTTTCAATCGTCTTGAAAAATCCACGTCTTGCAAGGTAATTTGATAGGTATAAGTAGCCGTTTTCATCCGTTTTTATTTTTTCGGTAGTTGTTTTGACGTTGCTTTTTACGAGCGACTAAATCTTTGGAATTTTTCAACGAAAGGTCCTTAAATGTCAATTTTCCTCCCGACAATTCCAACAAATCGTTTTGTATTTTATCATCATCTACGGCATCTTTATTCCACGTCAGATACTGCTTTTTCATGTAATTTGCGATGAACGAAACAAAACAATCGCGTCGTTCACCCTCCTCCATTTCCAAAGCAACACTTATCATATCATGCACCAAATGACCATAATGCATATAGCGTATTTGCGACGAAGGATAAGGTATTTTCTGCACCTTTTCAGTGCTTTTATCTTTCGGGATAATCTCATACGGATAGTCGATGTCAAGTCGGTAACGCGACATCATTGCCAAATGATCCCAAAGTTTATGTTTAAACTCATTGACATCACGCAAACAAGGGAACATATTGCCCATTACGCTGATTATCGTTTGCGCACATCTCATGCGTTCTTCTCTATCGGGAATGGTAATTGCATGCTCTACCATTTGTTGCATATTCCGCCCATATTCAGGCATTATCAAATCGGTTCGTTGAGGATACTCCATCAGTTTAAAATTTTTGTTTTGGAATGGTAGCTATAAATTGTTTCAGATAAAAAGGCTCAAAATAAGCTATGTCTTTAAAATCGTGTCCTTCAAAAGCCTGCTCCACCAATCGAATCATCATTTGAGCCGATGGATAAATAGTTTCATCAAAAAAAGCATTCGAGTGATTCAGCAACATTTTGCATTTCGACACACCATTGCCAAAAAAGCAGATTTTATTGTCTTGCAGTAAATCGTCATAACAACCTTGCTCTATTATATCGGCCGAGGTAGGACGCATCACCGACAAATCTGCATTATAAAACGCATTGTACACTTCCATTCTTCGTGCATCTATCATCGGACACAGCAACGTACCGTCATCGACAAAATGTTTTTCCTTGAACGCATTAGCCATAATTTTCAACGTATCAATGGCTATCAACGGAACCGACCAGCCATAACAAAGACCTTTTGCCGTAGAAACACCGATACGCAATCCAGTATAAGATCCGGGACCTGAGCTGACTGCCACTGCATCCACCTTCAGCGAGTGTTGTTGCAAAAACGTGCAAATTTCTTTTAAAAACAACGGCAATAAGCGTGCATGCGATTGTGCTTCAAAATCGATTTTTTGCAACAAACAATCTCCGTTTTTCGACAAGGCTGCCGAACAAACCGTAGTAGATGTTTCTATATGAAGAATTACTGCCATTAGGATATTAAAGTGTGCAAAATTACGCTATTTTATCTGTAACAGGAAAACAATTCGTTAAAATTCGATAATTTTGCACAGGTCAAAAACATGTTATAGCATTTATGGGAAAACTCATTATTGTTTCTGCACCTTCGGGAGCAGGAAAAAGCACTCTTATCAACCATCTTTTATCCATCGGATACGATTTTTCGTTTTCTATTTCAGCGACAAGTCGTCCTCCGCGCGGAAACGAACGAAACGGCGTTGAATATTTCTTTTTGTCGCCTGACGATTTCAAACAAAAGATTAAAAATCAAGAATTTATAGAATACGAAGAGGTTTATCCGAATTGTTTTTACGGTACCCTAAAATCGGAAGTCGACAAGGCACTTGACAAAGGAAGGACTATACTTTTCGATGTTGACGTAAAAGGCGGAATCAACATTAAAAACATATACAAAGACAATGCACTTTCCATTTTTATAGAGCCACCCTCTATCAATGCGTTAAGGGAGCGACTTGAGAAAAGAAATACAGACTCAAAAGAGATGATTGAAAAACGTATTGCCAAAGCTACCGAGGAATTGACTTATGCCCCGTTTTTCGATACGAGAGTAATAAACGACAACCTTGATACGGCAAAAAAAACTATCGAAACGCTTGTGAAAAATTTCTTGGAAAACGATTAAAAAACTACCTTTGCCGTTCATAATAAAAAACCATTTGTAAGGTAAAATAAAGATGATAAAAGTAACTTTTCCTGATGGTTCCTCACGCGAATATGCAAAAGGAACAACCGCTTTCCAAATAGCAGAAAGCATTAGTCCGCGTTTGGCAGCCGATGTATTGGTTGCAAGTGTCAACAACAACATTTATGAACTCAACAGACCCATTAACTCCGATTGCTATATCAAGCTGCACAAATGGGACGACAACGAAGCCAAGCATACGTTTTGGCACACATCGGCGCATTTAATGGCAGAAGCGCTGCAAGAGTTATATCCAAACATCAAATTCGGAATCGGTCCTGCCATCGAAAACGGTTTTTACTACGATGTTGATTTAGGTGATGATGTCATCAAAGAGAGTGATTTTGCAAAAATTGAGGCAAAAATGGCTGAATTGGTAGCAAAAGGGGAATCGCTTACCAGAAAAGAAATTTCTAAAAGCGATGCTTTGGCAATGTTCTCTCAACGAAACGAAACCTACAAAACCGAACTTATCGAAGAACTTGAAGACGGCACAATTTCGACTTACACACAAGGTTCGTTTACCGACCTTTGCCGGGGACCTCATCTTGTATCAACAGCGCCTATAAAAGCTATTAAAATTTTAAGTGTAGCCGGTGCTTATTGGCGTGGAGATGAGAAGCGCAAGCAACTCACTCGTCTTTATGGAATTACATTCCCGAAGAAAAAAATGCTTGATGAATACCTAACTCTTTTGGAAGAGGCAAAAAAACGCGACCATCGAAAAATAGGGAAAGAGATGGAGTTGTTTATGTTTACCGAAATGGTGGGCAAAGGGTTACCTATTTGGTTGCCAAAAGGTACCGCATTAAGACTTCGTTTGGAAGACTTTCTGAAAAAAATTCAGAAACGCTTTGGTTATCAACAAGTAATGACACCACACATCGGGAACAAACAACTATATGTAACCTCAGGGCATTGGGACCACTATGGCAAAGACAGTTTCCAACCCATCACCACTCCCGAAGAAGGTGAAATTTACCTGTTAAAACCGATGAATTGTCCTCATCATTGCATGATTTACAAAAATGCACCTCGTTCGTATAAAGATTTACCTCTGCGTTTGGCGGAATTTGGTACGGTTTATCGTTATGAACAAAGCGGCGAACTTCACGGCTTAACACGAGTTCGCTCGTTTACGCAAGACGATGCCCACATATTCTGCCGCCCTGACCAAGTAAAAGAAGAGTTCATCAAGGTAATGGACATCATACAAATCATATTCAAGTCGTTGAATTTCGACAAGGTTGAAGCTCAAATTTCGCTACGCGACCCAAATAACCATGAAAAATACGTAGGAAGCGATGAGGTTTGGGAAAAAGCGGAGCGTGCGATTGTAGAAGCGTGTCAAGAAAAACACTTGGATGCAAAAGTAGAATACGGAGAAGCCGCATTCTATGGTCCGAAATTGGATTTTATGGTACGCGATGCTATCGGTCGGCGTTGGCAATTGGGAACTATTCAGGTTGATTACAACTTGCCGGAACGATTCCAATTAGAATACATGGGAACGGACAATCAGAAACACCGTCCCGTAATGATTCACAGAGCGCCGTTTGGTTCAATGGAGCGATTTGTGGCGGTATTGATTGAGCATACGGGAGGAAAGTTCCCATTGTGGTTGACTCCCGACCAAGTTGCCATACTGCCCATATCCGAAAAATTCAACGACTATGCCCAAGAATTGCAAAAGATATTGGAAGAGAAAGACGTAAGGGCTGTTGTTGACGATAGGAATGAAAAAATCGGTCGGAAAATACGCGACACCGAACTTAAACGCATTCCTTATATGCTGATTATCGGCGAAAAAGAAGTTGGTACAAAAACTGTTTCTGTTCGCAAACAAGGAGAAGGCGACAAAGGCACCATGAGTATTTCCGACTTTGCTTCTTACATTAACAAAGAAGTTGAGAGTCAGATGAATGCCTATTGATTATCCACATAAAAACAGATGAACGAAGGAGCATTTTTTTAATGCCTTCGTTCATTTGCATTTAAATCTGATACATGGAAAACAACAAAATTCTACGCACCGAACATTTGGTAAAAAAATACGGAAAACGAACCGTAGTAAACGATGTCTCAATTGAAGTTCATCAAGGAGAAATTGTTGGGCTGTTGGGACCGAATGGTGCCGGTAAAACCACGACTTTTTATATGACAACGGGGCTTGTCGTTCCCAACAAGGGACACATCTATCTTGACGATGTGGACATTACCAAATATCCTGTTTATAAAAGAGCACGTGCCGGCATCGGTTATTTGGCACAAGAAGCCTCTGTTTTCCGTAAAATGAGTGTAGAAAACAACATTCGTGCCGTATTGGAAATGACCAATTTTTCGAAAGAGTATCAGAAAGAGAAACTCGAAAGTCTGATAGAAGAATTTCATCTCGGACATGTACGCAAAAACATCGGCGACCGACTTTCGGGAGGCGAACGTCGAAGAACAGAAATTGCCCGTTGCTTGGCTATCGAACCGAGTTTTATTATGTTAGACGAGCCTTTTGCAGGTGTAGACCCTATTGCGGTGCAAGACATTCAGGATATTATTTGGAAACTGAAGGACAAAAACATCGGTATTCTGATAACCGACCACAACGTTGACGAAACCCTTTCTATTACCGACAGGGCTTATATGCTTTTCGACGGAAAAATATTTTTTCAAGGAACAGCCGAAGAATTATCCTCAAATCCGATTGTTCGCGAGAAATATTTAGGACGCGATTTCGAACTTAAGAGAAAGAGCAAAATCAACTAATTTATTCATGATTTTTAACATAAAAATCTATATTTGCAAAAAATAAGATAATACGAAATTATGGAATCGACAGACAACAAAGCAATCACAGAAAAAGAAGAACCATTGGAGACTGTTGAAAATCAAGTCGAAGAACTTTCAGCGAAAGACGACAATGAGGTGATAATGGATTATTTCTCATTGGAACTGACCGACTTAATCAATCACTTGAAAAGTGTTGTTGAAAAAGCCCCAACTACCGATGTAAAAAACGAGGTTGAAACCATAAAAGTCGCTTTTTATAAAAAGCACAAAGCCATTGTCGAAAAGCAAAAAAGAGATTTTGTCGAACAAGGTGGCGACGAAGAAGCTTTTGTTCCTCAAAGTAGCGACATTGATGAAATTTTCAAAGAACTGCTAAACGAATACAAAAAAATTAAAGCTGCACAAAAAGAAGCCGAAGACAAAATCATTGCAGAAAATTTAGAAAAAAAGCAGTCCATCATAGAGCAACTTAACTCGCTGATTGAAAGCAATGCCGACATTAACGAAACCATATCCGAATTTAGGCGTTTGACTCAAGAGTGGAGAAACATCGGAAAAGTAGCACCTGAATTTGCGAATGAAATTTGGAAACGTTATAATATTCTGCAAGAGAAATTCTACGATTTGATAAAAATAAACAATGAGTTGCGAGAATACGATTTCAAAAAGAACTTGGAACAAAAGACCGTTCTTTGCGAAAAAGCCGAAGCATTGGACAACGAGAAAAACATCATTTCAGCCTTTCAGCAATTGCAATTATTACACGAAGAATGGAAAAACATCGGTCCTGTAGCAAAAGAGTTGCGAGAAAGCATTTGGGAACGATTTAAAGTTGCCTCCGGCATTATCAACAAAAAGCACCAACAATATTTTGAAGACATAAAAGCGAAAGAGAAAGAGAATTTGAGTAAAAAAATCTTATTATGCGAAGCCGTAGAAAACACCGATTTAACCTCTCTTTCGACTTTCAAGCAATGGGACGAGGCAAGCGAACATATCTTAAAACTTCAAGAGGAATGGAAAAGCATCGGTTTTGCACCTCGAAAAGATAATGTAAAAATTTATGAACGATTCAGAACTGCTTGTAATAACTTCTACAAACAGAAAAGTCTGTTTTTCAAAACCTTAAAAGACGATTTCTCGAACAATCTAAAACAAAAAGAGGCTCTTTGCGAACAAGTAGAGAAGTTGAAAGATAGTACGAATTGGAACGAAACAACAAAAAAAATAACCGATTTACAAAAGGAATGGAAAAACATCGGACAAGTTCAAAAGAAATACTCCGATGCTGTTTGGAAGCGTTTCTCAGAGGCATGTGATTATTTCTTCCAACAACGAAACGAAGCGTTAAAATCAAAAAAAGAAGAAGAAAACAGCAATCTTGCTGCAAAGAAGGATTTGATTGAACGGCTTAAAAATTGCGTATTGACAGGCAATGATGACAACGATTTAAGTACTATTCAGGCTTTTGAAAAAGAGTGGAATGAAATAGGACACATTCCTTTTAAAGTAAAGGATAAAATTTTTGATGAATACAAAAATGCGTTAAATTCTCTATATGCAAAAATCAAGAAAACAGATAAAAAAGCCCGCAATATACTCTCTATGAACAGAAATCAACTGCTTAGGCTTTACAATACGTTGCAAAATGAGATAAAAACTTACGAAAACAACATCGGCTTCTTTGCCAACTCAAAAAAAGCGAACAAAGTGGTTGCCGATCTTCAACACAAAATAGAACGTTTAAAAAAAGAGGTCGAAGATATTGTAAAACGTATCGAAGAATTAGACGAACAATAAGTTCATCCCAAATCATTTTTAATAAGCATATAGAAATATATGCTTATTTTGTTTTAAAAAGGAGAGAGAAACGTTTTTAGGGTTTTATTCTTTACCCGAAAGTTGTTTCAGAAAAAATGCGGTATAAACTTTTGCACCATCATCATTCAAATGAGTCAGGTCGTTAAAGTATTCTGCATGTTCAAAAAAGAGTGGAATTTGCGTATTATCCATAAACACTGCTCCATATTCATCGCAAAGTTGTTGCATTTTTTCTTTCGAATAGTTTTTCCCCTCTTTTAATGTATATTTCGGAGAATCCACTACCACCATTCTGACTCCTTTTTCTTTTGCTCGTGCAAGCACAGAGCGAAATCGTTCTATTTTCGTTTCACTAAGTTGCTGATATCGTACACCTCTCGTTTCCAACACTAAAGGCGATTTTAATGTTTTCAGTTTCAACGGAAAATATCCCTTGATAGTTTCGTCAACAAAATTATCGCGCCCTATATAACGCGATACAATTCGATGAATAACGGAATTGTATTTATATAAATTGCTTGTCAGACGTATGTACTCCGTCCACGGAAGTTCTTCCCTTATTGTTTGTTTTACCCATTTGTTGCAATTATAGTACGGATACAGATTCTCCAAAGGGTCCTTATCTTCTTCAAAAAGATAGTCAACTCCATTCTCCCAAATAATAAGTTTCGGTACGTAACGGTCAAGTATTGAATTTATCACACAACAATTATAACTGAAAAAACACCCATCGCGCCCTACATTGTAAGCAGGCATACAGAAACTATCCTCCACCATCTGCGTAACATAATGATGAGCAGCTCTCGAAGAACCGACAATCACTATCGGAGCATTAACATCGTTCAACGAAAAATACGTTTTACCGGTATCCCCTTGGTTACTGATTTGCGGAAGCATCCAATGTATTGTTCTCCCTACAACAAAGTCGATAGCAACAACCATTAAAAGCACGATAATAATTGATGTCAAGAAATTTTTTAAGCCTTTTTTCATCATCCATCAAAATTGAAAGTAAATAAAAGAACCGCTATTGAGAACTCCAAAGGCAAGGATATAGCAAATCAACAAGGCAGCTGTAATATACCTCACCACTCCATATTTTGAGCTCAACAAATGAATATCTAAATCTTTTTCTTTCACAAAATCGTAAGCAAAAACTATTGTCATAGCAAGAAAAGCCAGCAACAATGTATTACCATCAAAAAACGGCATACCAAACTCTGTAAATATCTTTCGGAAGACAATCATTACTTGCTCCATATCATTGATACGGAAAAAAATCCAAGCGAAATTGACAATTGTAAATGTCAGAAAAAGCCGTAATACATTTGCAAATGAAAATTTATCGGAAATAGTCTTTATTCTTTCAGCATATATCAGTCGTTCTATTACCATACAAACACCATGAATGACTCCCCAGACAAGAAAAGTATATGCTGCCCCATGCCACAAACCACTCACGACAAAAACAATCATTGTATTCAATATCCAACGTACTCTGCTACAACGATTTCCTCCCAGCGAGAAATAGATGTAATCCCTAAACCAAGTAGTAAGCGAAATATGCCATCGTCTCCAAAAATCGGTTACTGTTTTTGCAAAATACGGACGAAGAAAATTTGTCTGTAAATCGATACCCAACAATTTGCCTGAACCAATAGCCATTAGCGAATATCCGGCAAAATCGGCATAAATTTGAATAGTATAAAGTATCGAAGTAAAAAATAAGGTTGTACCGTTGTGTTGAGCAATATTTTCATATACGGTATCTACATAAATGCCCAAACGGTCAGCCAAACACAACTTCATCCCCCCCCCCCAATAGCATTGATTTACAACCAATTACAATCTTACCATTATTAAAAGCGCGGGGTAAAAAATACTGAGGCAATTGTTTTTGCGCCCGACTGATAGGTCCACTGAGAATGCTTGGAAAAAACATCACATAAGCCAAATATGCCAATACATCATGTGTAGGTTTTATCTTTTCGCGATACACATCAATGCTATAACTCAATGCTGTGAAAGTATAAAAACTAATGCCTATCGGTAGTAAGATGTTTAAAGAATGAACATTTACATGTATTCCAAAAAGAGAGAATGTATCTATAAATGCCTGAACAAAAAAATTAAAATATTTGAAAAAGAACAAGATACCGATATTCAACACGATGGTAGCTACTGACAATACCTTTCGCCACTGCTTATTCGCTGTTCTGTCCATAAAATATCCTGTGAGAAAAGTGGAGAAAGCCGTCAAAAACAATAATCCGAGGAAACGCCAACTCCACCAACCATAGAAGACACTACTCGCCAACACAATCAGTAGGTTTTGAGCATTTTTACTCCTACGACAAACAGTCCAATAAAAAACAAAAACAACGAAAAGTAAAATTAAATACTCAACAGATTGAAATACCATACATCATAAATTTTCGTGCAAATATATGTTAAATACAAAACATATCCATTTCTCTCTATCAAAAAAAGGGAATCTGCACATAAGCGAATTAGTGCTTTTTAAAAATATATCATACTTTTTCGTTACCTTTGCAAACAATTTTAACCTTTTTATAAAATGGAATTAACAAGCAAATACAACCCTCAAGATATTGAACAAAAATGGTATCAATATTGGTTAGACCATAAATTGTTTGCATCGAAACCCGATGGGCGCGAAGCCTATACGGTGGTTATTCCGCCGCCAAACGTTACGGGCGTACTCCACATGGGGCACATGCTGAACGAAACGATTCAGGACATTTTGGTGCGCCGTGCCCGCATGATGGGATTCAACGCCTGCTGGGTGCCCGGCACCGACCACGCCTCCATTGCCACCGAAGCCAAAGTGGTGAACCGATTGGCACAGCAAGGCATCAAAAAAGCCGACCTCACACGCGAGCAATTTTTGGAACACGCCTGGGATTGGACCAACGAACACGGCGGCATCATTCTGAAACAGTTGCGCCGGCTGGGCGCTTCGTGCGATTGGGACCGCACGGCATTCACCATGGACGAAAAACGCAGCGAAAGCGTCATCAAAGTATTTTGCGACCTGTATCGCAAAGGTCTAATTTACAGAGGTGTACGAATGGTAAATTGGGACCCGAAAGCCATGACTGCCCTATCGGACGAAGAGGTCGTTTACAAGGAAGAACACTCGAAACTCTACTATCTGCGCTACAAAGTGGAAGGCGATGCCGAAGGGCGGTATGCCGTAGTGGCAACCACACGTCCCGAAACCATTATGGGCGACACGGCGATGTGTATCAACCCGAACGACCCGAAAAACACGTGGCTGAAAGGGAAACGCGTCATCGTGCCGTTGGTTGGTCGCGTCATTCCCGTCATCGAAGACGACTATGTGGACATCGAATTTGGTACAGGCTGCCTGAAAGTAACGCCCGCACACGATGTGAACGACTACATGCTGGGCGAAAAATACAACCTGAAATCCATCGACATATTCAACGACAACGGCACGATAAGCGAAGCCGCCGGATTGTATGTCGGCATGGACCGATTTGAGGTGCGCAAACAGATAGAAAAGGATTTGGCAGAAGCCGAATTGCTCGAAAAGGTGGAAGACTACACCAACAAAGTCGGTTTCTCGGAACGCAATCCCGACACCGCCATCGAGCCAAAACTCTCGATGCAGTGGTTCCTGAAGATGGAACATTTGGCAAAAATCGCCCTCGACCCCGTGATGAAGGACGACATCAAATTCTATCCGTCGAAATACAAAAACACCTATCGTCATTGGCTCGAAAACATCAAAGATTGGTGCATCAGCCGACAGTTGTGGTGGGGACACCGCATTCCGGCCTACTATCTGCCCGAAGGCGGATTTGTGGTGGCCGAAACGGCCGAAAAAGCCCTTGCCGCCGCCAAAGCCAAAACGGGCAACGCGGCATTGACTTTGAACGATTTGCGTCAGGACGAAGATGCGCTCGACACATGGTTCTCGTCGTGGTTGTGGCCGATTTCGCTGTTCGACGGCATCAACAATCCTGATAACGAGGAGATTAACTACTACTACCCGACTGCCGATTTGGTGACGGGTCCCGACATCATTTTCTTTTGGGTGGCACGCATGATTATGGCCGGCTACGAGTACAAAGGCACGATGCCGTTCCGCAACGTCTATTTTACGGGTATTGTGCGCGACAAGTTGGGACGCAAAATGTCGAAACAACTCGGCAACTCGCCCGACCCGCTGCTGCTCATCGAAAAATACGGCGCCGACGGCGTGCGCATGGGCATGATGCTGTCGGCACCGGCCGGCAACGATATTTTGTTCGACGAAGCGTTGTGCGAACAAGGACGCAACTTCAACAACAAAATTTGGAATGCGCTGCGCTTGGTCAAAGGTTGGCAAGTGGCCGACATCGAACAACCCGAATCGGCAAAAATCGCCATCAATTGGTTCGACAGCAAACTATCGGCCACCATCGAGGAGATTAACGATGATTTCTCGAAATATCGTATCAGCGAAGCGTTGATGACCGTTTACAAACTCTTTTGGGACAACTTCTCGTCGTGGTATCTCGAAATGGTGAAACCAGCTTATCAACAGCCGATTGATGCGCAAACCTACGCAGCCACATTGACCTATTTCGAGAAACTGATGTTGTTATTGCATCCGTTTATGCCGTTCATTACCGAAGAAATTTGGCAAGTGCTCGGTCAGCGCAGCGACGGCGACAGCATCATGGTGGCACAAATGCCTACCGCAAGTCGTGTGGACACTACTCTGCTGTCCGATTTCGACATCGTGAAAGAGTTGATTGCCGCCGTGCGTTCGACACGTTTGGCGCGCAACATACCCAACAAAGAGGCTTTGGAACTGCACATCGTTACCGGAACGCACCATCACGCATACGACAGCATTGTGCTGAAAATGTGTAACTTAGCAAGCATTTCGCAAGGCGGAAAAGATGCTACTGCCGCTTCGTTTATGGTACGTACCACCGAATACGCCATTCCGCTTGGCAACAACATCAATGTCGAAGAAGAGATAGCCAAAGCGGAAGCCGAGATAGAATATCTGACCGGATTTTTGGCTTCGGTGATGAAAAAACTCGGCAACGAGAAGTTCGTGGCCAATGCCAAGCCTGAAATTGTGACCAACGAGCGCAAAAAACAAGCCGATGCCGAAAGCAAATTGGCAACGTTGCGTGCGACACTTGCACAGTTGCGCAAATAAATTTGCAAAATAACGTTTGACATTTCGACATAACATGTCAAACAACTTGGGGAATTAGCTCAGTTGGTAGAGCATTTGGTTCGCAATCAAAGGGTCGTCGGTTCGAGTCCGATATTCTCCACAATACACATAAAATCAGACAATTATCTGATTTTTACTTTATGGTAATAAACAGAAACAGCGAAACAGCAATCATCAATAGAGCAACCGCTTTTTGGTATTTTTTCTTGTCGATATGACGAATAAAATGCATGGCGATGGCATTTCCAAACATCATAGCACAACCGATACCAAAACCTTCGGCAAAAACTGTCAGATTCATAAGTTGTAACTTGCCATACACCACAATTTTAACAATATGCATAGCTGCCGCCGCAGTAGCTTCGCTGGCAATATAAGCCACCGGCAACAAATCGAGCGACAAGAAAACGGCACTACTTAACGGACCTGAAATGCCAAGCAATCCATTTAACCCGCCTGTCAATCCTCCTCCAAGCAGCATCGTCAAACGGGACTTTGGCAAGCGTATTTTACCACTGATTTTCAGAATTGCAAAAACAATGAGTCCAATACACAAAACCCTTGTCATCAATGCCTTATCGACAACTGCAAAACCGATTGCACCCAATGCCGTACAAGGAAGCGCCACCAACAAGAACCAACCAACCGACTTCCATTCGATGGACTTCCACCCTATTGCTATACGCGACAAATTACTCAACAATTGTGCAATAGTAGAAACCGGAACTGCCACTTCTACCCCATAGAAATAGGTGATGACAGGCAAAAGAATCATACCACCTCCAAAGCCGACAGCACCGGAAAGCATACCGGCTACAAATCCCACAATCAATAAAACGACAAGCTGCATCAATTCGTTTCTTTTAAATGTTTAATCAAAATAATAAACACATCGTACTACAACGCTCATCAGCAGTTTATTATTCGTTACAATTTTCGTGGCCGTATGCCATTATGTCCACACGATTATTTACGACTTTTATACCCTCTGCCTGCAAACGGCGTTTCTGTTCCTCAATACCGCCAAACGCATACGAAGGACTCAAAAATCCTTGTGCATTTACAACCTTATAGCAAGGATTTTCTTCTGGGTCTTGATTTTTATGCAAAATATTTCCTACTACACGAGCAAGGTTTTTGTTTCCCAAACGCTTGGCTATCTGTCCGTAGGTCATCACCCTGCCATACGGTATTTCGCGTAATATACTATAAATGTTCTCCGAAAGCATCGTTGCAAAGATACGGCAGTTTGCTCTAAACAACAAAAATCACTACCTTTGCACTCCTTTTTTGAGAAACTTTTTATTAAATATTGAGTAATGATAACACTTTCAAATATTGCCATGCAATTTGGCAAACGCGTTCTTTTTTCCGATGTAAATTTGAAATTCACCAACGGCAACTGCTATGGCATTATCGGTGCCAACGGAGCCGGCAAATCGACGCTGATACGTATGATTAGCGGTGAGCTCGACCCAACGCGCGGACAAATCACATTTGGACCCGGGGAACGTCTTTCCGTATTGAAACAAAATCACTTCGAATTCGATGCTTTTACCGTGATTGATACGGTAATGATGGGCAACGAGGTATTTTGGAAAATAAAGGAAGAAAAAGACCTTATCTACATGAAAGAGGATTTTTCGGAAGAAGATGGCATTCGTGCTGCCGAATTGGAAGAAAAATTTGCCGAAATGGACGGTTGGAATGCCGAAGCCAATGCCGCCGCCTTGTTAAGCGGATTGGGCATCAAAGAGGATTTGCATTACCAACTGATGAGCGAGTTGAGTGCCAAGCAAAAGGTAAGAATCTTGTTAGCACGAGCATTGTATGGAAAGCCCGACAATCTGTTGCTTGACGAGCCAACCAACGACCTTGATATGGAAGCCGTTATGTGGCTCGAAAACTACTTGGCAAACTACGAAAACACCGTGTTAGTTGTCAGCCACGACCGTCACTTTCTCGACTCCGTATGCACGCATACCGTCGATATTGACTACAACAAAGTAACGCTATTTGCCGGAAATTATACTTTTTGGTACGAATCGAGCCAATTAGCACTTCGCCAATTGCAAAATCAGAACAAAAAAGCGGAAGAAAAACGCAAAGAACTTGAGGAATTTATCCGCCGCTTCAGTGCCAATGTTGCCAAAAGCAAACAGGCCACAAGCCGACGGAAAATGCTGGAGAAACTCAACGTTGAAGAGATACAGCCATCTACACGAAAGTATCCCGCCATCATTTTCACGCCCGAACGTGAACCCGGGAATATGGTTTTGGAAGTAAACGGACTTGGCAAAACAGCCGACGATGGGACGGTGCTTTTCAAAAGCGTAAGTTTCAATGTTGAAAAAAACGACAAAATTGCACTGATTTCGAAAGATGCTCGTGCCATGACTGCGTTTTTTGAAATTCTCAATGGTAACGACAAAAATTTTGAGGGGAAATTCAATTGGGGAATAACGATTACAAATGCCTATCTGCCGTTGGACAACTCGCAATTTTTCAACAACGACCTTTCGTTGGTCGATTGGTTGGGACAGTTTTCAAGTGATACGACCGAAGTTTTCATTCGTGGATATTTGGGCAAGATGCTTTTTTCTGGCGACGAAATCTACAAACGGGCAAGTGTGCTTTCGGGAGGCGAGAAAATGCGTTGTATGATAGCGCGCATGATGCTTCGCAATGCCAACGTCATGATGCTCGACTCGCCAGCCAACCACCTCGATTTGGAGTCAATTCAGGCATTTAACAATACGCTCATCAATTTCAAAGGCAACATTTTGATGTCGTCGCACGACCGTGAGTTTGTTCAAACCGTTTGCAACCGAATCATTGAGCTTACCCCAAACGGCATCATCGACAAGTATATGGATTACGATGAATATCTCACCTCGGACGATATAAAATCTTTACGAGAAAAAATGTATCAATAAGATGAAAAAGATTATTAACCCTTGGATAGGTATCGACGGATACAACTGCTTTGGGTGTTGCCCAACAAACGATGCAGGAATAAAAATGGAGTTCTACGAAGACAGAGACGAAATTATTTCTTTTTGGCAAGCAAACGAGCATTATCAAAGTTATCTAAATACCTTGCACGGTGGCATTCAGGCAACACTGATTGACGAAATTGCAGGATGGGTGGTTTTTCACAAATTGCAAACCATCGGTGTTACAAACAGATTGAATGTCGTTTATAAGAAAGCACTTCATATTGACGAAAAGATTACGTTAAGAGCTTCTCTTAAAGAACAAAAACGTAATGTAGCATTCATTGAAATACGTATTTTCAACGCCAACAACGAACTTTGTACCACTGCCGAAGCGGTCTATTTCTGCACCTCGAAAGAGAAAGCCAAACAAGAGATGAAATTCGAAGGGTGTAAAACAGAGAATTAAATTTTCACCTGTTTTCTTGGCTAAACAATTCAAACAAACATATTTACTAGGTTCAGTAACCTTGCCGTATGTTATTGTATTACGTTTTTAATAAACGACACGAACAACGGATTTGGTCGGAGAACCGTTCCCGTATATTCGGGGTGAAATTGTACTCCCACATACCAACGACAAGCCGGCACTTCTACAATCTCCACCAATCCCGTTTCCGGATTGATGCCCATACATTGCATTCCTGCTTGTTCGAATTGCGATTTGAAAGAGTTGCTAAATTCGTATCTATGTCGATGACGTTCAACAATTTGAGTTGTCCCATACGCTTCATAAGCTTTTGACCCCTGAACAAGTTCGCAAGCATATCCTCCAAGACGCATGGTTCCCCCCATTTGCGTAATACTTTTCTGTTCTTCCATAATATCTATTACGGGGTTCGATGTCAAAGGATTCATTTCGCTACTATTGGCATCGGTCAAACCCAATACATTACGGGCAAATTCGACCACCATCATCTGCATACCCAAGCAGATGCCAAGCGTAGGTTTGTCAGAAACTCGGCAATATTCAGCTGCAATGATTTTTCCCTCAATGCCACGCGAACCGAATCCCGGACAAATAACAACTCCGTCCATACCCAAAAGTAACTCCTCCACGTTGTTTTTGGTTACACCCTCGCTTTGTATAAAATGCGTTTTTACCTTACAATCGTTGTAAGTTGCAGCTTGTGCCAAACACTCAAGAATAGATTTGTAGGCATCTTGCAAATCGTATTTTCCGACAAGAGCGATATGAACAATGCGCGTTGCCCTCTTTCTTCGTTCAAGGAAGTTGTTCCATGCACCCAAATCGAGGTCTTGTTTAACCTCAACACCGAATTTGCGCAAAATAACCATATCGAGCGACTGTTCAGCCATGCGTATAGGCACTTCGTAAATACTCGGCACATCAAGGCTTTGCACCACACAATCGTTGCTTACGTTGCAAAAACCGGCAACTTTGTCCAACAAATTTCTATTCAATTCGTGCTCCGTACGCAGTACTAAAATATCGGGTTGCAACCCAAGTCCTTGCATGTCTTTCACCGAATGTTGAGTCGGTTTTGTTTTCAATTCGCAAGCGGCAGCTATATAAGGAACATAAGTAAGATGTACATTGAGCGCATCACGTCCCAATTGCCATTTCAATTGACGAATAGCCTCCAAGAAAGGCAAACTCTCTATATCACCCACCGTTCCACCTATTTCGGTGATGACAAAATCGTATTTCCCCGTTTCGCCAAGCACCTGCATACGACGTTTGATTTCATCGGTAATATGAGGAACTACCTGCACCGTTTTCCCCAAATAAGCGCCTTCACGCTCCTTGGCAATAACGCTTTGATAGATTTTGCCTGTTGTAACATTGTTGGCATGTGTAGTCTGAATATCCGTAAAACGCTCGTAATGACCCAAATCGAGGTCGGTTTCGCACCCATCAACGGTTACATAACATTCTCCGTGTTCGTAAGGATTCAACGTACCGGGGTCGATATTGATATAAGGGTCAAACTTTTGTATAGTAACACGGTATCCTCTGGCTTGCAACAATTTACCAATAGATGCCGAAATAATACCTTTACCCAAAGAACTGACAACACCGCCGGTTACAAATATGTATTTCATAGTTTTGTTATTTATTTTTATATGAATAGTTTTTATCTTACTCCCACTCTATGGTTGCCGGTGGTTTTGAAGATATGTCGTAACATACGCGATTGACACCTTTCACCTTATTGATAATCTCATTAGAAATATTTGCCATGAAATCGTATGGAAGGTGCGCCCAATCGGCACTCATGGCATCGGTACTTGTAACAGCACGCAATGCAACCGGATGTTCGTAAGTACGTTCATCGCCCATTACTCCTACGGAGCGAACCGTAGAAAGCAACACCGCCCCTGCTTGCCATATCTGGTCGTAAAGCGAAACCTCTATTTCTCCATTTTTCATATTAGCAGGAACACCGGCTGCAAGCACACGGCGAGCATCGTCACCATTGAGTTTCACCTTATACTCTCGAAGTCCGCGTATGTAAATATCGTCAGCATCCTGAAGAATGCGTACTTTTTCGGGAGTAATATCGCCAAGAATGCGTACGGCAAGCCCCGGACCAGGAAAAGGATGACGTGTAATCAGATGTTCAGGCATTCCCATCGAACGCCCCACCCTACGAACCTCGTCCTTGAAAAGCCATTTGAGCGGTTCGCATAGGCGGAGATTCATCTTTTCGGGAAGTCCGCCTACATTGTGGTGGCTCTTGATGACCTTGCCAGTGATATTGAGGCTCTCGATGCGGTCGGGATAAATCGTACCTTGAGCAAGCCATTTAGCCCCGGTCTGTTTTTTTGCCTCGGCGTTAAATACCTCCACAAAATCGCGACCTATAATTTTACGTTTCTGTTCAGGATCGGATACTCCGACAAGGTCAGCAAAAAATTTAGCCGACGCATCGACACCTATTACATTAAGACCTAAACACTTATAATCTTCCATCACATCATGGAATTCATTTTTGCGAAGCATACCATGATCAACAAATATACAGGTCAGATTCTTACCAATTGCCTTATTGAGAAGGACAGCCGCCACACTCGAATCGACACCACCCGACAATCCAAGTATTACCTTGTCATCGCCCAATTCTTCCTTAAGCTGAGCCACAGTAGATTCGACAAAAGAGGCCGCGCTCCAATCCTGCTTGCTACCGCAAATATCCACGGCAAAGTTTTTAAGGAGTTGTATGCCCTGCATAGAGTGAAAAGCCTCAGGATGAAACTGGACTCCCCACAACTGCTCGCCCTCCGCCTGATAGGCAGCATACTGCACTTTGTCGGTAGAAGCTATGCAGCGAAAATTGTCAGGGAGTGCCACGATAGTGTCTCCATGGCTCATCCACACTTGCGAGTTATCATCAAAATCTTTAAATAGAAGATTATCTTTCTCAAATGATTGAAGATTGGCACGTCCGTACTCTCGTGTACCTGCAGGTGCGACTTTTCCACCCATGGTGTGTGCCATATACTGCGCCCCATAGCAAATACCAAGTATGGGATATTTTCCGCGAATACCGCTCAAATCCACCTTAAATGCTTTCGGGTCATAAACACTGAAAGGAGATCCTGAAAGAATGACGCCAATAATATCAGGGTCATCGTATGGGAACTTATTATAAGGAAAAATTTCGCAGAAAGTATCAAGATCGCGCAAACGACGACCTATCAACTGTGTGGTCTGTGAACCGAAATCAAGAATGACAATCTTTTGTTGCATAATTATTGGTATAGTGGTAAGTATTCTTCAGTTTACATTTTTTCATCATTGATACTCACTCCACGACTTAATAGCTATCTCATCAATAGTCATTGTGCAGAATGCACTGATGAAAGCACTGGCGAGACGAGCGTTGGTGAGGAGCGGGATATTGAGGTCGATGGAGGCACGACGTATCTTGTATCCGTTGGTGAGTTCGCCTGATGTTAAGTTTTTCGGGATATTGACCACCATATCTATCTCCTTGTTGTGGAGCATGTCGAGAGCCTGCGGCTGTCCCTGCTCGCTTGGCCAATACACGCGCGTGTTAGTTACCCCATTTTCGGTAAGAAAACGCGATGTTCCTCCCGTGGCATAAATATGATAACCTTTACTTTGTAAAAGTCGAGCCGAAGCAAGCATATCTACTTTTTGCTTGGCATCGCCCGTAGAGAGGAGGATGCCCTTTTCGGCAGATGGTATGCGGTAGCCGACGCTGAGCATGGACTTGAGGATGGCGCATGAGGAGTCGTCGCCGATACAGCCAACCTCTCCGGTCGATGCCATGTCGACTCCAAGCACAGGGTCGGCCTTCTGGAGGCGGTTGAAGGAGAACTGGCTGGCTTTGATGCCGACATAGTCGAGGTCGAAGAGGTTTTTGCCAGGTTTTTCAACATCGAGGCCGAGCATGACGCGAGTGGCGAGTTCGATGAAGTTTATCTTGAGCACCTTGCTGACGAATGGGAATGAACGTGAGGCACGAAGGTTGCACTCTATGACTTTGATGTCATTGTCGCGAGCAAGGAACTGTATGTTGAATGGACCTGAGATGTTGAGCTCGCGTGCTATCTGGCGGCTGATGCGCTTGATGCGTCGCATGGTCTCCACATAGAGTTTTTGAGGAGGGAACTGTATGGTGGCATCGCCAGAGTGGACTCCTGCATACTCGATGTGCTCAGAGATGGCATATACGATGATTTCGCCATTGCGGGCCACAGCGTCCATCTCCACTTCCTTGGCATGTTCGATGAACTGGCTCACGACGACTGGATGTTTCTTGGAGACATTGGCAGCGAGAGTGAGGAAGCGTTCGAGTTCTTCCTGATTGCTGCACACGTTCATGGCTGCTCCTGAGAGAACGTATGAAGGACGCACGAGAACGGGGAATCCGACCTTGTCGATAAACTTGTTGATGTCCTCCATAGATGTCAGTGCGCTCCACTCGGGCTGGTCTACTCCTATGCGGTCTAGCATGGCAGAGAACTTGTCTCGGTCCTCGGCGTTGTCGATGCTCTTGGCGCTTGTGCCGAGGATGTTGACGTTCTGTCCGTCGAGGCGCATGGCAAGGTTGTTTGGTATCTGTCCTCCTGTAGACACGATGACTCCGTGAGGATTTTCGAGGTCGATGATGTCGAGCACACGCTCGAAGGTCAGTTCGTCGAAATAGAGGCGGTCGCACATGTCGTAGTCGGTGGAGACAGTCTCTGGGTTGTAGTTTATCATCACGCTGCGGTAGCCTTGCTTGCGGATGGTCTGCAGTGCCTGCACGCCACACCAGTCAAACTCCACACTGGAGCCGATGCGGTATGCACCGCTACCGAGCACTACAATGGAACGGTGGTCGCCAGTGTAGTCAACGTCATTGGCTACTCCGCTGTATGTGAGGTATAGATAGTTGGTATGTGCTGGGTATTCGGCTGCCAGTGTATCTATCTGCTTCACTACAGGCAGGATGCCTTTCGCCTTACGTATGGCTCTAACTGCCATTGAGCCGTCCTCGCTACCAAGTTGAGCTTCGAGTCCTATGGCACGCGCTATCTGGAAGTCGGAGAATCCTTGTACCTTTGCCTTGCGCAGGAGGTCGGTTGGAAGAGACTCTGGAGTATACTGTTTAAGAGCATCGGAAGTGGTGACTATGCCTTGGAGCTTCTGCAGGAACCATCGGTCTATCTTTGTCAATTCATGTATCTGATCGACGGTATATCCGGCGGCAAGGGCTTTGGAGATGACGAAGATGCGTTTGTCTGTGGGTTCGCGGAGAGCTTTGTCCACATCGTCAATGACGAGTTCTTTGTTGTCGACAAAGCCATGCATGCCCTGGCCAATCATTCGCAGTCCCTTCTGGATGGCTTCCTCAAAGGTGCGTCCGATGGACATGACCTCTCCCACAGACTTCATGGAAGAGCCGAGTTCGCGGTCTACACCATGGAACTTTCCGAGGTCCCAACGTGGTATCTTGCACACCACATAGTCGAGGGCTGGTTCGAAGAATGCGCACGTAGTCTTTGTGACAGAGTTCTTCAGGTCAAAGAGACCATAGCCAAGTCCGAGTTTGGCAGCCACGAAAGCAAGCGGATATCCTGTGGCCTTAGAGGCGAGGGCAGATGAGCGGCTCAGGCGAGCATTGACCTCTATGACACGATAGTCCTCGCTCTCAGGGTCGTAGGCATACTGCACGTTGCACTCACCCACGATGCCCACATGACGCACGATGCGTATAGCCAGTTCGCGGAGCTTGTGGTAGTCGCTGTTGGACAGGGTCTGAGAGGGGGCGATGACGATGCTCTCGCCTGTATGTATGCCGAGAGGGTCGAAGTTTTCCATGTTGCAGACGGTGATGCAGTTGTCGAAGCGGTCGCGCACCACCTCGTACTCCACTTCCTTCCATCCTCGGAGGCTCTTCTCCACCAACACCTGTGGTGAGAAGGAGAAGGCTTTCTCAGCCAAGACATTGAGTTCGTCCTCATTGTCGCAGAAACCGCTGCCCAGCCCTCCGAGGGCATAGGCCGCACGAATGATGACAGGATATCCCAATGCTTTAGCAGCATTACGGGCATCCTCGATATTCTTGACAGCCTCACTCTTGATGGTCTTGACATCTATCTCATTGAGACGCTCCACAAAGAGTTCGCGGTCTTCAGTGTCCATGATGGCCTGAACGGGGGTGCCAAGCACCTGAACGCCATACTTCTCAAAGACGCCCTCACGATACAGAGCTACACCGCAGTTGAGTGCAGTCTGTCCGCCGAAAGAGAGCAGCACACCGTCGGGGCGCTCCTTTTCGATGACACGCTCCACGAAGTAGGGTGTGACTGGGAGGAAATATATCTGGTCGGCCACTCCCTCCGATGTCTGAACGGTTGCGATGTTGGGGTTGATGAGGACGGTCTGTATGCCTTCTTCCTTGAGGGCCTTCAGAGCCTGTGAGCCAGAGTAGTCAAATTCTCCCGCCTCACCTATCTTGAGTGCTCCCGAACCGAGGAGTAATACTTTCTTTATGCTTGTATTGATGTTTTCCATAATGCTTCTTTTCTACAGGAGTTTAACAAAATCATCGAAGAGGAATTCTGTGTCGGTAGGACCGCTGGCCGCCTCAGGATGGAACTGAACGGAGAACCATGGCTTGGACTTATGGCGAATGCCCTCGTTGGAGCCATCGTTCATGTTGGAGAAGAGAGGTTCCCAGTCGTTACCCAGTGTGGCATCATCGACAGCGAATCCATGATTCTGGCTTGTGATGAAGCAGCGGTTGGTGCCAGCCATGCGTACGGGTTGGTTGTGGCTTCGGTGGCCATACTTGAGTTTGTAAGTCTGTGCACCCCCGGCCTTGGCAAGTAGCTGGTTGCCCATGCAGATACCGAAGATAGGTTTGTCGCTCATGCTCATGGCTTTGCGCAGGTTGTCGACTGCTGCTCCACACTGGTCGGGGTCGCCGGGGCCGTTGCTGATGAAGATGCCGTCGTAGCGCAGGGAGGTGAAGTCGTAGTTCCATGGGACACGCACTATCTCTACTCCTCGGCGCTTGAGGCAGCGTATGATATTGCTCTTCACACCGCAGTCAACGAGGATGATGGTCTTCTCGGCCCCCTCATTGTATCTGATGACTTCTTTGCAGGAGACTTTGTCAACATAGTTGACAGAAGAGTATGGTATAGACGCAACATCCGACTCCACGTCTTCGATGACGATACGTCCCATCATGACACCGTGTTCGCGCAGCACTTTGGTGAGCTGGCGTGTGTCTATGCCCGTGATGCCAGGAATCTGTTCGCGCTTGAGCCATGACGCAAGACTCTCGCAGGCATTCCAATGGCTGTACTGCTCACTGTAGTCGCTCACGATGAGGGCTTCGGCATGGATGCGCTCGCTCTCCATGAAGTCGGGGATGCCATCTGTCGCGATGGTGAAGGGTGGCACACCATAGTTGCCTACTAATGGATATGTCAGCGTCATGAGCTGACCTGCATATGAGGGATCCGTTAGGCTCTCGGGATAACCCGTCATGGCAGTATTGAACACGACCTCGCCTGCTACAGGCTTCTCATATCCGAAGGACCCACCTTCGAATCGCGTGCCGTCATCCAGAATCAATGTTGCTTTTCTCATTTACCTATTATTCCTTAATATTTTTTATTTCATTTTCCACGTAATCAATAAAAGCCTGATTTACCAACTTCATACCTCCCTGCGTTGGATAATCGCCACTAAAATACCAATCTCCACTATGGTTTGGGCAAGCCTTGTGAAGTCCTTCGAGCGTTTGATACACAATTTGTACTTTGGCATTCACATTATCAGATTTAAGAATTTCGACCATCTTTGCCGCTATTTCCTCATCTGAAAATGGTGCATAAATTTCTTTTACATAATTCACAAAACGCTCTTTCGGACACAAAAGCTGCGCTTTACATTTATTATAAACATCGGTAATGACTTGTTCCATTCCTCGTTCTTTGAGGAGTGCGATAGTGGCCTTAAAGGCAATAAACTGATTCATGCTTGCCATATCGATACCATAATAGTCGGGATAACGCACTTGTGGCGAAGAGGAAACGATAACAATTTTTTTCGGTTTCAAACGGTCAAGAATACTGATAATACTCTGCTTGAGCGTAGTGCCTCGCACTATACTATCGTCAATAATCACCAAATTGTCCACACCGGCATTCAAACTTCCGTAAGTGATATCGTACACATGAGCTGCAAGGTCGTTACGACTATTACCCTCCGCAATAAAAGTACGAAGTTTTATGTCCTTGATAGCCACCTTTTCACTCCGTATGCGTTTCGACAATATTCTTGAAATTTCCTCGTGAGCGGCACCCGAGCGAACAGCTTTTTCTATTTGCTCTACTTTCTGCTGATTCAAATAGTTGTCTAACCCTTCGAGCATTCCGTAAAAAGCCACTTCGGCCGTATTCGGGATAAAAGAAAATACCGTGTGTTCAACATCGTAATCAATCGCTTTGAGAATAGACGGAATTAAAAGCTTACCCATCTCTTTTCGTTCACGATAAATATCCACATCACTTCCGCGACTAAAGTATATTCGTTCAAAAGAACAGGCTCTTTTGTTTTTAGGTTCGTTGATTTGCACAAGTCTCATATTACCCGAACGATTGACAAGAATAGCTTGCCCGGGTTGCAATTCTGTAACTTGGTCGGCTGCGACATTAAGTACCGTTTGTATGACGGGACGCTCGGAGGCAAGCACCATAACTTCGTCGTCCATATACCAAAATGCCGACCGAATACCCCAAGGGTCGCGCACGGCAAAACTCTCGCCGCTACCCGTAATGCCGCACATCACATAGCCTCCGTCCCAATCTTTACTCGCCTGTCGAAGCACATGGCTCATATCAACACTATTTTCTATGGCTCGGGTTACATCTATGCCCGTCATTCCTTCTGCAACGTATTTTTCGTACAAATGTTCCACCTCGCGGTCGAGGCGATGACCGAGTTGTTCCAATATAATATATGTGTCGGCATAACGACGCGGGTGTTGTCCCTCACTCGTTATTTTTGCAAACACTTCATCAACGTTAGTGAGGTTGAAATTACCGCAAACAGCCAAATTGCGTGATCGCCAATTATTACGTCGGAGAAACGGATGAACGTACGACAAACCACTCTTACCCGTGGTTGAATATCGCAAATGTCCCATATAGATATCCCCTGCAAAGGGCAAACATTTTTTTGCAAATACGGCATCATTGAGCTCGTCTTTGCTCAAATCGGCAAACTTGCCTTGTATATTCTGAAAAATTTCGGTGATGGCTCCCGTACCCAAAGCACGTTCGCGAAACATATATTCTTCGCCGGAAGCGGCGTCAAGTTTGACACAAGCAATGCCTGCTCCTTCTTGACCACGGTTGTGTTGTTTTTCCATCATAAGGTACATTTTGTTCAACCCATACATCCATGTACCATATTTCTGTCGGTAATACTCCAACGGCTTGAGCAACCGCACCATTGCCACGCCGCATTCATGCTTTATTATCTCCATTGATTTTGCCCCACTATTTCGTTTGCAAATTTAAGACGAGATACGCAGAAAACCTCATTTATTGTTCATTTTTTACAAAAACTCCCAAAATACGAATCCCGAACTGAAATCTTTTTATTCATTTTCACTTTCAATTTAAATCTTACAAACACTCATATTTTACAGACTATAATTTTTAAACGCATTTTTTATGGATATTTTTATTCAGATATAAATACAAAATGTATTTTTCCGTACTTTTATGCCCTTATATCAAAAAGTCGAATATGGCATTGGTCAATGAATATTTTTTGGAATTACCCAAAGAAACCGTTTTTTCAAACATCACAAAAGAAGTAGAGATATTCAAGGTTATACGTCCGACTTCTCAACTCATCGACTTAAGTATCAACGACGTAACTTGCTCATTGGCAGAGCATATAGTAGAAAATATGCACAAAGCCGTGAACGAAATGGCAGAATCGTCCACTTTTCATGGTTACGGACCGGAACAAGGATACGTTTTTTTGAGAGAGGCCATTATAAAAAACGATTTTAACACGCGGGGCATTCACCTCAGCCCGGACGAGATATTTGTAAACGACGGAATCAAAAGCGAGATTGGAAACATTGGCGAGATTCTTGGAAGCGACAATGCCGTAGGAGTAACCGACCCTATTTACCCCGTATATGTGGAAAGCAACGTCATATCGGGTCGTGCAGGCATTTTCCGCAACGGACATTGGAGCAATGTCAATTACCTCGAATGCCTTGAGTCCAACGGCTTTATTCCTCAAATTCCTGACCGACCGATTGATATTGTTTACCTTTGCTCGCCCAACAACCCCACGGGAATGGCATTTAGCAAATCGCAACTGAAGAAATGGGTAGATTACGCCTTAAAAAACAACACTTTGATTCTTTTTGACGCCACCTACGAAGCCTACATTCAGGCCCCAAACATTCCCCACTCCATTTACGAAATTCGAGGAGCGAAAAAAGTTGCCATCGAATTACGAAGTTTCTCTCGCACAGCCGGGTTTACAGGCATTCGCTGCGGTTACACCGTCATTCCGAAAGAATTAAACGTACAAACACTCGACGGTCGGCTTCTTTCGATGAATTCGCTATGGAACTATCGCCAACGAATACGTTTCAATGGAGTTTCGTATGTTACACAATGTGCCGCTGCCGCCATTTATACCGATGAGGGGAAGGTCGAAGTTGAAAAAACAATTGAGTACTACATGAAAAACGTAATGTTGATGCGTCGAGGACTTTCCCAAACAAGAATACGACTTTACGGTGGCGAACACATACCTTATTTATGGATTAAAGTACCTCAAGGACATACTTCGTTGGAATATTTCCGCCTTATGCTCTATGGAGCAAATGTAGTATGCACTCCCGGCACCGCATTTGGTCCGGGTGGCGAAGGCTATGTACGCTTAAGTGCATTCGCCACAAGAGAAGAGTGCGAAAAAGCAGTGGAAAAACTACGAGAATGGTTGTAAAATCACCTTTTTTTACTACCTAACTCCGTATCAATACTTAGTACTACTTTTTTTAAACTAATTCACTATATACCAAAACGTTGGTAATCTTTTTAATGCCACTCTTTACAAACTAATACTATTACACTTGAAGACTACGAGGCAAGCAGGATAAGGCAGATGGCGTTGGAAAGTTTATGCTAACGAAAAAAAGAGGGAAAAAATAACTTGTTCTTCACAATAACAATTGTTATGTAGAGCAAAGTAATTAGCAGTTGTTTAGCAATACATCAATTCCATTTTGCCGAACAAACTAATGCCAAATTACCGAAAAATATTATTCCATCTTGCCGAATATAGAATTAATTAATTACCTTTGTAGTAGTAAATGCTTTAATTTATGGATGGTTACAGACATAGAATAATGGATAACCTGCTTGAAAAGAAGTTGCAGGCAAAGGGGGCTGTGCTGATAGAAGGTCCTAAATGGTGTGGAAAGACCACTACAGCAGAGGAGGTTGCAGCCAGCAAAATATTGTTGGCTCGAACTGATGTAAAAAATAGTTTCAAGAGCCTATTAGAGATAGATACCGATGCTGCACTATCAGGAGATACGCCCATGCTTATTGACGAGTGGCAGACTGTACCTAAATTATGGGATGCAGTGAGATACACTGTTGATCATCGCCGTAAAATGGGCCAGTTCATCTTAACGGGTTCTGCAGTCCCCGACAAGGAGGCTGAAGAGGAAAGAGAACATTCGGGAACAGGACGCTTTGCTTGGTTAACAATGCGACCTATGACCTTGTTTGAATCTGGTGAATCAAACGGAAAGGTGAGTCTTGGCGATTTGTTTACTGCTCCAGAGAGAATACTGGAAAAGAATGAACTTAAATTGCAAGACATAGCTTTCCTTATTTGTCGTGGTGGTTGGCCTATGGCTGTCGGATTACCCGAAGAGGCGGCATTGGAACAAGCGTTTGATTACTATGATGCTGTAACCAAAGAGGATATAACCAAAGTTGATGGAGTTAAAAGAGCTTCGGAGCGAGTGCAACGTTTAATGAGAGCATATGCTCGACATCAAGGGACACAGGCATCAGTAGCCACCTTAAAGGCGGACTTGAAAAATAATGATACTGCCACTCTTGATGATGACACTATAAGTTCTTACCTTGAAGCTCTGAGAAAAATATTCGTTGTAGAAGATATGCCGGCTTGGAATCCGAATCTTCGTTCAAAGACCGCAATTCGTACGGCAGATACACGCTATTTTGTCGATCCATCTATTGCAACGGCTGCATTAGGTTTAGGTCCTGCCGATTTAATGAATGACTTAAAGACAATGGGCTTTTTCTTTGAAGCAATGTGCGTAAGAGATCTGCGCGTGTTTGCAGAAGCATTAAACGGTAAGGTATATCATTATCGGGATAAAAGCGGTTTGGAATGTGATGCAGTTGTACATCTTCGAAACGGACAGTATGGACTTATTGAAGTCAAACTCGGAGGCGAGACCTTGATAAACGAAGGTATAGAAACACTGACTTCATTAGCCAAGCAGATTGACACAACACGCATGAAAGCACCAGCCTTTAAGATGATATTAACGGCAACTGGCGAACATGCCTATCGTCGCCCCGAAGATGGAATTTACATTGTTCCAATAGGATGTTTGAAACAGTAAATCAGTATTAATTTGAATCCCTTTTATATCTTTGCATTTGAAAAATCATCAAGATTCCAAAGGTGATATGACGAATGAGTATTCTACGGACGGTACAACTCTTAGGCAATGTATAGAAGCTATGCCCCATCTACCATCAACTTCACAATACTGGAATCGGTTATAGATGCCTGGCAAGATGATTATACCGATATGAGGCGATTCTTCATTTATGGTGAATCATTGGAGTTTGAAGCACTCATGTACAGGATAGAGGAACTTCAAAAACGAGTAAAGATGATGTAGAAATATGTTTATACATTAAATTTATCTGAAACTTTCAATGTAAATTCTTATATAATTGTAAAACTTGGAACATCCATTAAAACTATAAAATAATGATTGACGAACGTATAGATTTGATTGAGGAGGAACAGAATGAGGAATTTTCCAATGATGATTTGTTCAATATCACTTCATGGGGAGCTGACCCCTCTGTTCGAGAGTTAATATTGCAATATAAAGAAGGTGATATAGAAAAACCTGAGTTGCAAAGAAAATATGTATGGACGAAAAAAGATGCAAGCCGATTTATTGAATCCTTGTTACTTGGACTTCCCGTACCAAGTATATTTCTCGCTAATATCGAGCAGTCTGGGAAACGCCTAATAATCGATGGATACCAAAGAATCCGTACTCTATATGATTTTATAGAAGAAGGAATATGGCATGGTGACGATTCGGAATTTAAATTGTTAAATTCTAATATCATAAATGAACGATGGAGAGGTAAAGCTTTCGCAGATTTATCAGAGAATGATAAGCGTAGACTTAAAAATTACACGATCCATGCTATTGTTTTTGAGCAAAAACATCCTTCAAATGATTCTGGTCTTTTCCAAGTTTTTGAAAGGATAAACACAAGCGGTACTACTTTGAATGACCAGGAAATCCGAAATTGTGTTTATCAAGGTGCGATGAATACCCTTTTATTTGCCGTCAATAAACACGATAAATGGCGTATTTTATACGGAGGTCAAGAAGAAGATTCCAGAATGATGGATTTGGAATTAATATTGCGTTTTTATGCCTTAAACTGCGGGAATGTATATAATTCAGATAAAAAGAAAATCAGTCTAAAACAGACGCTAAATAAGTACATGCAAGATAACATGCATGCATCAGATGAATTTATTAATGAAAAGGAATCTGAATTTTGTTCTGCTATTGATTTTGTATATACAAACTTTGGAGAAGAAGCGTTCTTTAATCTACAAAATGATTTAACTAAAATTAGACGTAGATTATATCCAACAGTTTTTGATTCAATTATGATTGCAACTTCTATTGCCCTCAATAGAGGATATGTTTACAATGGAGAGAATCTGAAAGAAAAGCGTATGAACTTACTAAAGGACGCTATGTATAGAGACAGTATTTCTCAGGGAACTATGAAAGTAGACAACATTCGTACTCGTATTTCATTGGCTCTACGATTCTTATACGGCATGGAACTATGATAAATAATCCAAATGCACAAACTGCTATAGATGACTGTAATGCGGAATTATCTCGTATTACGGGTATAATAAATGGTGTAGGTAGCACTAGCCCTCTTTCAGGTTACTTGACAAAATATTCTTTAATTAGAATTTGTGGAACCCTTGAGGTCTGTTATAAAACAATTATTGCAGACTATTATGAAAATCTTGCTCCTCAGTTAGGAAAGTACATTGGCTATCATTTAAGAGATGCGTCAATGAACCCTACATATGATAATATATGCCAAGCAATAAAACGTTTTGATGATGTTAGACAGCAAAATTTTAAGTCCGCTGTTGGTGCTCTGACAAATACGGAAAGTTTAAAAGAATCTTTTTCTGTATTAAATAGAGAAAGAAATAAAGTTGCTCATGGTATAAACTCAACATTATCATTTAATGATATGAAGAGCCGCTTTTCTGAAGCAATAAAAGTTATAGAAGTTTTAGATTCTGTTATGCTCTAATCCATCTTAATATCTAGACCTAACCATAACATAAGAGTAGCCTGCATTCCAGCAGGCTATTATTGTGTTTTGATGCTTTATTCAATGATTATAAATCACTGTTGTTTATCTAGCCATTATCGTGTGATAAACCTTATCAATAAACTTTTCATAGTCATTAAGTATCACTGCACCATCAGGAGCAATACTTGGGTATTGATGTCTGGAAAGTTCCATTGTAGGAATATTATTGCGATAATGCTCTAAATATTCTGTTTTGGTGGTTACTCTATATTCATTAACCTCTGGCATTGTTTGAACAACATATATCAATGTTTTATTGGGAGTATGATAAAAACAATCCACATCATCAAAAGAAAGGCGGCAATATTTCGTAATATTATGGTCGGTAAATTCCTCCCACTTGGATAATTCCCCACTATTTTTGTAATATGGGAGTTTGTCCAGAATGATGAAAATCTGGAAATAAGGGCAATTTGCTGTCCTTATATTCGCCGTTTCTCCTAGCATGTTTTCAAAGTAATTATTTGAATTCTGAGAATAATTCTGCATAACAAACTTAACCGCAATACCAGCAACATCCTTTTGTGTATGCCTGTTTTTTATGGTAATATCAACCATTTTATCAACATATCGCCCTTTAATACTAGCCTCTCTGTCATCGCCATATCCTTGTGATTTAACAACATAATTCGCACCAAGCCTATTAGCAATATCGTGTGCGATTGCTCCATGAAGAGGCTTCAGTTTTGCTGTACTTCGTGAAGTACCTATTGATACAAAAGACTTAAAAGAGTCTAGAATCTTCTCCAAAAAAACTTGATTGGTCAACATATTGTTTTTCTGATTTATATGTAATGTAATAATTTATATACTGCTGCACATCTTTTGAGTTAAATGTATAGTATCCACCACTTTTGTATTTTTTGAGTAAACTTACATACTTTGCAAATTCTTCACTAATGAGAATACTTTTAATATCTTCAAAAGGGATATTCAGTTCACTGATTATGTATAATCCGCTATACAATCCACATCCAGCTTTTACAAACTCAATTTTCAGATCTTTTTCTGTGCGAAGTAAAGTGTTAATTGCAACTTTATCTTTCCACACATCTGCTAACGCCTGTGTCCTACCGAACTCATAGAATGTTGGATATTCGGTTCTACCTTTTAAAAGAGCGCTTTTATGTTTGTTAAAATACTCGCAAATAGTATCATCTGAAAGAACTGTATTAGGTGATAATAATTTCCCTCTCTTGTCGTATGGGAATAAACAGTTATACCATTTACCAGTTGATGCTTTCAACGTCTTGATTGTAATATTAGATTCTGGGATTCCATCTCCGATAAAAACATTGTCAGCCAATGTAGCGAAACCATTCTTGACAGAAACATAAGTAGGACATTTTTTGGTCTTAATGTCTCGTAATACATTGAGGCTTTCTTTGTCGGACAGATAGAAATATGAGTCTATAAAACAATCATCCAATTGTATGCGGTCGCAGAATTTACGACAACGTTTTATGCTGTCAAAGGTATAGTAGTCAAAATGTTTATCTTTTTTATCCTTCGCAAATAAAGAGATAATAGTATATGCCGTTGCATTTTCAAATGGCTGAAAGTGTCCTAAATCTACTAGGGAAACTAAATTTTGTTCTCTAAGAATATACAATCTCATATTATGAGCTGCAACACTATTGAGCCATGAACTAGGAGTAATATAACATAATTTGCCAGTTGCATTTAACATTCTAAATCCTAATTCAAAAAATGCTAAATATAAATCTGTCATTCCACCATTGGCGAATTTGTATTGCTTAACTTCATCATATGAGGAATCTAAATTATGTACACGTACATATGGGGGATTACCAACAACAAAGTCCATTTTCCTGTCAAATTTTGTAATTGATAGCGAACTTTGATTATATAAATCCCATTTAATATTATCAAGCCCAAATCCTTGTGCGATTTGATTAAGATTTACAATACATTGCTGATAAGCAATTTCATCGGTGTCTATTCCATGTATAAATTTTTCAAGATCTTGTTTTATGATACCACTATCTCTGCCTGCTTTCAATGATTCATTACAATACCTTGCTACCACCGATTTTAAGAAAGCACCATCACCACAGCTATTATCAATGATATGCTTACCAATTATAGAGGATCCAACATATCCTGCATAATTCAGCATTTCATCAACAAGATATTGTGGCGTAAATACTTGTCCTATCTTTTTCGTCTTTTTATTTTCTTTCATTCCGTCATTGTTTATCTTCTCTATGTAAGAGATACTGCTATTGATGGAACTTGCTGATTATTAGACGGAATTTTGTTTTATGTATCTGCTTTTGCTAAACAGCCACACACAATTATATGGCTCACAGCCTTTTTATTGGCTCTAAAAATGGTGATAGTTGCTTTATTTTGCGTAATTTTGCAGTAAATTAAGTATCTCTTACATAGAGAGCAATCATTTTGCTAAATATCTTTACTTCTTACAAATCCTTTAATATCTGTGCATTTGCTCTATCAACTACGGCATTATCCAATGATGCCAAATAGATTTGTGTAGTCATCTCCGAGTCGTGTCCCATACCTTCACTGATAACAGATATTGGGATATTCTTACTCTTAGCAATGCTCGCCCACGAATGACGGGCTACATATAGGGTTAGAGGAATGGATAATCCGACCATATTCGCAATCTCTTTTAGCGACTTGTTAGTGCGATATAGCACATTCTTATATTGGTTTCTATCGTATGGATATTTGAGAATGGGTAACAAATATGGGCTGTAGTAATCAGCATCGTGTTTATCCACAATCTCCTGCATACACCTCTCCCATTTAATGAATAATTGTTGCCCTGTTTTGCGTCTGCGGTATGATAGTATGCCATTAGAGAGGTCTTTTTTCTTGAGGTATGCCATATCAATAAAAGACATTCCTCGTGTGTAGAATGAGAACATAAACATATCTCGAGCAAAGTCCAACGATGGTTGCAATGACAGGTCGAGATTCTTAATCCGCTTGATTGCCTTTAATGGAATGGCTCGCTTAATGGTCTTATCAATACCCGTATAAACGTGTTTGAATGGGGTTCGATTGGTGGTCAAATCCTTTTCAACTGCACGGTTATAAACCGCTCGGAGTATTCGCATATAGAACGAAGAACTGTTTTTTGTTAGTCCTCTATTATGCAAATAAGCCTCATACATCAGCATTAAATCGGAGTCAATATCTTCCAATAAAATATCCTTATCATCTCTAAACTCCATAAAACTTTTAAGCGTGCAACGATAGGTCTCCGATGTGCGTTGCTTACCCATCTGCTGCAATTGGGCTATAACACCCTGCATAAAGTTGAACAACGATTGCTCATTGACTTGCTTCTAGAATGTGGAGATTATATCATCAGCGCTGTACTTTATTCGCTTTTTCTCTAATTGGTTAATGACAGATTGTAGTCGCTTAATATCCCAATCAATATGCTCCTCGATGGATTGCAGATAGTTCTGTCGGCTGTTATTGGTGGCGATTATAGCATTGTTATCTTCATTCCATTCGTGCATAAAGAGTCGGTAATCCGTCTTTAACTGACGGATTACACGATTCTGAATTACCTGATAATAGATTGTTCCCTCTTTGTCCTCATTTGTCGAGGGTCGAAACCTTACCTTGATACTTGCCATATTACTATATTATTTTTTGTTTTGATAATCCTTCTATATTTTTCTATTTTCCCCTATAGTATTCTACATTTAGTTTATACCTATTCTGCAAAAAAAGACCTATATAAATAAATGCCCTTATATTCACTCATTTGCTCATTTTTTTGGTTGTCTAAACTCAGAAAGCCCTCTATTCTATATTAGCATTCCACAAAAACAAGGATTAAGACACTATTGCATCGGCAACTCACATTGTATTCATGCCATCAAGGGATGTCGTTTCGCAAGTAACCGCTCTACAAAAAAAACAGCAATAAAAAAAATAGCAAGTTTTATTTTAAATACGAAGTAATTTATTTTAATTGCTATTTAAATACAAAATACTTAAAAATATTTTAATTAAAAACAAAAGCATTTTTTAATACTTCAAGAACCGATTATCTAAAACAAGCAAAATCGCAATTTCCATACTTTGCATACCTAAAAAACAAGTCGGCTTTTCGGCTTTAACATAGACATTTTTTAGAATAGCATATATGGAAACAAACAACTTAGGATTGTACGAAGCAGCCAACGAACACGACGCTTGCGGTGTGGGTATGGTTGTCAATATTCACGGTAACAAGTCACACGAGTTAGTAGATTCGGCTTTAAAAGTATTGGAAAACATGCGTCATCGCGGAGCGGAAGGTGCCGACGAGGTATTCGGAGGTTATCTCTATTTTCACAAAGCTCCCGATGCAAAGGCTTTCCACGAAGAGACGGTACGAAAACTATCGAAGCTGTACCTTTACGACTGCCTGCGCGCTAATAAAAGCCTTTCGGCCTGAGGCGTAGAGGGTCGCGTGCCATTTCTCGACAAGGAATTTCTCGACGTGGCAATGCGTCTTGCCCCCGAGTCGAAAATGTGTTCGGGCAATACCATCGAGAAAAAAATCGTGCGCGAAGCCTTTGCCGATATGCTTCCCTACAATGTGGCTTGGCGACAAAAAGAGCAGTTCAGCGATGGCGTAGGTTACAATTGGATTGACACGTTGAGAGCCATCACTGCCGAAGCCGTCAGCGATGAACAAATGGCGCATGCTGCCGAACGCTTCCCCATCAATACGCCGATGAACAAGGAGAAATACTACCATCGTTCGATATTCGAGGAGCATTTCCCGAGCAAAAGTGCGGCTTTGAGTGTTCCACACGAAGCCAGCGTAGCATGCTCCACTGCCATTGCTCTTGAATGGGACAAAGCATGGAAAGGGAAAAACGAGCCAAGCGGTCGTGCCGTAAAAGATGTTCACGAAAAAGCATACGAAAAATAGACATTCTAAACAATTACTACAGATTATGAAAAAACGCTGGATAATACTAATGACTGCTATGGTCATAATTGCCATTGCAGGACTATTCGCAACGGAACCGACTTTCGATTGCGACTTTTCGAAAATAAATGCAGCAGACGTTGCATGGCTGATTACCGCCACGATATTTGTACTGATGATGACACCGGGGTTGTCGTTTTTTTTACGGCGGCATGGTGAGAGCTAAAAATGTAATATCGACAATGCTCCAAAGTTTCATAGCCATGGGTATCATATCGGTATTATGGGTAGCATTCGGGTTCTCGCTCTGTTTTGGCGACGACATCGGTGGCATAATAGGCAATCCGACCACATTTTTGATGTTCAACAATGTAGGTGGCGACATTTATACTACTCCAACCGGAAAAATACTTGGCGGAGCCACCATTCCATTGGCGCTTTATGCACTTTTTCAAATGAAATTTGCCATTATCACACCATCGCTCATCACGGGTTCATTTGCCGAACGCGTACGTTTTTCGGGCTACATGTTTTTCATGATTTTCTTTTTTGTGTTCATCTATTGCCCGCTTGCCCACATGACGTGGCACCCCGACGGATTGTTTCTTAAATGGGGAGTAGTCGATTTTGCAGGCGGTATCGTGGTGCATGCGTCGTCGGGTGTAGCGGCTCTTGCGGGAGCCATATTTCTTGGTCGCCGCAAGCCATCGACACGCAAGAGCGAACCCGCCAACATACCATTCGTGCTGCTTGGTGCAGCCATGCTGTGGCTCGGTTGGTTCGGATTCAATGCAGGCAGTTCACTCCATGCCGACGGTATTGCCGTCAAAGCATTTCTCAATACCAATACGGCATCTGCTACGGCAATGATGAGCTGGATATTTTTCGATTGTTTGCGAGGTCGTAAACCATCTGACATGGGAGCCGCCGTGGGTTGTGTAGTCGGGCTTGTAACCATCACGCCCTCTGCCGGTTATGTTACCGTTGGTCAGAGCATCTTTATCTCGTTTGTAATAACACTCATCTGCAATACAGCCGTTTATTGGCGAAGCCAGTCGCGCATCGATGATGCACTTGACGTATTTCCAACTCACGGCACAGGAGGTATTTTCGGCACGATACTTACAGGCATTTTTATTCAAGAAGGACTAATTGCCGGTACCAAAGAAGGATTTATAGTATTCCTTTATCACTTGCTTGCCATCGCCATTGTCATTGTATATACGTTCGTAGTCAGTTATTTTGGCTATTGGCTTATCAACAAATTTATTCCAATGCGCGTTTCCGAATACAGCGAAAACGTAGGTCTTGACTATAGCTAGCACGACGAGCATTACGGGCTTGCTCATGTAGGTGAGCGCGAAATAGCTGAATACGAGGAACATATAGAAAAGAAAACAGCAAATAACAATATCAATTATACTTCTTTTTGTAAAGCGACTTCATTTCGATAGGAATGCAGTCGCTTTTATTACAACAATGGATTGACAAGAAAAAACCTTTTCAAGTGTTTTGACAAGGTTTCTCGTTTTCTCCAAAAGGCGATTAAAGCGGATATTCATCAAACGCATAAAGTACCGTCGAAAGATAACGCTCTCCCGTATCGGGGAGCAAGACAACAATTCGCTTTCCTTTATTTTCGGGGCGTTGAGCTATTTGACTTGCTGCAAAAGCCGCGGCACCGGCCGATATTCCTACCAACAATCCTTCTTGAGATGCCAATTCTCTACTTGTTCGGATAGCGTCATCGTTTTCCACATCGAAAACCTCATCAACCACTTTGGCGTCGTAGTTTTTCGGCACAAATCCGGCACCGATGCCTTGTATTTTGTGAGGTCCGCTCTGCCCGCCATTCAACACAGGCGACGATTTTGGCTCGACAGCCACAATGCGTACATTGGGGTTATAAGCCTTCAAGCGAGCACCCACACCCGAAACCGTACCACCCGTACCGACTCCTGCCACAAAAATATCCACCTGACCTTCGGTTTGGTTCCATATTTCGACACCCGTAGTGGAATGATGCCGTGCAGGATTAGACGGATTTTCAAATTGTTGCAAAATAATACTTCCCTGTATCTGTTTTTGCAACTCTTCTGCTGCTGCAATAGCGCCTTTCATACCGTCTTTACCCGGTGTAAGATGTATTTCCGCCCCATAGGCTTTTATAAGATTTCTACGCTCAACACTCATCGTATCAGGCATGGTGAGTATCAGGCGATACCCTTTTACAGCTGCCACCAAAGCCAACCCGATACCCGTATTGCCACTCGTAGGCTCTATAATTGTTCCTCCTTGTTTAAGAACGCCTTTCTGCTCTGCATCTTCGACCATAGCCAATGCAATACGGTCTTTTACACTACCTCCCGGGTTAAAATACTCTATTTTTGCCACAATAGGAGTTTCAATATTCTTGCTTGCCGAAAACTTATTAAGTTCAAGCAAAGGTGTATTCCCGATAAGTTCGGTCAGTTGTTTTGCTATTTTTTTCATAATGTATCTATATTTTTTTTCAATTATAGTAATAATTTAAACTCTATCCAAGGCTTGTGCCAAATCTGCCAACAAATCGTCGATATGCTCCGTACCTATCGACAAACGAACGGTAGAAGGCGTAATATGTTGTGCGTCAAGTTCCTCCGGCGACATTTGAGAATGCGTAGTGGTATATGGATGTATCACAAGGCTCTTGACATCGGCCACATTGGCAAGCAACGAGAATATCTCCAACGAATCGATAAACCGCCATGCAGCTTCTTGTCCGCCTTTTATCTCAAAAGTAAAAATACTTGCGGCACCTTGCGGAAAATACTTTTTATACAACGCATTATCGGGATGCGTAGGCAAAGACGGATGATTGACTTTTGAAATTTTTGGGTGATGTTCAAGAAAATCAACCACTTTCAAGGCATTCTCCACATGACGCTCTACCCGCAGCGAGAGCGTTTCTACTCCTTGTAACAAGATAAATGCATTGAACGGAGAAAGCGTAGCTCCCGTATCGCGAAGAATAACGGCACGAATACGGGTAACAAAAGCAGCAGCACCTGCCACAGCTGCAAATACAGCTCCATGATAACTCGGATCCGGTTTTGCCAAAGTAGGAAATTTATCGGGATAAGCAGTCCAATCGAATGTTCCGCCATCCACAATCACACCACCGAGCGAAGTACCATGTCCGCCAAGAAACTTAGTAGCCGAATGCACAACCACGTCGGCTCCATGCTCTATCGGACGGAACAAGAATGGCGTTGCAAACGTATTGTCCACAATCAAAGGCACTCCATGGCGATGAGCCACCTCCGACACTCCTTCTATATTTGTTACATCTGAATTCGGGTTGCCAAAAGTCTCGACAAATACGGCTTTTGTATTCGGTCGTATGGCTTTTTCCAAAGCATCGAGGTCGTTGACACGAACAATCGTATTCGTAATGCCTTGCGTAGCCAATGTGTGCGTTATAAGATTGAAAGATCCACCGTAAAGGTTATCTGCTGCCACGACATGGTCGCCCGCCTGCAAAATATTTTGCAAAGCATAAGTAATCGCGGCAGCTCCCGAGGCCACAGCCAAGCCTGCCACACCTCCTTCGAGCGCAGCTACACGATCTTCAAAAACACCTTGCGTGGAGTTGGTCAATCGACCATAAATATTACCGGCATCACGCAAACCGAAGCGATCGGCTGCATGTTGCGAATTGCGAAATACATACGAAGTTGTTTGATAAATAGGTACTGCACGTGCTCCGGTTACTGCATCGGGCTGTTCTTGTCCAACATGAAGTTGTAGCGTTTCAAAACGAAGTTTTTTTCTATCCATAATTCATTATTTTATTAAGTAAAACATTTTGTTTCATTTTCACGTTGCAAAGTTATTTTGCACAGACATTTCGTACAAGATATTCTAAAAATATAGAAAATATATCTATTTTTGTACATTCAAATAGAACAAACAAACTAATAACATTATTAAATAAACCTTTAACAGAAAAATATTCTTTTTTATGGAAACATTAGACAAAGTCGATTTGCAGATTCTGCGCACTTTACAAGAAAATGCACGCCTCACAACCAAAGAACTTGCCTCGCGAGTTAGCCTTTCGTCCACACCCGTATTCGAACGTCTAAAACGTTTGGAGGCCAACGGATATATCAAAAAATACATCGCTGTTCTTGATGCTGAAAAATTAAATCAAGGACTTATTGTCTTCTGCAATGTAAAAATGAGATGCCTCAGCCGCGAAATCGCCCAAAACTTCACCCGTATCATCAACAACATACCCGAAGTAACGGAATGCTACAACATATCAGGCAGCTTCGACTATCTACTAAAAATACACGCTCCCAATATGAAATACTACCAAGAATTTGTACTCAACGTATTGGGAACGATTGAAAATTTAGGGTCGCTTGAAAGTACTTTTGTTATGGATCAGGTGAAACACGAATACGGTATCAATATATAAATCGCAACAAAGCAAAAATACTTTATATTTCAATTAGCAATATCACAGAATATTATTATGTCATATTCAATATTTAACAATCATATAAAATTTAATTTAAAACCAACAAAATCTTTTATTGACATCAGATAAAAATATATAACCCATCAAGGTAATTTGACATAATTTTGCATCGGTTAAATAAAAAATCAACAGTCAACGCTTTATGTCGCAACTGATACACTTTACAAAAATGCACGGATTGGGCAACGACTACATTTACGTAAATAATTCACAATACCCCATTGCCAATCCGGAGCGGGCAGCCATCGAATGGAGTCGTCCGCACACGGGCATCGGTGCCGACGGGTTGGTGTTGATAGACGAAAGCCTTGCAGCCGACTTTCGCATGCGCATATTCAATGCCGACGGCTCGGAGGCTATGATGTGTGGCAATGCAAGTCGTTGTATCGGAAAATTTGTTTACGAAAACCGATTGACCGACAAAACCGAAATTTCTCTCGAAACTCTTTCGGGTATCAAGAATCTTTCGTTAGAAACGGTTGACGGCGTCGTAAAAAACGTAACCGTTGACATGGGCACTCCTTTGTTGCAAAACAAGGAGCAAGTAAACACTGCAGACGGGATGCTACACGAGCAACATTTCGACATCAACGGAGTATCCGCCATCGGCACATTTGTCTGCATGGGCAATCCGCATTTGGTATTGTTTGTCGAAGATGTTGAAACGTTGCCTATCGAACAAATAGGAAAAGAATTGGAACGACATCCGCTTTTCCCTCAAAGAATCAACGTTGAGTTTGCCGAAATACGTTCGTCCGACACTATTCGCATGAGGGTATGGGAGAGAGGTTCCTGCATCACACAAGCTTGCGGCACGGGTGCCTGTGCCACTGCCGTAGCTGCAATTTTATCGGAGCAAACAAACCGAAAAGTAAACATTTGTATGGATGGCGGCACACTACAAATAGAATGGAATGCTACCGACGGAAAAATCTATATGTCAGGACCTGCCGTCACAGTGTTTGAAGGTGATATTATTTTAAATTTTTAAGAAAACATGGCTCTTGTAAACGAACATTTTCTAACGCTTCCGAACAATTATCTGTTTTCGGACATTGCCAAGCAAGTAAAAGACTACAAGGCTACTCACACAGACCGACGAGTGGTGAGTTTGGGTATTGGCGATGTAACCCAACCGCTTCCGCAAGCGGCTATTGATGCCATGACAAAAGCGGTAGCCGAAATGGCCGATGCACGCACATTCAGAGGTTATGGTCCCGAACATGGTTACGATTTTCTTATCGATACAATTATCGAGAACGATTACCAACCACGAGGCATACAACTAACTCGCAGCGAGGTATTTATAAGCGATGGAGCCAAGAGCGACTGCGGTAACATCGGCGACATACTCAGTATAAACAACACCATAGGTATGACCGACCCCGTTTATCCCGTCTATATCGACTCCAATGCAATGTGTGGCAGAGCCGGCAATTTGGTTGACAACAAATGGACAGGCATAACCTATCTCCCGTGCAACAGCGACAATGGTTTTGTACCGGAGCTTCCTACAAAGAAAATCGATGTTATTTATCTCTGCTACCCCAACAATCCGACCGGAACGGTACTTTCGAAAGAGGAATTGGCAAAATGGGTTGATTATGCGTTAAAAAACGATTCGCTCATCATTTACGACGGAGCATACGAAGCATATATTCAGGACGAGAGCATTCCGCATTCCATTTATGAAATCGACGGAGCAAAAAATTGCGCTATCGAATTACGCAGTTTTTCAAAAACAGCGGGATTTACGGGCGTACGATGCGGATACACGGTTATCCCCGAACAACTGACGGTAGCGAACAGCCAAGGCGGACGTGTTGCTTTAAATGCCCTTTGGAATCGCCGTCAATGCACAAAATTCAACGGCACAAGTTACATCACACAACGTGGCGCTGAAGCTATTTACACGCTAGAAGGCAAGATGCAGGTAAAACAAATTATCGGATATTACATGGAGAATGCCCGTTTGATGAAAAACGAATTGCAAGAAGCTGGATTCTCGGTAGTCGGTGGCGACAATGCACCCTACTTATGGGTAAAAACGCCCGACAAAACAGGTTCGTGGAATTTTTTCCGTCAGTTATTACACCAAGCCAATGTGGTGGTTACTCCCGGTGTTGGCTTCGGTCCGAGCGGCGAAGGTTTTGTACGACTCACCGCATTTTCGAGTAAAGAAGATTGTCAAGAGGCTATGCATCGAATCAAAAATATGCAAACAAAAAACCATAAACAAAGAGTAAAAACATTATTTCCAAAATAAAACTAATTATTATGTCAGAATTGAGATTTAGAGTGGTGGAGACAGCTTTCAAGAAGAAAGAAGCTCCCGTAGAAGTCCCCAGCGAAAGACCAAGTGAATACTTTGCAAAATATGTATTCAATCGCGAAAAAATGTTCAAATATCTTCCCGGAAACATTTACAATAAGTTGGTAGATGTTATGGACAACGGTGCTCCACTTGACCGCAGCGTGGCCGATGCTGTAGCAGAAGGTATGAAACGTTGGGCTACCGAACTTGGCGTTACGCACTACACGCATTGGTTTCAACCTCTTACCGAAGGCACCGCCGAAAAACACGACTCTTTTGTAGAACACGACGGCAAAGGAGGTTTGTTGGAAGAGTTCAGCGGAAAATTGCTTGTACAACAAGAACCTGACGCATCGAGTTTCCCCAATGGTGGCATTCGCAACACATTCGAAGCCCGCGGATATAGCGCATGGGACCCCTCGTCTCCCGTATTCGTGGTTGATGACACACTTTGTATTCCTACCGTATTCATTGCCTATACAGGTGAGTCGCTCGACTACAAAGCTCCATTGTTACGTGCATTGCATGCCATCGACAAAGCGGCTACGACCGTATGCCACTATTTCAACCCCGATGTCAAAAAAGTGGTTGCTTATTTGGGTTGGGAACAAGAGTATTTTCTTGTCGATGAAGGTTTATACGCTGCCCGCCCCGATTTGCTCCTTACTGGACGCACTTTGATGGGACACGAATCGTCGAAAAACCAACAGCTCGAAGACCATTATTTCGGTTCGATTCCCGCTCGCGTGGCTGCATTTATGAAAGATTTGGAAATTCAAGCATTGGAGTTGGGCATTCCTGTTAAAACCCGTCACAATGAGGTTGCACCCAACCAATTTGAGTTGGCTCCCATATTTGAGGAATGCAATTTGGCGGTTGACCACAACATGCTCATGATGTCGCTTATGCGCAGAGTAGCCCGCAATCACGGATTCCGCGTGTTACTCCACGAAAAACCATTCAAAGGTGTAAACGGAAGCGGCAAACACAACAACTGGAGTTTGGGTACCGATACGGGCATTTTACTTCATGCTCCCGGCAAAACTGCCGAAGACAACCTGCGTTTCATCACGTTTTTGGTAAATACCTTGATGGCCGTTTACAAACACAACGGATTGCTGAAAGCCTCTATTATGAGTGCTACCAATGCACATCGTTTGGGTGCTAACGAGGCACCTCCTGCAATCATTTCTTCGTTCCTCGGCAAACAACTCAGCGAAGTGCTTGACCACTTGGAAGAAAATGACAGCGACGACATTATTACCATCAGTGCAAAACAAGGATTGAAGTTGGACATTCCGCAAATTCCCGAATTGCTCATCGACAACACCGACCGCAACCGTACATCGCCGTTTGCTTTCACCGGAAACCGCTTTGAATTCCGTGCCGTCGGTTCAGAAGCCAACTGCGCAAGCGCAATGATTGCATTGAACTCGGCTCTCGCCCATCAACTGACGCTATTCAAAGAAGATGTTGACGCTTTGATAGCCAAAGGCGAAGATAAAATGAAAGCCATTCTGACCGTTGTACGACGTTATGTTAAAGAGTGTAAAGCCATTCGCTTCGACGGAAACGGCTACAGCGACGAATGGAAAGAAGAAGCTGCTCGCCGCGGATTGGATTGCGAGACAAGTTGTCCGGTTATTTTCGATAACTACTTGAAACCAGAAACGATTGCCATGTTTGAGGCGACAGGCGTAATGACACGCAAGGAGTTGGAGGCTCGCAACGAAGTCAAATGGGAAACTTATACCAAAAAAATTCAGATTGAAGCCCGCGTACTCGGCGATTTAGCGATGAATCACATCATTCCGGTAGCTACCGAATACCAAAGCCGACTCATCGACAATGTGTATAAAATGAATAGCCTATTTGGCGAAGAAAAAGCCACAAAACTATCGAGCGAAAACATCAAACTGATTGAGGAGATTGCCGAACATACCATTTTCATTACCGAGCATGTAAACGCTATGATCGAAGCTCGCAAGGTAGCGAACAAAATTGCTGACGAACGTGGCAAAGCCATTGCTTATCACGACAACATCGCTCCGATGCTCGAAGACATTCGTTATCATATCGACAAACTCGAACTGATAGTGGACAATCAGATGTGGACGTTGCCTAAATACAGAGAATTGTTGTTTATCAGATAAATTTAGGTGTTAGTTTTTATTTTTTAAGGAGAAGAGAGGAACATTTTTAGTTCTTCTCTTTTATTGATTTATAATATGAATGAAAGATTTATCAGAGTTGCGGCAGCCATTCCCAATGTCAAAGTAGCCGATTGCGAATACAATGCCGCCGAGATTGTCAATTGCATACAAAAGGCGACCGACAATCACGTTCAAATCGTTGTGTTTCCAGAACTTTCCATCACAGGATATTCATGCAGCGATTTATTTCAGCAAGACTCGCTACTGCGTGCCTCTCAAATCGCACTAAACAAGATTATCGTCAGCACGGCTCGAGAAAACATCGTATCAATCGTTGGAATGCCCTTGCAAGCGGACAATCTGCTTTTAAACGTGGCAGTTGTTTTGCAGGCAGGCAAGATACTCGGCATTGTACCGAAAAGTTATCTGCCGAATTACTAAAGAATTTTGTTTTCATCTGCATTTGAAATCCAAACAAAAGAAATTTCAATCTGTCGTCAGCAAGTACCGATCGGAAACGATTTGTTGTTTGAAACTCCAAACGGAAAATTCAGCATAGAACTTTGCGAAGACCTTTGGGCACCTATTCCTCCAAGTTCATATTTGACACTGAAAGGTGCCGAAATCATTTTCAATCTTTCTGCCTCAAACGAATGTACGGGCAAACACAATTACCTCTGCTCGCTCCTTTCCAATCAGTCGGCACGCACCATTGCCGGATACGTATACAGTTCGTGTGGCTTTGGCGAATCATCTACCGATGTAGTGTTCGGCGGCAACGGCATTATTTACGAAAACGGAACACTTTTGAAAAAAAACACAACGTTTCTCTATCGGGCAACAACTATCCGTAGCCGACATCGACATGGCAAAAATACGCCACGAAAGACGACAAAACACAACTTTTTCCGCTTGCAGAAATCAATACAAAGACACTGCACGAGCAATCCGTACCGACACATTGCCGTTGTTTGCCGAAAAAACTTGCAGAAAAATACAGCCATATCCTTTTTTACCCGACAACAAAGACGCTCACGAACGATACGATGAAATTCTCTCTATTCAATCCGCTGCTATTTGCCAACGAATGGCACACACAAAATGCCAAAATGTTGTTGTCGGCATATCGGGCGGACTCGATTCCACGCTTGCTTTGCTCATTTGTGTCAAAGCATTCGACTATCTGGGAATAGACCGAAAAGGCATTCTCGGCGTAACAATGCCGGGATTTGGTACGACAACTCGCACTAAAAACAATGCAGAAGCGTTAATGGAAGCATTAGGCATCAATTCAAGAAAGATTGACATACGGGACGCCTGCGCACAAACACTTCAAGGACATCCATCATACTCCCGAGCAGCACGACATAGTGTTTGAAAACACGCAAGCCCGCGAGCGCACGCAACTGTTGATGGACATTGCCAATCAGGTAAACGGAATGGTAATAGGCACAGGCGATATGTCCGAAATGGCACTTGGTTGGGCTACCTACAACGGCGACCACATGTCGATGTATGCGGTCAATTGCGGAGTACCAAAAACATTGATTCGACACCTTGTGCAATTTATAGCAGAAAAAAGCAACGAGGAATCGGTAAAAAACATCTTGTTCGACATCATTCAAACGCCTATCAGTCCCGAATTACTCCCCGCATCGAAAAACGACACCATCGAACAATGCACCGAGGATATTGTAGGACCATACGAGTTACACGATTTTTTTCTTTTCAACATGTTGCGATACGGCATGTCGCCTTCCGATATACTCGACTCTGCAGAATTTGCATTTGCAGGTGTTTACGACAAGGGAACCATCAAAAAATGGCTAAAAACGTTCATTCGCCGTTTTTTCAGCCAACAATACACACGTTCGTGTATGCCCGACAGCCCCAAAGTCGGCTCCATTGCTTTAAGTCCGAGAGGCGATTGGCGAATGCCCAGCGACGCTTGTGCAACTATATGGTTAAACGAACTGGAGGAATGCGATTGATTTAACGACTGCCGACAAACATATTTTTTCAAAGCAAATGCGGCACTGAAAAAATATGCGTATTTTTGTCCGACAAACACTAAACAAGAAAATCTATGAGAAATAACCAACTTGACGAGATGGACGAGAAAATCCTCCGAATGTTGTCGGAAAACGCAAGAGTACCGTTTCTCGAAGTAGCCCGTTCCTGCGGGGTGTCGGGTACAGCCATACATCAACGCGTACAACGACTCACATCACTCGGCATATTGCAAGGGACGGAATACAAAATCGACCCTTCAAAAATTGGTTATGAAACCTGCGCCTATATCGGTCTGATTTTAAAAGACAACACCTCTTTCGATACGGTTGTCGAAGCACTCGGCAAAATACCCGAAGTTGTGGAATGCCATTGCACAAACGAGGCTTTCGACCTATTTGTAAAAGTACATGCTCGCAACAACGACCATTTGCTCACCATCATTCACGACAAACTCAAACCGCTCGGACTTTCTCATTCAAAAATTATTGTTTCGTTTCGTCAAATCATTCAAAAACAACTGACTATATTGCCTAACGAATAACCTCGTTCGACAAAAAAAACGGCAAGTATGCGAAAAAAAACAAGATTTCATTATTTCTTTCTCTTGTCTGCGATTTTTGTTTTGCACGCATGCCGATACTCCGACATAAGCGAACTGCTCTCGCCCATGAACGACACCACAAAGCTGTGGCCTGCATACGACACTGAAAACCATCTATTCGGCTACATTGATGCCAATGGAGAAATAAAAATCGAAGGGCAATTTCTTTCCGCTTCGACATTTTCGTGCGGCACGGCTCGTGTTCAACTACCCGACCAATCGTACGGATACATCGACAAGCAAGGGCTTTTGCTAACAAGCGGATTGCTCACCGCCGAACAACATTACGAAAATCTGGCTGCCGCAACCACCGCCACGCAAGTCGGCTACATCAACCAACAGGGACGTTGGTGCATTGTTTTGACAAACAATACAACAACATTTTCGCCATCGAATTTCTCTCCCGACAAAACGGCATTGCTGACACCAATTTCCAAAGGGGACTTTTTATTTATCGACAAAACGGGAAAAACAATTCTTGCATTGAGTAAAGAGAAAGCCGATTTTGCAGACAATTTCAAAGAATCACTTGCTCGTTTTCGTAAAAATTCTCTTTACGGATACATCAATGTTTCCGGAGAAGTCGCTATTCCCGCCAAATATCAGTTTGCCGACGATTTTCACCATGGATTTGCAATGGTAAAAACTACCGATTATGCTACTTTCATCAACAAACGAGGTGAACTCATCGGCGCCACATTCGACAATGCAAAAGCATTTTCAAATGAAATGTTGGCACCCGTATGCAAGAATCAAAAATGGGGATATGCCGATACACTCGGCAATGTCAGAATAAATTTTTCGTACGACTACGCTTATCCTTTTTACGAGCACATGGCTGTTGTTTCCCTAAACAAGAAATTCGGAGCCATCGACAAAAACGGCACGATTATCATACCGATTGCTTACGACGGCATTCAAGGCTGTTTTCACAACGGCCTGATTCTGACCTACACCGTTAGTAGCGACTCCGCTATTTTTTCGTACCTCAACACCGACAACACTATTGTCTATCAATGGAAACAGAAACGCAATAGCGTAAGCAGCGCGATTGCACCTTCGAGCCATTTCATTCTCTCTTTGGACGAGTAAATTGCAAAAACAATACCTGTTAGGAAGTTGTTTTAATAACACAAACAGACGCAAATTGTGTCTTTTTGTCAGTCCATCGAGGATTTTTTTACGACAAAAACACCTCTTTTCTGCCAAAAAAAATATTGAAGGACTATTTTTCGCCATGGCACAACATTTGACAAAACAGAAGTGAACAAAAAAATTGAAGTTAAACTAAAAAATTATACAACTATGGGAAAAATCATTGGTATCGACTTAGGAACCACAAACTCGTGTGTGGCAGTCATGGAAGGTAACGAACCTATCGTTATCACAAACAGCGAAGGAAAACGCACCACTCCTTCTATCGTAGGTTTTGTTGATGGCGGAGAACGCAAAGTAGGCGATCCTGCCAAACGTCAGGCAATCACAAATCCTCAAAAAACAATTTTTTCGATTAAACGTTTTATGGGCGAAAGTTTCGACAACTTGAACAAGGAAATCGAACGCGTACCTTACAAGGTGGTAAAAGGCGACAACAATACGCCACGTGTCGACATTGACGGACGTCTTTATACACCGCAAGAGATTTCGGCCATCATTCTTCAAAAAATGAAAAAAACAGCCGAAGATTACCTTGGCACTGAAATAACAGAAGCGGTTATCACCGTTCCGGCATACTTCAACGACTCGCAACGTCAGGCAACGAAAGAAGCCGGCGAAATTGCAGGTTTGAATGTTCGCCGTATCGTAAACGAACCTACAGCCGCTGCCTTGGCGTATGGTCTTGACAAGAGCAACAAGGATATGAAAATCGTTGTGTTCGACTGCGGTGGCGGTACTCACGATGTTTCGGTACTCGAACTCGGCGACGGCGTTTTCGAAGTAAAATCGACCGACGGCGATACGCACCTCGGCGGCGACGACTTCGATCATCGTATTATCGACTGGTTGGTACAAGAATTTAAAGATGAAAACGGCGGTGCCGACCTCAGCAAAGACCCGATGGCATTACAACGCTTAAAAGAAGCTGCCGAAAAGGCTAAAATCGAACTTTCGAATACGATGACGACAGAAATCAATCTGCCATATATTATGCCGGTTGATGGTATGCCAAAACACTTGGTACGCACCTTGACTCGTGCAAAATTCGAGCAGTTGATTGACGATTTGATTCAACGCACGATAGCTCCTTGCCGTACGGCATTGCAAAACGCAGGTTTAAGCACAAGCGACATCGACGAAATCATCTTGGTGGGTGGTTCTACCCGTATTCCGGCCATTCAGGCTGCCGTAGAGAAATTCTTCGGCAAAGCTCCTTCGAAAGGCGTTAATCCTGATGAGGTTGTAGCTATCGGTGCAGCCATTCAAGGCGGTGTTTTGACCGGTGAGGTAAAAGACGTGTTGTTGCTCGACGTTACTCCTTTGTCGCTCGGTATCGAAACAATGGGTGGCGTAATGACCAAACTCATCGAAGCAAACACCACTATTCCTACAAAGAAATCGGAAACCTTTACTACGGCTGTCGACAATCAACCTTCGGTTGAAATTCACGTTTTGCAAGGCGAACGCTCCATGGCAAAAGACAACAAAACCATCGGTCGTTTCCACTTGGACGGCATTATGCCGGCACGTCGCGGCGAACCGCAAATCGAAGTTACTTTCGATATTGATGCAAACGGTATTCTCAACGTAACGGCAAAAGACAAAGCCACAGGCAAGGAACAAAAAATACGTATTGAAGCCTCTTCCGGCCTTTCCGACGAAGAAATCAAACGTATGAAAGCCGAAGCCGAAGCCAATGCCGAAGCCGACAAAAAAGAGAAAGAACGCATCGACAAGTTGAATCAAGCCGATAGTATGATTTTCCAAACGGAAAAACAGTTAAACGAGTTGGGCGACAAATTGCCAGCCGACAAAAAAGCTGCTATCGAAGCTGCCCTTGGCAAACTGAAAGAGGCTCACAAGGCACAGGACGTACAAGCTTGCGAAACTGCCATGAACGACTTAAACTCGGCATTTCAAGCTGCAAGTCAGGACATGTACAACGCCGCTAATGCGCAGCAAGGCGCACAGAACGCAGGAGCCGACTTCAACGCTCAACAGCAAGCCGGAGGCAGCAACGCCAAGAACGACGACAACGTACAAGATGCCGACTTCGAAGAGGTAAAATAAAAGGAATAAACAATAGTTTATCATACGGAAGAGCAGTCCCACGTGGGGGCTGCTCTTTTTTGTGTGCTCTCCTTGATATTTGATTGTTCGAGCAAAACCCATACCTTTGCATTACACAAAAGTGTCAATATTGGCAGAAAATGAACGTAGATTATGGAAATTTGAAGCGATGAATACCGAACTTGACAAAATAAATAGCAGTCATCTGATAGACGATGCACGGAAAATAATAGAATCTGCCCGCGCCAATGCCGTACGCAGCGTTGATTTTTGCCGCGTGCAGATGTATTGGCACTTGGGGCGCCGAATCTTTGAGGAAGAGCAACAAGGCAAGCAACGGGCCGACTATGGAGCGTACATCGTCAAAACACTTGCCGACAAGTTGGAAGCGGAGTATGGCAGCGGATTTGGAGTGCGGCAGTTAGAACGAGCCCGACAATTTTATCGCATCTACCCAATTGCGTCCACAGTGCGGACGCAATTAAATTGGAGTCAGTATAAGATGCTGATTTCCATTGACGACCCCGACAAACGGGAGTATTACGAGCTGGAATCGGTAAACAATGCATGGACGGCACGCGAGACCGAACGCCAGATAAACAGCCAGTTATACGAGAGGCTGCTGCTCAGCAACGACAAAGAGGCTGTGCTTGCTGTTGCCCGAAAAGAGCGCATACCAGAAACGCCCCAAGAAATCATCAAAGACCCTATGGTGCTGGAATTCTTGGGATTGGAACGCCAATCGGCCTATTATGAGAAAGATGTGGAGAATGCCATTATCACTCATATCGCCGATTTTTTGCTTGAAATGGGGAAGGGGTTCTCGTTTGTGGCACGGCAGAAACGCATTTTGATAGAAGACGATGAGTTTTTCATCGACCTTGTGTTCTACAACAGATTACTGAGATGTTTTGTTGTTGTGGAACTCAAAACGGGCAAACTCACACACCAGGATTTAGGTCAGCTGCAAATGTATGTCAATTACTATGACCGTACCGAAAAGCTGCCCGACGAAACCCCGACAATAGGCATTTTGCTTTGCACAAGCAAAAACGATACGGCCGTAAAAATGACTCTGCCCGAAAACAACAAGACAATCCTTGCTAGCGAATACAAATTATATTTGCCAACAACCGAGCAACTTGTAAAAGAAATTGATGAAGTGAAACATTTGACAATGAGAAAAACAAGCGAAAAATGACCAACATCAGACACATATTAGGAATCTCATTATGATACTGCCTCAGAACAACAAACTTCCGATTTCCGCCCTTGCTGGAATTTTCAGCAATAGGACATTCTTAGTTTTCATATATTTACACAAAAAATAGCAAAACAATGATAACCATTTCCGAAATACTAAAAGGCAGCGATTTCAGCCTAACCCAATTCAGTAATGACAAAATTATTGAATTGGAAAACAACATTATTGAAAAAGAGGTTAAGGGGAAACCAACTCCTTATATCAAATGCTTTGTGAGGAATAAGGAAATTAAACTGACGCCAGAAGAAATTGTACGACAGTTATACATTATGGTGCTGACCGAGGATTTCCATTACCCAGTTTCGCGCATGGAATTGGAATATGTGGTTACGTTTGGACGGGAAAAGAAACGCGCCGACATTGTCATTTTTGACAAAGACCAAACATACACACCGTATATCATTGTTGAGTTGAAAAGTCCCAAACTGAAAGACGGCAAAGAACAATTGAAAAGTTATTGCAACGGTACGGGTGCGCCAATTGGTGTTTGGACCAATGGCGAAAGTATTTCATATTATCATCGCAAAGACCCGAATTTCTTTGAAGATATTCCAACCATTCCCAAAGCCAACGAGAAACTTTCCGACATTTTGAGTGAACGTTGGTTCATTGACGACTTGGTGAAGAAAGACAAGTTGGTTAACGAACGCAAATCATTGAAAGACTTGATTTTGGAAATGGAAGACGAGGTGCTTGCCAATGCCGGTGTGGATGTGTTCGAGGAAGTTTTTAAGTTGATTTTCACCAAGTTGTATGATGAAATGGAAAGCGGCAGAAAGAAAGATCGCCATTTGGAGTTCCGCAATTATGGCGACACTGAAACCGAACTGAAAGAGAAACTTCAAAACCTTTTCAATGAGGCAAAAGAAAAATGGTCGGGCGTTTTCACAGAGGATGCCAAGTTGATGCTGACACCTTCGCATTTGTCGGTTTGCGTGAGTTCGTTGCAAGATGTGAAACTGTTCAATTCTAATTTGGATGTAGTTGATGAAGCCTTTGAATACTTGATAAACAAAAGCAGCAAGGGCGAAAAAGGTCAGTATTTTACACCGCGTTATGTGATTGACATGTGTGTGCGTATGCTGAATCCGTCTGAAAGAGAAACTATGATTGATACAGCTGCCGGTAGTTGCGGATTTCCTGTGCATACCATTTTCTATGTATGGCAAAAGATTTTGGAAAGCAAAGGGCTAAAAAAGAGCCATTTGTTTACATTGGAACAGAAACCACAAGAATGTACCGACTATGTACAAAACAATGTCTTTGCCATCGATTTTGACGAAAAAGCTGTCCGTGTTGCAAGAACTTTGAATCTGATTGCCGGTGACGGACAAACCAATGTTATGCACCTCAACACATTGGATTACGAGCGTTGGGATGAAAATCTGAAAGACGAAAATTGGCAGGAAACTTATTTTGAAGGGTGGAAAAAACTGAAAAAAATGCGTGTTGACAAAAACAGCAACCGTGATTTCCAGTTCGACATTCTCATGGCCAATCCGCCGTTTGCCGGAGACATTAAGGAAAGCCGCATTTTGTCGAAATACGAGTTGAGCAAAAACGCTGCAGGCAAGATGGCAAGCAAAGTAGGTCGAGACATTCTTTTCATTGAGCGCAATCTCGACTTTTTGAAACCTGGCGGCCGTATGGCGATTGTGCTACCACAAGGACGTTTCAACAACAGTAGCGACAAATACATTCGCGATTACATTGCCGAGCGTTGCCGCATTTTGGCTGTGGTGGGTTTGCACGGAAATGTGTTTAAGCCACATACAGGAACTAAAACAAGCGTGTTATTTGTGCAGAAATGGGATGATGTTTTGTGTCCTAAGAAAGAGGATTATCCGATTTTCTTTGCCACCATGCAGGAGCCGAGCAAGGACAACAGCGGTGAAAAGATTTTCGTCAAAAAGAGCGATTATCCTAATGCCAATTTGCAGAAGCAGGCTTCTTTTGAGAACGACAAAATGTCCGATGTCGTTTCGCATTACGAAGTAACACCGAAAGAAAACGACGAATACCTCTTGGATTCACACGGACATCTCATTGTGAAGCACGACCTTTTCAACCACGATGGCCTGACCAAAGACGGAATAGCCGAAGCCTTTGCCGAGTTTGCCAAGAAGGAAGGGCTAAGTTTTTTTTAGGTAGCCCTTTCAACGAGGAAAAGTATAAGCGATTGTTGGAAGGGCTGGAGATTAGTGAAGTTCAATTATGTGAGTTAAAAGCTGATAATCGAGAACTAAGAATAGACGCAGAGTATTATCAGAAAGAATATTTGAATGAAGATACATGTTTGTCAAGAATTGGTGTTGCAAAACTAAGCAGTTATGCTTTTGTAACGGATGGTCAACACGGATATTATGAGTCTGACCCCAACTCGAATATTTATATGCTTGCCGCAAGAAACTGTAAAGATTATTTTGCAAACACAATTGACGCTTTGCCTCTTGCTAAATGGGTTGATGATAACAACAAACGATCATCATTACAAAATGAAGATATAATTTTATCAACACGTGGTTCTGTCGGCTGTTGTGCAATAGTTTACGAAGAAGTCTTGCCCGCCAACATAAATCAAGATGTTGCAAGAATTAAATTAAATGACAATAATACTTTTATTCCTGAATTTTTGATAACATATTTGAATTGTAAATATGGGCAAAATTGGATGTTGAGAAATCAAACGGGGATGGTTCAACAAGGTTTGTCTCTTGATAAGGTTCGTTCTATTCCACTTCCTTTACTTTCTATCATTTTCCAACAAAAAATCGAACATATCGTAAAGGCTGCTCATTCAAATCTATCCAAGTCTAAATCTCTTTATTCTGAAGCAGAGGAGTATTTGCTTTCCGAATTAGGCATAAAAGGCTGGCAACCGAACAACAAACCTACAAACATCAAACAACTAAAAGAATCGTTTTTGGCAAGTGGCAGGTTGGATGCGGAATATTATCAACCAAAATATGAAGATTACGCCACTTTCATTAAGAAATACAAAGGTGGAGCAGATTCTTTAGGAAACATCTGCACATTGAATGAAAAGAATTTCAATCCATTAGACAGCAGCGAATACAAATATATTGAACTGAGTAACATTGGCAATTCTGGTGAAATAACAGGATGCACCGTTTCAATTGGAGCAGAATTGCCGTCAAGAGCAAGGCGGCTTGTGCACACGAATGATGTCATCGTATCGTCCATAGAAGGCTCTTTGCAGAGTGTGGCTTTAGTTACGTCCGAATATGACAAGGCACTTTGCTCAACTGGATTTTATGTCGTCAAATCTGACACAATCAACCCTGAGACATTATTGGTATTGTTCAAATCGGAGCCAATGCAAAACCTTTTGAAGCAAGGCTGTTCGGGAACTATCCTAACCGCCATTGGCAGAACAGAGTTTCAAAATTTGGTCATGCCCAAAATTCGGAAAGAAGTCCAAACCGAAATCGCAGATTATGTGCAAAAGAGCATTTCTTTACGCAACGAGGCAAAGCAACTACTTGAAAGTGCGAAACTTAAAGTAGAAGATGCTATTTTTACCCCCCCCATTTAATTGATAATCAATTAGTTACAAAATACAATAAAATGGTGGAAGAAAGCGCATATTATTATCGGTTGGCAGAATGGACATTGCTGCAAGAAATGTATTCCGAAATTTGGGTTACAGATACTACGGCAAACTATTCTATCAAAAACTATTCGGTCTGCAAATCTTCAGGCCGATTGGATGCTGAATACTACCAGCCAAAATATGATGCTTTGTTTGCCCAATTGTCGAAATATGAGTGCGATACTATCAAGGACATTGCACATATAATGAAATCGGTGGAACCGGGAAGCGAGGCGTACCAAGACAGCGGAATACCATTCGTAAGAGTATCGGACGTAACAAAATTCGGCATTTCAGACCCAAACATTTATTTGTCACCCGGTGATTTCAGCTTGAACGAATTAAGGCCTAAGAAAGACACCATTTTGTTGTCAAAAGACGGTAGCGTTGGCATTGCTTTTAAAGTGGAAGAGGACATGGACTTCATTACATCAGGCGCATTGCTTCATCTGTCTGTTTTCAACGAAGACTACACACCCGATTACCTGACACTTGTGTTGAACTCAATCGTTGTGCAAATGCAAGCCGAGCGCGATTCAAACGGTGCCATCATCCAGCACTGGAAACCATCGGAAATAGAACAAGTAACCATTCCTAAACTACCAAAGCCCATTCAAGAGACCATCTCGGCAAAAATCCAAGAGAGTTTTGCGTTGAAAGCGGAAAGCAAACGGTTGTTGGACGAGGCTAAGAGGATGGTGGAGAGGGAAATAGAAAAAGAAAAAATGTCATAAGGAAAATATGTCAATAAATACAGCAATATCAAAATGGATTGAGAAGTCAGAACCAGACTTCTACACATTGTTCATCAAAGCATGGATACCATATAATTCATGGTATATGCACAATTTTTACGATGAGGATGCTACCCCCAAGCGTACCTCTGACAAAGATATTATTGGTTATATCAAAACTAACAGCAATGTTTACAAAGATAAAATCATCACACTTTTACGAAACAACGACGATGAATCGAACAATTTCAAACTATTGATTAGTAATTTGTATTATCAATTAGAAAATACGCCAATTCCGAATGTCAATGAGAGAATATCATTCAATTCAATATGTATTTCTGACAACACCAATAGTAATGGTCCATTGACAATAAGTGAGTCGGATTTTGCTGTTACAGGTAAGAAAGACATATCATTACCACGTGCTTCAGCAAGGTGGATATTTGAAATCAATGACACTAGAACAAGAACAACAAGAACAATATCAAGGATTTCATTAATGAAATGTTCTTTGACAGAATTACGTACGAACAATGATTTCAATTCATTAGCCAATAAATATAAATCTTCTGTTGAAAAGTGCTTGAATGAAATTGATCCAAATAAAAAGATTTCTGTTATGATTCCTCCTGATAGAAGAAGAGGAAAATATGTAGAGCCACAACATAGTATCTGCATTGATACTAATAAAAACCTGTATTTTACAGATAATCTTGAAGATGTAAGCAAATCAATAATACAAATTCTTTATGAATTAAGATGTAAACTTTTTCATGGAGAGATTGAACCGTCAGATACAAATTTAGGAGTGTTTGAACAAGCTTTCTATATTCAAAGAGTACTAATTAAAGCATTAAGATAATCATGGCACATATAGCAAATAAAATAGATGCAAAAGATAAAAAATTGTCTGAAATCTTATCAGGTCAGAGATATAAAATAGATGTATTCCAAAGGGAGTATCGTTGGCAAAGGGTTCATATTGAAGCCTTAATTAGTGATTTAAGCCTAAGCTTCTTGAAATCGTACCAAAACGGAGATTCTATAGAAAAGAGCAATTCATACGATTGTTATTATATGGGACCCATAGTTGTTTGTCAGGATGGGAAGGGTGACCTGTCTATTGTAGATGGACAACAACGATTAACCTCGTTTACGCTTTTGATGATATACTTGAATCATTTACAAAAAGAATTAAACATTGACGAGGATTCTTCGTTTGATTTGGACACATATTTATACGTTAAAAAAGGGGGAAGAAAAACACTTGTTCTGAATATCGAGAGCAGAAATACAATAATTGAACAACTGATAGATAATCCTACAAATGTATTTGTAGATGAAAGTCAAATTGAATCATTAGAATCAAATCAAAACCTTGTTTTGCGATACGAGGATATAAGTACACTGTTCCCATCTGAAATAAAAACACAAGAAATACTTCCCATATTCGTTGAATGGCTTTTGCATAATGTGGTTTTGGTTGAAGTCAGAGCATATAGCATAGAAAATGCTTATTCAATTTTTGAAACGATGAATGACAGAGGTCTGAGCTTAAATCCAACAGAAATTCTAAAAGGTTATTTACTTTCTAAAATCGTTGAAAACCACCCCGAAAATGAAGATAAAGCAGAAGAAGTCAATGCTTTTTGGGCTGGACGCATCCAAAAAATAAAATCTGAAACAGAATCAGATTCCGCCGATATGGAATTCTTCAGAGCATGGTTAAGAGGGAAGTATGCCGAATCGCAACGACTTAAAAAAAGTGGTTCCGAAAATGAGGATTTTGAAATTATCGGAACGCAATTCCACACTTGGGTGAAGAACAACACCAAACGTTTAAATCTCGTACACCCTGAAGATTATTACTATTTCATTCGTTCTGATTTTGATTTTTATTCTTCTTTGTACTTACGCTTAAATCATTATAAAAAATTCGAAACACAAGAGTATAGAAATATAAGCATTAATGAGCATTTTACAATTGCTGATTCGTTATCCTATCCGCTTTATCTTTCACCAATCTCAAAAATAGATGATGAAACAACAATATCAACCAAGATTCGAATGGTTGCCAGTTTTATTGACAAATACACAAATATTAGGACACTGCAAAATAAAACTATATCGCAAAGCTCTATTAGAAATTCTGTGTACGAACTTGTAAAACAGACACGAAATGTGACTATCTCTGATTTAAAAACTGTTTTATTGAACGAACTGCTGAAACAACTTTCAGATACTGAGATTCGCGTTTCTTTTTTGCCAATGAATAATTCCGGTTACTATCATTATTTTTATGCAAGAATTTTGGACTATTTGAATGAAGCAGATAGCTTCAGATCCTTGTTAAGAAGCAGAAAACAGGATTCTTACGTTTTAATGCGTATCTTTACCTTGGAAGATTTCGGTCATGAATTTGACGAACCAACACTTTATGCGTATTATAATTCTGTTTCTAATTTTTGTCTTGTTAGAAGATATGACATTGAGCAATATCCGTCAGATGGTACGATTTCGGACAAACTTGAATTTTTGCATAGTAACAATTATATGTTAGATATGGCAATGTCAGACACAACATCTGCAATTTCTTTTGTTATACAGAAGGACAATTTTATACAGAATATCATAAACAGAATATGGAATAATGATGTTTGCTAATTCATGAACATACTTTTAGATACCAACATAATCATCCCTTTGGAGGACACCAGCCGAATACTGGATTCCGCTTTTGCCGAGATGCGGAGATTGGCTGCAGAGCAGCAGCATTGTCTGTATGTTCATCCTATGCAAGTGGAAGACATCAATCGTGACAAGAATACAGAAAGAAAACAAATTGTCCTATCGCGATTGAATCAGTATTCCAAAATTGACAATCCACCCGTACTGACTGAAGACGAATGTATTAAATTAGGTCTTTCACAGCCCAATGACCATGACAAGGTTGATAACAATATCTTATTTGCTTTGTACCGCGGGGCTGTTCATTTGCTCGTAACCAATGATGAAGGGATACACAAAAAGGCATCCAAAATCGGCATTCAAGACAAAGTCTATCGTTTAGAACAGTTTCTTGTTTTCTTACGGCGGTATTCCAATCAGCCCGTAGCCTATACTTACACCGGGGTTAAAGAACGATATATGTACGAGATTGACAAGAGCCAATTGTTTTTCGACTCATTGCGTCAAGCGTACGAGGGATTTGACAATTGGTATCAGAAAAGCGCAGAAAAACAGCGGAAATGCTGGTGTATTGAAGATAATAACGGGAACGTTGCTGCTATTTGCATATACAAATTTGAAGAGAACGAGAAACTCACCGATGACGGAGAAGCCACACTTGGGAAGATATTGAAACTTTGCACTTTCAAGGTGGATGTTTCTGCCCGAGGTAAGAAATTGGGTGAACGTCTTTTGTATATCGCATTTGATTTTTGTGTGAAAAACGGCGTTGATTGGGTATATCTTCACACTTACGGAGAGGAGCAGAAAACACTTGTTGGCTTATGTGAGGAGTATGGCTTTTATCGTTTGGGAAAATACAACCAAGATGATGTCTATATCAAGCCCATGAAACTGCGCAAAGATAGTCTTGACAGTTTGGAATCGTTAATCAGGTATTATCCTTTTTTTGAAGAGAACGATTCTGTGCAAAAATTCATCATCCCTATCCAGCCAAAATATCACGAAGACCTGTTTCCCGATTTCAGCGACATGAAGGGCTCTTTGTTTGAAAGCGATCAATGTCTTTATTCATGTCAAGGAAACACAATCAAAAAGGCATATCTGTGCCATTCGAAAATAAAGTCCGTAAAAAAAGGGGATGTTGTCATGTTTTATAGAAGTCATGACAGAAAATCAATTCAATGTATGGGGATTGTGGAAGACGCATTCTTTTCGGAAAGCATTGAAGAGGTTTTCCCGTTAATAGCAAAAAGAACGGTTTACACCTACACAGATTTGACCGAAATACTCAGACAAAAGACTTTGATAATTCTATTTAGATTCATCGCTCTTGATAAGGAGATTCCCTCAAAAAAAATGTTATCTCTTGACATTAAAGGGAATATCCAAACTATTCGCCAAATAAGTAACGAACAATATCTTGCATTGCGAAATGAAAAGTAAAACCATATTATTATCGATACACCCTTGTTTTGTGGAAAAGATTTTTTCCGGAGAAAAAAAGTTTGAGTACAGAAAAAGAATTCCAACAGACATTCGTACTATTATAGTGTATGCGACTGCACCAATAAAGCAAATCGTTGCCGTTATCGAAGTCGAAAATGTCCTACAAGACACCCCTATGAACATTTGGAAACAAACCAAAGAATGGTCGGGTCTTACATACAAATTCTACAAATTCTATTATAATGGGAAAAGTGTAGCGTATGCCATAAAATTCAAGAATGTGTATAGATTAGAAAGACCACAATCAATCTCAATATTTAAGGAAGTGAAAAGTGCTCCACAATCATATATGTATATTCTTGAATCCTGGAATGATTTAATTATATGATTTGTGGGCAAACCGAAACCCACAATGGGAAAAGAGACACGAGGACAGTATTATCAAGAACTTTTGTGACTACGGACGTGGAGCAACCTCTTTGCGTGAAGACAGAGGTGAGGTTTTTGGCGCGGGATACGAGATATTCATTGTCGCTTTCTTCATCGGGTTGTATTTCAATCGAAAACGACCGCTTATTGAAGACACACAAAAGCGCAAGACTTTAGGCCAACCCATTCAGTATTGGGGTAATATCGAACAAAGAGGAACAAGAAAATCTTATCCTAAATTTCGTGAGTACATTTTTACTGCCCTTGTCGCCCGCACCGATATTGATTTCATCGCTCTTGAAAAAGGCGAGATGACATCGCGCAAAGCCGTTGATATGCTGATGCAGACAATGGAAGAATATGCCAATTAGGGGTTCCATTTTATGGAAGACAAACTCACCGACGACCCCAACTACTTCTATCGCGAGACTGCTTTTATAGAAGTCTTTTTGGCTTTCGATGCAACTGTGCCCGAAAGTACAGACGACGCCCCTGAACCTTATAGACTAACCTCACACAAAAAAAATTTGCGATACCGCTTGTGCAGTACCGCATTTTTGTTGGTGGGGTGAGTTGGAATCAGAGTTCCAAGTCGCCATCGACGATTTCGTGCCACGGCAAACCGCTTTCGGCCACCTTGGCCAAGAACGGATCAGGGTCAAACTCCTCAACGTTGAACACGCCGGCACCACCCCATTTGCCCGTGAGCAACATATACGCGCCCGTCATGGCCGGCACGCCGGTGGTGTAACTGACGCCCTGCGTGCCCGTCTCTTTGAACGCGGCTTCGTGGCTGCAGTTGTTATAGATGTAGTAAGTTTTCGGGCGGCCGTCTTTCACGCCTTTGATGCGGCAACCGATGGAGGTGTAGCCCGTGTAGTTCGAGCCCAACTCTTCGGGGTGCGGCAACACGGCTTTCAGGAACTGAATCGGCACAATTTCGCGTCCTTCGTACACGATCGGCACGATGCTTGCCATGCCAATGTTCTGAATGACACGCAGATGCGTCAGATATTCCTGCCCGAATGTCATCCAAAAACGCGCCCGTTTGATGGTCGGGAAGTTTTTGACTAACGACTCCAACTCCTCGTGATACATCAAATAGGATTCGCGCGCGCCGATTTCGGGATAAGTTACCGGTTGATGGATTTCGAGCGGCTGCGTTTCCACCCATTCGCCGTTCAAATAATAGCGCCCTTTTTGGGTGATTTCGCGGATATTGATTTCGGGATTGAAGTTGGTGGCAAACGCCTTGTGATGGTCGCCGGCATTGCAATCGACGATGTCCAATTCGTGAATCTCGTCGAAATGATGTTTGGCGGCATAGGCCGTATAGATACTGGTGCAACCGGGGTCGAAACCGCAACCGAGGATGGCGGTCAGCCCCGCTTGTTTGAAACGGTCGTGGTACGCCCACTGCCACGAGTACTGATATTTAGCCTCGTCGAGCGGCTCGTAGTTGGCTGTGTCAAGGTAATGGCAACCGGCAGCCAAGCAGGCGTCCATGATGTGCAAATCCTGATAAGGCAACGCCAAGTTCATCACCAATACGGGCTGAAAACGTTTCAACAACGCTGTCAGTTCGGGCACATTGTCGGCATCGACCTGCGCTGTGGCCACCTCCACGCCGTAACGGGCTTTCAGGTCGGCGGCTATGGCATCGCACTTGGCTTTGGTGCGGCTGGCAATCATTATTTCGGTAAACACATCGCTGTTTTGAGCCAATTTGTGCGCTGCAACCGTTGCTACGCCACCGGCTCCGATAATCAACACTTTTCCCATGTCTGTTTGTTTTGAAAATGATGAATAATGTATAACTTTTTCTGCAAAGTTACATATAAAAAAAATACCGACAATAGTTGCCCTACAAACAATATTCTTATATATCTTTGCGATAATGAGAACACGATATTTATCGTAATGAAAACTGATACTTTGACAGACTCTCTGTGTGGGCGAAACCGCCTTGTCGCCATAGGCGTGTCGGCGGTTTATGTTGCTGTGGCCGTGGTTTTGCAATGCTGTTTGGGCAACATCGCGCCTGCGTGGTGGGCTTTCCCGATGAACGTGGCCGTATTGTTGGTGTTGCTAATTGGTTTGCTGATTGCATGGCGCGAGGTCGGACAGCGATGGTTCGTACAACTTTTGGCATCGGGCAAATGCAGCGTAGTGGCACTGATGTTGGTAACCGGCGGGTGTTTAATCAAGGGATTTGTACCGCCTGCGGCAGCATCGTCGGCGGTGTGCGTGCGCTTGGGTTTGCACGACTTCACATCGTCGTGGATTTTCGCATTTTGCATCGTGCTGCTCGTCGGCAACTTGTGGTTGGTCGTCGTACGTCGCAGCACCAAAGCGCCACACGCTTGGCGTTTTGCACTGAATCACATAGGCGTACTCATCACCATCGTCAGTCTGTTTTTCGGTGCAGCCGACACGCACAAATGGCGCATTGTGGCACAGCACGGTGTTCCTACCTACATGGGCTACGACGCCGCAGGCACTCCACACGGATTGGGCTACGCAATCACTCTCGACACGTTTGCGGTTTCGTTTTTCGACAACGGCACACCGGCCGCTTTCTATGCCGACATTTCGACCGAGCAAGGCACACAACGCATCAGTGTGAACCAACCATGGCATCGCTCGTGGTGCGAAGATGTCTATCTGAACAGTTACGACACGCAAGCCGGTGCAGCATCGCAGTTTTGTGTACTCGAGCGTGTGGTGCAACCGTGGAAATACGTTACTTGGTGCGGCATCGTCATGATGATAGGCGGCGCTCTGCTGCTCTTTTTCGACGGCAGAAAGCACCAATCAGTGTCTAAATCTAAAACCAAATCAACCGACCGACCATGACGTGGATCATTTTCCCATATTTTGCCATTCCGGCCATTGTGTTGGCAGTTGCCGGTGCCGCATTTGCCCTGTTCAACAAGCAACACTCGCGCACAGCATCGGCACTGATATTGTTGGCGGCGCTGACACTCGGCGCATTCATCGTCGGGTTGTGGACTACGCTGCAACGCCCACCGCTCAAAACCATGGGCGAAACGCGTTTGTGGTACGCATTTTTTGTTACGGCGGTGGGATTTTTAACCTATCATCGGTGGCATTTTCGTTGGTTGCCGGCCATTACCGCTGTGTTGGCCATCGTGTTTTGCATGGTCAATCTGTTGCGCCCCGAACTGCACGATGCCACGCTGATGCCGGCGTTGCAAAGCGGTTGGTTTGTGCCGCATGTAGTGGTGTATATGCTGGCCTACGCCGTGTTGGGCTGCGCTTTTGCTTTGTCGATTGTCGGGCTGTGCAACGGCCAAGCTCGCTATCTGTCGTCGATTGACAATTTGGTGTACATCGGCGTTGCATTGCTGTCAATAGGCATGCTCTCGGGCGCCATTTGGGCCAAGCAGGCGTGGGGCGACTTCTGGACATGGGATCCGAAAGAGACGTGGGCAGCCGCCACATGGTGCGTTTACCTCATCTACATACACCAACGCCTGACGTGCCGCACTTCGCCGCGCAAGCAGTACGCCACAGTCGTCGTCGGATTCGTTTTGCTGCAAATGTGTTGGTACGGCTACCAATACCTGCCGACGGCACAAAGCAGTCTGCACGTTTATGGAAATTAAATTATTGATATACAACTAAACTAATTCTAAAAACAAGTAACATGAAAACGAGTTCAAAAATCATGCTCGGAGCAGTTGCCGTAGTAGCGGCGGCTGCCATCTGTTATCGGGCGGTGAACCAAGCCCCCGATGCAAGCCTTCCTCTCGACGAGCAAGCACTTGCGATTATGGACGACGGCGGTTGTGTTTCGTGCCACTCGGCCAACCCGCAATTACCGTTCTATGCCAACATTCCGGGTGCCAAAGGCATCATTCGCAAGGACATCGACAAAGGCTATGCCGCATTCGACATTGAGCCGATGCTGACAGCCGTTCGCGAAGGCCAAGCCATCAACGAAGTCGATTTGGCAAAAGTCGAGAAAACCGTCATCGACGGCACAATGCCCATCGCCAAATACTATTTGGTACACTGGGGTTCGTCGCTCACCTGCAAAAAGTCGGCTATCATGCTCGATTGGGCCAAACAACAACGTGCCGAATTTTATCCGAACACGCTGGCTGCGCCCGAGTTTGCCAACGAGCCGGTGCGTCCGTTGCCCGACCAAGTGGATGTGGACGCCGAAAAAGCCGCACTCGGCCAACTACTCTATCACGACACGCGTCTGTCGGGCGATGGCACCATCTCGTGTGCAACGTGCCACAATTTGGCAACCGGCGGTGTTGATAATCTTGTCTATTCCGAAGGCATCGGCGGACAGTTCGGCGGCATTAACGCACCAACCGTTTACAACGCTTACTTCAATTTCGTACAATTTTGGGACGGCCGTGCTGCCAACCTCGCTGCACAAGCCGCAGGGCCTCCGCTCAATCCCGTGGAGATGGGTTCGGCCTCGTTCGACGAGATAGCCGAACGCCTCGCCGCCGACAAGGAATTTGCAGCACGCTTCAACGCCGTTTATCCCGAAGGGTTGAACGAAACCACCATCACCGACGCCATCGCCGAATTTGAGAAAACGCTCATCACGCCAAACTCGGCATTCGACCGCTACCTGAAAGGCGATCAAAATGCGCTGACCGAACAAGAGGTACGCGGCTATGCGCTGTTCAAAGAGAACAAATGCGCCACTTGCCACGCCGGTGTCAATATGGGCGGTTTGAGTTACGAACTGATGGGACAACGCGCCAACTACTTTGCCGACCGCGAAACGAACGTCAAATCGGGCCTGACCGATGCCGACAACGGTCGTTGGGCACAAACAGGCGTCGAACGCGACCGTTATCGTTTCAAAACACCGACGTTGCGCAACATTGCCCTAACATGGCCGTACTACCACGATGGCAGCGTGAAAACGCTGAACGAAGCCGTCGATATGATGGCCAAATATCAGGTCGGGACACAACTCAAGGCTGACGAAACAGCCGACATTGTTGCATTTTTGGGAACACTCACCGGCGAATACAACGGTGCGCAGTTGACCAACAGCAACGTTGCCGAATAACGGATTCCTTCATAAAGCAAAAAACGAAATCCGTGCATGGTTTTTAATCTATGTGCGGATTTCTTTTTAATTCATTTAACAAGGCTTTTTACACGAACAACACGAGGACCTATTTAATTTTCTCATAATGATGAATATCATAGAACTTATGAAAGGCGGCAAATGGATTAACGGAATAACGCCGGAGATAGAGCAAAAACTTGCTGCTACAGAGGATTTATGCTTTCAACTAAACTCAATTGCACCTTCACATAAAGAAGAACGCGACCGCATAATCCGAAAAATAATGGGGCGTACAGGCGATAAATATGTACTTCTCAGCTCTTTCCATTGCGACTTTGGAACACAAATCTCTATTGGAGAAAACTTTGTTGGCAATCTTAATCTGACTATTCTTGACGAAGCCGAGGTCGTCATCGGCGACAATGTTTTCATTGGTCCAAATGTAAGTATTTATACCGTGGAACATGCGCTCAACACCTCGCAACGCAACGAAGGCATTATGCGTTCACGACCTGTACACATAGGCGATAATGTTTGGATAGGAGGAAATGTTACCATATTACCGGGAGTAAGCATTGGGGATAATTCAGTGATAGGCGCAGGAAGCATTGTAACGAAAAATATACCACCTTCGGTATTGGCAGTTGGCAATCCATGCCTTACGTTACGTACAATATCCGATAAGGAAAGAGTTATTGTGTCTTTCCCTGACGAATAAAATGGAGACTTTTCTATCAACTCAAATTATCGCTTACGAAGAATAATCCAAATAATAACGGGTGCTCCTACAAGCGAACTTATTGCATTGATAGGAAGCACATAGCCGTTTAATGTCGATTGCGAGAGCAAATCGCAAATCAACAAGATATTTGCTCCCGTCAAAAGAGACGCCGGTATTGTAATTTTATGATCGGATGTTTTCCATAAAAGCCGTACCATGTGAGGGACGGCAAGTCCTATAAAAGCTATCGGTCCCGTAAATGCAGTTACCCCACCTGCAAGCAATGCCGTAGCAATGATAATAAGCAATCGGATTTTTACAACCGACACCCCAAGTGCTCGTGCATAATTTTCGCCGAGTAGCAGCACATTAAGCGGTTTTTGTATAAGAAAGACAATCAGCAAACCTATACCGACAATAGGTATCATGGCTTTCATATAACTCCACGTTACTGCCGACAAATCGCCAAATGTCCATACCACAAACAATTTTAACGAATCAGGATTGCTTATATTTTGCAAAACACTCACTACCGAACTCGCTATTTGCCCAAACATCATTCCTACAATCAGCAATGTTACCGAATCGCGAATCTTAAAAGAAACAGAAAGGACAAGCAATAAGACCAAAACGGCGCCCAAAACTGCCGATACCACCAAACCCCAACCACTTTGCAAAAAAGCGAGAGGAAGAAAACCGCCTGCCAAAATATAAACGGCAACACCCAAACTTGCACCTGAACTAACACCTAACACATACGGACCTGCCAACGGATTCCTAAATAGCGTCTGCATTAACAACCCCGAAACAGAAACAGCCATTCCTGTAACAACTGCAGTAATTGCTTTCGGCAAGCGAAAATCAATTATAATATTATGATAAACAGAGTGTTGCAAAAAAATCTCTTTAAGCGGAATCTGAACGCTCCCCCATAATATATCAGCAATAAAAAGCAAAAAAAGTAATATGCTTGAAACAAGAAAAAGCAATGTTTTTTTCATCTTCAAAAGTAAATGATAAAAGAAAGGGTTGCCTTTTGAGCAACCTTTTCCCCTTTTTGTTTAACTTAAAAATCTAAATACCATGAAAAACACGATGCAAATTTATACTATTTTTTCAAAAATCATAACAAAAACCGAAAAATTATTCCACCCAAAGAACCAAACCTTTCAGATATTCACTCTCCGGATGATAAATATTTATAGGATGATCGGCCGGCTGCGTCAGTTGATGTAAGATTCGTACATTACGCTTGCTTTGTACCGCAGCACTCATTACCGCCAAACGAAATTGCTCTTTCGTTACAACCTGCGAACACGAGAAAGTAAAAAGAATACCATTCGATCGAATCTGTTCAAATGCCTTTGCATTGAGCTTTCTATATCCAATCAAAGCCTTTTTCAAAACATCGCGATGCTTTGCAAAAGCAGGTGGGTCCAACACTATCAAATCGTAACGATTTTTTATGTTATCTAAATACTTAAAGGCATCGTCAACAACGGCTTTGTGTCGATTGTCGTTAGGAAAATTAAGTTCTACGTTTTTTCGTGTCAAATCAATTGCTTTGGCAGAACTATCAACCGAGCATACCGACTTTGCACCACCTCGCATGGCATAAAAAGAGAAACCTCCCGTATAGCAAAACATATTTAAAACATCGCGTCCTTTGGCATAGAACTCCAACAAGGAGCGATTCTCTCGTTGATCGATAAAGAAACCTGTTTTTTGCCCACGAAGCCAATCGACATTAAAATTCAGTCCGTTCTCCACTGCCACACAACTTTTGGGACAACTTCCTACAAGATAGCAGTTTTCATTGCTGACCGGTGCTTTATAAGGCAAAGTTCCTTCCGATTTGTAATAGACATTTTTCAAGCCATCGACAACACGCATCAAGCTCTCGGCAATCATTGTTTTTGCATAATGCATACCCACCGAATGTGCTTGAAGTACCGCCGTATCGCCATAAATATCAATAACCAATCCCGGCAATCCGTCTCCTTCTCCGTGTATCAACCGATAAGCATTATTATTGTCCGAAACCAATCCCAGCGACTTACGGATGCTATATGCCAATTCTATTTTACGTAACCAAAAGTCGCTATCAATATTTTCGTCTTTGTTAAACGACAACACCCGAACCGAAATGCTGCCTATTTGATAATGCCCCTTGGCAATAACATTGCCAAAAGAATCAACCACATCAACCACGTCCCCTTCTTGCGGGTTGCCCACTATACGGTCTATTGCACCTGAAAATACCCATAAATGGAAACGTTGCAAGGTTTCCTCTCTTTTTGGTTTTAATACGACTACAGGGTTATTTTTAACCATTATTACTATATAAAATACTGATTTCCTTATAAATACGAAGACAACCCCATGCATCAAGGGCTGCATATTTTTTTTGTGCAGCGGTCAATTCTTCTGCTTCCCAATTAGAAAGACGTTGCCTTTTTGATAACTTTTTCTTAAAAAGTATTGCATAAATTTTCTGCAAACTCAAACTCTCAAAACCAATTTCTTTCGCATTCTGCTGAATGTCGATAAAACCTCTCGGTTCAAAATCAGATTCTTTTTTCAAAGCCAATAAATCATTCGAAAGCGAAAACCCTATTTTTTGAATTTTTTCGTCAGAAAACAATTTAAACAACGGTTTATAAATTCCGATTTTATTTAAACGGAAAAGAAAACTTTTGGTTTCTGTTGATAGTTGAACTAATGCAACTTTGTTCAGGTTTTCAACACCTTGACGAAACGACGGACGCGTTTCGGTATCAAAGCCCAACTGTTTTTTATTCTTCAGCAGCGCAACAGCTATTGCTGCCGTCAAACGATTCTCTATAACAACAATCTCCGTATTGCAGTTCTCTATAGGGAGTTTATCTACATCTTCTTTTGTTATCGACAAAGCATTCATGAATCCAAATCATCATCACCATTATAATACGCCTTATGCAAGGCCTGCATTATACTCAAAAGTTTCTGTCCCCAATGCTCATAAAAACCTGTCAAACAAATATTTAAGGCATCACTTTGCACGTCTTCATCGTTATATTGGCAACACAGCACATAGTCCTTTAATTCTTGGTAAACATCTGCCAGCAACTCTGAAACCGTGATATAAAGAGGCGTTTCACTCAACTGCATATCAGGAGTATAAATGGTCAGAAAATCATCTGACGAACCCAGCAATTCTGCTACAGACAAACGAATTCGCTCGTAATCATACTCCGTAACAAAACGTTCCGGTGTTTCCTCATAATTAAATTCGGTTGTCTTAAGCAATGAAGTTTTCAGATAAACCAATGGTAAAATTTTCAACAACTTTGAGATAAAATCTTTCTTCTCATAATTTGCTGCCTGCTCTATAAACGAACAAGTTTCCAAAGAAACAGTTATAAATTCGACTCGCTCTTTTAGCTGCATCATAGGATTAGAATTTTATTTCCGTTGCAAGCAATGTATTTTTCAGCAGGGATACTATCGTCATTGGGCCAACTCCTCCCGGAACCGGCGTTATGTACGAACACTTGGGTGCCACTTCATCAAATTTTACATCGCCTTTTAACTTCCAACCGCTTTTTGTTTCCGAAGAGGGAACTCTTGTTGTACCGACATCAATTACGACAGCACCCTCTTTAACCATATCGGCAGTCAGAAATTCAGGACTGCCCAATGCGGCAATGATAATATCCGCCTGCGAAACGATTTCTTTCAGGTTCTCGGTATGACTATGACATACCGTAACTGTAGCATCACCCGGATACGCTTTCTGCATCATTAAACCTGCAACAGGCTTTCCAACGATGTTACTTCGACCGATGACTACACAGCGTTTCCCTTTTGTCGGTATCTCATAACGCTTTAACAACTCAAGGATTCCCGCAGGTGTAGCCGACACGAATGAAGGCAAACCGATAGAGGCTCGTCCTACGTTTATCGGATGAAAACCATCGACGTCCTTTCTATAATCAATAGCTTCTATTACTTTTTGCTCGGAAATATGTTTGGGCAACGGGAGTTGAACAATAAAACCGTCTATTTGTGAATCATTATTCAGTTTTTCTACCGTAGCGAGCAACTCCTCTTCTGTCACATCAGCTTCAAAGCGTATCAAAGTCGATTCAAACCCGACTTGTTCACACGCTTTTACTTTATGAGCAACATAAGTTTCACTGCCGCCATCATGTCCGACAAGAATCGCCGCCAAATGCGGCACTTTCAATCCCTGCTCTTTTCTAAGCCTTACTGTTTCTGCTATTTCAGCCTTAACAACATCGGCAATCGCCTTCCCATCAATCAGTTGCATATATTAACGTCTTTTAAAAGGATTTTTCTGTACATAACGCATCATTTTTTTCATCTCGTCAAACTGCTTCAGCAAGCGATTTACCTCTTGAATAGAGGTTCCGCTTCCTGCTGCAATTCTATTCTTTCGGCTGCCATTCAATAATTGAGGATTTGCGCGTTCTTCTTTTGTCATCGAATAAATAATTGCCTCTACGCCTTTAAACGCATTATCATCAATATCGACATTTTTCAGAGCCTTGCCAACTCCGGGTATCATAGATGCCAATTCTTTGATATTACCCATCTTTTTGACTTGTTCCAATTGAGAAAGAAAGTCATTAAAATCAAACTGATTTTTAGCTATTTTCTTATTGATACGTCGGGCAACCTCCTCATCAAACTCATTTTGAGCGCGTTCGACAAACGATACAATATCCCCCATACCAAGAATACGATCAGCCATACGATCGGGGTGAAACAAATCAAGGGCATCCATTTTTTCACCCGTACCAATAAACTTAATAGGTTTATTCACCACCGAACGAATGGACAATGCGGCACCGCCACGTGCATCGCCGTCGAGTTTTGTCAAAACCACACCATTAAAATCCAATCGTTCGTTGAACTCTTTTGCCGTATTTACCGCATCCTGACCGGTCATTGAATCGACAACAAACAGAATTTCTTGTGGAGATATGGAATTCTTAATTGCAGAAATCTCTTGCATCATCTCTTCATCGACAGCCAAACGACCGGCTGTATCGACTATAACTATGTCAAAACCGTTTTTACGAGCATACGAAACTGCGTTTTCAGCGATTTTAACTGGGTTTTTATTACCTTCCTCCGTATAAACAGGTACTTGAATTGTTTCACCGACAACCTTCAATTGCTCAATAGCAGCAGGACGATACACATCACAAGCCACTAACAATGGTCTTTTACCCTTGCGTTGTTTCAACCAATTAGCCAACTTTCCGGAGAACGTGGTCTTTCCAGAGCCTTGCAATCCCGACATTAAAATAATGGCAGGCGAACCCTTTATATTTATCTCCTCGTTTTTGCCGCCCATGAGAGCTGCCAACTCATCATGCACTACTTTCACCAAAAGTTGTCCGGGTTGAACAGCGTTCAACACATTCATTCCCAAAGCTTTCTCCTTTACCTGATCGGTAAAGACCTTCGCAACTTTATAATTCACATCCGCTTCAAGCAATGCTTTTCTGACATCTTTCAGCGTTTCTGCAACGTTTATTTCCGTTATTCGTCCTTGCCCTTTTAATATTTTAAAAGAGCGTTCCAAACGTTCACTCAGTCCTTCAAACATATTTTATTCTATTTTTTCTATTGCAAAGATAGAGTTTATTGTCAAAAAATGACCCCTGAACCATAACAAACACGAGCGTGCGCATCATATATCACGCCAAATTGTCCGGGAGCCACACCTTGTTGTTTTTCAGAAGTTGTTATCGTGTAAATATCTCCTTTTTTTGAAATTTTTCCTGCAGAAAAATTAGGGGTATGACGTATTTTAAACATAATATCGCGTTCTCCATCAAAATCACCCCACAAATCTTCGGTTATAAAATGCATAGAATGCAAACGAACCTGATTTTCATACTGTTTTTCCGTATCATAACCGCACGAAACATAGATGATATTCTCATCGACATCTTTTTTTATTACATACCAAGGACCTCCACTCAACCCTAATCCCTTGCGCTGTCCAATCGTATGAAACCAATAGCCATTGTGTTTACCAAGTATTTTGCCTGTTTCAAGTTCAACTATCAATCCTTGCTTTTCACCGAGATTTCGACGTATAAAATCGTTATAATTTATCTTGCCAAGAAAACAGATACCCTGACTATCCTTTCGATAAGCACTTGGTAGCTGTGCCTCGATTGCGATTTTACGCACCTCGCTTTTCATCAAGCGGCCAATAGGAAACATCAATTTCGATAACTGACGATAGGTAATTTGTGCCAAAAAATCGGTTTGGTCTTTCACAGGGTCCAAAGCTGTTCCCAAATAATATTTATCATTTTCTTGAATCACAGACGCATAATGTCCCGTAGAAATTTTGTCGAAATAATGTCCCCATTTCTCATCAAAATAGCCAAACTTTATCATTCGGTTACACATCATATCGGGATTCGGAGTCAATCCTTTTCTGACCTGTTCGATTGTATAAGCAACCACATGCTCCCAATATTCTTCATGCAAAGAAACCTCCTCGTAGCGACAACCATATTTTTTCGCAATCATTTTCACTATCGCCACATCATCTTCGGCAGAGCAATCGTAACCTTGCTCCTTATCCATTCCAATCCGAATATAATACAATGTCGGGTTGTATCCTTGTTCTTTCAGCAAATGTACTGTAACAGAACTATCTACGCCTCCCGAAACCAATGCTGCAATTTCCATATCACATACTTTCTTCTAAAAAATCATCATTCATATAAGCGTCTTCCACAAAATCAGTCAAATCACGTCTTTCCTTTTTTGTCGGTCGTCCACTTCCCTTTGCCCGGTATCCGTTGTTTTGATTTATAAGTGACAGCAAATCAAGTTGTTCTTTTGCAGTAACATCAAGTAGATACAATCCTACCGATTTTGCACCAACTCGTCCTGTAGGGATATTTATAACTTTAAAAGAATAAACGACAGGTCCCTTTCTTATATCTATGCCATCTCCAATATTTAACAAAAAAGCCGGCTTAACCGCTTTTCTTGAAACCAAAACTTTACCTTTCCGACAAGCCTCGGTAGCTAAACTTCTCGTTTTAAAAAGGCGAACTTCCCAAAGATATTTATCAACGCGAACCGGCATTATTTATTATTGTACTGATTCATAGTAACTTGCGCGCCCGAAAGGCAAAAACATTTTATTGCATCAACTGCCACATCAATTTTTTCATCTACAATCGCCCGTTCTTCAGCAGGAAACGTCCCTAATACGAACTCTATTTGCCCTCCGCGAGGAAAATTATTGCCCACACCAAAGCGCAAACGGCTATAATTATCCGTACCGAGTAACTCTTGTATATTTTTCAGTCCGTTATGACCGGCATCGCTACCCTTTGTTTTCAACCTTATAGCACCTACCGGAAGAGCTATATCATCTACAACAATCAATAAATTTTCCATGGCAATATGCTCCTTTTGCAACCAATAACGGACTGCCTGACCGCTAAGATTGACAAAAGTAGAAGGTTTAAGCAACACCAAATCGTGACATTTCAGCCTACATCTGGCTATGGAACCATAACGATTGTTCTCAAAAAACACATTGGACGCTTTTGCAAAAGCGTCCAATGTATCGAATCCTATATTATGACGGGTATGTTCGTATTCAGTGCCAATATTCCCTAACCCTACTATCAAATATTTCATTCGTATTAAGCATTTGCAGCAACTCCACGTGCAGCACGAGTCAATTTAACTGCAGCCACAACAATGTTCGGAGAGTTAATAATCTCGATATTCTCAAACGACAAATCTTTTACCTGTATCGTTTTGCCCAAAGCAATATTTTCCACATTGATAGTTAAAACATCAGGAATATTTGTCCAAATACCTTTCACTTTCAGTTTACGCATATCCTGCGTCAACTTACCACCAGCACGGACACCAGCCGCAAGTCCTTCCAAACGTACAGGAATCTCAACCACGATAGGTTTATTTTCCGTAACTTCGTAAAAATCAATATGCAAAACATCGTCTTTTACAGGATGGAATTGTATTTCTTTCATAATGGCTTTTACATTCTTATCTCCGATAGTTAAATCTACCACATAAACATTCGGAGTGTAAATCAATTTTCTTAAAGCCGAATTTGTTACTTGAAAATGTACATTTTCTTTTCCACCATACAGCACACAAGGCACGCTATCTGTTGCTCTTAATGCTTTTGTTGCTTTTTTACCAACTGATTCTCTTACAGTTCCTTTTAATTCAAATACTTTCATTTTTTTTAATTTTTTTAGTGTTACTCAAAATTTAAACTTCGTTCAAGGACTTTTAATTTCCCATCACACCTACCATCTGAAAATGGCGTTGCAAAAGTACAAATTAAATCGCTAAAAAACAACGTCGATATCAACGTATTTTATGAATGTTCATAAAAATTCCATTCTTTTGAAACGATTTTACACAAGGATATTCCGATATTTTATCAATCGTATCATCATTTAAATTGCTGATATTCGTATAAATAACAAAACGATTATTATCAAAATCAATAGAAGAGAATGAGCGGCTATCATCTGTCAAATCCGTATTTTCAAAAGTTTGCAACAACGGAAACGAGGTACCTACTTCAGCGTAATCAACATTTTGTTCCGAAAAAAAGTCTTTTACTTGCTCACGTAATTTATAATACGGTAAGTGTGCCAACGAAGAATCCCAAGATTGTGCCATCTTTTCCGGATAAACAATCAGGTTGCTCATAACGGCAAGAATAGTCAACACAACCAAAAATGTTTTGGCAACACGAGGCATACTTTTTATCAAAACACCGGCTGCAAAGATGGAAAAAATCATAAATAAAAATGCAAAATATCGAGTATTTATCGGGTTACGAAAAGGCAATGTACAAAAAGCCATCACCGACAAAAACAAAGCACATAAAAAGAGAAGAGAACGATTGTAGGCGACCTTCCCTTTCGTCCTTATCACAACAAAAGCAAGCATTATCAGTACAAACAGATGTCCATTTTCGACACAACGGAATGTTGCAACCAACAGATTTCTGACAAAACCATAAAAATCGACAAAATGCCAATGTTCACTCCATGGCGATTTTTCATCTGTATTTATCAAAAAATATCCTGAATGAATTTTTTGAACAAATACGAGAAAAAGACAAAAACAAAGTGTCGGCAAATAAATCAAGAACGATTTTACAGCCGAACGAAGCGATAATTTTTGAAAGAAAAGGACATCTATAAAATGAAAAAGTATCAATACACCCGACAAAATCATCCCCCTGTCACTCACTGTTGCAAGCAAAAATAGTGAGCAAGAGAGAGAGATTTTCTTATTTGTCAACAAATTATTCAAACTCCAAGCCGCAAAAGCCAACAAAAACAAATCCGGAGTCAGTAATAAAATCTGAGTAAAGATCGTTGTATCGAGCAATACAAAAAGATATACATAAGGCAGGAAATCTTTTGGGGAGAATCGTTTACACAATGAATACAACTGATAAGCAAACATCAGCACAAAGGGCAGATAAGCCAAATGTGTTATTAAAAGAGTCCGACCAAAAATCGACCAAACTAAAGCCGTATACATTTGAGGAAAAGTCGCCAATGTTATATTTATCTCGGGCGGATACAATAAGGAGGCAAATTTTGTTTCGAACAAATAATTTGCCGGTACCGAAATCAACGATATGGTGTCCCAAAAGAAACAAGTACTACAAAGCAACAATTTGGCTATCGTAATACAACATGCGACAATCAAGAAAAAGATATTATTCTGAATAAAACAATAGAATCGAGTCATTTTCAATAAAGATTATACGTTGTTTTTACGACTTTAAACTCTGTTCTTCGATTTATCTGGTCAATAATCTCTTTTTGTTCTGCAGTAAACAACTCATAATATTTCTCATCTAACAAATGCCCCTCTTTTAGAAAACGATATTTCTTTGCCAAAGCTTTTCCTACCTCCACTGGTTTTGATTTACCATATCCTTTTGCCGTCAAGCGTTCGGGTTCGATACCCGATTTTATCAGAAAATCGACAACCGATTTTGCACGTTTCTCCGACAATTCCATATTAAATTCATCGCTTCCTTTCATATCAGTATGAGAAGCTATTTCGATGGTTATATTAGGATTATCATTCAACAATTTCACCAAACCTTGCAATGCTTTTTCCGAAGAAGGCGTTAAATCCCATTTCCCAAATTCATAAAAAATATTGTCTATCTGCACCGGTTTCGATATAGAAACCAACTGAAATTCATGTTTAAACGATTTACTATCTTTTAGGCTATCTGTTGCGAGTTGGAATGTATTGTTTAAATATCCTCTACTCGAAGCCAGCATTACATATTGCTCATTTTTACTTAACACAATCCGATACGAGCCGTCTTTTTTTACCCGCTGTTTGACATTCGTACCATTATTTCCTATAAGTTTTACCACGGCATCAGACAACACGTTCCCGTCTTGGTCAACTACACTCCCCTCTATCGAAAAAACAACTTCCGGTAGCAAAAAACTCCAAATTTTGTCATATCCTTTGCTTTGTTTCCGGTTCGAAGAGAAAAAACCGCATTCCTGTTCAGAATCAAAAGTTATCGCAAAATCGTCGGCATTAGAGTTGATTGGAATACCCATATTGGATATTCGCCAATCGGACAGACTATCTTGAACTGCCTTAAATATATCTAATCCGCCAAAACCGGCATGCCCATTCGACGAAAAATAGAGATGTCCCTTGACATCAAACGACGGGAACATCTCGTCGGCAGCCGTATTGATGCTCTCTCCCAAATTTTCAGGCATCGAATAAGAGCCGTCCGACATTATTTCACTCCGCCAAATATCTTTTCCGCCAAATCCGTTATCATTGTCCGATACGAAATACAGATACTTGCCATCTGGCGATAAAGCAGGATGAGCTACCGATATACTGCTGTCGTTAAACAACACGATCTTTTCGGGCGATGCCCATTGTGCTCCGGAGCGAACAGACTTATAGATTTCGGCACCTAAACTGGAACCTTTTACCGAACGACAACGAGTGAAATAAATTGTTTTCCCATCTAAAGAGAAGCAGCACGCTCCTTCGTCATCTGCAGTATTAAACTCTGCTTCAAAGGGTTGTAAATCTTCCCAATTTCCGGAAGCATTTTTCTTGGTAAACAGGATATTATTATTGGGTAATCCTGTTATCGCACTATTCTTTTTGTTTATTTTATTATCACGATTAGTAGTAATAGCCAACGACTCTGCATTTCTTCCCACAAACACAGGGCAAAATTCAGAATTCTTTCGGGAATTCAAAAACGAAGCTGGATTTACAACGTAACGCGTAGGGGACTTCTTCCACTTATCTATTTGCTCACAAGCGGCAATACCCTCTTTGGCTAAAAGCGACTCCGGTTCGGACTTTAAATATATCTTATAATTTTTTAAAGCATCGGCATATTGCCCATTTTTTTGCAAAACTTGAGCATAACGCAAATACACTTCCGAATCTTTATACTTACTCGCTATTGCCCTCGAATAAGCTCTTATCGCTTTTGAATTGTTGTTCGACAAGCGATAGCATTCTCCCATCTTGAACAGCACCGAAGCCTTTAGTGCCTTATCTTTTTTGCTTATCGAACGTTGTGTGGCATTGTACAATTCAGCGGCAGCATAATATTCGCCTATTTCATAACGTTTGTCAGCTTTTTTCAAACGGGCAGATACGCTACACGATGAAAAAAAACACACAATTGCAAAAAACAAAATATATTTCAGTCGAAAGCAAATCATAGTTTGACAACACGGCGTTTCAACTTCTCAATTTCATTTAAAAGCATCGTTCGCTCCTGCTCCAAACGATAACAATCCGCCACAATCGAAGAGAAGTTTATGGTAGCAATTACAGCCTCCTTGTCGTTTTTAGTAAGAAAATAGGAATAATCACGCACCCCTTTCAAACAGACCTTTATCGTGCGTTGCTCTTGAGTGATAATAAAATGAGCGATATTTGTCGCCTCCGTCCCCTCAAACAACAGATTTTCAGCATACATATCTTCATTGGCAAAAGCATTGTACACTCCGGGGTCTTTCGAACGATAAAGCACACCTTCCGCCTCCAATGTCAAGGCATGATGTTGCACAGACACTTGTCCGTAATATTGGCTCATGAGGGAGAAAACGCCACGTTCATCAACCATAGGTTTCAAATATGTTCGCTTCAAATTATAAGCCAACTGCATTTTACGATGCACATACGAGCCAAAATCCTGATAAAGAGTATCTTTTGTAAAGACAAAATCTTTCTTCATCTCATTCAGTTCTTTCTTTTTTATTGGTAACAACGTATCAATATAAGAAAGCGTTCTTTCATGTTCAAACAAACGTATTTGCCACTCTAAAGTATCCGCCATTCGACGATATTCAACTAACGACGGATATTCCTGATGTATAGAATCCAGAACTATTTTTGCCGCATTCCATTCGTTATTCGAAATATGCTCTTTGGCATTATCAAGCAAAGAAGAGGCTCTCTCTTCGTCAGTTTTCGAACATGCAAAACATAGCAACAATAAAAAAAGAAATGCACTTATTTTCCTCATAATCAACGTGTAGAATAAAATTCTTGTAATATCTTTTCTGCCGAATCCTTATCTTTTTCAAACAAATGCAGCCTTATCCCTGAAAATGGGGAAGAAAACATAGGATACAATTGTACGATGTTTTCATCGCTTAAAAAACACTCAATACCATTTTCTTTTAAAACATTACATTCCATATTGGCTGTAACCATATCCGTGTATGTTTTAAAAACGATTGTTTTCATTTGGTAAAATCACATTACACATTCATCAGATACGATTTAAAATCGGGAAAATCTTTCGACATCGGCACCGTTTGTTTCTTACCATTCATAAATGCCTTGATTTTATCGGGAATTTCTAAACTTTGTCGAATAACATCCTCTACCGTATCTTTAAATTTTATAGGATGAGCCGTTTCCAAGAAAATACCGGTTTCTCCTTCTTTCAGCATCTCTTTCAATGCTAAATACCCACAAGCACCATGTGGATCCAACAAATAGTTATCTGCTGAAAAGCATTCAGAGATTCCCGCTCTGATTTCATCGTCGGAATAAGATACACCCGCTATGTTTTTACATATTTCAGCGTGATTGTGTTGATATAAATCAAGAATTCGTGCAAAATTACTTGGGTCGCCCACATCCATTGCATTTGCAATAGTCGAAACCGAAGGACGAGGTCGATATTCTCCCGTTTTCAAATATTGCAAGAATATGTCATTGCGATTGTTAGCCGCAATAAAACGCGACACGGGCAATCCCATTTTTTGAGCAAAAATACCCGCAGTTATATTTCCAAAATTTCCACTCGGCACGCAAACTACCACATCATGCAAATTGTTCTTTCCTGCTATTTTTCTCAATTGGGCATAAGCATAAAAATAATAAAACGATTGTGGAAGGAAACGTGCCACATTGATGGAATTTGCTGAGGTCAAGAACCTTTTTTGCGTAATGTCCCTATCCAAAAAAGCCGTTTTAACCAATCGCTGGCAATCGTCGAAAGTGCCATCAACCTCTATTGCCGTGATATTTTTCCCTAATGTTGTAAACTGACACTCCTGAATGGCACTAACCTTGCCTTTCGGGTAAAGCACATGTACGGAAATGCCCTCTACGCCTAAAAATCCGTTGGCTACGGCACTGCCCGTATCGCCCGAAGTGGCTACAAGCACATTTACATCTGACAACCCACGACTTTTTACAAAGTACCCCAACAAGCGCGACATAAATCGTGCTCCAACGTCTTTAAATGCCAATGTCGGACCATGAAAAAGTTCCAATGAATAAATGTCCTGCGATACCCGAACCAAAGGGATCTCAAAATTAAGCGTATCGAAGACGATTTGTTTCAAATCGTCTTCTGCAACATCTTCTCCAAAAAAAGCATTAGCAACAACAAATGCCATTTCTTGCAAAGAATAGTTTTCTATCTCGTCGAAAAAAGATGCTGGCAATGTTTTTATGCTTTCTGGCATAAACAATCCCTTATCGCTTGCCAATCCTTTTATTACGGCATCGCATAAGGAAACGCCAAATTCTTGTTTGTTTGTACTATAATATTTCATTCAATCTTTTTCTTTTTACGCAATTTCGAAAATACGGATTTATCTTCTCGCTCAAACCAAGCAGTCAACTTCTCGTTCTGCAAAATTTCAAGTATATATTGTTTAAATATTATCACACAGAAAACAAATGCCGTTCCCAAAAATGCAAAAATAAAAATCACGCTTAACTTGCTTGTTCCAACAGGTTCAACCGGCACAGTAACAGGCTCCAACACCATAAATACGGGCGTATCTTCTTTCACACTGATTTTTGCCTGTTCCAACTGCGATGCCAAACTTGCGTAAACATCGAATGCCGCCAACGACTCTTCTTCCAATCGTGTCATTTTCGATTGAGCCATTGCCGTATTCAACGATTTATTGGCATCTTGAAATCGTGCAAGCTTTTCTCTTTTGTCCTGATAAGTTGCTTCCGCTTCCGAAAAACGTTCTTGTACGAAATCAAGGTAATTTTGGGCTTTTTGTGTTTTGTATTGGATAATGTATTTCTGAAGAAGTTGTTCCGTTGCAGAGGCAACTTGTGCGGCCGCTACTGCCTCCGGCATTTTGGCAATTATCGAAACGCTGTTGTTTTTAGGGTCAACCGCAACCATTACAATATTATTCAATGCCACCACAGCACCATATTCCACTTCGTTCAGCGGAACATATTCGGGCGTTTTCTGTCCTCCGTCTTCGTCGGCAGCACGCGCCATCATCTCTTTTCGTAAAGCGATTCGTTCCTGACGTTGCTTCACTGCAAAATAGTCTATGGTTTTTGCCTTTAAGCGACGAAACCACAGAAAATGTTTATAATCAGGTTTGGTGATGTAATCATAAATCGTTACATTTTCAGAAAACTTCGACAATGTTATTTTTGTTTGCAACAATTCTTTTTTAAAATGAACATTGTTAAGCACGTTTTTATACAAATCGACCGATAAAGCCGAATTGGAAGTACCCGAAATGGCATTCAGATTAACGCCCGCCATAGCAGCCAATCCGCCAAGAGAGCCTCCGATTTTTATGCCACCCGTACCTTGAGGAACGATGACGCTTCGAGCTTCGTATTCTTTTTCGATAAACAGTGCCACAATAATGCCGCAGCACAACGAAATAAGGATAACACGCAATATAAAAAACTTTTTCCTTTTTATATCCGAGAATAACTCTTTCAAACTGAATTCGTTGTTATTTTCCGTATTTTCTGCCATAACTATTTTGCTAATGTTATAATAAGTGTTGTCAATACTGTTGCCAGAGAAACCACCGACGAGGTGATACCCACAACTTCACCCGTGGACATTGTGCGACGCTCCTTTTTTAAGGGGACGACAATCTCACACCCCGGCTGTATTTGGTGTGTATAACGCAACTTTTGTGTTCTGCCGTTCATATACACAACATACTTTTTGCACCGCGCAGCCCTTGCTCCATAGCCACCGGCCATATCAATATAATCCAGTACTGTTTTGCCACCTACATACGGCACGGCTACTTGATTTGCCACCGCACCACTTATTTTCACAATCCCATTATAATTTGGAACTACCAATTTATCGCCCTTTCGCAAAACAATATCATCCTTGCTCCCTTCGTGTTTCATAATATTTTCAAAATTCAATCCGATGACATATTCGTGATTGTCATCAATAAGATCGGCAAGTACGGTATCATTCATCAAAGAAGCATCTTTTTTCATTTTATCAAACAGAGCTCTTGAGCGTACATACTCTTCTTCTGTCATCTGTCGAATGAGTCGGGCTCCTTTTATATAGGCCAAGTCGGTAACACCACCTGCACGTTTCAACAACGACGAGACCCTTTCTTCTTCCGAAATTTTTGCATAAGTACCCGGGAAAAGCACCTCTCCCGAAATAGACACATTATCTTGTTCTTTATACCAAGGCGACTGATAAACAAATATCTCGTCGTATGGTTCCAAAATAAAATCCTTAAATTGCGAAGTGTCCTCCATCGACAAAGAATAATTCTTTATCGAATTTTTATTATCGCCATTATTATTGATATTACGCCGATAAACATCAACCCTTGCTTTGTATGCCGACTCCAACATTCCACCTGCTTGTATGATAGCCTCTTCCAACTGCATTTGTTTTACAAATATGTATTTACCGGGAGTTACCACTCTTCCTCGAACCGTAATGTATTGGTCGCTTTTAGAGGTTAAAATGGTAGGAATATACAACACATCGTTCTTTCTCAATGTCAGATTTTCAGCCTTACCCGACAACAAATCGTCAATGCTGAACGACTCCGAGTGTTTGGTATAATCGTCTTCCTGACGATATAAAATGGCACGCTCACGAAAAGCGTCTCCTTTCAGACCTCCTGCCACTTCAATAAGGTCTTTTACCGTTTTTATATCTGCACCAATCGCATATTCACCTGCACGATATACGGCTCCGATAATTTCCACTTTGTTTTCGTAATCTGGTAAAATAGTTGCCACCTCTATTTCATCACCATTTTTCAAATCAAACGATTTGTAGTCCGACTCTTTTATGGTATAATACAATTGTTTATCCTGTCCATCTCTACTCAATTGGATATTTTTTGTAAATGCCTTATTGGCAAAACCGCCTGCAAAATAGAGTAAATCGTCGATGGTTTCACCCACTTTCATTTCATATTTCATCGGACGCTTTACGGCACCTTTCACATTGACCATCACATCGAACGTACCAACCAAAACCACATCGCCATCGTTCAAAATCACATCATCGTTGTTTTGTCCTTTCAATAAGTATTCGTACACATCTAATGTTTTAAACAACTTACCACTGCGAAAGACTTGGATGTTACGCAACGAACCGATGGGCGAAACGCCTCCTGCCACATACAAAGCATGAAACACCGACGAAAGCGACGAAATAGAATAGGTACCCGGAGCTGCAACCTCGCCAAGGATATTTACCTGTATTCCCCGAAGTTTGCCCAAAGAAACTTTTATATGCGTATCGCCATTTACTGCGTTTAAATCGGAATAAACCCTGCCGTAAGCAATTTTTATTCTTTTGGAAGCATCTTTCATTTTCAGCCCGCTTAACGAGATTAACCCCACGTTGGGCAGAACCACGTCTCCTTCAGGCGAAATGACTTGTATTTCCGAGAACTCCGAATTTCCCCACACATCAATAATAACCTCGTCTCCTGGACCTAAAATATAATCATCGGGAACAGGCACATTCAAGTTCGGAGCAAAATTAAGTTGCTTATTCAAAAACAGATTTTGTCCAAATATACGACTTACCTCAGCTCGCGTATGTTCATCTATTTCAACTACTTGTTCCACGATCGGTTGTTCACGCATACGGGTTTCATCACTAATTTTGTGTTCTTCGGTAACACTACCGTTTTTCATTTTCTGTTCCAACATTTTCAGACGTTGTATCGAAACTCCGCGTCGTTCCAAATCTTCCATGATTTCAACCTGCGAATGCCCTGCATCTTTATGCTCCTGAAGTATTTTTATCAGTTGCGTATCTGTTATTTGTGCAAAGGCAGACAAGCAACAAAACAGAAATACGGTAGCAAATAAATATCGTTTATTTTTCATTGTAATAATTTATTAAAGAACGTTTATTAAACGTGCAAAGTTATAAGTTTATTGTAAACACCTGCCAGTTTTTCAAAAAATAATTGTTTACTTTTGCCGAGCATTATTCATTAAAATTATGGGGAAAACAAAATCGGTATTTATATGTCAGAAATGCGGTGCTGAATCGGCAAAATGGATAGGACGTTGTCCCTCGTGCGGAGAATGGAACAGCTATACCGAAGAAATTATTCATAAGGAACAAAATTCGACAACAAAAATTCCTCATAACTATTCAGAACAAACAAAGCAAAAACCCGTTCTGATAGAACAAGTTGTTGCCACCGACGAGAAAAGAATCGATACCAGCTCCTCCGAATTCAACCGAGTGCTTGGCGGTGGATTGGTCAAAGGCTCGTTGGTACTCATCGGAGGCGAACCCGGCATCGGAAAATCCACTTTAGTACTCCAAGTCGCCCTGCGAATGAAAGGCAAACGAATACTTTACGCTTCGGGCGAGGAGAGCACCAACCAAATAAAAATGCGTTCCGACCGCATACAGCAGCCCGAGTCGGAGTGTTACGTTGTAAGTGAAACCTCTTTAGAGCAAATTTTTGTCCATATAAAAAACACCCAACCCGACATTGTAATTGTAGATTCCATACAGACAATTTCGACCGAGACAATCGACTCTTCACCCGGCAGCATTACACAAGTACGCGAATGTGCTATCGCTCTGCTCCGTTTTGCAAAAGAAACAGGCATCCCTGTCATTCTCATCGGACATATCAATAAAGATGGTAACATTGCCGGTCCGAAAGTATTGGAACATATCGTTGATACGGTTCTACAATTCGAAGGCGACCGTCATTACATGTATCGTATTTTGCGTGCGAATAAAAATCGTTTCGGAAGCACCGACGAATTAGCTATTTTCGAAATGAATAATTATGGTTTGCGAGAAGTTGTAAATCCGTCAGAATTACTCTTGTCGCATGCACAAGAGGCATTGAGCGGCATTGCCGTTTCGGCTGCCATCGAAGGAGTACGACCGTTTTTAATCGAAGTGCAGGCGTTGGTCAGCACCGCAGCCTATGGCACACCGCAACGCTCATCAACGGGATTCGACACCCGACGTCTGAACATGCTTTTGGCTGTGATAGAAAAACGTGCCGGATTTAAATTGGCGCAAAAAGACGTCTTTATCAACATTGCCGGCGGGCTGAAAGTAAACGACCCCTGCATCGACCTTTCGATACTCGCCGCTGTGCTTTCGTCGAACCTCGACATTGCTATAGAAAAATCGACCTGCATGGCCGGCGAGGTCGGTCTTTCGGGCGAAATACGCCCTATTTCACGCATTGAACAACGAATAAAAGAAGCCGAAAAATTAGGATTCAACAAAATAATTATTCCGGAATACAATTTTAAGCAATTGACACGAAAAGAGACGACTATTGAGATTGTCAATGTTAAAAGAATCGAAGATGCTTTTAGAAATTTGTTCGGATAAAAATTGTTTTGTCCCGTTTTTTTTCTTTTGTATTTTTGTACGATTTTTAGAAAACCAATTAAAAAATTATTTCAATGACAAAAAGTGCATTACAAGCGGCTCGTGCTGCTTATCAACCAAAACTACCTAAAGCATTGCAAAGTGCGGTAGCTGTAAAAGAAGGAGCTGCTACGCAATCGGTAGCAAATCAAGACGAAATCAAAAAACTATTTCCTAACACTTACGGGATGCCTATCGTTACGTTCGAGGCAAGCGACAAAAAAGTTGCACTTCCTGCAATGAATGTTGGTGTTATCCTATCGGGTGGGCAAGCTCCCGGCGGGCACAACGTGATTTCGGGACTTTTCGACGGATTGAAATCGCTGAACAAAGATTGCAAATTATACGGATTTTTAGGCGGTCCAAGTGGTTTAATCGACCATAAATACATCGATTTGACAGCCGAAATCATTGACGAATACCGCAACACGGGAGGGTTCGACATCATCGGTTCGGGGCGTACGAAATTGGAAGAAACCGAACAATTCGACAAAGGAATTGAAATCTGCAATAAACTCGGAATCAAAGCATTAGTAATTATCGGAGGCGACGATTCAAACACAAATGCTTGTGTATTGGCCGAATACTATTTGCAAAAGAATTGCGGTATTCAAGTTATCGGTTGTCCAAAAACAATCGACGGTGATTTGAAAAACGAAATGATAGAAACTTCGTTTGGTTTCGACACTGCCTGCAAGGTGTATTCCGAAGTAATCGGAAACATTATGCGCGATGCCAATTCCGCAAAAAAATATTGGCATTTCATCAAATTGATGGGACGTTCGGCTTCGCATATCGCTCTTGAATGCGGATTGCAAACCCAACCAAATATCTGCATTGTTTCTGAAGAAGTTGAGGCGAAAAAGATGACCCTCGGACAAATTGTCAACAACATTGCCGACACTGTGGCTGCTCGTGCAGCTGCAGGAAACAATTTCGGTGTGGTATTGATTCCCGAAGGATTGATAGAATTTATCCCCGAAATGAAAGTGTTGATTGCCGAACTTAACGACCTTTTGGCTCATGAGTCCGACGTACAAAAGGCATTGCAAGGACTAACTCCTGCAAGTGCTGCCGTTTACGCATCACTTCCGGAAGCGATTGCAAAACAACTTACTCTCGACCGCGACCCTCATGGCAACGTTCAAGTTTCGCTTATCGAAACAGAAAAATTGCTTATCGAAATGGTAAAAACTCGTTTGGCAGCGATGAAAGCCGATGGTAAATATGTAGGCAAATTCTCCGGATTGGGACACTTCTTTGGCTACGAAGGCCGTTGTGCCGCTCCGTCAAACTTTGATGCTGACTATTGTTACTCGCTCGGATTCAATGCCGCACAACTTATTGCAAGCGGGAAAACCGGTTACATGTCGCTCATTCGCAACACGACAGCTCCTGCCGCCGAATGGATTGCAGGCGGTGTACCCGTTACTATGATGATGAATATGGAACGTCGTCACGGTGAGATGAAACCCGTTATTCGTAAAGCTTTAGTTGATTTAAATGGAGCTCCATTTAAAACTTTGGCAGCCAATCGCGAGGCTTGGGCTAACGAAACAGCATACGTTTACCCCGGTCCTATCCAGTATTTCGGACCATCGGAGGTATGCGACCAAACAACTAAAACGCTTGCTTTAGAGCAGAAAAAATAAACGATATACACTTCTTTTTCATCAAGAGCGAGAAGTGATTCTCGCTCTTTTTTTATTTTTTCATTTTTCAGCACTTTTATTCTATGAAACAGGCATTTACATATCTCTTTTTGGCATTGATATTAGGGAGTTGTTCTAATAACACACAACCCGATTACACCATACATACTTTCTACTACAATTGGTATGGCAATCCCGAACACGACTCCACCTACCTGCATTGGGCACATCAAGTACTTCCTCATTGGAGCGACACTACTTGGAACCATGTACCGGGCTTTCCGGGAGGCGAAAATATCGGAGCCAACTACTACCCAGCTCTCGGGTGCTATAGTTGTAGCGACACTACACTCGTACGTACCCACATGCAAATGATACGTCAGGCCGGCATTGGCACATTGGCAATCACATGGTGGGGCAAAGGTTCGTTTGAGGACTCTACAATACCGCTCTACCTACAAGAAGCCGAACGTGAACACTTGAAAATCGTCCTACACATTGAGCCTTTTTATAATTCAGCTGAAGAATTTCGTAGTCAATTGCAATATATCGTTACCGCTTATGCCAACCATCCCGCTTTTTATCGAAGAAACGGCAAACCTTTCTATTACGTTTACGACTCTTATCGACTACCAAAAGAAGAATGGGCACGCCTGCTGCAACCTACAGGCGACTTATCCGTAAGAAGCACTCCTCTTGATGCCACTTTCATCGGTCTTTGGGTACACGAAAACGAACAAGCGTTTTTTCTTGAGTCCGGATTTGACGGATTCTACACCTACTTTGCAAGCGACGGATTCGTTTATGGCAGCACCACTTCCAATTGGCCTTTTATGGCAAAATGGGCCGAGGAGAACGGCAAACTATTCATTCCATGTGTGGGGCCGGGCTACAAGGACACACGCATTCGCCCATGGAACAATGCTAACACAAAACCTCGGGAGTGCGGTGCTTATTTCAAGCGTATGTGGGATAGTGCGGTAGCCACCTCTGCTCCCATTATCGGCATTACCTCATTCAACGAGTGGCATGAGGGTACCCAAATAGAACCTGCCACAGAAAAAAACATCTCCGATTTTACCTATGACGACTACGAAGGTCTTTCACCCGATTTTTACCTGCAATCCGTAAAGCGGTGGATTGATTCCCGTTCAACCTCTCAAGATAAATAACTAAACAAGAGTGAGAAAAATTTCTCGCTCTTTTTGTTTGGCTGAAAAAGATTTAGTTTCTATTTTTGCCTTGTCCTTTCGAGAGAGGGACAAGACATATTAGAAAAGCATTTTGCTTTATTTTCTTTCTAACTCAAAGTTTGGCGACTTTTTAGTATCCGAAAGAAATAAGTTGAGATGCTCACGTTGTTGGCGTGGGCTTAACTTTATTTCGTGGATACAGGTTACGCCAAACACCAGAGTTAGCGGGAAACAGTTAAGTTTCACGCTTTTTTTGTGTCCGTAGGTGAATGAGATTTTTATTATTTATATTGTTTAATTTAAAATTTTTAGTCCTATGAAAAAAGTAAATTTAATTTTCTCCGCAATGCTTTTTACAGCATTTAGTTTATATTTCGCATCGTGCGACAATGACAATGAACCTAAAAGTCCTAAAAAAAAGTATGAATATGTAGATTTGGGGTTAAGTGTAAAATGGGCAACTTGTAACATAGGAGCTTCCTCTCCTGAGGAATATGGTTCTTATTTTGCTTGGGGCGAAGTAGAACCAAAGGAGTACTATGGATATGATAATTATAAATGGTTTATTTATCAGAAGGATGGCTCTTTGACAATTACTAAATATAACTATGATCCATATATGGGAAGTGTAGATAATAAAATGATTCTTGACCCAGAAGACGATGCTGCTACTGTAAACATGGGGAAAGCTTGGCGTATGCCAACCATAGACGAGATATGCGAACTAGTGCAAGGATGCACTTGGGAATTTACTGAATTATACAATGGTAAATTCGTAAGAGGCTGGATTGGAACAAGTAAAGTAAATAACAAATCAATCTTTTTCCCTCTTGCAGGTCGCTCGGGATGGGATCAAGCCATCTGTGGATTTTATTGGTCTAGTACAAAAGCAATAAGTGATGGAATAGTATCTTATTGCCTATTATTAAATGAAGAGGAAATTTACACTAATGATCGCGAAAAAGCCTATGCTAACACTTGTATTTCGGGTCAATCTATTCGTGGGGTAAGAGAATAAGGAAAATAAAAAACCACAAAAAAAGGAACCTCGATGAGGTTCCTTTTTTGATTATCAGTTATATCCGTATTAGATTCCTAACGATTGGCGTACGGCTTCTATTTTCCGCAACACCGATGCTTCCGCTTCGTCGTAATCGGAACGGCTATTCATTTTAGCCCTTACCTCAATGTAAAATTTTATTTTCGGCTCGGTACCCGACGGGCGAACAGAAACTTTTGTACCATCTTCGGTAAAGAACTGCAACACGTTTGACGATTCCGGAAAGTCAAGTTCCGTTCTGTCACCCGTAAGCAGGTTATTTTGTTGCAAGAAATGGTAATCTTTTATCACAATCACAGGGCTTCCGGCAATCTCTTTAGGAGGATTTACACGGAATTTCTTCATCATTTGCTGAATCTCATCTGCACCCTCTTTCCCCTTTTTCACTATCGAAACACCTTTTTCTTTGCTGAAACCAAATTCCACATAAATATCTTGCAACAACTCAAACAGCGTTTTTCCATTATCTTTTGCCCACGCCGTCAATTCTGCCATCAATGCACAAGAGGCTACAGCATCTTTATCGCGCACAAAATCGGCAGGCATATAGCCATAGCTCTCTTCGCCTCCACCGATAAACTTACGTTTGCCTTCTTGTTCACGAATTACCGAAGCAATCCACTTAAATCCTGTATAACAATCGAACATCTCGATATTGAACTTATTGCAAACGTCTTTTATCAATTCCGATGTTACAATTGTCTTTACCATAAAATCGGATTTATCCAAAATGCCCAATTCCTTTCTACGTCGTAAAATATAGTATGTAAACATCAAATCGGTCTGATTGCCATTGACCAAAATCCATTCGCCCTTATCGTTTTTGATAGCAATACCCATACGGTCGGCATCGGGGTCTGAAGCCATCACAATATCGGCATCTACCTCTTTGGCTTTCTTGATTGCCATATCAAGCGCTGCCGGTTCTTCGGGATTTGGCGAAACGACGGTTGGGAAATCGCCACTTACAACGCATTGCTCATCTACCAAAATCACGTTTTTAAAGCCAATCTCCTGCAAACAACGCGGAATCAATTTTATGCCCGTTCCGTGAATAGGTGTATAAACAATCTTCAAATCGGCATTGCGTTTGATAGAATCAGGCGACAAAAATATCGTTTTGATTTGCTCCAAATAAACTTTGTCAATGTCCTCTCCTATAATGTGAATCAACGACTTATTGCCTTCAAACTTAATATCGTCAGGACCTTTTATTTTTGCCACTTCGGCAATTACATTCATATCGTGGGGAGCAATCATTTGAGCGCCATCGTTCCAATAAGCCTTATATCCGTTATATTCTTTCGGATTATGACTTGCCGTAAGAATAATTCCGCTTTGACACCCCAAATGACGAATCGCAAACGACATTTCAGGTGTAGGACGCAACGACTCAAACAGATATACTTTTATTCCGTTGGCAGAGAAAATATCAGCGGATATTTCGGCAAACAAACGGCTATTGTTTCGGCAGTCGTGCCCAACAACTACCGAAATTTGTTCCAAATCGGCAAACTCACGTTTCAGATAGTTACTTAAACCTTGGGTAGCAGCACCCACCGTATAAATGTTCATTCTGTTCGAACCAACACCCATTATTCCTCGGAGTCCTCCGGTTCCAAACTCCAAATCTTTATAAAAACTCTCAATCAGTTCCGTTTTATCATCAGCCTCAAGCATTCGCTTTATTTCGGCCTTGGTTTCTGCATTATAATTACCATTAAGCCATGTTTGAGCTTTTGCAATTACATTTTCTAACAAATCTTTACTCATATATAAACTACTTTTTATTTCTAATATAAACCTCTAAAACCTTTCCTTTGTTCTGCGATTTCAAAGTAATATTTTCTATCATAGCAGGAATCAATATGGTTTCACCCATTTTCAGCGTTTCTACCCCACCATTCCATTGCAACTCCAAATCGCCTTCAACTCCCATCAATATTACAAACGAATCCAAGAGCGAATAATTCCGTTCGACAACCCCTTCGACAGGCAATACATTAGTTGTAAAATGCTCGCAATCAACCACATTCGATGGTTCGTTAGTTTTCAGGCTATACTTTATCTTCGCATTCTCAACATACGAGAAATCAATTGCATCTACGGCCAAATCGGTATGCAACTCACGATGATTTCCATGCGAATCAACACGATTAAAATCATAAATGCGATAAGTGATATCCGACGTTTCTTGAATTTCGGCTATCAAGCAGCCTTTACCAATGGCGTGTACTCTGCCCGCCGGCATAAAAAACACATCTCCTTTTTGTACATCATAACTTCTCAAAAGAGACTCTAACGTATTATCTTCTACGCTTTTAAGGTACGTTTCTTTATCCATTTCCGAAACAAACCCCGAAATCAAGCTAGCATGTTCATCTGCATCTAAAAGATACCACATCTCGGTTTTCCCCAACGAATTGTGTCGCTGTGCAGCCATCTCGTCATCGGGGTGAACCTGTATCGAAAGTGCATCGTTGGCATCTATCACTTTTACCAACAACGGGAATTGATTTCCATAACGTTCATACACGGCATCACCTACCAAATCGCCCATATAGACTTCCAACAATTCCGACAAATTATTCCCTGCCAACGAGCCGTTTATCACAACCGACTCATTGCCTTCAACTCCCGACAAATCCCAACTTTCGCCGGCATTGGGCAAATTACCGAAATCTCGACCGAATATGGTTTTCAGCTTCTGACCACCCCAGATTTTATCTTTCAGAATAGGTTTAAATTTTAATGGATAAAGCATTTTTTCTTCATTATTTTTCAACTGCAAAGATAGGAAATCTTACAATTATAAAAACACAAAAGGACAGAAAATCGTTGCTAATAAAATTGCTTTTTTATACCGTGATAAGTAGCGTTTTTCTTAACTTTGCAACATTAAAAATTATAGTGTAACAATGAATATTGTAGAACGTTTTTTAAAATATGTGTCTTTCACTACCACATCCGATGAAAACACAGGTTTAACACCAAGCACTCCGGGGCAGATGATTTTTGCTCAATCGCTACAAAATGAATTAAAAAGTATCGGACTATCGGACGTTTCCATTGACGGAAACGGATATGTCATGGCCACATTACCAAGCAATTCCGAAAGGAATACACCTACAATCGGGTTTATCGCCCACATGGATACAAGTCCTGAAATGACAGCAAGACACGTTGTGCCGAACATCATAAAAAATTACGACGGGAGTACACTGATTCTTAATAGCGAAGAAAATATACGATTGTCGCCGGAAGATTTCCCCGAATTAAAAAAATACATCGGACAAGACCTTATCGTAACCAACGGAAAAACTTTGTTAGGTGCAGACGACAAGGCGGGAATTGCCGAAATTGTTACCGCAATGGAATATCTCATCAACCATCCCGAGATGAAACACGGTACAATAAGAATTGCGTTTACTCCCGATGAAGAAATCGGACAAGGAGCACAACATTTCAATGTCGAAAAATTCAATGCCGATTGGGCTTATACCATCGATGGTGGAGAAATTGGGGAACTCGAATACGAAAATTTCAATGCGGCATCTGCAAAAATCACTTTTTTCGGGCGAAATGTTCACCCCGGATACGCAAAGCACAAAATGCTAAACTCCATACGCATCGGGCAACAATTCGCATCTATGTTGCCGCGACACGAAACTCCCGAACACACCGAAAACTACGAAGGTTTTTATCACTTGATAAGTTTCGAAGGCAATGTCGAAAAAACCACATTGCTTTACATTATACGAGATCACGACAGAAGCAAATTCGAAAGTCGTAAAAAAGAAATACAACATTTGGTAAATAAAATTGCGGCCGAATTCGGAGCTGATAGTGTCAATCTGGAGATAAAAGACCAATACTACAACATGCGTGAAAAAATAGAGCCTCTGATGCACATTGTCGATTTGGCTTCGGAAGCTATGCGTGAAGTAGGTATTGAGCCAAAGATAAAACCCATTCGTGGTGGAACTGATGGAGCACAATTGTCGTTTAAAGGGCTGCCTTGTCCAAATATTTTTACAGGAGGACACAATTTCCACGGACGATACGAATATATACCTATTCAATCAATGGAAAAAGCCATGCAGATAATCGTAAAAATTGCAACCCTTGCAAAATGATTCAAATAGACGACACGATTGTTTCATTAGACCTGATTGAGCAATATTTCTGTTGTGATTTGGCAACATGTAAAGGCATTTGCTGTATCGAAGGCGACTCGGGAGCACCACTGACACAATCTGAAGTTGTTGAAATTGAGAAAATACTGCCTCTTATTTGGGACACATTATCCGACAAGTCGAAACAAGTCATTGAAAAACAAGGCATTTGCTACACCGACATCGAAGACGATCTTGTAACATCAATTGTTGACGGAAAAGAATGCGTATTTTCATATATGGAAAACGGCATTTGTAAATGTGCCATAGAGAAAGCCTTTAAAGAGGGAAAAATCAATTTCTACAAGCCAATTTCTTGCCATCTTTATCCGGTAAGACTTACAGAATATAAAAATTTCATCGCCGTAAACTATCATAAGTGGAATATTTGCAGTTGTGCCAAATGTTATGGTGAAACCCATAAAATTCCGGCTTACATATTCCTAAAAGATGCACTGACAAGGCGTTTTGGAGAAAAATGGTACGCAGAATTATGCAAAATTGCGGAAGCTTACAATAAAGAGAAACAAACAAAATGACCCTCATTGAGATTATACTTTTGGCAATTGCATTGGCAATGGATTGTTTTACCATTTCGATTGCAGGTGCAATACAACACCCGACTTCAGATTGGAAATTGATTTTACGATCCGCTTTCTTTTTTGGCATTTTTCAAGGTATCATGCCGTTAATCAGTTGGAGTTTAGGAGTAGGTTTTAAGGTTTATATCGAAGAATTCGACCATTGGATAGCATTTTTATTATTAGGATATCTTGGGGGAAAAATGATATGGGAAAGTCGCAACAACACACCTAAAACATTAACCAAAAACATATTCACTTCTTTGCGCTATCTTTCTTTAATGTCAGTAACCGTAAGCATTGACGCCTTATCAACGGGTATTATATTTATACCTTATGGCCAGCAAATTTGGTTGGCAACAAGCATTATTGCCATTGTCAGTTTCCTATTTTCGTTATTGGGCATCTTTATCGGGATTTTTTATGGGAAACGTTTTCACCTTAATGTAGAACTTATCGGAGGCATCATACTTATCTGTATCGGGACAAGAGTCTTAATAGAACACTTGTTTTTCTAATTATGCTTCAAAAATGAGAAAGTTTTTTCTGATTTATCTCTTTTTATTCTCGTTTCTTATAACAAATGCAGTTACAATAGAGGGAGTTGTTCTCAACGGGCAACAGCCACTTCCCTATGCAAGCATCTACATCAGAAATAATCCTGAAAACGGAACCATTAGCAATCTCGAAGGCAAATTCAGTCTGAATATAGACGAAAAAGCAGATGCTTTGATTGTTTCTTTTATTGGTTTTGAAACGACACTGATTTCTAAAGAAAATTTAACCGCCAACGACACCTTAATCATAAGGCTCAAAGAGCAACCGATTATGATTGAAGAGCATATCGTATCTTTAAAGGTTTCAAAAAAACAACAACGTACAAATACGAAAAACATGCTCTTTTTAGTTAAAGAGCAAATGGAAAAGGATTTTCCGTCGATTCCTCGAAAATACCATATAATATCCGACATTATTACATATTCAGAAACGAATCAGATTATTACTTTCGACGAGATAATTGGAGCTATTACCGAATTTCCTCCTGCAAAAAAGGACAAAAAAGAACAAATTCAGATTTTGCCAAATATATGGAAACGCTATATAGACAATTCGGTCGAAGAAAAGATAAAAGACTTAAACGACAATGTTTTAAATAAAAAAGAAAAAGCATTTTTAGAAAAAACCGATACTACGACAAACATTCACAAAATACTTTGGGGAAACTCTCCAAAACAGCTATTATACGATCTTGCGAAATCGCCCAACAAGTGGAATATTTCACGAGAAAACAATGATATTTCGGTACTAACACATACCAATTCCAAAAATTTTTTCGGGATTATAAAACTCATTCTGACCACAAATTTTATCGTTGATGCCCACACCTATTCTGTGCAAAAAGTATCACAAAACGCTGTTATCAATATAAAAATACCCTTTGGCTATAAGCTCTCAAAAGACGAACTTGCAGTACTGAACGTCATAAATTTAGGCGGTAAAGACTTTGAAAAATTCAAAGTGAAAAATGCTACTATAAATATGAAACGCAATATGATTTACAGAAAGGAAGGTACAGATTCCGTCCTCGAAGAGAAGAATTTCATATCAAATACCGACATTGAAGATACTAACGGCAACAAATTCAGAATTAAAAACACCGCTACAATCAAGATATTAAAAGAAGAGAAAGAAAATGTGAAACCATTCTCTGCAAGCGAATTAAGCAAGAAAGCAAGCCGACAATTTATTTCACTTGACGAAACAAAATAAATCTACGCCAATTCGCTTAATTCCAACCAACGAGTAGTTTTTTCGTCTATCAATTGAGTTATTTCTCCAAACCTTATTGATTTTATTGTTAAATCATCGTTTGACAATGCTCCCGAAGCAAGTTCTTTTTCTATCAAAGATTTCTCTTGTTCCAAGTTCTCAATCTCTTTTTCCAAGGCTTCAAATTCTTGTTTTTCTTTAAAACTCAACTTCTTTTTCGCATTTGGAAGAGAACTTACTATCCTTTCCTTTTTTACCGGAGTTTCCGATACTTCTACATTCTGTGCTTCTTTCCACAAACAATAATCGGAGTAATTCCCGGGGAAATCTTTTATTCTCCCATTCCCTTCAAACACCAGCAAATGATCCACAATCTTATTCATAAAAAAGCGGTCATGGCTTACCACTATCAAGCAGCCGTTAAATTGTCGGAGATACTCTTCCAATATGTTTAATGTCGAAATATCCAAATCGTTAGTTGGTTCGTCCAACACTAAAAAATTAGGCTTCTGCATTAAAATCGTACACAAATAAAGCCTTCTCAATTCTCCGCCACTTAACTTATAGACATAACTTTGTTGTTGTTCGGGAGCAAATAAGAAATAGGTTAAAAATTGAGATGCAGTAACCTTTTTTCCATTACCTATTTCCACAATTTCAGCTACGTCACGTGCTATATCAATCACCTTTTTCCCCTCATCAAAATTCAAGCCGTTTTGACTATAATAACCGAAACGTACTGACTCTCCAATATCAAAACGCCCACTATCTACGGGTATCTCTCCGAGCAACATTCTCAAAAAGGTAGATTTACCGGTACCATTATTACCAATAATTCCCATCTTTTCGTAACGAGAAAAATTATAATAAAAGTTATCCAATATCTTTAAATCCCCAAAACTTTTACTAACATACTGAACCTCAAATATTTTTGAACCTATATATACCGATTGTGCATCTAACTTTAAGTTTTTGTTTTCCCTATGGATTTTTACATTTTGTTCTATCCTATTAAAAGCATCTATTCTTGATTGCGACTTTGTAGCTCGTGCCTGCGGCTGACGCCTCATCCACTCTAACTCCTTTTTGTATAGGGATTTAATTCGTTTTTGTTCCGCATTAAAATTAGCGTTTTGTGCTTCCTTTTTATCTAAATAATAAGTGTAATTTCCATGATAAGAATACAATGTTTTATTATCTATTTCTATTATATCACTACAAACTCTATCAAGAAAATAACGATCGTGAGTAACCAAAAGTAATGTCATTTTCGATTTTTTCAGGAAATCCTCAAGCCACTCCACCATTACCAAATCCAAGTGATTGGTTGGCTCATCTAATATCAACAAATCAGGCTCCATTATCAATGCTTTCGCCAATGCCAAACGTTTTTGTTGCCCTCCCGAAAGTTGGGACAGCGGTTTGTCTAAATCCAGAATACCCAATTTACCCAAAATCTGTTTTATGCGGCTCTCATAATTCCAAGCATTCAGCGCATCCATCTCACCCAAGATTTGCTCAAACTCGGCGGCACATTGCAAAAATCTGTCATGTTTATTTTTTTGCAATTGAACTAAATACTCATATCGAGAAATTGCCTTTACAACTCGGCTATCAGAATTGAAGCAAGCATCAAGCACCGTATTGCCGTCCAATTTTGGGACTTGCTCCAAGAATGCAATCTGTATATCATTTTTAAAAATGACATTTCCGGAGTCGGCGGTATCTTTTCCCGAAAGAATATTCAACAAAGAGGTTTTTCCTTTTCCATTCCGTGCCAACAAAGCCATTCGTTGCCCCTCATGCAATCCAAACGATATATTTTCAAACAAAATCTTATCACCAAAAGATTTTGTCAGATTCGAAACTTGTAAATAACAACCCATAACACTAAAAAAGGTTGAACCCACAAGGCTCAACCTTATATTTATACAATTCTATTAAAAATTATTTCACACTCCGAGCCAAACGGAATCCGCAACGAATACCCCTAACACCACCATAATTTAGTATGCTATCTTGTGCAGTTATTTCACAATTCGAAGGCACACTCTTGCAGGTTCCTCCCTTTATATAAACATATTCAGAATTTATAGCTATATCAGATGTCATTTCAGACACATTACCACTCATATCGTAAAGTCCCAACGCATTAGGTTTTTTTGTTCCTACCGGATGAGTTTGTGCTTCATTATGAACATCTTGGCTATTATTTTTATACCAAGCATACGCATCTAAACTATCTGTTGTACCTGCATATTTATAAAATTGACGATTTGCAGCATAAGCAGCCGTTTCCCATTCTTGACGGGTTGGCAAACGATATCCTGCATTCGTTTTTTCATTCAATTTTGCTATAAATTCCAATACTTCATCGTAAGAAACATTCTCAACAGGATAATCATCTCCACTTAAATTACCTGCAGGTTTTGTTCCCATCACTGCACGCCACTCTTTTTGAGTAACCTCGTATTTCCCGATAAAAAAAGCTTCACCCTTTTCCGGAGCAACTTTAACCATTTGAATCTCCACCTTTGCTATAACCGGCTGATAATCACAAGAAGCAGCCAAAAAGGCAACAAAAACAACTGTTAAAATAAAACTAACCTTTCTCATCTTTATTCTTTATTTATTTGATTATTCGTACTTTTGCTTAAACAATAACTTTGCAAAGATAGTTATCTTTTTTAAATACAAATTACTTTTTTATTTTTTTTATCAAAAACGATGAACATTCTTGAAAACGAACATATTAAACTGAGAGCACCCGAACCAGAAGACCTTGATTTTCTTTATAAATGGGAAAATGACTCTAACATTTGGGACGTTGCCGACACAAACGAACCACTATCAAAATACCTCATAAAAAGATATATTGCCTACTCCGACAAAACGATTTACGAAAAAAAACAACAACGTTTGATAATTGAACTACAAAACCAAAAACTCGTTGTCGGGTGTATTGACTTGTACGATTTTGAAGCTATTCACAAAAGAGCCGGCATCGGAATTGTCATCGACGAAAAATATAGGAAACACGGTTTTGCATTCGAAGCCGTTTCTGTGTTAAAAAACTATGCAAAAAAATACCTACACTTGCATCAATTGTATTGCTACATTTCAACAGACAACGAAGCAAGTATCAATCTTTTCAAGAAAGCAGATTTTAAAACATCAGGAGAATTAAAAGAATGGATAAAAACATCCGACAATCAATACACGGACGTTGTAATTCTTACCCATCTGCTCTAAAACTACTCAAAAGCTCCCATTTTTAACATCTGGATTTCTTTTTCACTTAAAAAACGCCATTTACCACGTGGGAGATTCTTTTTGGTTAAACCGGCAAAAACAGACCTGTCCAATTGCTTTACCGTATAGCCGATATGTTCAAACATTCGACGAACAATACGATTTTTACCCGAGTGAATTTCCACACCGACTTGCCGTTTGTCGTTATCTATATAGGAAATGTCATCTACATGGATTGCTCCATCGTCTAAAACGATTCCATTTCTTAACTTTTGCATATCGTTTTCGGCGATTGGTTTATCCAACGTTACTTGATAAACTTTCTTTTTGTTAAATTTAGGATGTGTAAGCGTTGTGGCAAGATCGCCATCATTTGTCAACAACAATACGCCTGTTGTGTTTCTATCCAAACGTCCGACAGGATAGATACGCTCCACACACGCATTTTTCACAATATCCATCACCGTAATACGAGCATGCGGATCGTCTGTGGTTGTTACGCAATTTTTGGGCTTATTCAAGAGCACGTAAACTTTCTTCTCCGAACGCAAAAGTTGGTCATGAAACAAAACCCTATCTTTCGACGGACACACTTTTGTTCCAAGTTCGGTAACAACCTCACCATTTACGGAAACCACACCCGCCAATATATATTCATCAGCCTCTCGACGCGAGCATATTCCCGAATTTGCAATAAATCTATTCAAGCGAATAGGGGCATTTGCATCAACAAATCTTTTTTTATACTCCAACTGTTTCTTTTTAGAATAAACATTTGAGGCATTTCCCTTTCGTTCAAATCTCGATGCTTTATTCTCTGTATAAGAACGCTTCGAAAATGTCATTTCCTCGTTAGAGTCTGGCTTACCCGCCACAAAAAACTTGTTTTTTTTGTTTGCTCTATTATCAAAACCTTCTTTCCGACGAGAAGTTGTTTGCTGCGCGTGAAACTTTTTTCCTATTGGCATAAATTATTTTTTTTTGCAAAAGTAGTGATTTACATGTTATCCGTAAACATACGAAACAATCAATATATCTTCTTAATCTCCGATTTTTTATAATAATGTTCTAATATTTGCCGATAATCATAACCTTTCTGACTCATCAATGCAGCTCCAATCTGACAAAGCCCCACGCCATGTCCCCAGCCGGCTCCATAAAAAACAAAATTTGAAGCTTCCTTTTCAACTACAAACGCCGAACTATATAAGTGCGTTTCCGACAACCATTTCCTAATTTCAAGTTCTTTCCCGACAACAACTACCGACTTCGTTCCTACGATTTTCAGATAAGAAATACGTCCCGAACACCCTCGTTTCAAAGGAATTATATCCAATATTATACCGAAATCAATACCCGAACGACGTTTCAGCATATCTGCAAGTTGTTGTTCCGAATAGACCACTTTCCATCGAAAGAAATCGGTTGTCGATTGGTCGAAATTATTTAAAACTTGTCGTAAAACTTGTTCATCGGTTACGTTACAAAACGAATCCGGCGATGACATTATCCATTTTTTGGCATCTGCTTCGGTTGTCAAGTCAAAAGTCAACTCTTCTTCGGGATTATCAGGGACACATTCCAAATATTCATAATGCTTATCAGCCCAACACGTATCGAATCGTTCGGTTGCACCTCCACAAGACTTTGAAAAACGAGCATCACAAATTTCTCCTTCGCTCACCAAAACCTCGCCCCGCGTTGCCTCCACAGCAGCTTTTGCTTCCGGGGTTGTTACTTTTGTAATGCCTTGATAACGCTGACAATGATCGTCGGCACATACATCGTAGTTTTTATGTTTATCGCGTTCATACCACCTATTCACAAACAACACATCGGCGTCTAACGCCATCGGCATTTCCGAAGTCTGACAATCGACATGTTCAACCATTTGACTTAATAACCAACTACGAGATATAACGGCATGCGCTTTTAGCAACTCCATATAAGACGTTGCACTCATTTCAGAAGAAATAACGCTGGTCAGATAATCTTCTATCGGTAATATGTTTATTGCAGTTATCAAATCGTCTTCAACCATAAATTTCAAACAGCCCTGAAAACGTTGAAGTTCTTTCTTTTGCCAATGAAAGCCGATTCCGATAACCACTTCTTTCAGTTCAAAAAAAGATTTGTCGTAACATAGAGGTGAGAAGACGAGTTCTTCATAAAGACGTCCCAAAAATTTCACTTTCCCCTCATATGCCGATACGGACAATTTCCCCTCAAAAAGATTGTCCAACAATTGATATTGTCCTTTTAATCGGAAGGTTATTTCTTTCGACGACAATATTCCGACCGAAATCTGTTCGGGAATCAAATTCATAATCCGACTTGCTGATAAATATCAATAATATCTTCAAGATTTATTCTTTGGAAATGCTCCTCTTTGGGAAGAACCACCACACCGCTCATCTCGGCAGTGCCGGGGCTAACCATCAACGTCTGTGATTCAGGAGCCTCGTATTGCCATGGACGTGATTTTTTTCTCGGAAAAACAAAAATCAACCATCTACCGGCAGAATAGGAACAAAGCAAATTCATCATCGGTGCGTTTGTTCCGAAAAGTTGTCGTTTCAAATACTCAAAATGAAAATTTGCCGATTGGATTTCTGAAGATTCTATGCAAAAAACCGTGCGAAAAACTCCAAGTATTTTATAGGTCATTGCTCCATTTTTCTTAAAAAAAGGAGTCTTTCCCAACGTGTCATAACTTACCAAAAGAGGAAACGAATTCTGCTCCGCCGCCTGAAAATGCAAATGGTCAGGAGCTGATGCCCCGCAATTTATTCCATTGAAAAACACGGCGAAATTGGGTAGTTGCTCCGACACGGACAGCAATTCCGAAAAATGACCGTTTATATCTTGCAAAATGTGCTGCCGATGCGCTATAACCAAATGATTAGGGAAAATAGGGTAAGGATTGAGTTGAACAACATAATCCTGCCAAAACATGCTGAGCTCTTCCGCAGGCTGATTTTGCAAACACAAAAAACATTTCCGTTTCGAGATGCTTTCGGCATCAAGTTTTGCTCCCGTAGAGGCTATTCTTGTAGGATTAAATTGCAAAACAATTTTTGTCGTAGGCAATAAAAAAGTACGCGTCTTTATCAAAGATAAATTATCATAGTTTTTTTTTGCGAAACTCCATTGCGAGAGTTGCTTTTCTATAAAAGGATATATTTGTGTCTGCAAATCCATAATCGACTGCAAAAGTAGTATAATTTAAGTCATTTTTTTAAAGCCGGAAGTTTAATTTTCGATTAAATGCTTAAATTTGTCATTTAAAATTTTACTATGAGTGAAAAGGAATGGACAGAAGTAATCAAGCCGCATAAAAGCCTTTTAAGCGTTGATTTTAAAGAGATTTGGCGTTACAAAGATTTATGGGCAATGTTCGTAAAACGAGACATTATCACCCAATACAAACAAACGATACTTGGTCCTTTATGGTTTTTTGTCCAACCGATAATGACCACCATTATGTATATGGTCGTTTTCGGAGGCATTGCGGGAATCCCGACAGACGGTATCCCTCAACCGTTATTTTATCTGTCAGGCATCTGTCTTTGGCAATATTTCGCCGATTGTTTAAACAAAACATCGAATACGTTTCTTTCTAATGCCGGCATTTTTGGTAAAGTTTACTTTCCTCGCTTAATTGTTCCATTGTCCACAGTTACGTCATCAATGGTTCGGCTCGGCATTCAAATGCTATTATTTATTATTGTTTATCTCTATTACATAATATTTACCGATGTAACCGTTACACCAAATTTTTATATACTATTATTGCCATTACTCATCTTGATATTAGCAGGATTAGCGTTAGGATTCGGGATTTTATTTTCATCAATGACGACAAAATATCGTGATTTGACATTGCTTTTATCTTTTTTCGTGCAACTATGGATGTATGCCACACCCATAATTTATCCTTTAAATACGATCTCGAACGAGAAATTACGTTTTGTAATGACCTTAAATCCAATAACTCCTATTGTAGAAACTTTTAAATTTGGCACTCTTGGAGCAGGTTCTTTCAGTTGGTGGAGTTTAGGTTATAGTTTCGTATTCACATTGCTGTTGTTAGCAATCGGAATTATCATATTCAATCGTGTTCAACGTAGTTTCATGGATACTGTTTAACCATTTAATTTTAAAAGAGATGAAACCGTCTATTTCAAAAATATTTTTTGCATTTGTTTTAATTGTGTTTTTACCGGCAAGAGGGCAAGACCAACTTTACCCGAAAATCACAGAAAACAATCAAGAATTCTACCTATATCAAGTGTCGCAAGGTGAAGGTTTGTGGTCTATCAGTAAGAAATTTGAAGTCTCACAAAATGAATTACACCAATACAATCCTGAACTTGCTCAAGGGTTAAGATATGGCATTACACTTAAAATACCTGTAAGGAAACAGGTTTTTCAACCTAAACAACAAAATAAAAGCACAGAGTCGGGCGAGTATAAAACACACATTGTCGAACCTTCGCAAACGTTATACTCCATTGCAAAAATGTATAATGTTTCAATAGGAAGCATCATCGCTCTAAATGCTTCGGCCAGAGATGGTCTGAAAGTTGGAGAAGAACTCAAAATACCTATCAGCAATCAAAACATTGAAACAAAAGAGGACATCAATAACGACACATCTGTATTTATTTTGCACGAAGTAAAAAGAAAAGAAACCTTGTATTCCATCAGCAAACAATACGGAGTTGACATCAACTCGATTTTAGAATCTAACGATATTAAAGACGTTATCAAAAAGGGTGATGTTTTACGAATTTTCAAACGGCATGGACATGCTTTGACGATACAAAAAAACGACAACATTGTTTCCGACACTGCGAAAACGGAGGTATATGATAATGACAAGTATGCCGACACCATTTCCAATGTGCTTCGAGTAGCAATTATGCTACCTTTCAAATTAGACATGGCAGGTGCTGAAAAATTCGTCGATTTTTATCGAGGAGTACTTTTGGCTATTGATGCAGCAAAAAAACAAGGTACATCATCTATATTGTATGTGTACGACACCGGAATTTCTGAAAACGATATTGATTCTTTATTAACAAAAGAAGAATTGCAACATGTCGATTTAATTATTGGTCCTGCCTATACAAATCAAATTCAGAAAGTTACCGATTTTGCAAAACAACATCAAACTTTTGTGGTTATACCCTTTTCGCAGAATGTAAAAGACTTGGGAAACAACCCTTACATTATCCAATTCAACCCACCAAAACAGATGTTTCTGACCATATCAAAAGGGGAATTACTCAAAAAATTTAAAAACAGACATATTTTGTTGGCCTATTTTGAAAACAACTACGACGAAGGGAACAATTTTGCCAATGCACTTTTAGCCGATTTGTTAGTAACAAACACTCCTCATTCAAGATGCTTCATTACAGAAGAAAATGCCGACTCTATTTGCGAATCAGCTGTCAGTCAGCACGCTTCTATTCTATTAGCGTCCTCAACTCCCGAGCGCGTCAAACCCATATTACGGAAAATAAACCAATATCGTATAGGTACGGATTTGGAATTGATAGGATTTGACAGATGGGGATTGTCTCTTTTGACCGAAAGTAAGCCCATCTACTTTACCTCTTTATTTAATCCTTATTCAAAATTTGCTCTACAATACAAAACCGAATATGAAAAATATTTCGGCATTGCCAACAACGCATATCCGAACTACGACCAATTAGGATACGATATTATGTGCAACATGATAGAAATGTTAAAAGAAAAACGAGTAAGCAATAATTTGACATTTCCCGAATTGAACAATGTTCAATCAGATATGAAATTCAAAAAAATAATGCCCGATGGCGGATGGGTCAACGAACATGTCTATTTAATTCATCTTGAATAAGAATGAAACACAAAATCATCTTTACCACTATACTGCTTGCTCTTTGTGTCGGCACATTTGCTTATACTCCTGAAATTGCATTCGGGACACGTCAAGGAGTTACATTAAGCACAGTATGGTTCTCACCATCCGTAGATCAGACCATGAGGGTGGGCTACATGGGTGGATTCATGTCTCGCTTTATTTTCGAAAAATATTTTGGGTTGCAAGTCGAGCTAAATTACATGCAAAGAGGATGGACAGCAAAAGCTCACAACAGCGATTCTGAAACATTCAAATACGACCGACTTTTCCATTATGTTGAGTTACCATTTATGACTCACATTTTTTTTGGTAAGAAAAAATTCAGGTGGTTTTTCAATTTGGGATTAAACTTAAGTTATTTAGTTGATGACAAGACGACCGCTGTACTACTCGACTCCGAAAGCAGAGACGAACATAACCAGCAGATTTCCAACAGATTTGATTATGGAATATGCGGAGGTACAGGATTTGAATTTCATACTCGAGCAGGTATTTATCAATTGGAAGGCAGATACAATTTCGGACTTGGCGATGTTTTCCCGAATAGAATTACCGACGATTTCGGTCGGTCGAGTAATCAGGTAATAACCATTAATCTCGGCATTTTATTCGATATAAACAAAGAAAAATATAAGAAACCATGAAACAATATTTAGACTTACTCGATTATGTATTAAAAAATGGTACAACGAAGGAAGACCGTACAGGGACGGGTACCATCAGTGTTTTTGGGTATCAAATGCGTTTTGACTTATCCAACGGGTTCCCATTGTTAACGACCAAGAAACTACATTTAAAGTCTATCATTCACGAACTCCTATGGTTTTTGAATGGTGATACAAACGTGAAGTATCTGCAAGAAAATGGTGTTCGGATTTGGAATGAATGGGCAGATGAAAATGGGGAACTCGGTCCAGTATATGGGCATCAATGGAGAAGTTGGCCTGACTACAATGGTAATTCTATTGACCAGATTTCCAATGTTATCAATCAAATAAAAAACAATCCAGACTCAAGGCGGTTAATTGTGAGTGCATGGAATGTTGCAGAGGTAGAAAATATGGCGTTACCACCTTGTCATACCTTATTTCAATTCTATGTTTCCAATGGAAAACTATCACTTCAACTGTATCAACGTTCTGCCGATATTTTTCTCGGTGTACCTTTCAACATTGCTTCTTACGCACTTCTTTTAATGATGGTTGCACAAGTGACAGACCTACAAGTTGGGGAATTTATTCATACGCTTGGTGATGCACATATATACAAAAATCATCTCGAACAAGTTCACGAACAATTATCAAGACAACCACGAGCATTGCCAACCATGAAACTAAACCCAAACGTAAAGGATATTTTTAATTTTCACTTTGAGGATTTCTCTCTTGAAGATTACAATCCTCACCCACATATCAAAGGTATTGTCGCTGTCTGAAAAATGGAAGAAGTAAATATCATTGGAAAAATTGGGAAGAAAGACGTATTTTGGAGTTTACTTGCCAATGTTTTACGCATAGGATATGGATTACTTCTATTTCCATTGATATTAATAGCATTACCCAACGAAGATGTTGCTTTTTGGACTATCTTTTCAGGCATCACTGCACTTGTCTATTTATTTGATTTCGGATTCTCAGCAGCATTCTCACGAAATGTATCTTTTGTATTTTCCGGCGTCCAAAAATTAAAAGAAGAGGGGTTTCATACCCCTGCGGATAACGGCAAAGAAATAAATTTCTCATTACTAAAGGGAGTTATCGTTTCCATGAGATTCTTTTATAGGCGTTTAGCATTTATCGTCCTATTGGGTTTACTTACTATCGGCACCTTTTATATCCATACATTATTAAAATCGTACTCCGGCAACGCCAACGAAATTTACGCAGCATGGTTCTTATTATGTATCATCTGTACATTCAACATCTATACCCTTTACTACGAGGCTTTATTACAAGGAAAAGGTTATATAAAAACATCTAAACAATATGCCATCATAGGAAATCTTGTCAATTTAGCAATCGCTATAATTCTTATTTTATCGGGACAAAGGCTTATTGCCATTGTCATGGCACAACTTTGCTCCATTCTTATCATCCGATTCCTATGCAGACGTAAATTTTTCACGAAAGAAATTCAACACCACTTATCAAAAGTAGAAGCTGTAACAAAAGCAGAAACGCTCCGAAAAATTGCACCTAATGCCATAAAGATAGGACTTACAAGCATTGGAGGATATGCCGTACTAAAATCGGCTCTTTTTATCGGATCGCTATTTCTACCTTTAAACGATATTGCATCGTACGGCATCACTATGCAAATTATCGCCATTGCCGATTCGATAGGAAAGAGTTTCTACCAATCATACAACCCGAAAATTTGCCAATTGAGGGTTCATAACGATAAAAAAGAAACTAAAAAATTATATATCAAAAGTTCCATCTTTTGCATTATGACATTTTCGATTGTTGCCCTTTGCACAATTTTATGCGGAGAACCTGTATTACATCTAATAAAAAGCAACACGGAATTGTTACCTCAAAACATGCTTATTTTCTCATTTTTATTTGCATGGCTCGAAGCAAATCATTCCATTGCGGGGGGATTTCTGCTTGCCGACAACGAAGTTCCTTATTTCAAAGCGTCTCTATTTTCAGGAGCAGCAACAGTAGTTTTTCTATTGGTGGCATTCTATACACTCCCCTCTTACGGAGTATGGATAATGATATTCGTTCCGGGAATCGTACAACTACTCTATCAAAATTGGCGTTGGCCTTACGTCTTATTAAAAAAGTTAAACTAAACCTGTATGGATAGTGTCCCTAAAATCAGCATCATACTTCCGGTTTTCAATGCAAGAAATCGCATTGCAAAATGCCTTGAAACATTGATTAACCAAACCCTGCACGACATCGAAATTATTGTCGTTCTCGATTGTCCCAACGATGGTACAGACAAAATCGTATTGAATTATACAAAAAAGGACAAACGAATTATCGTCATTCAAAACAAAGAACGGATGCACATAGGCAACAGCAGGAATATCGGGCTTCAGAGTGCTCACGGCGAATACATCGGATTCTCCGACCACGACGATTTCCGCGAATTGACAATGTACGAATGTCTTTATAAAGCGGAAAAAGAGAACGATTCTGACATTGTCTTTTCTCCCTGTCGTCATATTAGTCTAAAAAAAGATAAAATTGTCCAACATAATAGTTTTGATTTCTCCGCTCAACACGATTTACAAAAATATTGTTTGAGCGACCTTATCGGAAATGGGAATAACGAAAGAGAGGAATCGTTATTCATCAACATTCAAGGATGTATTTATCGAAACGAGTTCATCAAAAAACATCATATCAACTTTGTAGATACGAAGACGACCACGCCAGAAGACATTATTTTTCAGATAGATACATTCTCTAAAACAACACACATTTGTATACAAAACGACTTTCTATACACGCACGTTTCGCATTCTTCGAACGAAGGAGTCAAAAGCAGTTATAAAAACATCAACAAAAGGTGTAAAGGATTGAGTTACATCTATGCGAACTTACCAAACAATATGTACAAAGAGAACTTTTACATTTATGTACAAAAACAATTTCTACACCTATTGGCTGCAACAATATTCCCTTTCCCGAATATCGTTAAATTTCTATCTTATCGAAAGATTTTGAGAAGTTACGAGTTTTGCATTCCTGCCTTTAAGAAAAACAATCTGCACCATGCAAAAAAAGGAATCAAACGGCTGCTCCGGAAGTTCCTTTGTTTCTGCCTTCGATGATTGTCGTATAAATATCGGATAGTTGTTCCCCTACAGAGCGGAATCGGAATTGTTCTGCCGAACGACTAATCTTATCTTTATCAAAATTTGATTGATGATTTATCATCCATTCCATTTTTTCAGTCAAGGCTTGTTCGTCGGCAAAGGGGACAAGCAGTCCATTATCCTTTGTAATAATCTCGGGTGCGATTCCGCATGGCGTCGAAATAACAGGTGTTCCGCTTGCTAAACTCTCCATCAAAACCACTCCTGATGTTTCATAATTTGAAAAAAGCACAAACACATCGCTACTATGCAACCACGCAGCCACTTCGTCTGGCGTTTGTTCTCCAACTAAAGCAATCGGTATTTTATCGTATTCTTCTTCGATAAACAATTTTATCGAATTAAAATCTTGTCCCGTTCCAACAATTACAAGTTCAACATCTTGCCTCTTTTGATACAAATTACCAAAAGCACGGATAATGCCTTTTACATTCTTTGCCTTTTCGTCGAAACACGAGATGTGCAATAGTCTTTTCACATTGCGTTTTTCCCTCGTCGAATGTTCAAAAAAGAAATCCTCTATCGTATTGTGCACAATCCTGCAATTCGGATTTTTCAAGCAAAACGAATCCAACGCACTCTTCAAAACATTGGAAACGGGTATAAAATAGGCAGCATTCTTTACAACCAACCGTGTCAACCATTTATGCAAAGCGGTTGTTGTTGCATAGTAGCCATGCGGCAAATACCTCGACCAATGTTCCGAAACAAGATAAGGCTTATGGGTAAATAATTTCAACAAATAGGCAAAAAAGCCTACCCTTGTCAGCACATTTACGTGCAAAATTTGCGGAGAAAATCCTTGAGCAAGCACTTGTCGATAGCCATAAAACAAGGCCTTAAAGTAACGTATGGCTCTCAAGGCTCTAACTTTTGAAAACGGATAATAAACGATGGTTTCTTTGATATTTTCAAACTTAGTAGTTACCATCTCCCGATGTGTTACCGCCTTATCTTCCTTTACAAATAAAACCTGTACTTCGTTGTAAAGGCTTACAGCCAAAGCATGCTTCCGTACAAACAAGCCTTCCATGGCATCTATACGATTCGGATACCATCTGGACACAAATAAAACCTTTATTTCTTTATTTTTTAAAGGCATTCCATCTACAAAAAGAGACCAACATTCCTTTTTCTATTCTGTAATAATCCGCTTTTTCAGCCCCAAAACTTTTGTAAAATCGAGCTATTCCATCAACTCGCGAACCTTCAAAATCGAGCCACAAATTATTCCCCGCATTTTTCTTTATAATGTAGTCGATTAAATGAAACATTGCAAAATTAGCTTTCCCTTCGATGCTCGATGCTGCAATGTGATAAATAATTCGATGAGAAGATTTTAGCAGGAAACAGGCTGCAAGCAATTTGCCATCAGGAGTAGTAATGCCCAATATCTGCCCAGCTCTGTTTTCGAATGCGGCACTGATTATATTTTCTGCCAATGGTCTAAATTTAGGTTTCCAAAAAGGCTGTTCTTCGCATAATCTCAGAAAATCGGAAAGCGAAATTTGTTCTTTTACACAAAACTCCAGATTTGTTTTCTTTCTCAAATTACGTTTTGTATTGGTAGAAAAACCTGCATATAACATCTCGTAAGCAGCAGAAAGATTTAACAAATGGTTCGGGTGTGCGATTCCGTGTTCAGAAGCATTTCCCTCATTCAAATTCAGTAAAACATTCCTATACGGAACAGCCTTAAGAAACGCTCCCAATATCTCGGGAATAACAACTTTTGGCGAAAAAACGCCTAACTGTTGTGTAAAAAACGGCTGTGCAATGTATTTTAACCCGCACTTTTTCTTTACAGGCAACGGCATTACATAATCGTAATTATTCCACACAAGGGCTTCCCACGAAGGCGACACTGCATCTAAAAACCATGTATAAGCGTAAGGCATTTCATTTTTTGACTTCGCAATACACTCATTCCACGCCCTACGATTGATTGCCCTATTTTTCAGTAATCGAATCATTAAACATATAACGCAAATCCTCTTGTTTTATTGTTAAAAAAGCAAAAAACTCCACAACAAAAATAATGTGATGGAGTCATCTCTAATTTACTAATTCAAATCACTCAACAACGGCTTCTTCTATTCACAAAAATTACTGATAATCAACAAATAAAGAATTTTATAAATACTTGCCTGCTTCGTTTGAAATAAAACTCACAAAGGAGTCGGGCACCATTTATGCCGCGCGCCATTGCGCAGGTGTTTTGCCGGTATGCGCCTTGAAGAAGCGGACAAAATGCTGCGGATAATCGAAGCCGAGTCGCTCGCTTACTGTAGAAATAGTCAGTGATGCATCGTTCAGCATTTGCGTGGCGTGTGATAGCAGATGGTCGGCGATAATATCTTTAGCCGACCGTCCTGTTTCTATTTTTACCAAAGTGCCGAAATAGCCCGTTGAAAAGCAGCATTTATCGGCAAAATACGCCACAGACGGCAACCCCTCACTTGCTGCTTGATTGACAATATAATCATCAAGCAGGCGGATAAATTTCTTCACAACAGAGTTGTTAATCTCCTCGCGGGTGATGAATTGGCGGTCGTAAAAACGCAGGCAATAGTTGAGTAGCAGCTCGATATTGGATACAATGAGTTCGCGAGTGTGCTTGTCGATAGCACGATGCAGCTCCTGCTCTATCATGGCGAGTACACCTTGGAATATTTCGACTTCCTGTGTTGACAGGTGCAAAGCCTCTGTGCTGGTATAGTCGAAGAACTCGTAGCGGCTCATCTGCTTCGCCAACGGGGTGCGGTTGAGCAGGTCGGGATGGAATGCCAATGCCGTGTATTTCGCAAAAGGCACATCGGGGTTGGGCTCTACCGTAACAACCTGACCGGGCGCGAAACTCGTCACCGTCATCTCATCGAAGTCGTAGGGTGTGCGACCGTATGATAGTTTGCATCCCTTGGTCTCCTTCAGGTAGATGGCATAGAGTCCATAGTGCATCACACTCTTTTGGATATGTTCCGTGCTCTCAACATGCAACACGCTGACTAAGGGATGGAGAGTCTCCATCCCGTTATAGTCGTTGAAGTCCTGTATGGTATTCAGAAATATCTCTTGCATAAGAAATCATTTACATTATAACGGAGAAATTCCTATTTTATTAAGCCAGATTTTGATTTCTTCAACACTTGCATGGTTGAGCAATCTGCCTGTCTGCCATTTTACCTTTGGATATGATTTCTTCAGCGCGGCTACACTTCCCGCAATGGAACTGCTGCCCGATGTAACGAATGGGATAATGGTCTTTCCTGCGAGGTCGCTGCTTTCGATGAATGTGTTGACAGCCCTTGGGACGAGGTCCCACCAGATGGGATAGCCGAGGAAGATGCAGTCGTACTTACTAACATCAATGCCGATAGCCTTTATTTCTGGTCTGGATTGAGGGTCGTTCATCTCAACGGAGCTTCGTGACTGACTATTATGCCAATTAAGGTCGGCATTGGTATAGGGATTAATAGGAATAATCTCACAGATGTCGGCGTCGGCGAGATTTGCCAATTTCTCAGCCACCCGTTTTGTGGTTCCCATAGCCGAGAAATACACTACTAAAACGTTTTTCTTTTCCATGTTTTTCTTTGAGTCGTTTTGTGGAAAGGCGGATACTGACAAGAAGGTCAGTACAGCCAAAAATATTGTTTTAAGGAGATTCATTTTAATGAAACTTTTAATAGACCATTATACACTTCTTCATTTACTGGCTCCAGCCACTCGTTGGATGTGTTCTCGCCTTCAACTTCAAAGGCTAAGTGGGCAAACCAACTGTGTGCGACCTGCCGTTTGCATTATCTTTTTCTGTGCCATCATGTTGAGATTGATTGCTGCAAATACTTGCAAAAAGAACTATTCTTACCATAAGTATTCGTTATAAGTTATCCTTCAGAAATGATACTATTTCGGAAAAAGGAATGACCGACATGTTATCATATAGGTCGCAGTGAACGGCATCAGGCACAATCAATAGCCGTTTGTTATCGCCTTTAAGACGCTTGAAAGTGTCTTCGCTGAAATAGCGAGAATGGGCATTTTCGCCGTGGACAAGCATCACTGCACTCTCTATCTCGCCAGCGTAGGCAAGTATCGGGGCATTGAGGAAAGCGAGGCTTGAGGTCATGTTCCATCCTTGACCGGAATTGATAGAGCGTGGATGGAAACCACGCGGAGTCTTGTAATAGTCGTAGTAGTCTTTCATGAACTGCGGTGCATCGGCGGCTGGTTCTGGGTTCATGACAGAGCGTTTGTATGAGCCGTTCTTCATATCTTCCGAGCGTTGTGCATTCAGAGCCTTGCGCATCTGCTGTCGCTTGGCGGCATCGTCAGCCCCATCGTAATATCCGTTGGCGGTGCAACGGCTTATGTCATACATCGTTACGGCAATGGTAGCCTTGATGCGGGTGTCTATGGCTGCTGCATTAACCGCAAAACCGCCAAAGCCACAGATTCCTACTATGCCTATCTTGTCAGCTGACACGTCATCACGGGAGACGAGATAATCAACCGCCGCAGAGAAGTCCTCGGTATTGATGTCCGGAGAAGCAAGGTTGCGAGGATGACCGCCGCTTTCACCAGTGAAAGAAGGGTCAAAGGCAAGCGTGATAAAACCTTCTTCAGCCAACCGCTGCGCATAGAGTCCGGACGACTGCTCTTTCACTGCTCCGAAAGGACCGCTGACGGCCAATGCCGACAATGCACCTTGCCTGTCTTTAGGACGATACAAGTCGGCAGCAAGCGTAATGCCGAATCGGTTTACGAAGGTCACCTTCTCGTGTACCACCTTGTCACTCTTGGGAAAAGTCTTGTCCCAGGTTTCCACCAACAGAAGATTCTCTTTCTCTGCCATTTTGTTCTGCACTTCTTGTGCCTGAACACTTGTCACCATTATTAATGTCATCGCCATAATAAAAATGATGTTTTTCTTCATGATTTAATGAATAATAAATGTTTTTTTCGACTGCAAAATTATCACGAAAATTTCACGGGTTCATTACCCAAAACTCGGGAAAAATTACCAATATTTAGGGGCTCGAGGGCAAAAGCGGCACCAATAATGATGGTGCAAAGCATCGGACTTCAAAAAAGCCGTCGATACACTGATAGAGCGCATAAAAAGTTCACTTGCCGCCGCCACTCCTGCGGCAGACCTTTTCAGGAAACCTCTTCTGCCATATTCAAGGTTCTGATTGCGGTTTTTCGAGATAGTACACGTCCGGCAAGCATCTGCTCCACCACTTTATTCTCTTTCTCTATGCGTCTAATTGTCATTAAATTTATTTTATGTTTTTATACCGTAACCTCCAGGATAATGCCTTCAGGACCTATAAGACAACTCTCGAAATATCCGTCTCCGGTCACTCTTGGACCACTGAAACATTCATATCCGGTTGCTGGCCATCGTGAGCTTTCCATGCACATTCAGTAAGCTTCATGTCCGTGAAGACGGTCTTGAAAGACGAGTCCTCCGGCGAGCAGGCGTAGATGCCAAAACGGATTTTCCCAGCACCTTGGTGCATGTGGCAAACGCGCATTTGCGAGAAATGCAGTCCGTCTTGCGAGCACTCGATGCAATAGTCGTCCTCTCGGCGAGAGAGCCTATACCACATCGTCTTGACATCGGCAGGGATGGTCGTGGTTGCCCAATCTGAATAACCGTTGTTGGTAACAACGCTTCCTAAATGCTGAAAGGTCTCGTTTTCATACTCCACACTGCCCTTCAGCCAGTTTTCGCTGTCGAGATACACAACGATGCCGCATTGGTCAAACCGATGATGGCTTTCGGTGAAATCCGTTTTTACAACGAAACTGAAAAATTTCACCTCGGTCTCCATCTGGAAGACGGGTGCATTGTCGTTGCGGAAATGATAATACGTGCGTTGCCAAAGGTCCGTACGGGGCCGAGTGACCACCTCGATGGTGTCGTCCTTGATGACGCAACTTTCCGGCTCACGCATCCATTTGAAATCCTTGATATTCAGTGTCATAATTTGTTGATTTTGTTCAACGCTCATTTGGCTGCTGCTATTGTCTTTGCTCGTGCATGCCGCCAAAGCGGTCAGCAATACAGCTACGATGATAGTCTTTTTCATTTTGTTCATATATTTTGATATTTTCTCTAATATTCGAATAATTATATATTTCCCATAAAATTCCATTCCATCAATATATTGCAACGTTCATAGGCATTGCCTTTTAAGGGTATTTCGTCAAAACCGAGTTTTCGATAAAGTGCAATTGAAGCCTTCAGGCGCGTGTTCCCTTCGAGAAAAATTCTATTAATCCCGTTCTTTTGTGCATATTCCAACACTGTTTTTCCAAGCAAATACCCGATATGCTTGCCCTGATGACGTGGAGAAACTGCCATCTTAGCCAATTCGTATGATTGTTTTGCTTCATGATGTTTCAGCGCACAGCATCCGACAACATCTCCATCATATATGGCAAGAAATATCTGTCCGCCTTGTTCTACGATGTCGTCAACATGCGAAAATGTTTCTATATCCAAGGCTTCTATTTTGAAATGAGTCTCTATCCATTCTCTGTTCAGGCGGATGAAATCGTTCCTGTATTTAGGGTCGTATGTTTCGATGCGTACCATAACAATAATCTTTACAAGCAAATAGAAATCAGGCGGTAAGCTTGAAATAACAAGAACTTACCGCCTAATCTTTTTTTTGTATAAAACTAATTATTCTTCTACCGCTGCCTGAGCCGCTGCCAATCGGGCAATTGGTACACGGAATGGCGAGCAAGAAACATAATTCAAACCGACTTTGTGACAGAATTTCACTGACGATGGTTCGCCGCCGTGTTCTCCACAAATACCGCATTTCAAGTCAGGACGCACCGAGCGACCTTTCTCCACAGCCATTTCAACCAACTGACCAACACCATTTTGGTCAAGAACTTGGAATGGATCTACCTTCAAAATTTTCTTCTCAAGATATACGGGCAAGAAGCTGGCAATGTCGTCACGAGAATAACCAAAGGTCATTTGAGTCAAATCGTTGGTACCAAACGAGAAATACTCTGCACGGCTTGCTATACGATTTGCCGTAAGAGCAGCACGCGGAATTTCAATCATTGTACCCACTTTAAATTCAACCTCGACTCCCTCCTCTGCGAAGAGTGCAGCAGCGGTTTCGCGAATGACCTTCTCTTGAGCCTCGAACTCATACAAAATACCTGTCAAAGGCACCATAATTTCAGGATGCGGATCGCCACCCTCTTTTTTCAACTGAATAGCAGCTCCAAGTATAGCACGTGTTTGCATTGCCGTGATCTCGGGATAGGTATTTCCCAAACGACAGCCACGATGACCTAACATCGGGTTTGCTTCGCAAAGGCTATCCACGCGTTGACGAATATATTCAACAGTTACACCCATTGCTTTAGCCATTTCTTCCTGACCTTTCAAATCGTGAGGGACAAACTCATGCAAAGGAGGATCGAGCAAACGAACATTCACAGGACAGCCATCCATTACTTTGAAAATACCATAGAAATCGGCTTTTTGATAAGGCAACAATTTTGCCAATGCTTTTTTGCGACCTTCAGCATCTTGCGCAAGAATCATTTCTCGCATAGCAACGATTTTTTCAGCCTCGAAGAACATGTGTTCCGTACGGCAAAGTCCGATACCAACCGCACCAAAATTGCGTGCGACTTGTGCATCGTGAGGTGTATCGGCATTGGTGCGAACAACCAATTTTGTGTATTTTTCACAAAGAGCCATCAAATCGGCAAAATCACCCGACACCTCAGCTGCCTTTGTTTCTACCTTACCATTATAAATTTCACCGGTGGTACCGTTCAAAGAGATAAAGTCGCCTTCTTTAAGAACAACGCCATCAACTTCAACCGTGCGGGCTTTGTAATCAATATTCAAAGCTCCGGCTCCCGAAACACAACATTTTCCCATACCGCGAGCCACTACCGCTGCATGCGATGTCATACCGCCACGAGCGGTAAGAATACCTTCTGCCACAGCCATACCGGCAAGGTCTTCGGGCGATGTTTCGATACGAACCATAATTACCTTTTTGCCGTCTTCAGCCCATTTTGCAGCATCATCGGCAAAAAATACGATTTGGCCACAAGCAGCACCCGGCGATGCAGGAAGACCTCGAGTCAATACCTTGGCCGATGCCAATACTTTTTTATCAAACACAGGGTGAAGCAACTCATCTAATTTGTTAGGTTCACAACGTTTCAAAGCAGTTTTTTCATCAATCATACCTTGACGAAGCAAATCCATTGCAATTTTCACCATTGCAGCCCCTGTACGTTTTCCGTTACGGGTTTGCAAGAACCACAATTTACCTTCTTGAACGGTAAATTCCATATCCTGCATATCACGATAATGATTTTCCAACTTGGTTTGCAGTGCGTCAAGTTCTGCATATATTTCAGGCATAGCCTCTTCCATCGAAGGATATTTAGCCAAACGTTCTTCTTCGGAAATACCTGCACGCTCTGCCCAACGTTGAGAGCCAATTTTTGTAATCTGTTGAGGCGTACGAATACCGGCCACAACGTCTTCGCCTTGTGCATTTATCAAATACTCACCATTGAAAAGGTCTTCGCCATTACCAGCATCGCGCGAGAAACATACTCCCGTTGCCGAGGTATCACCCATATTACCGAACACCATTGCTTGAACGTTTACGGCCGTTCCCCACTCAGCAGGAATACCCTCCATTTTTCTGTAAAGAATAGCACGTTCGTTCATCCAACTATCGAATACAGCACAAATAGCGCCCCAGAGTTGTTCGTAAACATTTGTCGGGAAATCTTTCCCTGTTTGAGCTAAAACAGCAGCTTTAAAACGTTTTACCAACTCTTTTAAATCATCAACTTCCAACTCGTTGTCCAACTTCACTCCTTTTGCTTCTTTTACCTCCTCAATGATGGCTTCAAACGGGTCTATATCATCTTTGTTAACAGGCTTCATTCCTAAAACGACATCACCATACATTTGAACAAAACGACGATAAGAGTCCCAAGCGAAACGCGGACGACCGGTTTTACGAATCAACCCTTCCACTACCTCATCGTTCAAACCAAGATTCAGAATCGTATCCATCATACCCGGCATAGAAGCACGAGCACCCGAACGCACCGAAACCAGCAACGGATTTTCCACATTGCCGAATTTCGAATTCATCAGCTTCTCAATATTTGCAACAGCGGCCAACACGTCGTCTTTCAAGAGTTCTACTACTTTATCTTTCCCCTCTTCAAAGTATTCGTTACAAACATCAGTTGTAATTGTAAACCCGGGAGGCACAGGCACTCCGATAAGATTCATCTCGGCCAAATTTGCTCCCTTACCACCAAGCAGATTTCTCATATCTGCTTTACCTTCGGCTTTTCCGTTACCGAATGTGTAAACTCGTTTCTTGTTGTTCATAAATGTATTGTTAAATAAATCTAAAAGCCTTAATATTCTGCAAAATTATACATTTTTAGCAATTTGCAAAAAACCTTTTTCTATTTTTAAAAAGAACATAAAAAAAGAGAATTATCAAACGACAATTCTCTTCTCCTTTTTATCAATTTTAGTTCTTAAAACCAACGTACATAGCAAAAATCCATACGATGAGGCAAATCGGCATTTTTTGGGAACATACGGAAAGCGTATTTAAACGAACCGGCACGATTTATTTGATAATCAAGCTCAAAGAAAACGCGTGAGCCTTCCACTTTTACCACATCAAACTCTTTTGACTCGAATTTACGCATGCGGTTTTTATCGTCCATATAAGTAACGACAATTTCTATTCCCAACGAATTAACATCCATGCCTTTTGTATCAACCTCGGCACTTATGTGATAAGGATGTCCGAGTTCGAGCATCTCGTTTTCTGCATCAATATCTACTCTTTCGATGGTAATATTATCCCAATTTGCAGCTACCATTTGCTTCCAAGCGGCAATCTCTTTTGCTTTTGCATAATTATTTTCAAGCAAAAGAGCCGAACGTTTTGCTTCCGGAGCATAAAAACGTTCGATGTAGTCGTCGAGCATTCGCTTTGTTGTAAATCGAGGAGCAATTTTTGCTATTGAGTTTTTAATCACCTGAATCCAATCGGGCGAGAAGCCTTCTTTGTTTTTCGCAAAATAAAGAGGAAGTATCTCATTTTCAAGTATGTTGTAAATAGTGGCCGCATCCAAACGGTCTTGTTGTCCTTGGTCGTCAAACGTGCGTTTCTCGGTCAATGCCCAACCGGCACCTTTTACATAACCTTCCAACCACCAACCATCAAGCACAGAGAAATTCAGCACACCATTCATTTCGGCCTTTTGCCCTGATGTACCGGAAGCCTCCAACGGACGCGTAGGATTGTTCAACCAAATATCCACACCCGAAATCAAACGTTTTGCCAAATGCATATCATAATTTTCAAGGAAAATGATTTTACCGACGAATTGAGGCATGTGAGAAATCTCGAAAATACGCTTAATCAAACCTTGACCGGCACCATCGGCAGGGTGAGCTTTTCCCGTAAAAATAAATTGTACGGGACGTTCAGGATTATTTACAATTTTAGCCAAACGCTCCAAATCGGTGAACAACAAATGAGCACGTTTGTAGGTAGCAAAACGGCGACCGAATCCCACCAACAAAGCATTAGGATTGATGTTTTCCAACACCGAAACAATACGTCCCGGGTCGCGCTGACTTGCCAACCAAGTTTCTTTAAACTGAGTACGGATATAATCAATCAACTTATTTTTCAAAGTCATACGTGTTTCCCAAATTGTTTTATCGGGTACATCGTATATTTTTTTCCAAATATCAAGATTCGACTGATCGGCATAAAATTCTTTGCCAAAAGTTTTCTCGTAAACAGCTTTCCATTCAGAAGCAGCCCATGTAGGCATATGCACGCCATTCGTTACATAGCTGACATGCAATTCTTCGGGGAAATAACCTTTCCATATCGGATTGAACATTTCTTGCGAAACTTTACCATGCAACCAACTCACTCCATTGACTTCTTGCGAAGTGTTACAAGCAAACACACTCATGCAGAATTTTTCCGAATGGTCGTCAGGGTTTTCACGTCCCATGCCGATAAACTCTTCCCATGACAAACGCAATTTGTCGGCATAACCACCCATATAGTAACGGAAAAGTCCCTCATCGAAGCGGTCGTGTCCGGCAGGTACAGGCGTATGCACCGTATAAAGCGACGAAGCTCGAACGACCTCGATAGCCTCGTTGAACGACAAACCTTCTGCCACATAATCAACCAAACGTTGTACATTGATTAAAGCGGCATGACCCTCGTTGCAATGATAAATTTGAGTCTTGATACCCAAGCGTTTCAACATCAACATACCGCCAATGCCCAAAAGCATTTCTTGTTTCAAACGATGTTCGTTATCACCGCCATAAAGTTGATGAGTCAGCGTGCGATCTGCCTCCGAGTTTTCATTGATATTGGTATCCAACAAATACAAAGAGATTCGACCAACTGCAACTTTCCAGACTTGAGCATAAATCAATCGCTCGGGATATGGCACTGCTATAAGCAAGGGAGCTCCGTTTTCATCTTTAATTTGTTCAATCGGCAACGTATTAAATTGTTGAGGTTCATAGACCGCAATCTGCTGACCATCAATCGATAGCGTTTGTTTAAAATAGCCGAATTGATACAAAAATCCGACAGCGGTCATATTCACATTGCAATCACTTGCTTCTTTCAGATAATCACCAGCCAAAACACCTAATCCGCCCGAATAAATTTTCAAAACGCTACTCAAACCATATTCCATACTGAAATAGGAAACCGAAGGAATGTCGGTACGAGGTTTCGCTTTTACATATTCACTGAACTCGTTATAAACCTTATTCAAACGGTTCATAAAATTGGCATCCTTTTCCAACTCTTCGAATCGTTCATAATTTGTTTTTTCAAACATCAACAAAGGATTCTTTTGAGTGGACTTCCATGCTTCAGGATTTACATCACGAAACAACATCTCTGCTTCGTGATTCCACACCCACCAAAGATTATTGGCAATTTCCACCAACTTATCAAGTCCTTGAGGTACATCAAGTTTTACACTAAAATCTTTCCAATTCGGTTGATTGGAATTACTTGTTCTCAATTTCATATTCACTAATTTAGTTTTTGTTTTTTTACTCTTTTGTTTTTATTATTTAGCGCCAAGCTAAAAGCTTTTTCGTAATAACATATAAAGTGCTTCCATAATGCTTTTTGTGCAATTTGGAAAGCCTGTTTTCCAATTTTTTTTGTTTCCGATTCGGATTTCGATATAAAATTCCCGATCATCGAACTCAACGCACCAACCACTTCATGATAATTATAATCGGTACGCGAAAGAACTCCCACTCCGCTTTCTACCGATTGCGGCACATCGGACACCCACTGCCCAAATCCCGACAAATTCGTCGTAATGGTCGGTATTCCAAAAGCGGCACTCTCCAACGGCGTATATCCCCAAGGCTCGTAATACGAGGGGAAAACCGTCAAATCCAATCCTATCAAAACATCATAATACGATTTATTAAAAACAGCATCATTTCCGTTCAAATACGAAGGGATGAATATAATTTTCATCTTACTCGTTTGTGCATTCGAGAAATGAAACCATCGTATCGTATTTAATATCGGATCGTGCTCTTCATAGTGCAAATAATGCGTGGCAAAAGGTTTTTCATAAGAAACAGCATGGCTCTCTCCCGTCAACTCGATTCGACAATTGGAAGTGTAAGCAGGCACCATCAGAAAAGCGACAATTTCTCGTTTCAAATCCGATTCCGCAACCTGCTTCATAGCCTCTATAAACACATCAATTCCTTTATTTTTAAACTCATACCGCCCCGAAGTACCCACAAACAGCACATCATCAGCGAGCCGGTAACCCAACACCTTTTCCGCCACATTGCGTAAAAACGTACGAGCTTCGGTACGTTTTTTCAAGTACGATTTTCCCTTGGGTACAAACCCATTTTCAAACCCATTCGGAGTAACGACGTCAGGCTCTTTTTCCAACAATTGAGTGCACTCTTTGGCCGTTACATTACTAACCGTAGTAAAACAATCGGCATGATGAGCTGCCTGCTTTTCAGCAGAATGCTTCGACTGCATATTCAACTCTTCCGCCATTTGATCGCCATTGTAGGCCGAAAGATAATCGTACAAGGGTTTATTGTTTCCTGCTATCGAACGACCTATCGAGGTGGCATGCGTTGTAAATAAGGTAGCAACATTTGGCATGTGTCGTTTTAAATAGAATTCCCCAAATGCAGTCATCCATTCGTTAAAATGAGCAATTACTTGTTTTTCTGTCAAATTGTAGAAACGGAGAAAACTTTCAATCGTAACACCGCAAGCATAGCCAAACATTGACGACTCGTCATAATCGCCATAGGCATGCAACGAATCCACGCCAAACCAATTCCACATATCGGCATAAATGGTATTTTTCTGCTGATAAAAACTTCTAAAATCAACTAATATGACCAATGGTTTTCCCGGAATATCCCAATTGCCGACACGCACATGCAATCCCTCTTTTTCCGAAGCAGAAACCCATTCCGAAAATTTATCTTTATCAGGTATAAAAAAAGGGGACTCCACCTCGTGCCACACATCAGGACCCACGAAAAACATATTTTGCCCGAATCGAGAAACCAACGATGCCGCTTTTGTGGACAACACCGTATAAATACCACCTACGCGGTTGCAAACCTCCCAACTTGCTTCAAATATATAATCGGGTACTAAAATGCTCATCAAAAGAATTTTTAAGTTGCAAAGATAGTTTTTTTACACAAATCCTACAAGCAAACAACCATCGTCATACGAAAATGTTTTTATCCAATATAAACAACTGATTATAAACAAATTAACATTATTGTCATATTTTTATACAACATAACAGAATTATTTTCTACCTTTGGCAAAATTAACCATATAAAAATGTTTTAATATGAAAAAAGTATTTATTTGTGTTGCTGTTGCATTGATGACAATAGCATGTAGTTCGAAAAAAGAGGCTGTTCACAAAGGAGACGTTACCGTTAACGTACCTTGCAGTGGCAAAGAGTATCGTAGCGACAAAGACCATCTTCGTGCATTAGGCACGGGTTATGCCACAAGTTTACAAATAGCTCGCGACAAAGCATTAGTAGCCGCAAGAGCAGAATTGGGAACACAAGTCAGTGCTTTGATGAAACGTGTTACCGACAACTACGCTTCATCGTACGAAATTGGCATGGACGAAGAGTCGAAGGGCAAATTTCAGGATTTAACACGCCAAGTTGTTAACCAAGAATTGAACGGAACAATTGTTATTTGCGACGAAACCCAACGTACACAAGACGGGAAATACCGTTGCTATGTTGTAGTGGAATTGGTCGGTACCGATTTGGTAAACAAAGTGGCAAATTCAGTAAAAAACAACGACAAACTTCGCATTGATTACGAATACGAAAAGTTCAAAGAAGAGTTTGAAAAAGAAATGAGTAAATTGCAATAATTTATTCTCCTGATTTATAAGGTGCTTGTATAAAAAAGTGCAAGCACCTTTTTTGTAAAACAACATGATGTATAGAATACACTACCTTTTACTTTCATTTCTGATAATCGTTTTTACAAGTTGTTCCACCTATCAAACAACGGCTAAAAACAAACAACCCGAATGGACAACAAATCTGCCATCGGACAAAAACTATTATCAGGGAGTCGGCTATGCCCTGAAAGAAAAAAATTCTATTCTTCATTACGAAACCGCAAGAAAAAATGCACTAAAAAATCTTGCCGAAGAAATTTCTGTCAAAATATCTTCATCAACCATACACATCAGCTACGAAAACGACTTCTCGCTGAAAGAGGATTTCAGCTCCATTATCGAAGCTCGAGTCAATTCCTCAATTGAGGGATATGAATTAGTTGATAGTTATGAAAACAAAAAAGAATATTGGGTGTTTTACCGGCTGAACAAACAAAAATATGCAGCATTGCAAGCTCAAAAAAAGGAACAAGCCATACAACTTGCCACTTCTTACTATTCCGAAGCCGAACAAGCTCAACAACACAGCGACATCAGAAATACTGTAATCTATTATTCCAAGTCGCTCGATGCGCTGAAAGCTTATTTCAACGAAACGATTATTGCGAACATTGACGGAAAAGAGGTAAATATCATTTCAGAAGCCTACAATCGTATTTACAACATTCTCAGCAATATCGAAATTATTGCAGAAAACGCAACTATCAATTGTAAAACAGGTTATAGAATAGACCCTAAGTTGCTTACTTGCGAGGTAGCATATCAAGGGAAATCTATAAAAAAATTCCCGATAATAGCCTCTTACAGCGAAAATGCCCTACAGCAAAAGTTAAATAGCGATGCAAATGGTTTTGTCCAGATTTCACCTCTTGTAAAATCGAATAGAAATACCGAAACCATCAATTTTTCAATCGACAAAACCACCTTGTTACTCCAATCGGCAACCGACTTTACCATTCGCAAACTGCTGCAAAAAATACCGACGCAAACAACTACCGTCTATCTCCAAATAGCAAAACCTGCCATCGTTATAAAATCTGACGAGAAGAACATCGGCATTGCCACAAAAGATATGGTATTGAAGACAAAACTCGAACAGCTTTTGCAAAGCAAAGGTTATGAAATTGTTTCGACTAACGGCGATTTTGAAATCACAATTACTTCAGACACGAAAGCGGCAAGTCAATCAAACGGGATTTTCACGGCTTCTTTAAAATCTCGTTTTACAATTAAAAACCTGCACAATAACAAAATTGTGGACGTTTTGGATTTAACAGCAACGGGAACACAGTTATCCTATAAAAAAGCGGGAGAAAAAGCCTACGAAACTGCATCGCAACAACTATCTTCGCGTTTGATTTCATCTTTCACCAACGCATTTCTTAAAACGGAATAACTCTATTACATGAAAACGAACTCCTTACATCTTTTACTCATAATCCTCTCCTTATCTTTTTTATTCTCCGGATGCGCTTACAAACGGTTATTCAAGGAAGGTAAAAAATATGAAGATGAAGGTATGCTCGAACTCTCTATCGAAAAATACAACGCTGCGCTTCAAAAAAAAACAGACTTTGTTGATGCCCGAATTGCTCTTAACCGCACTTTAACACGTTATGCTCACAATTTGGAACAGCAAATCAACGAAAACTACATCCAACTTGACGACAACGAGATTGTAGAAAATTATCTTAAACTAAAAAACATAAAAAAAATAGCCGACAACAACCGTATCAGCCTCGAAATAAGTAATCAGACAAAGGAACAATACAGCGAATCGCAACAACGTTATTTGACAAACCATTATGCACAAGTTACCACAAATCTCGAAAACGAAGATTTTGACAATGCCCTTTTGCACATACTTGCCATAAAAAAAGTAAACAGTTCATACAAAGACATCAAAGAAAAAGAGATTATCTGTCGTTGCGAACCGCTTTACAGAAACGCTCTACAACAAATAGAACTCAAAAGATATCGTACGGCATACAGCATTTTGGAATCTGTAATAGGCATCGGGGGTAACTACAAGGACAGCAAAAACATACAAAACGAATGCCTCGAAAAAGGAATTTTAACGGTTGCATTCACCAACTTCTCCTCCAACGATGCTAACAAACGGTTATTTGCCGAACAACTCATTCGCAAAACTACAACCAACATTCAAAACGCAAATGCTTTATTTCTAAAAATTGTTGACATAAACAATACGGAGCAAATTGTTCGAGAGCAAAAAATAGCAATGCAAAACGGCATTGAAATTCAAGGGAACATCATTCCTGTGCGTTCTCATTTATCATTCAAAATACCATTGCTAACCTACACTAAAAGCACATTGACAAAAACAAAGAAAAAAGGATATATCAAAGAAGTTAAAGATGACAAAAGTGTTGTTTATCATAAAGTCTATTATTATGAATGCGCTCAAAGTGCCGAATCCAAAATAATGTTCACTTACAAATTGCGCTCTACCGAAACAGGGCTTACACTTCTGCTCGACAATTATACGGAACAAATCTCCGACAAGGTGTGCTACATTGAGTATTCAGGGAAAAACATTTCCAATTTACGCAGTGGTTATTGGGAAAACGGAGGAGCATTCAATCCTTCAAAAGATTATGTAAACGACAATTTCATGGCGAATTTAGCCATTCTGCAACTCATCAATGCCCGAAAAACGTTAAAAACAAAATCGGATTTACAGACCACTCTGTGCAACAACATTGCAAATAAAATATCGGACAAATTGATAAAGTACAATCCCGAAAAATAAAAAAACGGAAGATAACGTTTGTCATCTTCCGCCGCTATGGGAATCGCACTGTTTTTTTTGAGAAAACTCCTATAAAATAGGATTTGAGATGTTGATATTCTTTGTAATCTGCCTAACCGCGAAGGGGCAGCACGCCATTAAAAACCAGACTTATCTCAGTATAAAAATAATCTGTTGAGTTTTCCAATCTCTAAACAGTGCGAAAGAACGCTTCGTTTTATATCTAAAACATTTCAAAGATAAAAAAAGTTTCGATAAGCAAAAAAATTTTATCGGTTTTTGTACATCTCTTCGTAATATCGCTCATATTCACCCGATGTGATATTGTCCATCCATTCCTGATTGTCGAGATACCAACGCACGGTTTTTTCAATACCTTCTTCAAACTGAAGAGAGGGTTCCCAGCCGAGTTCATTTTTCAGTTTTGAGGAATCAATGGCATAACGCAAATCATGACCATTGCGATCGGTTACATAGGTTATCAAATCAAGGCTATAACCATCGGGATTGCCAAGCAACCTATCCACCGTTTTTATCAAAACCTTTATCAAATCTATGTTTTTCCACTCGTTAAAGCCACCAATATTATACGAATCGGCAATTTTCCCTCGATGAAAGATAAGGTCGATGGCACGGGCATGGTCTTCCACATAAAGCCAATCGCGTACATTTTCGCCTTTGCCATAAACAGGGAGCGGCTTCCGATGACGAATATTGTTGATAAACAACGGAATCAACTTTTCGGGGAATTGATAAGGTCCGTAGTTATTCGAACAATTTGTCAGCATCGTAGGCATACCATATGTATCGTGAAAAGCCCGCACAAAATGGTCGCTACTTGCTTTCGATGCCGAATACGGGCTATGCGGGTCGTATCGTGTTTGCTCGGTAAACATCGTTCCATCCATTTTCAACGCACCATACACCTCGTCGGTAGAGATATGATAAAAGAGTTTGCCTGCATACCCTTCCGCACACGACTCCCAGTATTGTTTGGCAGCTTGCAGCATGGTCAGCGTACCGATTACATTGGTATATGCAAACGCCACCGGATTTCTTATCGAACGATCGACATGGCTCTCCGCAGCAAGATGTATGATCCCGTCTATCCGATAATAGGACATCAATGCAGAGATGCGTTCGTAATCACAAATATCCGCTTTCTCAAAAAAATAATTCGGAGCGGTTTCTATGTCTTTCAAATTTGCAAGGTTACCGGCATAAGTCAGTTTATCCACATTTACAATGCGATAGTCGGGATATTTGTTTACAAACAACCGAACCACATGCGATCCTATAAACCCTGCTCCACCCGTGATGATGATATTACGCTTAAATTTCATAGCTTTTCATTTGAAACGTTTCGTTGATGACAACGAATAAAACAACAATACACAAAATTAGTATTTTTCGCCAATACAAACAAAAAGAGAACCTACTCCATTCGGGGCAAGTTCTCTTTTGTTTTGATTTACTTATTTCTGTATCATTCAACCTTTTCGTGAGCTTCCTTATAACAGTCTGTTTGTTCAAATTCCTCCCATGAGATTCTTTTCAGTCGATAACGAAGCCATACATTATTCACATATGGATTTTCATCCAATACAATGTACTTCTTTGTTACCTTTACTACTTTATACTCTATGGCAGGATATATATCCTCCTCGTTTTTTCGACACTGAAATTCGTGTAAATCAGGGGAATACCGATATATGTAAGAAGTATAAGCATGTCCCATTGAAGGGTCTATAAAAGAAATATAACGATTATGAACACCCTTATCGAATACAAAATAACTATATACGTCGCCATAAATAGGGTCGTGAATTTCCATTATTTTACCCGTTTTAAGATTAAATTGAACAAAATAAGCCTTATCACGTTTCCAGACGCCATCTTCCAAGTACGACAGTGCCGTTGAAGAATCGTCTAAAATCTCATTCTGATTACACGATAAAAGAAATAAACTCACTAAAAATAACGAGGCAAAAATTTTTGTTTTCATAACTTTTAATTTAATTGGGATTTGCGTATGTAACTAATTTTAGACTTTCAAAACGAGTAGGTGCTTCTGAATCGCTGATAGCGTCTCTATGATATGGGTCAAATATTCCAGAGCGATACCACCCATCATAACTATTATAATCAGACCAACCTATCACACAATTCACATAATTTCTTACAGAAACACCTTTTTTATATTTTCGATAACCATCTATAATCCAACAATGTCCTGCTCCATCAGAAACCCTTCTTCCTGTAACAAACACAGGTTTATTTAATGATGTCATATTTTTAACTGCTGAAAGAGCATATAATTGAGACCTTACAGTATTGTATTTCAAAGACTCCATTGCCAATTTTAGTTTTTGTGTGTTTGAAGAACTTGCAGTATCAGAAAGTACCGTCATACATCTATCAGACATACTCCTAAGGTAATGTTTCAAAAAATTCCATTCCACAGATGTTGTTGGTCTTGGTTTGCTATTGATTTGACTCCATGTACAAGTATTCCCAAAGGGGAAATCTGTAATAGGAGGATATTGTTTATACGCAACAACTTGTGCCATAGCCAGACTTACACACCCCACAAGGTTTCCATTAAAAAGTTCATTAAAAGGAGCACGTTGATGCCATTTTGTATGAATTAACGGACCATATTGTTCTGTTATAGTCCAATCACCAGATGGAAGTGCTTTAGGTTGAGGTGCCGATGTCAATACTTGTTCATCATCTTCTTCGATTCTATTTTCATCTAAAACATAATCTAAAATCAATTGATGTATAATGTTAAGAGAGTCTTCAACTAAAAACTCATCAGAACTAATAGAACCTTGCCCGATAACTGCTATAATAGGGTCACTTTCATCTTTAGCATTTAAAATAGCATAACCACCATTTGCAAAATTTAAAAAATACAATAAAGTATCTTCTCGTATGCATTCTTCATTTGTATATGTATTACATAAAGAAAATTTTTCAATTGATTTCTTTTGCAAAACATCTACCGACATCAACGACAAATTACTTTTCATTCCCATGGTATTAAGCATAACCCCTAACTCTTCAACAACATCTTCACTAACAGGCAACTTTTCTTGAACAATTTCTACCACATTCACACTTTCTTCTTCTGCAAGAAGAGATACATTTTCCACCTTTTCATTATCACAAGCAAGCAATAGAAAAGGAATTAATAAAAGACTCTTTTTCATAACAGATAACTTTTAATAATAAAAAAAATAAAAATAATCACTTTCGAAAGATTGCACTTTATTTTTTTATTATCAAATTTTTATGTGATTTTTTTAATTATTTTCCATAAACTGCATAATAGAACCACGTGTCGGCAAAAGGTTTCAGTTGCACTTTCTTGATTCTATTATCGGTATTGGCAGTGTAAATAGCATAGAATTGTTCGAACCGATGTTGTGTTGCTGCCGATATTTTGAAATCTGTTGCCGGCAAAGCAATATTTGCAAAAGGTGCCATTACCAAAAACTCCTCGTAGGCTTTCGGCAACACCTCACAGTTGCGATAAGGATAGTACGCAAAGAAATATTTGACAAAGTTGTTGCAATCACGCATTTTCAGCAGCATACAAAGTAACAAATCGGCCGCCACGGGGTTATATTTCCTATCCAACAACGAAATCAGTTCTACATGTTTAACTCCCGAACCGAAAAACAAAACCGAATCGCATACGTCTTGCTCCACCGGTTCTTTCTTCATCTGCTTACAACTCTCGATAAAGTCGTTATAAAACAGGGTTTTATGAAGTTTGTTCAGATATTTTTCGGAAACGTCATCTGCACCTGCAAGCGCATTCAAACGAGCCAACTGCTTCAGCGTCAGAATATCGTACTCGTTAGTGCGAATCGATGAATTTTGGAAAGCATAAGCAATGGCCATATTCAACATACCGCATTGCTGATAAAAAGCCACATTAGCCTGTATGTTGATGTTTCTCAAATCGGAAGGAGGCAGAAACGCACCTTGCGCCGTCAACGGATATTCAAACATTTTTTCGGGCAATTGTCCTTGCGCAGCAAGAGCCACAATAGTAAAAGGGAACAAGTTATCAATCTTTTGCTTCTGATACTCTGTTATTTGCAGCAACTTTTCCCAATTGGACTCGCAGCACGCACTCTCTATTTGAAAAAAACGTTCCCAACCCAACTCTTTTTTATATACGGAATAGGAATAAACCACAGGTAAGAGCAACAGCAACGAAGATACGAAGCAAAGCCATTTTATGGTTTTTATGGTTTTTCTTTGTAAGAAAACACAAGCAATAAGAATACAGAAAGGAAATAGGTAGAAAAAGATGATTTTCGACCAACTAATTTTTGTATTTAAAGCCATATCCAATAGACATGCTGTTGTCGGGAGCTGATTGTTTACCAAGAAACTCCACAGAATCGGCATTAAAACCGCCAATACTATTGTCAAAACATTTTTTGCCAACAACACGGAACATTTTACTCCTTTCAACAATAAAAAATCGGTTGCACACAGCACCAAATAAAAACATAAAACAACACCCGATGGCAAGAAAAAGAACAAAAACGGATAGAGCAACAACGACACAAAAACGGCACGACCGACACCCTGTCCCTTTACCGAACGCATATAAACGGCCATGGCAAAATAAAAAAACGCCACGCATACGCCTATCGACAAAAAGCATAACTTGTCCGATAAAAGCAACGATAAAGCAACATACGGCAACAATATCAACGGCGAAAATTCATCTGAAATCTGCAACGTTCGGAAAATGCTTCGGGTCGAAAGATAGACAACCGCAGGCATCAGCAACAGCAACACACACCCTACATAGTGCCAACGATAAAACATTTGCAGAAAAGCAGCTATATATAAAGTCAAACCTGCGGGTTGCAGACTCTTCAAAAAATATTCGGGAGTAAATTCCCAATAGTTATTGCCCTCCCAAAAAGCAAAATGCCCCTCGTATTTTATTGCAAAAAACAGGAAAAATCCCACAAAAATCACCCCTGCCAATACCGACGTGATAAGGTTGTATGTACCTTTTTTGATATTTTTCATTTATTTTAAATCGTTACGCCCCTCAAACCGGACAATTGCCGTTCTCCATTTATCCGATATCGGTTTCGAGCAGTTTGTCTTAAAATCGAAACCTACCATTACCGTTCGGCAAACACATTTAACTTCGTTGGTATCGCTACGTACGATGCGTTGCAACAAGGTAAAGCTTTTAGTTCCGATTTTTTCAACCATGGTCTGTACCTCTACGGTATCAGTTAAAAATATAGGCGACAAGAAATCGACATCCAAATGAGCCACCACCACATCAATATCGGAAGGCAGCATCGTTTCTCCACAAATTGTTTGAAAATAGGAGGTTTTTCCCAAATCGTAAAAATTCAGATATACCGCATTGTTGATATGCCCCAACGTATCGGCATCATTAAAACGCAGTTGTATAGGCAAGGAGTGTTTAAACAAATTATCCATCATCTGTCGAATGTTACTTTTGAATAAGGCGGTAACGATATATCGCAAAAAGCACGATCCAAATACTTATAATAGCCTGCCATGGCTATCATTGCGGCATTATCTGTCGTATATGAGAATTTCGGGATATACAGATTCCAATGATATTTTGCCGCCGCTTCACGACATGCTGCACGCAATCCGTTGTTTGCCGAAACGCCTCCCGCTATCGCAATTTCTTTTATCCCCAAATCCTTGGCCGCTTTCTTCAGTTTTTTCATTAAAATGCTCACAACCGAATATTCTATCGAAGCAGCCAAATCGGCTTTATGTTCTTCGATAAAACAAGGATTCTCTTTCGTTAAGTCGCGTAAAGTATATAAAAAAGAGGTTTTTAGCCCGCTAAAACTATAATTGTAACCTGCAATATTAGGCTTGCTGAAAACAAACGCCTCGGGATCACCCTGCCGAGCCAACTTGTCGATAATAGGTCCTCCGGGGTAGCCAAGCCCCATCACTTTGGCACATTTATCAATGGCTTCTCCTGCCGCATCATCAATGGTTTGACCTATAATTTCCATATCATTATAAGCTTTTACCAATACGATTTGCGAATTGCCACCCGAAACCAACAAACATAAAAACGGAAACCTCGGGTGAGGAGTATCCGTATCGGGTTCGTCAATAAAATGAGCCAATATATGTCCTTGCAAATGATTGACATCTATCAAAGGCACACCAAGCGACAACGACAATCCTTTGGCGAACGAAGTCCCCACCAAAAGCGACCCCATAAGCCCCGGACCTCGTGTAAATGCGATTGCATCAATGGCTTTTTTGTCGATACCCGACGCAACTATGGCTTCGTGCACCACAGGAATAATGTTTTGCTCATGAGCACGCGATGCCATTTCGGGAACAACGCCTCCATATTTTTCGTGAACATATTGCGTAGCTGTTACGTTAGACAATAAAAGACCATTGCAAATAACCGCAGCAGATGTATCATCACATGAAGATTCGATACCTAAAATGACTGTTTTTTTCGTTTTGTCCATTTCCCTAAAAAATGCTAAATTCTCATCACTGAAAGGCTCTTGTACAAAGCGCATTGATGAAGAATTTTATTATTTTTGCAAATAAAATTCAAAGGTATTAAAAAAACAGCTAAAATAGTAGGTTTAATCGTTGCGATAACGCTTCTTTTTTTTGCAACAATACTTTTATTACTTTCCACCAAAAAAGTACAAAATCTTATTGCTCAAGAGATTATTGCTCAAGTTGAGGAACAAACAGGCGTTGCCGTTACCCTAAAAAAAATCGAATTCGATTTTCCTAATAAAATCAGCCTGCAAAATGCCCGAATCGCTATCCCGAACTACGACCAACTGCTACATGCCAATTCGATGGAGTTCAAATTCTCCATTTGGCAGTTACTACATCGTAGAATTATTTCCGATTATCTGAAAATCAACGGATTGAATTTCAAAATACACATTCTCGAAGATGGGTCGTCAAATATCGATTTTCTGAAAAATATCCAGTTTTCGGGCAACGGATTAAACGCGGTAAGTATCAAAACCATTGCTTTAGACGATTGTTCTTTCGCTTTCGACGATGATAGGAAGGCGAAAAAAGACACTATTTTTTTCGACAACAATCATTTCTGTATCAACAAAATAAACACAACAATATCAATAAACGAGTATGCCAAAAACAAATTAAACCTCGTTGTCGAGCATTTCGGATTTGAAGAGTCTTCGGGATTCAAAGTAGTCGATTTAAACACAAAAATCGAGTTGAATGAACAAGCACTAATCATTCCCAACTTTGCACTGAAACTAAACAAATCATCACTCAAAACCGACACTATCAAATTCCAATTTGAGCAAATCGGCGATTTATTCGACCAACAAACAAATGTAACTGTCAATGCCAAATTGGAACCGTCTGAGATTGTTCTGTCCGATTTAAACAATCTACATCCTGCCCTTAACGGGTTCTCAAAAAAAGTACAACTAAAAGGTGAGGTAAACGGTACGCTCGACTCGTTATCAGTCCATGATTTTGACTTTAACTATGCCGACGAATTACAACTGCAAGGAGAATTACAATTGAAGAATTTGCAGAAAACTTTAAACGAAATTTATGTAGATGCCAATATTAAAAAGTTGAGTTTTTCAGTGCCTTGCATTCAAGACATCGTTGCTTCCCTGCAAAAAAAACCACTTGTTATGCCTCACGAACTATACAATTTAGGCACATGCAATTATTCGGGCAACATTCGTGGTATATTCCGCAATTTACAGCTACACGGATTACTCCAAACCAATATCGGGAATGTACAAACCGATGTTCGATTGTTGGTTTTCAACAAATTCAACGATGCACAGATAAAAGGCTCTGTCAAATCCAGAAACTTACGTTTAGGCAAACTGCTACCAAAAGCTCGCATCGGCAACATCACGTTTAACATCTCCTCCGATACGCAATTCGGGCATTCCACTCCGTTTAATAGTAGAATGACAGCCGAAATTTCGTCACTTGTTTACCATGATTACAACTATCAAAATTTGCATTTCGACGGAGAATTGAAGAAAAATTTCTTTTTAGGGAAAATAAATTTTGATGATGAAAACGGACGATTAGAGGCACAAGGTTCGTTCGATTGGAACAAGCAAGAACCTAAATTCAAATTTACAGCGGAAGTGGCGGACTTCAATCCCTACAAAATGAATCTGACAAACACATACCCCGATTTAACACTCAATTTCAAGGCGAATTCCGATTTTACGGGCGGGAACATTGACAACATGAACGGCTTTTTCGAGTTGTTTGACATTAACTTGACCAATGCCGAAAAAAACTACTCGGTCGAACAATTTCGGCTATCGTCGGACGATATTGACTCCGACGCTCACCGTTTAGCAATACAATCGGATATTATAAATGGTAATGCCACAGGTCAATTCATTCTCAAATCGCTAAAAAACAGCGTATTAAATCTAACTAAAAAATACATTCCTGCATCTCTGAAAAGCGACTACCGACATACGGCACAAAACAACTTTGTATATGCACTAAATATCAAGCACTTAAATCAGTTATGCGACTTTCTCGACATACAATGGACTACGAACGACTCCATCAACATATCGGGCATTTACAACGATTTCGACAACGATATTGCATTTTATCTCGACATTCCTTCTATTGTCAAAAAAGGTGGCAAAACCTCGTTTCAAGGAGTGAATCTGCAGGTATCGAACAACGAAAAACAATTAAGTCTGACGGCAAATGCAAACATTATGGCTCCGAAGTACTCCACTATGCTCAATGCAAAATTTCAATTGGGGAACGATTCATTGCAAACATTTGTCAAATGGTTAAGCAACAAAGAGAATCTTTTCGAAGGAGAAATTTTTACCCGTTCGGCATTCAAAACCGAAAAAGACACATTGCATTGTATAACGCATGTGCTCCCTACTCAATTTGTGTTACGCGACTCGGTGTGGGACATCACTCCTGCCGAAATTTCAACCGATTTTTCGAGCATACTCATCAAAGAGCTGTCCATATCGAAACAAAACCAATTTCTAACCATCAACGGAAAAGCCTCGCCAAGCGAAACCGACACCATCGATATTCAACTGAAAAACATCGACTTAAGCTATATCAGCGGATTTATCCCAAAAGCATCTGTCATTTTCGGCGGGAAAGCCAGCGGAAAAGCATTTATTTCCAATATTTTTTCAAAACCGATATTCAATGCCGACGTTCATGTACCCAAATTTTCATTTAACAACTCGCTTTGGGGCGATACCAAGGCTTCTGCCAAATGGGACAACGAAAACAATGCCATCAATTTAGAAGGAATTGTAACCAACAACAATCAAACTATTGCAGAAATCGAAGGAGGATACTTTTTCGGCAACGACTCACTCGACTTAATCGGTCAAGCCAACAATTTAGACCTCGATTTCATAAATTATTACTTAAACAGCATCACGCTCTCGGCAAAAGGTTGTGCATCGGGTGACGTTCATGTATTTGGTAAGAAAAAAGAGGTTACTATCACCACAAACGCCAAGGCCGACGATGCAGCCCTGACAGTCGATTATTTGAAAACGACTTATACATTTTCCGACAGCATTATACTGACACCCGACAGTATATTGTTCCGAAATATAACGGTATACGATCCATACAAAAACAAAGGACAGGTCAATGGGTTTGTCGCGCACAAATATTTCAAAAATTTTGTATACAACATCGACATCAACTGCGATAACGTACAGGCAATGAACACCAACGAACGGGACAATCCCTATTTTTACGGGCTTATATTTGCCTCCGGCAATGTCAATATATCGGGAGATGAAACCTCCGGCACTATCATATCCGCCAAAGCGACAACCGAGCCAAAAACAAAAGTGTTTATTCCCATGTCCAACTCTTCCACGGCAATGGACAACTCCTTTGTTGTGTTTGTAAACAACGACAGTCTGGCAACTGATTTTCAGCAAATTCCCGAACAGCAAGAAGCATCGAATGCGAATATGAGGTTGTTGTTTATGATAGACATTACGCCCGATGCCGAAGCCCAAATCATTATCGACCCAAGTTCAGGAGATATGATAAAGGCCACCGGAGAGGGAAGTTTAAAAGTCGATTACGACATCAAAACCGACAATTTTAAACTTTATGGTGACTATACGTTGGAAACTGGGAATTATCTGTTCTCATTACAAAATGCCATCAGAAAAGAGTTCAGAATTCAAAAAGGAAGTACCATTCGTTGGTCAGGGGTCCCTTATGATGCCGACGTAAACATCACCGCATTGTATCAACTCACCGCATCACTCACCGACATTCTCGACAAAGCCGTACTTTCAAGTTCCAATCGTACAAGCGTACCTGTTCAATGCGTTCTGAAACTGACGGGAAATCTTATGCGACCCAATATCGCTTTTGACATCCATCTGCCAAACTCCGACGAAGAGTTGAACAGAGCGTTGAAAGCCGTCATCAATACCGAAGAAATGATGAATCGGCAAGTAGTTTATTTGTTGGCGTTAGGTAAATTCTTTACTCCTGAATATCTCCGCAGCAATACACAAGGAGAACTCTTGGCAATTGCTTCGTCAACATTGTCTTCCCAACTCAACAATTGGGCATCACAATTGTTCGAGAATTGGAATTTCGGAGTCAATTTCCGAACATCGGGCGAAGGAAGCGACAAATCGGACGAATACGAGTTTGCATTTTTATACTCTCCGAACGATCGTCTTGTGATTAACGGCAACGTAGGTTATCGCGACGACAACCTATCGGCATCAAAATTCATCGGTGATGTCGATGCCGAATACAAAATCACTTCAAACGGCAAAATATGGTTGAAGGCCTACAACCATACCAACGATTACAAAGAATTTAAAACCGCACTGACAACACAAGGAGTCGGATTGGCTTACCGAGAGAGTTTCAGTTCGGGGAAGGCATTGAAAAAAGAGTGGCAAAAGACCATTCAACGTAACAAAGAGGAAAGAGCCTTGAAAAAACAACTACGCAAAGAGAAGAGAGAAAAACGCAAACAAGAAAAAGAGGCTAAAAAACAACAAAAAGAAGCTGCAAAATGAGAAGAATCACATTATTTACACTGCTGCTTATCGGGGCAAACTGCTTTGCATTCGACATTTTAGACGCATTCAAAGCAATGCCCGACTATCTTACACCTACATTGAATCCGGTTCTGAAATCGGAACTTATAAATAGTTACATCAACGGAAGCGATTCGGTTGAGAACCGATATGCCGGCAAATCGAAAATAACGTTACTCGACACCGACAACCATCTTTTGCAAATACAAACATCCGATGTTGGAAAAATCGAATTGAAAATATTCACTCCGACACCAACCGACACCATTATCGGTTATATCAACACGATTTGTACGCCCGAATGCACTTCCGTAATTAAAGCATTCAATTGTCAGTGGAATGAGTTACCACTCGAAACCATTGACTACAAGGATTTTATGAATACAAAAGACAACGACCGAATTGCTTTGTTCGAAAGCTGGGATATGCCACAATTTATCGAATATTCATTTACTGACAAAAACACCGTAAAGGCAAAATTCACCACTTTTTTTTACCTTGATGACGAACAGCAGAAACAGATGGAACCTATCATAAAAAAAAGTTTGACACTTAAGATAAAATCTCACGAGTCAAACTCCACGAAATACAGTTTAGACACTTTCTAAATTTTTAAAACCGACCGCTCTTTGGCCATTGTTTTAAGATTTATCAAGGCATAACGCATACGCCCCAAAGCAGTGTTGATACTTACACCCGTTTGTTCGGCTATTTCGCTGAAGCTCATATCTTCATAAAAACGCATACGAACGACTTCACGCTGATTTTCTGGGAGATAATCGAGCAATGCCACCACTTCTTTTAGTTGCTGTTCGCGAATCATATCATCTTCGATGCTATCCTCACACAACTTTGCATCATTCAATAAATCGTATTCGCAATCATCGTTCGAAAACGTGCTTTCATAAGCAATTCTTCTATAATGATCAATTATCAGATTGTGAGCTATTCGGCTCAACCAAGCAGCAAATTTTCCATTTTCGTTATACGTCCCCTTTTGCAGACAAACAACGACCTTGATGAAGGTTTCCTGAAAAATATCATCAGCCAAACTTTCGTTTTTCGTAACAAAAGAAATATAGTTGTAAATACGATCTTTATGACGATTAAGCAATACGGCAAATGCTTCGTTCAAGCCCGTTCTGTAAAGAGCCACCAACTTCTCGTCCGACAAAGAAGTTAAATTTGTTTTCATTACCTTGTTTGTTTTGCGTTTTATACAAAGTAATTTTTTTCGATAGGCATTCTATTTTTAGATTCAAAACGATGCAAAAGTAATAGTTTAATTTCAAATAAAAAAACTTTTAAAACGTGATTCACAAAAAGCCAACTAATGAGATTTTCATTTGCGTTCTGAACAAAAAGTTATACTTTTGCCCGACTTTTTAAACTAAAACAATATGGCAAAAAGATTGACAATCATTGATTTTGTGGAACAATACGTTTCTCTATACGCAAAAAATCCTTTTCTTTGGGAAAAGAATTTAGACACAAACATCTGGGAACCAACTACCTACGAAGAGACGCTCCGTCAGGCCAAACGCATTGCCGCCGGACTCATCTCACTCGGTGTTCAAAAAGGGGAAAAAATTTCTTATCTCTGCGAAGGACGAAATCTGTGGGTAATCGGAGAGCTTGGCGTACTCTACGCAGGAGCTGTCAATGTTCCGCTCTCCATCAAATTGGAAGAAACCAACGATTTGGTATTCAGAGTTAAACACTCCGATTCGAAATATATTATCACTTCAAAATTTCAATTGCCGAAAGTGCGGAAAATCCTTTCCGAATGTCCGATGGTGGAAAAAGTAATCGTGTTCGACCACATAGACGACAAACAAGACAACGAAATCTACATAGACGACATCATGGCAATGGGCGATGATTTATTGGCAAAAGACGCTGAATTGCTCACGCAACGATATTCATCAATTCTGCCTGACGACTATGCAAACATCAGCTACACATCGGGGACGACAGCCGACCCTAAAGGCATTCTGCTGACACATCGCAACTACACGGCCAACGTAGAGCAAGCACACTCGGTGATTGGTATCACGCCAAACGACAAAATGCTTATCATTTTACCTCTTGACCACTGTTTTGCTCACGTTGCAGGCTTCTACACGATGATGTCTTACGGGGCTTCAATCGGTACGGTTCCTTCAGGGAAATCGGGTAAAGAGGCGCTTCGTAACATTCCGACAAGCATTCAAGAGTTTAAACCGAACGTAATGCTTTCGGTGCCTACTCTTGCCAAAAGTTTTAAGAAAAACATCGAAACCTCTATCAAAAAAAGCGGACGCACCATAGAGCGACTCTACAAATTCGCTCTCAAAAATGCCATCGCCTACAACAAAGAGGGTTACAACAAAGGCACCGAGTTTGTCGATATTTTCCGAAAACCGCTAATGTTGTTGTTCGATAAGATTTTATTCAAAAAAGTGCGTGAAGGACTTGGCGGGCAAATGAAATTTTTCGTTGGTGGCGGCGCCCTTCTCGACATCGACCTCCAACGTTACTACTATGCCATAGGCATTCCAATGTATCAAGGATACGGCCTCTCGGAGGCTACCCCAATTATCTCGGCCAATTCGCCGGAAAAACACATTTTCGGTTCGTCGGGTAAGGTCGTTTCGCCAATGGAAATCAAGATTCTTGACGCCGACGGCATCGAACAGCCTTTCGGTTCAAAAGGCGAAATTTGCATAAAAGGCGAAAATGTGATGGCAGGATATTGGAAAAATCCGAAATCGACGGCCGACACCATTATCAACGGATGGCTTCACACCGGCGATATGGGATATATGCTCAACGAAGAGATGCTTTATGTTGTCGGACGCTTCAAATCGCTTCTTATTGCTGCCGACGGCGAAAAATACTCTCCCGAAGAGATTGAAGAGAACCTCGTGGAAAACTCAAAATACATCGACGGCGTAATTCTTCACAACAACCAAGACCCATATACCATCGCCCTCATTACGCCAAACAAAGAGGCTCTTTACGCATACGCAAAAAGACACGAACTCGAACCGGACACAAAGGAGGCGAAAGAGTTAATGCTCGAAAAACTGCAACGCGAAGTAAACTGTTATCGCAAAGGAGGACGCCTATACGGAGCTTTCCCCGAACGTTGGCTTCCGGCTGCCGTATGCGTTTTGCCCGAACCTTGGACGGAACAGAACCATTTCCTCAACAGTTCGATGAAAGTTGTACGCGGAAGAGTGGTAGAAACTTACAAAAACAACATTGAGTTTGCTTATACCACGGAGGGGAAAAACATTGTCAACAGCATGAATTTGGCGGCATTGTAATTCAAATATCGTTTTCAAAAAAAGAATCCATTCGGCTGCATCATTGCCAAGAGTGGATTCTTTTTGTTCAACATATCTACAAACAAAAATGTTTTTGTTATAACTTTGAAAAAAATTAAATCATGAAGAGCAAATCACTAAAAGACAATGTCTTAAGCATCTGGCATTTTCTTACCATCGACATTTGGAGAGTTACGGAAAACGAATTGACAAAATCGAAACGCGTTTCAATACTTTTGCTCAAAAAACTCATTCTTTCGTTCAGAGGTTTCTTTGAAGACAATCTTATGATGAAAGCCGCCGGACTGACCTATTACACGCTGTTAGCCATTGTGCCGACATTAGCGCTTATCATTGCCATCGGCAAAGGGTTTGGCGTTCAAAACTCAATCGAAAAATTCGTATTGGGGTTGTTTTCTTCCAATCAAGATGTACTACCCTATGTCATGAATTTCGTTTCAAACTATCTTGAACAAGCACACGGCGGATTGTTTGTAGGTATAGGCATTGCACTGCTTTTATGGTCGGTAATGAGTATGTTCCGACAAATAGAAAACAACTTCAACAACGTGTGGAACGTACAAAAATCGCGCTCCATCATTCGGCAATTTACGACCTATTTTTCGCTTATGTTGCTTGTACCCGTACTGATTGTAATAGCCACAAGCCTTTCAAACATGATCGACCCTTACATCGAATACATGACTCAAAAAACGGAGAATCATTTTTTGTCGGGGCTATACAAAATACTGATTACTTTGTTACCGTTTTTTGTTTATTGGCTGTTGTTCACTTTTGTTTTTATCATTATTCCGAATACGAAAGTAAAATTCATTCACGCTCTTTTTGCGGGAATTGTTACGGGAACATTGTTTCAAACCTTCCAATATCTATACATCAACGGACAGATAAATTTGACAAAATATAATGCTGTTTACGGTAGTTTCGCTTTTCTGCCGTTGTTATTGTTTTGGTTGCAAATATCGTGGGTAATAGTGCTTTACGGTGCAAAACTGAGTTATGTAAGTCAGAATATTGCTTTTCACAATTTCGAGAAAGAAACGAAAAACATCAGCCGACGTTACAAAGATTATACAACAATTATCGTTTTAAAAGAGATTATTCTCCGTTTCAACGACAACGAATTGCCTGTATCCGATCAAGATATTGCCAACAAATACAACATTCCAATAAAATTGACGCAAGACATTTTGTGGCTGCTCACCGAAGCCGGAATCGTACGAGAAACCTACATTGAGCAATCGAACATAAAAACCTATGTCCCTGCTTTGGATACACACAAAATCACATTGGCTTTGCTTATCAAACGAATTGAAACTCTTGGAAACGAGAACTTTAAGCTAAAAGTTGACGAATCGTCCAATGGAATTTGGGAGAAACTTATCGAAATTCAAAAAGATTATTCCGAAAGTTTAAATTCGGTTTTAATTAAAGATTTATAACGTTTAAAAAGGCTTTTTTTATATAAAAACGCACTATTTTCGCAGTAAATAAAAAATAAATATGGCATTAGGAAAATATCTTTTTGCAGGAGGTTTAGGATTTGTACTCGGAGGACCTATCGGAGCCGTAGTCGGTGTCGTGTTGGCGTCGATAGTGCCAAATGTTCAAGAGCTTCGTCCCAACTCGCAAAAGGCAAGCGTTCAAGGCGATTTTCGTATCGTGCTGCTGATGTTGTTTGCCAACGTTATGAAAGCAGACGGTGAGGTAAAAAAATCGGAGTTAAACGTCGTAAAACACTTTTTGGTAGAAACATTTGGCGAACAAGGCGCTTTGGAAGCCTTGCAATTGCTAAAAGAAATTTTAAAACAAGACTATAGCACCGCCGCCATAGCACAACAAGCAAGCAGCCACTTCAACTACTCGCAACGAATAGAGTTGATACATCTGCTTTTTATGATTAGTGCCGCCGACAAGGTCATCTCCGCAAACGAGTTGAACACCATTCAAACGGCAGCACAATACCTCATCACTGCCAACGACTTCGAGTCGATTAAAGCCATGTTTTTCAAAACGGAAACAAACAGCGATTGGGCGTATAAAGTGCTTGGTGTCGAAAAAAATGCCCCAGACGAGGAGGTGAAAAAAGCCTATCGAAAAATGGCCATGAAGTTCCATCCCGACAAAGTAAACACCCTCGGCGAAGAGATAAAAAAACAGGCGGAAGAAAAATTCAAGGAAATTCAGAAAGCCTACGAAACAATCAAAAAAGAACGAAATATTGCTTAATCCATGAACATAAAAAGAAATCTTGTTCTCGCACTCCTTTGTTACTCTCTTGCAGCAACAGCTTCCGACAACTCTTTCGAAATATCGAAAAATGCCGACATCTACAACTCTGTCATGCAAGAGTTGCAACTTTTTTATGTAGATAGCATCGACAATAAGAAATTGACCGAAAAAGCCATCAATGCGATGCTTTCGGTGTTAGACCCCTATACCGTTTACATTCCCGAACAACAAAATGACGAACTGAAACGTATGACTTCGGGAGAATACGGCGGCATCGGTTCTGTCATTATGCAGCATGGCAACAACGTGGTTATTTCAGAACCTTACGAGGGGTTTCCCGCCCAAAAAGCCGATTTGCGTTGTGGCGATGTCATTGTGGCTATCGATGGCAAAAACGTAGAAAAAAAATCGACTGCCGACATCAGTGCCATGCTCAAAGGAGCTCCGGGCACCTCGTTCGAGATAGAGATAAAACGACAAGGCGAGAAAAAAAACCTGAAGAAAACACTCGTCCGCGAAAACATTCAATTTCACCCCGTCAGTTATTACACCGTTTTTGCCGACAGCATCGGTTACATTCTTCTTTCGGAATTTAACGACAAGGCTTACAGCGAATTTAAGGCGGCTTTAACAACCTTAATCGAAAAGAAGCGCATCAAAAGTCTCGTTATCGATTTGCGGGGAAACGGAGGCGGTTTGGTCGATGAAGTGGTAAAAATAGCCGGACTTTTCGTACCGAAAGGCACCGAAATAGTATCGATAAAAGGACGAAACAGCGAAAAACAATTTTCTCATAAAACAAGCAGAGAGCCCATTGCTGCCGAGCTGCCTTTGGCCATTTTGGTCGACCGATCGTCGGCGTCGGCTTCCGAAATTCTTTCGGGGGCTTTTCAGGATTTAGACCGTGCCGTGATTCTTGGCGAACGTACTTTCGGGAAAGGTTTGGTGCAAAACATTCGTCCGATAAAATACAAGGGATTTCTGAAAGTTACCACTGCAAAATACTACACGCCAAGCGGTCGGTGCGTGCAAGCCATCGACTATGCCAACCGCAACGACGACGGTAGCGTGGGACGCATACCCGACAGCCTGACTCACGCCTTCACGACACGCCTCGGACGCACCGTGCGAGATGGAGGTGGTATTCTGCCCGATACGGTTTTTGCGGAAGAAAAACAATCTGTCAACGTTGCTTATTACCTCTATATGCAAAACATCATTTTCGACTACGCAACGATTTTTGCAAGAAAATACAAGCAAATAGACACTCCCGAAACATTTTCCATTTCGGATAAAGAATACGAGCTTTTTATGAATTTTGTACGCGAAAAGAATCCTAAATACAACCTGCAAAGCGAAAAAATACTTTCCGAATTGGAGCAGATGGTCGAGTTTGAAGGATATGGTGAACAAGTGCAAGACGAAATCAACGCCCTACGAGCCAAACTCAAACCGAATATAGACAAAGACCTTCTGTTTTTCAAAAAAGACATTGTCGATTTGCTGAACTACGAAATCATCAAACGCTACTACTATCAAAAAGGCACCATTCGCTATGGTTTGCGCAACGACAAATGGCTGCAAAAGGCCATCGAAACGCTGCAATAGAGTTTCAATTTTTTAGTGTAAAAAAAATGAGCAAATGTAATTGCACAACAAAAAAAAACGACTACCTTTGCCCACGCAAAAGGAGCCCTTACGGATAGAACTTCACGAAGGGTGAAAAGGGAATTCGGTGCAAATCCGAAACAATACCTGTTGCTGTAAGTCCTTACATAAGTTTATTACACTCTCTGCCACTGGTTTACACTGGGAAGGCGTAACAAACGGGACAAGTCAGAAAACCTACCTTTTGCAACATTTGATTTTTTAACCCGCAGGATAACGGTACAAAATCAGTACATTTCTTTGTCGATAGCCTAATAGGCAAGACTCAAACGTTTGAAAGAAAAGCCAATATTCTAACGTTTATTTGAAATGATATGATTTGTCGTTTCTTGCGAAAAAGGTTGCAGGATACGACTTTTTTTATGTGAATTTATAATAATAGTTAAACCATTTAATTTTTTAAAAGTATGAAAACACTAAATTTCAAAACTTGGGTAATGCTACTTTGCGTAGCAAGTACAATGATGTTTGTTTCTTGTAAAGAAAAAGACGAACCGGATGATCCTACAAACATAGTACCGGAGAATCCGACGCCGGAACCGGAAACGCCCCAACCGGAAACGCCCCAACTCGCTTACGAACTTCGCACACTCACCTTTGAAGACGCAGATGCGAAAGGCATTGTAAACTTTAATACCGGCGATGAAACATGGTCCTCACTGATTGATGAACAACAGTACAACGGTACTCTGCTCTACCCTACAGACGGCGCAGCACCTCTTTATGGTTGGCACGACGAAAACAATACTGAAATAATATCAACTTTCACAAACAGTTGGAATGATAACAAATTTTGGGGAGGAGGAATCGCTATTTCAAACTATATTGATAATAATTTATCTAATGGCGATGCCGATCATCAGTTATCTGTTCCATCTTCAAATGGCAGTAATAATTTTGCTGTAACTTATTGTACGGCTGAATTTTCGTTTGCCGATGGCATTCACGAGATTGAATCGCTATCAATTTCTCCAACTATTTACCAACTCAATGTTTCTAAAAACGGAAATGCGTTTGCAAAAGCTTTAACGGGAAAAGGCGATTATCTTTCAATTGTTTTTACAGGTTATAACAATGATGTTGCCTCTGAAAATGTTGTAAAATTCGATTTGGTTCGTGATGGCAATTTTGTTGAGACGTGGACCGAAGTTTCTCTTCTCGCTCTTGGCAAAGTGGACAAAGTTGTCTTGACCATGGAATCCAACGATATGAGTTATGGTTACCTCAATCAACCTCAATACTTTGCTTTCGACAACGTAAAAGTTCGCTTTGATAAGGAACTTGAATTCTAATTTATGATGAGAAAAAAAATACTGTGGTTTGCGGTCGTTTTGGTTGCCGTTTGTGCGTGCAACATCGACGAAGAGATTACCATCGACAACCCGTTGAGCAAACTGCCGAATTACAGAGCAAAAACGGAGTCCTCGTGCGCCGATTGTAATAAAGTGTATGAGTACACTCCTGCTCCCGGGCAGTTTATCAACGACACAAAAATCGGAGGATTTGATGGTACACAAACAACTCCCCAAGCCGCTGCCGCTTATGCCGAAAAACGATTGCAAGCAAATACATTTGTTTCGCTTGGAGGTTTCGGAGGTTATATTGTGGTGGGATTCGACCATAGTATCGACAATCGCGAGGATTACGACTTTGCCGTTGTCGGAAATTCTTACTCCGGTTCTTCGGAACCCGGCATCGTATGGGTAATGCAAGACGAAAACAGCGATGGGCTGCCCAACGACAGTTGGTACGAACTTAAAGGCTCAGAAACGGGGAAAACTTCGACAAAACAGAACTATTCCGTGACTTACCACCGTCCTGCGGAGCCTCAAATGTCCGTACAATGGTCTGACAGCGAAGGCAACCAAGGAGAAATCGACTATCTGCAGTCCTATCACAATCAGGACTACTACTACCCTGCGTGGATTTCGGAAGATGCCTATACGTTGCGGGGAACCTGCCTCGAAGCACGTAACCACGACGTATCGGGCAACGGCACGAATTGGATACAGGAGGAATACGACTGGGGCTATGCCGACAATTTCAGTCCAACAGACCGCACCGCCACAGACAATAGCCGTACCAACCGTTTCGACATCTCCAATGCCATCGACTCGTCGGGCGAACCGGTTGAGTTGGAGTTTATCGACTTCGTTAAAGTACAAACGGCTGTAAATGCCAAAAGCGGTTGGATAGGAGAATTATCCACCGAAGTTATCGGATTTTATGATTATAGTATGAAACAAGAATAAAAACAGGTTCTCTCCTCTAAAAACAGCAACCTATTATGCCATATAAAATTAAATCAATGCTTACCATATTTCTGTTTTCTACGCTCTTGGGCGGGTGTATGAAATGGGAATATGGTTTGGAGGAGATTTTTGACAACAAGGGAGAAGGACTTTTTATCACCAACGAAGGCAATTTCCAATACGGGAATGCCTCTCTTTCGTATTACAACCCAACGACAAAAACCGTTGAAAACGAGGTATTTTATCGGGCGAACGCCATGAAACTCGGCGATGTGGCACAGTCGATGACCATTCACAACAACACGGGTTGGATTGTCGTCAATAACTCGCACGTGGTTTTTGCCATCGACACACAGACATTTAAAGAAATAGGGCGCATCACCAACCTCACTTCGCCTCGCTACATTCATTTCGTATCCGACGAAAAAGCCTATGTTACGCAACTTTGGGACAACAGAATTTTTATTGTAAACCCTAAACGTTACAAAATCGTCGGACACATCGTTTGTCCGAATATGACAATGGAAAGCGGCTCAACCGAACAGATGGTACAATACGGAAAGTACGTTTTTGTAAATTGTTGGTCGTATCAAAACCGCATACTCAAAATAGATACCGAAACCGACAAAGTAGTAGACGAACTCACGGTTGGCATTCAACCCACATCACTTGTTTTAGACTGTAACAACAAATTGTGGACACTCACCGACGGCGGTTACGACGGTTCGCCTTACGGATACGAAGCGCCATCGCTTTACCGCATCGACGCAGAGACGTTTACAATCGAAAAACAATTCAAATTTTCGGCTAACGAAACGCCCTCCGAACTGCAGACAAACACCTCTAAAGACAAAATCTACTGGCTCAACAACGATGTTTGGGCAATGAACGTTACCGATGAAAATTTACCCGCAAAGTCTTTTTTGGAAAATAAAGGCACCATCTACTATGGGCTGACAATTTGCCCGCACACAGGCGATGTATATGTAGCCGATGCCATCGACTACAACCAACAAGGGAAAATCTACCATTACTCAAAAGTGGGGCAACTCATCGATGAATTTTATGTAGGAATTACCCCCGGAGCCTTTTGTTGGAAATGAATAAATGCCGCCTGACATACTTGTTTGCCTCTCTTCTGTTTTTATCAACAGCACATGCACAAAATGATTCTGTCCGAATGGTTCAAAAAAGCCTCACCATTCCCGAAGTCGTTGTTTACGGCAATCGTCCAATGAAAGAAATCGGCATTCAACAGACAAAACTCGATTCGGTAACTCTAAAAGAGAACATTGCCCTTTCGATGGCCGACGTACTGACTTTCAATTCTCCTATTTTCGTCAAAAATTATGGACGAGCCACACTTTCGACAGTGGCTTTTCGTGGCACATCGGCTTCGCATACGCAAGTAACCTGGAACGGCATGCGAATAAACAACCCCATGCTTGGCATGACCGATTTTTCGATGATTCCGTCATACTTTATCGACAATGCGTCGCTTTTGCACGGCACCTCGTCGGTGAACGAAACTGGCGGCGGACTTGGCGGAGCTGTCAAACTCGGCACAACACCTGCACAAAGCAACGGATTCGGATTACAATTTGTTCAAGGTATCGGGTCATTCAAAACGGCTGACGACTTTCTACGATTAACCTACGGCAACCGGCATTGGCAAACATCGACAAGGGTTGTTTTATCCACTTCAAAAAACGACTATAAGTACCGCAACCACGACAAAAAAGTCAATGTGTACGATGATGATATGAACATTGTCGAGCAATATTACCCTATCGAACGAAATAAAAGTGGCTCGTTCACCGATTGGCACTTATTGCAAGAGGTTTACTACAACACAGGCAAAGGCGACCGCTTTGGATTGAACGCTTGGTACATCAATTCCAATCGTGAATTGCCGATGCTGACAGTAGATTACGGCGACAACACCGAATTTGACAATCGGCAACGGGAGCAAACCTTCAGAGGAATTTTCTCTTACGACCATTTGGCCGATACTTGGAAAATAGCCGCCAAAGCAGGTTATGTTTACACATGGATGGCTTACGACTATACGCGCGACATCGGAAACGGAGTTATGGCACAAATGACATGTTCCCGCAATATCATTCACACGGCTTACGGGCAAGTTGATGCAGAGTACTATCTCGGCAAAAAGTGGCTCTTTTCGGCCAACATTGCTGCCCATCAGCATTTTGTGGAAAGTCGCGACAAAAACATTATTTTACAAAATGCCGATAAAGGGATTGTCGGTTATAAAAAAGCACGCATTGAGCTTTCGGGCAACCTATCGGTCAAATGGCGTCCGATAGACCGTATAGGCTTATCGGCTGTCGTTCGCGAAGAGATGTTTGGCAAGGATTGGTCGCCCGTGATTCCCGCCTTCTTTATCGACGGCGTTTTGTCGAAAAAGGGAAATCTTATGGCTAAAGCCTCCTTCTCTCGCAATGTTCGATTTCCCTCGCTCAACGACCTCTATTTTTTACCCGGAGGCAATCCCGACCTGAAAAAAGAGAGCGGATGGAGTTACGATGCAGGGCTATCGTTTGCCGTTGGCAAGAAAAACGTATATTCATTGTCAGGTTCTGCCACTTGGTTCGACTCCTACGTCAAAGATTGGATTATATGGCTGCCCACCACAAAAGGTTTTTTCTCGCCCGACAACGTCAAAGACGTTCATGCCTACGGAGTTGAGTTACAAACCGACTTGCATTTGCAGTTTCCGAAAGACTGGCAATTAGGTTTCAACGGCACTTTTTCGTGGACGCCATCTATCAATCAAGGCGAGCCTCGCTCCGCTGCCGACCAATCGGTAGGGAAACAACTACCCTACGTTCCCGAATTTTCTTCGACCATCAGCGGTCGATTGGCTTGGCGAAAATGGGCTCTGACCTACAAATGGTGCTACTACAGCGAGCGTTTTACCATGTCAAGCAACGATCTCACGCTCTCGGGCAAGCTACCACCCTACTTTATGAGCAATTTATCCATCGAAACACTACTCACTTTTCAATGGACAGACCTTTCGCTCAAAGCTGCCATCAACAATCTTTTCAACGAAGAATACCTTTCCGTACTCTCTCGCCCCATGCCGGGCATCAATTTCGAATTTTTTGTGGGGATTACACCTAAGTGGTAAGTAATTGACGACAACAAAAAAAGAGACTTTAAATGCCTCTTTTAAGCGGAAAGTGAGGGATTCGAACCCCCGGAGCAGTTACCCGCTCACCGCATTTCGAGTGCGGCCCGATCGACCTCTCTGGCAACTTTCCAATAAAAAAGTGATTCGCTTGGGGCTCGAACCCAAGACCCCATCCTTAAAAGGGATGTGCTCTACCAGCTGAGCTAGCGAATCATTTGTTCCGAAAAACGGTTGCAAAGATAAACAAAATCGGAAAGCAACAAAAGAAAAAAGAAAAAATATTTACCAACCGAAAGAGGCTCGGTCATTCATCCACTTACCTTGTACTTTCAGAACCTGCTCTATCACATCGCGACCGCAGCCCTCGCCACCCTTACATGCCGACACATAGTGGGCAATGGCTTTTATTTCGGGAGCCGCATCGGCAGGGCAAGCCGCAACTCCTACGCTGCGCATCACCTCGTAGTCGGGTATATCGTCCCCCATAAACAACACTTGGTCTGCTGTCAAATTGCATTTCGAAAGAAAATCGCTAAAATCATCGGTTTTATAATGTGAACCCATATAGATATGTTGCACGCCAAGTCCGCGAAACCGAGCACGCACAGCCTCGGTATTCCCTCCTGTAATGATTGCAACAGGGTAACCTTTCTGCACCGCCTGATGAAGTGCATACCCGTCTTTTATATTTATCATTCGCATCGGCTCTCCATTCGGATAGAGCGGAATCATTCCTCCCGACAACACCCCATCGACATCAAAAGCAAAAGCTTTTACCTGCAATAATTTTTCTTTAAAATTCATATAATCAATTTTCAACAAAGGTAAGAAAAAGGAGTTTGCGCCCATAAAAAAACAGTACCTTTGTAACATCAAACAATAATTATATGGAAAAAATAATAGGACTCATCGATGCACCATTCACGCCATTTGACAAGAATGGTGATATAAATTTAAAACCGATACCCGAATATGCTGCACTATTGCAACGTAACGGGCTGAAAGGCGTATTTATCAACGGATCTTCGGGCGAAGGTTATATGCTCACAGACGAGGAACGCATTCAGCTTGCCGAAGCATGGATAAAAGCCGCTCCTAAGGATTTTAAAGTAATCGTACATGTGGGTAGTTGTTGTGTACGCAGCAGTAGAAAACTTGCCGAACACGCACAAAAAATCGGAGCTTGGGGTATAGGTGCCATGGCTCCTCCTTTCCCCAAAATCAATCGTATAGAAGAATTGGTAAAATATTGTGAGGAGATTGCAGCCGGAGCACCCAATCTGCCTTTTTACTTTTATCACATACCCGCATTCAACAATGCCTATCTGCCAATGGTAAAATTTTTGGAAGCAGTTGATGGTAGAATTCCCAACTTTGCAGGCATCAAATACACGTTTGAAAGCATTTACGAATACAATCAATGCCGACTATACGGTAATGGCAAATTCGATATGCTTCATGGGCAAGACGAAACGATACTGCCTTCGTTGGCAATGGGCGGTGCCAAAGGCGGCATCGGCGGGACCACCAACTACAACGGACGTGTATTGACCCAAATCATTGAAGCATGGAATAACGGCGATTTAGAACGGGCTCGCGAATTGCAAAATTTTGCCCAAGAAGTCATCAACGTTATTTGTCATTACAGAGGAAATATCGTAGGTGGCAAACGCATTATGAAACTCATCGGACTTGACTTGGGTAAAAATCGCACTCCGTTTCAGAATTTGACAGACGAAGAGGAATTGGCAATGAAAGCCGAATTGGAAGCCATCAATTTCTTTGAACGTTGCAACAAATAATTGATGAAAAAGACATTTTTCTCACTGACTTGCATTCTACTCCTTCTCCCTGCAAAAGCTGAAGATGGTAGTTACAACTCTTTCCTGAGAAAACAACTTAAAGCCTTGAACGTATGCGCCACGGAAGGCGTCTCAGGGCATTTCGCAGGCATTTCGGGCGATGCTCTGATAGTGGCAGGCGGTTGTAACTTTCCGGACACACCAGCAGCCAAAGGTGGGGAGAAAGTTTTTTACAACAATATTTTTGTTCTCGAAAACCCACTTTCAGAAAAATCGGAATGGAAATGCTCCGGCACACTACCCGCTCCTTCGGCTTATGGAGTAAGCTTTACCACTCCCGAAGGTGTTATTTGCATCGGAGGCACTGATGGACACGAAAGTGCCGCATCGGTATTGTTGTTATGCTACAAAAACGGGGAAACCGAAGTCAAGACACTGACTCCGCTGCCAATACCATTGGACAATATGGCAGGAGCCTACGGCGATGGTTATATTTACATAGCTGGAGGTCAATCTAACGGGGAAAGTTCTTGTGCTGCATTCAGAATAAAACTTACCGATTTAATGCACAAGAAAGATTGGGAACGCCTTCCCGACTTTCCTGGTCGTGCAAGAATACAACCCTCTGCTGCCGTACAAAACAACTCCAACGGATATTGTTTTTATTTGATAGGCGGATTTTCGCCTATTGCCGACAACAATCGGTGTTTTATCCACTCCGACGGACTTGTTTTCTATCCCAAAGAAAACAGATGGGAAACCACATCCGAGATAACGCCAAACGCTTTCGGGTCTAATGCCGCAATCGGCAGTGTTGCAGCAATAGTAGGCAACTCACACATTGTCTGTATCGGTGGCGTTAATCGCTCTATTTTTGAAAACGCCATCAACCGTCCGTTTGTTAAAAAAGAACTCAACGACAATGACAGCCTGCTCAAAACATTAAATGCCGAAGATGCTGCATACCTCAATCACCCTGCCTCGTGGTATCGTTTTAACAACGAATTGCTTATCTACAACACCATAACCGACACATGGGCTTACACAACGCAAGATAGTTGCTTTGCAAAAGCAGGTGCCACACTCATTGCTTACGAAAATCATTTATTATTGGTTGGAGGTGAAAGCAAACCCGGCATTCGTTCAAACGAAACCATTGACATCGCCATCGGCAGTCAGCAACAATTCGGATGGCTCAATTGGACGATTTTGATTGCTTATCTGCTATCGATGCTGTTACTCGGTTTTTATTTCATGAAAAAAGAGCGTGGAGGTAACGATTTTTTCAAAGGAGGCGGACGCATACCGTGGTGGGCGGCAGGCATCAGCATTTATGCCACCATGCTCAGTGCTATTACCTACATGGCTTATCCTGCCAAAGCCTATGCCACGAATTGGACTTACTATCCGATGCTGATTACGATTCTTTTGGTCAGTTTTCCCGTCATTAAATATTACTTACCTTTTTTTCGCCGACTAAACGTAACAAGCGCATACGAATATTTGGAGCTTCGATTTAATGCGGCAACACGACTAATGGCAAGTGCTTTGTTCATTATTTTTATGATTGCGCGAATGGCATTGGTGCTTTACCTACCCTCTTTGGCATTGACAGCAGTAACCGGTATCAACATCTACACCTGCATCATTTTAATGGGTGTTATAACCATCGTATATTGCACAATGGGTGGAGTGGAAGCTGTAGTTTGGGGCGACGTGATTCAGGGTTTTATACTCGTTGGAGGGGCTTTGCTGGCTGCAGGCTACCTGATATTTTCTACAAAAGGAGGCTTCAACGGATTTATCGAAATTGCCACTACCGACCACAAAATGCAACTTATCGATTGGAGTTTTGATTTTACAAAAGCGACTTTCTGGGTCGTTATTTTAGGCGGTATTGCCAACAATCTGATTTCGTACACTTCCGACCAAACCGTCATTCAACGCTATTTGACCACAAAAGACGAGAAAAGTGCAAAACACAGCATTCTGATGAACGGAATAATGAGCGTAGCCGTTTCGATACTCTTTTTCGTCATAGGAACAGGTCTTTACACATTTTTCAAAACGCACCCTACACAAATGGATATCACAATGAGAAAAACCGATGCGATATTCCCGTTTTTCATGACGAGTCAGTTGCCTGCAGGATTGGCGGGATTGCTGATAGCGGCCGTCTTTGCCGCAACGATGTCCACTATATCTTCGAACATCAACTCTGTAGCCACGGCTTTTTCCGTTGACTTTTACAAACGCCGACACGAAACCGCTTCCGACCGCAAAATGTTATTGGTAGCTCGTTATGCCTGCATCATTTCAGGCATTATCGGCATTGGTATTGCACTGTTGATGGCGACATGGGACATTTACTCGCTGCTCGATTTTTTTCAAGAAATACTCGGACTTCTGTCAAGCGGGTTGGGTGGACTGTTCGTAATGGGGATATTTTTCCCACGCATCAGCGCAAAATCGGCACTTATCGGATTTGTTTGCGGCATTATCACTGTATTTGGATTTAAATACTTCTCCAATGTCAACTTGCTGTTATACGGTTGTATTGGAATGACGGTTTCGGTCGTTGTCGGATTTATATTAAGTTTTGCATTTAGCAACGAAAAAACTTGTAAAGGATTAACTTGGAAACATTTAAATAAATAAGAATATGGACTTTCAGAAATTAGCGGCACAATACAAAAGCGAATTGTTAGACCGCGTTTTGCCTTTTTGGCTCAAAAAATCACAAGACAAAGCCTTCGGAGGTTATTTTACATGCCTCGAACGCGATGGATCGGTATTCGACACCGACAAATTTATTTGGCTACAAGGTAGGCAGGTTTGGATGTTCGCTACTTTGTACAACAAGGTTGAAAAACGTCAGGAGTGGCTTGATTGTGCCGTTCAGGGGGCAGAATTTTTGAAGAAATATGGTCACGACGGAAATCTAAATTGGTACTTTTCACTTGACAGAGAAGGGAATCCTTTGGTAGAGCCGTACAACATTTTCTCATATACGTTTGCCGTCATTGCTTTCGGGCAATTAAGCATCGCAACAGGCAATAGTGAATATGCCGAAATTGCAAAAAAGACTTTTGACATTGTACTCTCTAAAGTAGCCAACCCGAAAGGGAAATGGAACAAAGCCGTGGCAGGAACTCGCAATATGAAAAGTTTTGCCCTGCCTATGATTCTTTGTAATGTCGCCCTCGAAATAGAATCCCTTTTGGAACCCGCATTTCTGAAAGAAACAATCGAAACTTGCATTCACGAGGTAATGGACGTATTCTATCGTCCCGAATTAGGATTGATTGTGGAACATATCGGGACTGACGGACAACTGCAAGATAACTTCGACGGACGCCTGCTAAATCCCGGACACGCCATCGAAGCGATGTGGTTTATTATGGATTTGGGCGTACGTTTAAGGCGAAAAGAGCTGATAGAAAAAGCCGTTGAAATTGCTCTCAACGAAGTTGAGTACGGCTGGGATAAAAAATTCGGAGGCATTTTCTATTTCATGGACCGTTTGGGACACCCAACGCAACAACTCGAATGGGATCAGAAACTATGGTGGGTGCATATCGAAACGTTGATTACAATGATTAAAGGCTACCAACTCACCGGCAACAAAAAGTGTCTTGATTGGTTTGAACGCGTACACGACTATGTTTGGACGCATTTTGTAGATAAAGAATACCCTGAATGGTACGGCTATTTAAATCGTCAAGGCGAGGTGCTTTTACCACTGAAAGGCGGCAAATGGAAAGGTTGTTTCCATGTTCCTCGCGGGCTATTCCAATGTTGGCAAATACTTGAAAAATTGGCAAAAAACGAAACGTTATGATATTAGCATCGTTGGCAGATAGTGCTCGCTACGAGCAGTTGCATCCATTATTTAAAACGGCATTCGATTTTATCAAATCCAACCATCTTTTGGAGAGGGAGCCGGGTCGAATCGAGTTAGATGGCAACCGACTCTTTATCAATAATGTAAAAACAAATCTTATCAAGCGAGAAAAACAAGCGTTGGAGATTCATAAAAAGTACATTGACATACACATTCCGCTTGACAAAACTGAAATTATCGGATGGAAATCACTATCCGATTTAAACCAACCACGAGAAGAATTTGATACGGAAAACGACTTTGCTCTTTTCGACGAACCGGCTACGAATTATATAGAAGTTCACCCCGGAGAATTTTTAATCGTATTCCCTGAAGATGCCCACGCACCCGTTATCGGAGAAGGTGCATTAAGAAAACTAATTGTAAAAATAGAGTTATGACGCAAAAAAACATTGGTATCGATTTATCTATAACGCCTTATGGATTGGTAAAAAATCGGCTTTATTCCATCGCAATTTTGCCTTGGGGTGCAACCGAGCCACACAACTTGCATTTACCATATCTCACCGATTGTATTTTATCGCAAGCAATAGCATTAGATGCCGTCGGTCAATTACAAAAAGAGACACCACACAACGTGATGGTTTTACCGCCCGTCGCTGCCGGTGCACAAAATCCCGGACAACGCGATTTGCCTTTCTGTATTCATTATCGTTTTGAAACCCAGAAAGCGATTTTAAGTGATATTGTAGCAAGTTTATATCATCAAGGCATCCGCAAATTACTCATTGTCAATGGACATGGAGGGAACAATTTTAAAAGTATGATTCGCGACTTTTCCATCGATTATCCCGACTTTTTGATTGCTACGACCGAATGGTACACAATAGTTCCTCCTGCCGGATTTTTTGAAGAAAAGGACGATCACGCCGGCGAATTGGAAACATCTGTCATGATGCACTATTATCCCGATTTAGTAAATTTATCGGATGCAGGAGAGGGCAAATCAAAACCATTTGCCGTTGAATCTTTAAACGAAAAAATAGCATGGGTACCTCGCAATTGGGCTAAAGTTACCACCGATACAGGCATTGGAAATCCCCTCAAAGCGACCGCCGAAAAAGGTAAAAAATACAGCCGTTCGGTTGTAAATAAAATTGTTAAATTATTAAAGGATTTGATAGAAAACGATGACATTTACCTTTCGGAATAAGAGTACTCACTGCAAATATTAACAAAACGGCAAACCGAAAACTTCATTTATCAACATTAAAAATATTAAATTACATTCATTAGCATTAAATAAAAGTTAAAACATTATTTTAATGTATTATTCTGCCTTATATTTGTAAAAAACAAAAATTGAAACAACTAAAAACAGACAAATAATGGAGCAAACTATTGATTTTAGAGCGTTAAACGAACGCATTGAAAAACAAAGTGCTTTTGTCGATGCCTTAAACATGGGTATGGACAAGGTGATTGTAGGTCAAAAACATTTGGTAGAGTCGTTATTGATCGGTCTTTTATCAAACGGGCACGTACTGCTTGAGGGTGTTCCCGGATTGGCTAAAACATTAGCTATAAAAACATTAGCACAGTTGATAGATGCCAATTTCAGCCGAATACAATTTACACCCGATTTGTTGCCTGCCGATGTCATTGGAACAATGATTTACAGTCAGAAAAAAGAAGAATTCCAAATAAAAAAAGGACCTATTTTCTCTAATTTCATTTTGGCAGACGAAATTAACCGTGCTCCCGCCAAAGTGCAAAGTGCGTTGCTCGAAGCCATGCAGGAACGTCAAGTTACCATTGGAGAATCGACATTCAAGCTCGACGAACCTTTTTTGGTGCTTGCCACTCAGAATCCCATTGAGCAAGAAGGAACATATCCATTGCCCGAAGCACAAGTCGATCGTTTTATGCTGAAAGTAGTTATCAATTATCCTCAAAAAGAGGAAGAACGACTTATTATCCGTCAAAATATTTGTGGCGAAAGACCAAGCGTTGCACCGATTCTTAAAGTAGAAGACATTTTGGAAGCACGCAAAGTTGTACAAGAGGTTTACATGGACGAGAAAATAGAACGTTACATTCTCGACATCGTATTTGCATCTCGTTTCCCCGAAGAATATGGCTTGTCGGAGTTAAAAAACATGATTGCTTTCGGAGGTTCGCCACGTGCTTCTATCAACCTTGCGTTAGCAGCAAGAGCCTACGCCTTTATTAAACGTCGCGGATATGTAATACCGGAAGACGTACGTGCCGTAGCTCAAGATGTAATGCGTCATAGAATCGGATTGAGTTACGAGGCTGAGGCCAACAACATGACATCGGCCGAAATCATCAGCGAAATACTAAATGCTGTAGAAGTTCCCTAAACTGACATTTCATTTTTTAGGATTCAAATAAATGGAAACAAGCGAATTACTAAAAAAAGTTCGGCAAATAGAAATAAAAACGCGAGGTCTCTCACGCAATATTTTTGCAGGAGAGTATCACACGGCTTTCAAGGGGCGGGGAATGACCTTTTCCGAAGTTCGCGAATACCAATATGGCGACGATGTGCGCAGTATAGATTGGAATGTAACTGCCCGTTTCAATCGTCCCTACATCAAAGTGTTTGAAGAAGAACGCGAACTTACGGTTATTTTACTCATCGACGTTTCTGGAAGTTTGGACTTCGGGACAGGAGTTTCCCTCAAACGGAACATTATGACCGAAGTAGCTGCCACGCTTGCTTTTTCGGCAATTCAAAACAACGATAAAATCGGAGTAATTTTTTTCTCCGACAAAATAGAAAAATTTATTCCGCCGCAAAAAGGTCGTAAACACATTCTTTATATCATTCGGGAACTGATTGATTTTAAGCCTTCAAGCAATAAAACGGACATTGCCGAAGCGTTATCGTATTTCACTAACGTCATAAAAAAACGTTCTACGGCTTTCTTGATTTCCGATTTCATGGATCAGAAAAATTTTGACGACGCACTGACCATTGCCAACAGAAAACATGACATTGTAGCCGTTCAAATTTATGACAAACGCGAAACCGAATTACCGGCCGTTGGACTCATCAAGGTAAAAGATGCCGAAACCGAAGAACGCATTTGGATAAACACCAACGACAATCGTTTGCGCAAACTTTATAGCGACACTTGGGTAGAAAAACAGTTGATGTTGCAGCAAATTTTTCAAAAATCAAGAATTGATAATGTTTCCATCAATACGGAGGAGGATTATGTGAAAGCATTGATAAGATTATTTAAATTAAGGAGTTAATTGCTTATGAATCGCATTCTTTTAGTTTTATTCTTATTGTTTGGTTCTATTTTGCAAGGAGCAAAGGCTCAAAACTTTACGGTAACAGCAGAAATAGACTCCTCGTTCCTTTTCATAGGAGAACAGGCAGGTTTGTCGTTTGAAGTAGTACAGGATAAAAATGAGAAAGTACATTTGCCATTGTTTTCCGACACCATTGTCGGCGGATTGGAATTGGTAGAGCGACAAAAACCGGATACTACGTTTTTGAATAACGAGCAAATGCGGGTGTTGCATAAATTTATCATAACCTCCTTTGACACGGCTCTATACTATATTCCTTCGTTTAAATTTTATAATGAAAAAGGCGATACCACAGAGTCGAATCCTCTTTCGTTAAAGGTTTTTACCGTTGACATTGACACAACTCAATTTCAGATAGCCGACATCAAGCCGATTTACGATCCTCCATTCAATTGGAAAGGTTTTTGGTTGGTTGTGCTATATATTCTGATTGCGATACTCGTTGCATTCGCAATATATTGGATTGTCAGGAAATATATTTTGAATAGGAAAAACGAACCTGTACAGAACAACGAACCCGAAATTCCGGCTCATATAAAAGCATTGGAAATGCTTGACGCCATCAAAAACGAAAAACGCTGGGAACGAGGAGAGGCTAAACTTTATTACACCGAAATAACCGAGGTCATTCGTATCTATATCGGGAAACGTTACAACCTGAATGCCATGGAATCGACATCCGACGAAATTCTGACAATGCTGAAAACACTTGAAATAAAGCGGGAAGTATTATCGTCGTTAAAAACGTTATTGGACTTATCGGATTTGGTAAAATTCGCCAAATGGCAACCAATGCCCGACGACTATCTGAAAAGTTTATCAATCGCCTACTCTTTTGTAAACGAAACAAAAGAAGTGCCTACAGATAACACTCAAGATGAACATAGTGAAAATGTAAAATAATTATGCAGTTTAATAATCCTGAATATTTATACTTACTACTTCTTCTGATACCTGTCATTTTTTGGTACATTTTTAAACAGTATCAGGCCGATGCAAGTCTGCAAATTTCCAGCATTAGTTCGCTGAAACTTCCACAACGCAAATCATTCATCATACTACGGCATTTGCCTTTCTTGTTCAGAATGATTGCATTGACTTGTCTGATTATAGTAATTGCACGTCCCCAATTATCAAATAGTTTCCGCAGCGAAAGTACCGAAGGCATTGACATTATGATGGCACTTGACATTTCGGGAACGATGTTGGCCGAAGACCTCCGTCCCAATCGTTTGGAAGCTGCAAAAAACGTAGCAGCCGAATTTATTGCCGGGCGTCCGAATGACAATATTGGATTAGTTGTTTTTGCCGGCGAAAGTTTTACTCAATGTCCGTTGACTACCGACCATGCCGTGCTTATCAATCTTTTTAACGGCATAAAATACGGTATGATCGAAGACGGCACTGCCATCGGATTAGGACTTGCCAACTCGGTGGGGAGAATAAAAGACAGCATGGCGAAATCGAAAGTCGTGATACTGCTGACCGATGGTTCGAACAATGCAGGTGATATAGCACCGCTAACCGCTGCCGAGATTGCCAAAACATTCGGAATTCGGGTATATACTATCGGTGTAGGAACTCGCGGGATCGCCAAATTCCCCTATCAAACGCCAATGGGTGTTCGCTATCAGGACATGCAAGTAGATATCGACGAGGACATGTTGCGACAAATAGCCGCAATGACGGGAGGAAGTTATTTCAGAGCTACCGACAACAACAAACTAAAAGAGATATATGCCGAAATAGACGAGATGGAAAAAACAAAAATTCGCGTACAAGAATACAGTAAAAAGAGCGAAATCTATTTACCATTTGCACTTGTGGCTTTTTTAGCTCTGTTAGGCGAGGTTGTGTTAAAAAACACCATTCTTAGAAAATTACCATAAAAATAGCCGCGTATGTTTCGATTTGCTAATCCCGAATATTTATATCTATTGCTGATAATACCCATATTATTAGGCTTGTTTATATGGGCAAACAAAAAGCAGCGGAAAAATCTGCAACGCTTTGGCAATCCAAAGTTATTGGCACCTTTGATGCCAAATGTATCGTATGTGCGACCTCAAATAAAATTTTATTTGATGCTGACAGCATTGATACTCATCGTGTTTGCGCTTGCACGTCCCCAATTCGGTACAAAATTATCTACCGTAAAAAAACAAGGTATCGAAGCCATGATTGTTTTAGATGTATCCAACTCGATGTTGGCTCAAGATGTTCAGCCCAATCGACTCGAGAACTCGAAAATGATACTTTCAAAGCTCATCGACAATATGTCGGACGACAAAATCGGATTGATTGTTTTTGCGGGAGACGCTTTTACTCAAATACCCATTACCGCCGATTATATTTCGGCAAAAATGTTTCTATCGTCAATTTCACCTAACATGGTAGCCCGTCAGGGTACTGCTATCGGTACTGCCATCGACATGGCAATACATGCATTCGGAGAAGAAAACAATAAAATTGCCCGTACGATAATTGTGATTACCGATGGTGAAAATCATGAAGACGATGCGGTAGGAGCGGCAAAACTTGCACAAGAAAAAGGCATTTCCATCAATGTGATAGGAATGGGGAAAAGCGAAGGAGCCCCAATTCCTATCCCCGGAACCATGTCTTTCAGAAAAGACAAAGAAGGAAATGTGGTTGTTTCAAAACTTAATGAAACAATGTGCCGACAAATAGCTGAAGCCGGAGGCGGCATCTATGTTCGTGCCGACAACTCAAACGTAGCTTGGAAGGCTCTTGAAAAAGAGATAAACCGCATGTCAAAATCCGATTTGGAAACAAAAGTTTATTCGGAATATGACGAAAAGTTCTTTATTTTTGCTTGGATAGCATTTTTCCTGCTTTTAATAGAATTTTATTTATTGAACAGAGTTAATAAGGAATTAAACAAATTTAATTTCTTCGAAAAAGGTATCTTCAAAAAGAAATAAACCATGACAAAAGCAGTTTGCAACATAAAGACATTTATGATATTCATCTTTGTTTGCACGATGCCGATATGCAGTTTGGCACAAGAAGAAAGCAAAGATGTAAGAAAAGGAAATAAATTCTACGAAGATGAAAAATATGTAGAATCGGAAATTGAGTACCGAAAAGGTTTGGAGAAAAACCAGAAATCGTTTGAAGGTACTTTCAATTTGGGGAACTCGCTTTATCGCCAAGAGAAATATCCCGAAGCTGCACAGCAGTTTCAAAATGCGACCGCGTATGCCAACGACAAAAAAAGACTTGCCGCTTCGTATCACAACATGGGCAATGCCTTGTTGAAAGCGCAAAAAATACAGGAAAGCATTGACGCCTACAAACAAGCATTGAGAGCAAACCCGAATGATGACGAAACCCGCACCAATTTAGCCTACGCTCAAACTCTTTTGCAACAGCAACAACAGCAGCAACAAAACCAACAAGAGCAAGAGCAAGAGCAAGAGAATCAGCAACAACAGCAAAATGAAAATCAGCAGCAGCAACAGCAAC